>JACQIB010000003.1 GCA_016198755.1 Candidatus Aenigmatarchaeota archaeon
ATATTATAAATATTATAATACAATAGATATAATACAAACTATATTTTACAGCACAAGTTAGACCCAACCCTCCCAGCCAAATGTGAGAGTTCGTGGAAAAGCACGAGTGAAAACAGATTTCTATCTACAGCTAAACACTCACACAGTCAATAAAACATACCAGCTCGTTATTTACCCTTTTTATCTTCCATTATAGCAACAGGCATGGAAACAGGCGGAGGAAGCTGCAAATAGTCAGCAAGTTCTACAACCTTTATCAAAGATTTTCTTAGAACAGCATTCATAATGCTCAAATGAATATCCTCAGGCAAAAGCTTGCTCTTTTTCCATAACTCAACAGCCCTCTCTCCATCCCCATCTACAAACAGTATCTGCCCGTTCACGAAAAAGTTTCCAAGGGATTTCTTTCCCTTATCCACATAATCACTTGTAAAATCAAACTCAAGCTGCAGTCCTTCCTTATTTATTCCTGGGAGTGATATGGCTTTAATGTCTTTGAGAGTTGTGTTGTTATTTACGTTTATTTCCCCAACTACATCTCCAATCCTTTTTCCCCTCACTTCTTTCATTGTAAGACCTACTATTGGCATTCAAACACCTGCAACCTATTAATAACAGGAAGGTATTAATAAATAACACATATGAGGTGGTTTTATGTCCAAGGCTTTGATTTTACTTGCAGATGGGTTTGAAGAGACTGAAGCTATAGCAACAGCAGATATACTCCGCAGGGCTGGAATACAGACAACAATCTCAGGAATAAGCGGTGCAATGGTTACAGGAAGGAGCAAAATCCGCCTATACTCAGATACCCATCTAATGGATGCAGATCCAACAAAATATGACTGTTTAGTTATACCTGGCGGAGATGCCTCTGTTGAGGCAATGATAAGAGACAGCAAATTACTTGAGTTAATAAGGAATTTTTACTCTTCAGGAAAGGTAGTTGCAGCAATTTGTGCTGGTCCTTTAGTTCTTGTAAAAGCAGGAATTCTAAAAGACAAAAAAGCAACAATTTTTCCAGGAATGGAAAGAAATTTAGATAGACCAAGAGCAGAAAAAGTTGTAGTTGATGAAAATATTATAACTTCACAGGGCCCAGGAACAGCAATTGAGTTTGGGTTGAAAATTGTTGAAGTCCTGTTAGGAAAGCCAACCAGTGCGAAAATCAGGCAGGAAATCGTGGCTTAAATAGATTTCCTTTCTAACTTTTACTATGCCTGTAAAAGTTGATTTGCATACACACACAACATTCTCAGATGGTTCTCTAACACCCGTAGATATTGTAGAAAGAGCAAAAAGAAATGGTGTAAGATATCTTTCTGTTGTGGATCATCACACAGAATATGGTTCTGCAGCTGCGATTGAAGCTGCTAAAGGAACAGAACTGCAGGTTTTAAGGGGAGTTGAAGTAGATGTTCGTATTTTTGGTTTAGAACACCATCTGCTTGTTTACAGGAAACCTGAAAAAGGCGATTTCGGAGAAGATTTCAGAGGTTATCTAAAAAGGATTAGAGATTTCCGCAGTAATTACTGGAAAAGTGTTGCTCAGCGTTTTCCAGAACTTGTAGCAAGAAAACTGGAAGAAAAAATAAATCATGACAACGACTTGAACTATGGTGTAGGCAGGTATACACTTTCTCAAGTGTTAGTAGAAAATGGTGTTGCAGAAAATGATATTTCAGCAAGAGTTCAGATAAAACAGGCAAAAGAATCTCTAAAAGGAAAAACAGATACAGCAGATTATCCAGAGGGATTTACACAACCATATGCAGAAGCCATAAAAGCTGCAAAGGCTGATAGTAACATTGCTGTTCTCGCACATCCAAACAGAAATGCGCCCCCGCCCGGCGGAAATTTAGGCAATGTTTTAACCAGTGCAAGAGAAGCTGGCGTTGACGGAATAGAAGTTTACTATCCATACAAAGATGACACGGATGTTGGGATACTGGAAGTTGGACAATTTGCAGAAAGACATGGTTTGTTGATGACAGTTGGCAGCGATTTCCATGGTGACATTATACCAAGCAGGGTTGCAAGTGTTGGAATAAAGCCTGCTGACGTAGGCAGCATGGACGCGCCTCCAGATGTTGTTAACAGAATTATAGAACGTTTCTTTGCCGAGCAAGCAGCTTAAACACCATAAAAGAGATTGTACAGTCACATATTTATTAGCCTAGGCAGAGAACTAGGATTTAGCCCCGTCGTCTAGCGGCCAAGGATGACTGGCTCTGAAATTGGAGAGACCAGTATACAGAGGTTCGAAGCTCAGGGGGAAGTTTCCCCCTACAGCCCTACCCCCTCAGGTAGAGCGTGAAAATCCTCTCGGGGCTACCAATTTATTTATATTACCTAAAAGTAAAATTATAGCATGCCGCGCATAGATAGTTTGTATTTCGGTTCGATAATTATAGATGGAAGGAAGTTTGATCATGACCTTATTTTGACTTCGAAAGGGGACATTATGCCTCTGGACAGGAATCATAGGTTCTCGGAAAAGCAGTTTTCAGACTTGCTTTTGCATGGTCCGGAAGTAATTTTGATTGGTACAGGCCGTTCGGGAAGCTTCAAAGCTGAAGCTGGGATAGAGGTTGCAGCAAAGCTGCAGGGTATAGAAATACACCAGCTGCCTACAGCAAAGGCCGTGGAAGAGTTTAACAAGCTTTCAAAAAGGAAAAATGTTGTTGCAGTCCTGCATGTTACATGTTGATTTTTTATGGTAAAAGAATCAGGAGCTGCAGGTCAGGCAGATGAGTTCAAGGGCATGAAAACAGCAGATGAGGTTATAGAGCTGTACAAGCTTGGAAGGAGAGATTTCCGCTTTGTTGCAGTAGTAACATCAAATTTTAATGGTGCAGACCTTACTGGTGCAGATTTTTCCCACTCCACAATTTTTCTATGTAATTTCAACAACTGCAACCTTTCCAGTTGCAAGTTTGAACATTCAGACCTCTCAGACTGTACATTTGTTAATGCAGAATTCTATAATGCTGATCTTACCAGCACAAACATGTATGGTTCAAACCTTATGGGAGCAAAACTCGGCAGTGCTATTTTTGTAAAGACTATTCTTGCAGGCTGTAAAATTGAAAAAGAGCAGCTGGATGAAGCAGCTGAAGTTGAGGATATAGTTTGGGAGGTAGATAAAAAACAAAGGACAAAAATGAGTGCTTCAGATATTTATGCAGAATACAAAAACGGAAGGAAAGATTTTTCAAATATAGATGCGCAGGCCCAGGATTTCTCAGGCATGATACTGAAAGGCATAATTTTCAAAGGCTCTAATCTACATGCTGCAGATTTTGCAAATGTAGACCTTACAGATGCTGATTTTAGTGAGTGTGATATAACAACATGCAGTTTCAAAAGTGCAACACTTAAAAGAACTAATTTCTTCCGCTCCAATTTCTTCTGGTCAACTTTAAACGGAGCCTATCTGGAGAAAACAAACATGAGAAATTCAAACCTTACATGGTGTGATTTAAGGGGATTGGATTTAGGACAGGCAGATACGATAGGAGCAGATATTTCAGGATCCAGGGTAGATGAAACAGCTCCAATGATGGCAATACAATCAGAATCTGTTAGGGAGAGCGGTATACTCGGAGACTATAGAGTAAAGGGTGGAGAAGAGAGCTTTGGAGCTATTGGCAGCACCTATATATCTCAGGGTGTTCTGTCTCAGCATACAACTTTAGGTTTAGGTGAGTCTGGTGGAACAACTTACAAGAGTGGTGGCAGCGGAGAGAAAGCATACAGAAAGCGCTGAAAGCAAAGCTATTTGTTTCTGCGTTCCATATAGTTTCGCATGTTTGTAATCAAAACAACGGGTGAACGGGAAGAGTTTTCAAGGGAAAAAATAATAAAGACCTGTTTAAGAGCCGGTGTTTCAAAAGAGACGGCAGAAAAAATAGCAGCAGAGGCAGAGCTCCATGCTTACGAAGGCATAACAACACAGGAGATTTTGCAGTTTGTTTTGCGTTTGCTTAGCAGAAAAGAGGTGGCAGCAGCAGCTAGATATGACTTGAAAGGATCTATAATGAGGCTTGGTCCTGCAGGTTTCCTTTTTGAAGCTTTTGTGGGGGAACTTTTGAAAGAATATGGATATAAAACAAAAACTCATGTTTTCCTAAACGGGAAGTGCGTTAAGCATGAGATAGATGTTATAACAGAAAAACAGGGCGAAACAACAATAATAGAATGCAAATACCATAATGCACCTGGAATTTTCACTGGTGTTAAGGACATTCTTTATACTTATGCACGTTTTTTGGATGTTAAAGAAGGTGCAGCAATTGGGAAATCAAGGCAGGTAAATGCCGTTTCTCTATTTTCAAACACAAAATTCTCATCGGATGCTGAGAAATACGGGAAGTGCAAGGGAATAGAGCTTGTTGGATGGAGATATCCACAGGATGGAGGATTAGAGAAACTTATAGAGGAAAAAAAGCTATATCCAATAACAGTGCTCAGAACACTTTCGCGCGAGGATTTGCAAAAGTTTTCTGCTTCCAAAATGATGCTGTGTAAAGACCTTTTAAGATACAGGCCGGAAGATCTGAAAAAGCTTACAGGAGTTTCAGAAGGAAAGATAAAGGCAGCAGCACGCGAAGCAGAGCTTATTCTCACTTAATTTCTCTTTCTGCCCACTTGCCATATTTTTTGTTTATACTCACATCAATAGCTGCAATACAAGGTATTGTATAGGGATGTATTTTAGAAAGTTCTTTTTCTATTATATTTCTCTTAGATGATAAAGTTTTGACAATTGCAACCCATTCTTTTTCTTTTGTTATTTTTCCCCCCCATCTGTAAACAGATTCTATAGGAAAAATATTTACACACACCCCAAGCCTTTTCTTAATCAGGTGAACAGCAACTTTGTTTGCAACAGCTTCCGAAGGATTTGTTATGTAAATCCATACCATTTTCATAAGAAAAATTGTATCCTGCTTATATATATTGGCTAATAGAAAACAATATTAATACCTTATGTGATGTTTTTTCATGGTTCTTCGCTTTGTTATAAAGAGAGACGGCTCCAAAGAACAATTTCTGCAAACAAAAATAACAATAGCAATTCTGAAAGCACTTGAACCAACTAAAACAGGAACCCTTATGGACGCAGAAAAAGTTTCTCAAAGAGTCGTTTCTATACTTGAAAAAAAGTTCCAGCGAAAGCCACCCAACATAGAAGAAATACAGGATACAATAATCAGGGAACTTGAAGCAGCAGGATACAGAAAAGCTTCCCACGCCTATACAGTTTACAGGCAGAGAAAGTCTGAGGAAAGGGAGATAAGGGAAAAATTCGGCGTTTCAGATTTTCTAAAACTTGGTGCAAATGCACTTAATGTTTTATGCAAACGCTACCTTCTCAGGGATGAAAAGGGAAAAATTATAGAAACCCCAGCCCAGCTTTTTATGCGCGTTACAAAAGCAATAGCTGCAGTAGACTCAAAATATGGTGGTGATTCAAACAAGACTGCCGAAGAGTTTTACAACATGATGGCAGCCAGAGAATTCATGCCTGGCAGCCCGGCTTTCAATGCTGGCACAGGCGCTGGTTCACTAAGCTCTTGTTTTGTTCTGCCTGTAGAGGACTCGTTAAAAAGCATTTTTAAAACCCTTGGAGATATGGCACTTGTCCACCAGTCTGGTGGGGGAACTGGCTTTGATTTTTCCCATTTAAGATCAAAAGGCGGATTTATTAAAACAACGCAGGGAGTTTCCTCAGGTCCAATATCTTTTATGGAAATTTATGATTCAGCAACAAACACAATGAAAGCAGGCTCCAAACGGCGCGGGGCAAACATGGGAATAATGAGGTTTGACCATCCTGATGTTATGGATTTTATTGTTGTAAAGAGGGATGAAACAAAACTCCAGAACTTTAACATTTCTGTTTCTGTAACAGACGAATTCATGAATAAAGCAGAGAAACGGGAGAATTACTGGCTTGTAAACCCCAAAACAAAAGAAAAAGTAAAGGAACTTAACGCAGGAAAAGTAATGGATCTTATTTGCGAGTCTGCGTGGATGACTGGAGATCCTGGGCTCATTTTTCTGGATACAATAAACAGGAACAACCCAACAGCTCATTTAGGTCCAATAGAAGCCACAAATCCCTGTTCTGAATTACCTTTACACTCGTACGAATCCTGTAATTTAGGCAGCATAAACTTAGGAAAGTTTGTTTTCTCAGATGGAAAACCAGATATAGACTGGGAAAGGATGAAAAAAGTAATCTGGTCAGGAGTACATTTCTTAGACAATCTTATAGATGCAAACAAGTATCCAATACCAGAAATAGATAAAATGACAAAGGCAAACCGCAGGATAGGTTTGGGTGTAATGGGCTGGGCTGATATGTTGTTTTTCCTTGGAATACCATACAATTCAGAAGAGGCTCTAAAACTCGCTGAAAAAGTCATGAAATTCATACAGGAAGAGGGCCAGAAAGCATCCATAGAACTCGGGAAGAAGCGCGGATCATTTCCAAACTTCAAAGGCAGCCTTTGGGAAAAGAAAGGATTCCCATCAATGAGAAACGCAACAGTTACAATGGTGGCTCCCACAGGAACCATAAGCATTATTTCAGGCTGCTCCTCAGGAATAGAGCCTGCTTTTGCTATATGTTTTATACGCAATGTTCTTGAGGGAACACAATTGCTGGAAACTAACTGGGTGTTTGAGAAGACTGCTGAAGAGAAGGATTTCTATAGTAAGGATCTTATGGAAAGAGTTGCAAAGAGCGGTTCTGTTCAGAGTATAAAAGAAATACCAGAGGATGTAAGGAAGGTTTTCATAACAGCTCTTGAGATTCCTCCGGAGTGGCACATAAAAATGCAGGCAGCTTTCCAAAAATATTGTGATTCAGGCATTTCCAAAACAGTTAACCTTCCAAATGAAGCAACGCCAGCAGATATAAAAAAGATATACTTTTTAGCTTGGAGAATGAAATGCAAAACAATCTGTATTTACAGGTATGGTTCCAAGTCTCAGCAGGTATTGTATATAGGAGAGGTGAAAACACGCAAACCAATGAAAAAAGCTGTTATAGTAGAATCCGAATACTCTCCGGATTGCCCAAGTGGAACATGCCCCACCTAAACTGTTTAAATAGTGTAAGAGAACATTTTGTTTATGGTCACAAAACCATATGATTGTATTATTATAGGAAGTGGTCCTGCAGGTTTAACAGCAGCAATTTACTCTGTGCGTGCAGGGCGCAGTACACTTGTTGTTAGCGGTCCGCTGCCAGGCGGGCAGCTTATGCTTACAGATCTTGTAGAGGATTATCCTGGCTTTCCAGAACCTGTTAAGGGATCTGAGCTTATGGATAGAATGAGAAAACAAGCTGAAAATCTGGGTGTAAAGTTTATTTCAGGTTCAGCCACTGAAGTTGAATTTAAAGAAAAGCCATTTGTTGTTTTTGTAGATGGGAATCCAGTTAAAGGAAAAACAGTTATAATAGCTTCCGGTGCCTCAGCAAAAACTCTAGGAATTCCTTCAGAATGGAAGTTTATGGGAAAGGGCGTTTCCACATGCGCAGTATGCGATGCGTTTTTCTATAAAGGAAAAGATATTGTTGTAGTTGGCGGAGGGGATAGTGCAATGAGGGAAGCTCTTTTTTGTTCAAAGATCTGCAAGACAGTTACTGTTATACACCGCAGGGACAAGCTGAAAGCCCAAAAAGTTTTGCAGGACAGAGCCTTCGCAACAAAAAATATTAAATGGGTGTGGAATACTGAGGTAAAAGATTTTATTGGAAAAGACAAATTGGATGCAATAAAACTATTGAACAACAAAACCAAGAAGGAAACAACAATGAAAATAGACGGAGTTTTCATAGCGATAGGTCACAGGCCCAATACAGATATTTACAAGGGCCAGCTTGAACTTGATGAGAAAGGATACATAGCTGTAAAGGATAGAACAAAAACTTCTGTCCACGGTGTTTTCGCATCTGGTGATGTGCATGACTATATGTATATGCAGGCTGTAACAGCAGCAGGTGCAGGATGTATGGCTGCGCTTGATGCGAACGAGTTTTTGCAGGGCGATGAAAAATGAACAGAGATACGATGAGGAAGATAATGTTGGGTATTATTTTGTTCTCCTTTTTAGGCAGTACATTTACTTTGGCAATATTGTATGCTATTCCAGGTTCTCCTCCGGGAAAAACAACAACCACCAATCCCTATGTTTTTGAGAACCCTCTGGATCAGGCAAAAGAAAATGAAATACTCTCGGGAGATAATGTCATAGTTAATTTTTTCTACACATCTCCCTGTCCAGTATGCGATGAGGCTGAAAAGACTCTGGCAAATCTTTACTCTGTTTCCAGAGGGAAAATTTACGTTGTAAGAATAAACACCGAAATCAATACTCTTTACTCAAGCAGTGTTGGCGTGAAATCTGTTCCAGCCCTTTACGTAAAAGGCACAACAACAGAGCTTTTAAACGGAAGTCCCCTACCAACAGAACTCAAAACAAAGGTTTGTTCAAAATATAAGGTTCAACCAGCTTTCTGTTCTTAGGAAATGGCCAAACAATACAGAAGCCTTTTTATATAGGCTTAGGCTTAAATGAAACATGAAAGGGGTTCTTGTTTTCACCATTTTAGTTATTTCCCTATTCTCAGTTTCAGCATTTGCTCTTTCACCTATTCCTCTACAGGTTTCAACTTCTCTGGACAAAAGCTCTCTTGGTGTTGGTGAAAAACTTATTGTAAGCTCAAAAGTCTCCTATGATGGAACCATGCTCACAAATGCAACAGTGTCAATGTGGGTGGAACAGGCAGGCTCAAAGGTGGCTATATTGTCTCCGGCAGTTTCCGGTGGCGTATACACAGCCGGTTATGTTCCAGATAAAGCAGGCTCCTTTAAGGTTAATGTAAACGCTACATATGGGGAATTTTATGCCACAAGTTCTACAGATTTTTCTGTCCAATCAGTACAGACAACTGTTACAACTTCAACTACTATTCCGCCCAAAGCCATTTCAGATACAGTGAAAAACCTGAATACCAGATACTTTCCTGCAGATTATTTTGAGCCAAGGATAACAATAACAGATGAGAATGGAAAAGTTGTAACAGATGCTTCTGTTGCAGGCAGTATTTCCCAGAATGGCGTGAACATACAAACTCTCTATTTCTTTTATTCAAATCTCTGCGATTGTTACAAGTCTTCAGCTTATTTGAAAGAGAGCATGATTGGAGGTTATTCGTTGGACTTTACAGCCACCAAATCAGGCTATCCCTCCCTGAAAAAAAGCTATCCGTTTACAATAGATAAACCAACACTTCTCGTAACTGTCAAGTCTGAAAAAGAGACATATTACGGGGAGGAAAATGCAGTGTTTTACATAACAGCCACAGACAAATCCGGAACATCAGTTGACGCTTCTTTTTCCGGAGAATTAAGAGACGAGAAGGGCTTTCTTATAAATCAGGTATATCCATTCAGAGACGGAAATCAGTATAAATACAGCTATTATATTGGAAGGGATCAAGTAGGGAAGACGCTTACACTTAAAATAACAGGTACATGGAAAGAACAAAAAACAGATTCTTCAGTTTCCATAGCAATACAAAAAAGAACGCTTTCTGTGGACGTTTCACTTTCCAGTGAAAATCTGAAAGCCGGAGACTATTTGCGCGGGAAAATAAAGGTAACAGACCAGTTTGGAACTGCTGTAAAGGATGCTTTCGTGGATGCTAATCTGTTCGATCCGCAGGGAAAGAGCATTTCCTATTTCACATCAAGTTTCAAAGATGGTGTATACGAGCTTGATCAAAGAAGAGTTGAAGATTGGTTTTCAAGCGGAACATATATTTTAAAGATAAAAATCGACAAAACTGGAGATACAAGCTTTATAGAAAAGAAAATAACTATACAGAAAGACAAGCTGGGTCTTATAATTGAGTTCGATAAACCCAACTACAGGCCGGGTGACAGGGTTTTTGTTAAGTTTCTTGTTACTTCCCCAACAGGAGAGGTTCTGAGTGATGCATTTGTATCAGGTGAACTTTTCCCACTGACAACCGAAACAAGAAAGCTTCCGGAATTCCCACCACAACCACAAGTCTGCAGGAATTACATAAATCCACAAGGTCCGATATTTTACAAAGGTCAGTTTATACAAAAATACTATGTTGGAGAAACCTTCCTAAATGACTTTTGTCCAGAAGGAAAATATGCGCTTAGAATTAAAGTAGAAAGGCAGGGATACGAGCCAATAACAGAAGAGAGGGAGATAGAAGTAACACTCACAAACATGCTTATGGAAACCGGCACTAAGGTTACAGCAGAAGTTGATGCAAGAGTGGATATGTATGCTGAATTAAAGGATGAGCGCGGAAACTTCATCAAGGACGCGCAGATATTTGGCTATATTCACCCGGAAGCTGGAGGCGGATGCATAAAGAATTTTGATATGTTCTGGGACTTTAAAACAAACAGGTTTAGTTCAAACCAATATCTAAATAGGTACGAGTGCCCTGAGGGCAATTATATCGTAGAGATAAATGCAAAGCACAGGAACTTCCGCCCAGTAAACACAACACAAGTTATTTTAGTAAAATACAATAAGAATTTTGAATATAGGGATATAAGACCCATAGCAATCCCAGTGCCTATAGGACCCAATGGACCTCCACCTGAGCAGTGCCAAGTGGTTTCCTGTGGTCCAAATTGTTTTGAAAAGTTTTGCGGTCCGCCAGCATGCACAAAAACTCAGGATGTTGCATGCGTTTCCAATTGTAAATCCCTTAACATAGAACAGGTAGGCATACAGACAGTACAGACCTGTTTGCAGCAGTGTGAGAAGGAGCAGTGCAATTATCCTCAGTCATCCTCACAGGATGACATAAGGCAAAAGCTTGACCAGATACAAAAGGATGTGAGGGATACAAAGCAGCAGGTCAATGTTGTTGAAGGATTGTTAAGGTCTATAATAGATTTCATAAACTCTCTATTTGGAACCAAGACAGCAGAAATAAGGCCGATTACAACACTCCCACCATCAACTTTTATTCAGACTCCAACAACCCCAATAGTAACATCAGTCCCACAGGTACCATTAACAAAACCTCTGCTTATAGACACATCTAATGCACCTCTAAAAGGCGGTTCAAAAGCAAAGGTTTCACTTATAATTTTCTCTGATTTTCAGGATCCATTCTATGGGCGCTTTATTAGAACAACTCTTCCTGATATAGAGAAAGAATATGTTTCAACAGGCAGAGTAAATATTTACTTCAAGCATTTCCCTCTGAGTTTCCACCCGGATGCACAGAAAGCTTCTGAAGCTGCAGCATGTGCACAGGATCAGGGCAAATTCTGGGAATATCATGATTCTCTCATAAACAATCAGGCAGCTCTAGATTCAGACAGCCTAAAGAAATATGCGCTTAGTCTTGGTCTTGATTCTGTAAAGTTTGACAGCTGCCTAGATTCTAGACTTAAGTTCTCTGTTGTCAACAAAGATATGCAGGAAGCAGAGAAGATTGGTGTTTCAGGCAGTCCAACCTTCTTTACGAAGAACAAAATGCTCGTGGGTGCTCAGCCATATCCAGACTTTAAAGCCCTATTAGACAGTGAATTGTCAATTGCCTAATCATTCATCTCCTTTTTCATTTTCCTTATATTCTGCAGCAATTGTTCTCTGTCTATACCAAGCTTTCCAGCAGCTTCATCCAATATAGCTTCTTTCTTCCTTAAAACTTCTACTTTCTTTTTTTCCATCATACCAACCTCAGTCTTGTTATATTGTTTAGCAGCATAAATGGCTTTAGTTTTTTTCCCTGCTTCTTGTGCAGTGCCCCAGTAAGAACAATAACTGTCTTTATTCCAGTCCTCTTACCCATTATGTAATCATTCATTGCATCCCCAGCATACAAAACCTCCCTCTTTCTAAACCCAAAACGCTTCAAAACTTTTTTCAACATCTCAGGTGCTGGTTTTCCTCTTCTAACTTTATCATCCCCTATAACGTAGTCAAAATATTTGTATATACCCATGAACTTAAGCCAGTTATTTACAACTTTTGTGTCATTCCCAGAAGCTACAGCCAATTTTATTCCATTTAGTTTGAGTTTTGCCAAAAACTTATCTAATCCCTTTATTTTCCTGAAATTTTTAGGATAGTTTTTATCTAAAATTATCTTATAGAAATTTTCCAAAACCTCCTTTTTCCTACCATCTGCTCCGCACAGTTCATCTACTATCTCCACATATCCGCGCCCCATCTCTTTCAATACATCCAGTTTTGTTGGGGCTTTGTATCCTGCGCTAAGCATGGCCTTTCTCCAGGAAACAGCATGTATATGTGAAGACCTTGTAAGTGTTCCGTCAAAATCTGTTACAAGAAGTTTTATTCCATTAATTCCTTTCTTACCCACTCCAACACCTCTCCAATCTTTTCTTTATTTTGTCCAATACCCTGCGCAAGCTCCTGTCTCCCCCCTCCCCTACCTCCAAGTTTCTCGCATGCAGTTTTCAAAACCTTCCCAACATCTACCCCAGTTTCAATAGCCTTTTTCCCAGCAGATGCAAATACAGAAATCCTTTCTCCGGAAATTATAAGGAATATAACAGTATCATCTCCGCTAAGTTCCTTTGAAATTTTTTGTGCATCAGCCCCCTCCAAAGCTTTAATCAAAAACTTCAGTCCTTTTACTTCCTCAAACTTGAGCTGCGCAGCAGTTTCCTTTGCAGCAGCTTCTATTTTCCGTTCCTTTAGTTTCAAATGATTTTTCCAATCTACAAACAGCTTTTCTACAGCTTTTGGTATTTTTCCCTCAGGCACATCCAAAATATCAGAAAGCTCTTTAATTTCCCTTCCCACTCCCTCCAGATGTTTTATTGCAGCAGGCCCAGCTTTGTAAACAAGTCTTACAGTCCCGTCAGCAGGCCTCTCAGCCTTTGTAATCAAAATAGGGAACAAATCTTTCGTATTGTTTCCGTGTGTCCCCCCACAAGCTTCGACACTAAAATCTCCTATCTGCACAATCCTTAACTTATCAGAAGGCACAGCAGCACCCTGATAAATTTTAAATCCAAATTTTTTCTCAGCTTTAGTGCGATCCCACACTCTTTTATCAACATTTAAGCCCCTTTCAGCTACTTTATTAGCTAGGGTTTCAATCTTTTCAACATCTTCCTTGCTAAGTGGTTGATAGTGATCAATATCTAAATGTGCTCTTTCAGTGTCTTTCTTTGAACCCTCCTGCCAAACCCAAGGACCCAGAACTTTCCGTGCTGCTGCATTGATTACATGTGTTGCATCATGGTGCAGAGTAATCTGCCATCTGCGTTCCCAGTCAATTTTCCCTTTAATTATCTCCCCTACCTTGAAGTTTGGATTTTCAACAGCATGTACAATAACACCGTTGATCTTTTCCGAATCAAAAACTCTCTTCCCGTTTAGAGTTCCAAAATCCGGTTCCTGACCGCCGCCACGCGGATAGAAAAGGGTTTTATCCAGTACTACAAATTTCCCCCCAATAATCTTCAACACTCTGGCCGAAAATTCCCGTTTTTCCATGTCTTCATAATAAAGCAGCTCTGTTTCAGGAAGACCTGATATATCTATATCAGATACTTTCTTTTCTCCCTTTTCTACAGTATGCAGGTCAGCTACATTTGCCCAAAATCCAGCAGGAAGTTCTATCTTGAGGCCCTTTTCTGCTGCAACTTGTGCAATCAATTCGGGTGTTATGCCCTGGCTATCATACAATTCAGCAAGCTTATCTTCCGTTAGTTTTTCATGCCTGCCAAGAAGATTATCTATAGCCCGTTTCGTTCGCTCCGTTGCATTCTTGTAACGTTTCTCTTCCACACCTATTATTTCATGTATTGCTGGCAGAGCTTCACGCAATTCCGGAAACATAGGCTTAAGAAATTCTGCCATCTTTTCAGTCGACCAATAAAGATCAAATGGAATGTTATATTTTTCAATAAAAGATAATGCTCTTCTCAAAATAACGCGCAGGTTATAGCCACCCCCGATATTTGATGGCAAACCACCATCAGCTATAGCAAGAGCCAAAGTTTTTGAATGGTCAGCAATAGAATAGAGGGCAGTCATAGGATCTATTTTTTGTACAAGCTCAGACTTGTCAATTCCTAAAATATGGGCAATATCTTCGCGCGTTGCTTCTAAGTCAGGACATTCATCAAAGTTCAACCTTCCCGCAAGCTTAGAGTATCTAAGGAAAAGCTCCTTGTCGTATTTTATACCAGCTTTAGCTTTCATTTTATCTATAACTTCCCCATAAACAGCATCGTAAATTGTTGGAGTACCTGCGCTGGCCCATACAAATCTTTCCAAGCCGGCTCCCATATCTATAACTTTTTGTTGCATAACAGTGTAGTTATCTGGAGAACCGGCAAATTCTGTGAAGACACAATTTCCAAGCTCAACACCAGCTATATGGTATTCTAGACTAGATCCAAATGCACCATGGCCCAGCCACGCATCTTCCAGGAAATTTATTGCCTCAGGTTTTATTTTGAAAACTTCTGTAAGCATCCTATAGTCAAGTCCTATAGCATGGTCTTTCCAGTAACCTTGTTTTCCATCCCACAAGGCGCTTTGCTGTACCATACAGAATGATGTGTCAGCCCTGCCTGTGACGCCAATATTAGGAATGTTATTAAACCTAAGGCATGGTTGCAACATGATAGAAGGATTAGCTGGAAATTCAAACGTCAATTTATTTCCGCTCATTCTGTAAAAATTTACAATACCCGCTATATTGAAGTATAGAGGATACCATCTGCAGAGTACAGGATATCTTTCCAGAGGCACATGTTCCTCCTTCACAAAGAACTTTCTTATAGCATCCCATGCACTGAAGTAGCTATATTTTTTAGGTATGAAGGGTTTTCCAAGAAATTCATATGGCCTGCAGGATGAGTCATTACATTTATCCTGATCTACAACAGCCCAGAACCATTTTCCGCAGTTTTTGCAGTTCTGCCTTTTGAAGCCATTCTCTCTGAGTATAGGTAAATCCCAGTATTTTTTCCAGTCTTTCTGGAAGTTGGCTAAAAGCTCTTTCTTCCCTGTGGGCATAAGAAACACTGATTTTCTATACTAAAATAGCTAACTGAGTAAGCAGTTTGGTTTCATAGCTAAAAACTAAAGCTCAACCGAACAAAGCTCCGAGTCCCTCCGCGGCTTGCTCTGCTTTTGCCTGCTGATCTTCCTCTTTCTTCTCTTCCTTCTTTGCCTCTCCCGCTCCTGCAGCTGGTGCTGAAGCAACAGCAACTGGCATTGCAGCCTTTGATATAGCTTCTTCTATGTTAACGCCCTCTAGGCTCACAACCAAAGCCTTTACAAGAGCAGGGTCTGAATTACCGCCTGCAGCCTGTAGTACCTTTGTTACATTTGCCTCGCTTATCTGCTGCTTTGCATCATGGAGCAAAAGTGCACTGTATATTAATTGCATTTTTTCACCTCCTTTTATTTTTTAACTAAATTTTGTAAAGCTTTAGCCTGCCTTCCAGCCTTTGTTAAAACATCCTCTATAATCCCCTTATCCAAAATCCCAGCTTCCACTCCAACAGCTTTTGCTTCTCTGTAGGATTTCGAAATCATAAGTTCTATTGTTTGCTTTGTTGGGAAGCCTGTGTTTACAGAGAGGTTAATACCATGCAGTGTCCCCATCTGTAAATCAGCCAGAACTTTATTCTCATCTATAGTCAAACTATCTTTACCATACACAATAGAATCCTCAAGCATGAAAGGCACATTCATACCCACTTCCATTGGCTGGATTTTTAACATAGACAAAGCACCAGCCAAATCCGCGGAAATAACACCCCCCTTCTTTACAACAACCACATCCTTTGCAACAGCAATTTTTCCACCTTCAACTTTCGCAGGGATTTTAACTTTTGATAAAGCTGAAATAGCAGGTCCTGGAGGAATGTCTGTTGGCCCTGCCCGTACAGTTATATCATCTATTGCAATATCCCCGGGTTTTGCACTGGCCTTTGACTTGCTTTTTTGTATAAGCTTGAATATTCTGAATGGATTTTCAGTGGAAAATATAAGCGCAGGCTGTATTCCCAGTTTCTCTTTCAAAACAATCTTTTCAGGAACAATATCAAAAGCACGTTCAACAATGCTGCGTTTTGCAACCTTTATTTCTGCTTTCCCTCTCAGGCTAACCCTCATTTTTTGCAGTGCATTTGCAGGGAGTTTATACAGGTCAGCTATGCCTATAACAGGATATTTTTTCAGCATTTCAGCTAAATCTTTCACACCTTTTATTTTTGATTCCGGAGGCTTTGCTCTCCCTTTCTTATCAACCATTTTGTCCCACCTTTATTGGTTCTCCCATTGTCAGCTTCAGATAAACTGTCCTTATCTGTTCCTTTCCTTTTGGAGCAGCTCCCTCAACAGCTTTTATAACAGCTTCCACATTCTCAGCTATATCCCCATCTGCCATTTTTTCAGATCCAACAATACAGTTTAAAACAGGAGATTCCTTTACAGCAAGTCTTATTGTTCCTCTAAGGCGTTTAACAAAACCCGCAAGATCAGGAAGATTTGGCGGTATTGGTTTTGGCATCTTATTTCTGACAGCAAGCACAGGACCGAATGCCCTACCGACAGTTGGCATTAAAGGAGCTTCAGAAAGGAAAGCAAAACACTGCTTAGCAAGTGAACGTGCAGATTTTTTATCCCTAGAGTATCCTTCAATTTCATCCTTTTTAATAATAACAATATTTTCTATATTTTTTGCAGCAGGTATAAGTGCATCCAGAAACGCGCCAATTTTCAGCTCTTTTCCAATGCCTTTAGGGAGAGCAATTTCTACCTTTATCTTATTTTCAGGCTTTTTCATGTCCATTCCTTTCAAAGCTATAGACAAGTCAAAAGACTGGGAAAAGTTTCTCTTTCCTCCTTTCTCTCTAGCTTCCTTTACAGCTTTCAATATGGCTTCTGACGTCATTTTTAAAACCTTCGCACGATTGCTCCTGCCTAGGCAGTGCTGCTATATCAATCCTAAAGAAAGTATTTAAACCTTTCCAAAGCTCCCTATTGCTGTACCTGTGGATGTACTTCCACATATTCTTCAGTTTCCTCTACTGCAGGTTCAGGTTCAGCAGCCCCTTCCAAAGCCCTCAGTCTGTCATCAAAAGCAGCAATAGCAGCAGAAAACCCCTTTTTCATGTCACTCAGTCTATTTTCAATATCTATGGCCTTTTCAGCAACCCTATCCAAATGATCTTTTACCTCAGCTCTTACAGAATCTTTATGTTTTTCTAAACTCTCTTCAATTCCACCCAATGTAACATTTTGAGTTTCCTTTGTCTTTATGAAAGATACCATATCCAGTACATGTGTCTCTATTGTAGACAGCTTTTTTTCAAAAGCCCCAAAAACTTCATGATTTCCGTGCTTTCCAACTGAGTATTTTATTGCTACAAGATCAATTATCACAACTCCTGACAGAAGAACAATGACATTATAGCCTGCAGCCTGCACAGCAATCAGAATTAAGGCTAGTATAGATAATACCCACGAAAGCTTTGAGACCATAGCAAATTTAGTCCAATAAAAGGATTTAAGCCTGTAATTTTGAGTCTAATTTACCCTCTTCTATCTCTTTCATTACTTCCTTCGGGTTCTTTTCATCTACCTGTGCCCCAAAGCTTACGCAGCTTCCAACAACCTGTTTTACACCAGCTTTCAGGCTTTTGCTCTTAAGGCTGCCTTCTTTTGACTTGGCGATTTTAACAACAGTATCAAATGAAACAGACCCAACAGGTGGTTCCTTCCAAGCTGTTTTTGCCAGCTTTTCAACCTTTAACTCTTTTTTTATCAGCTGTGAAACAGAGGGTGTTCCAACAGTAAGTTCAAACTCTTTTGTACCTGTATCCACAGAAACTTCCACTGGCACCTGTATACCTGCAAACTCTTTTGTTTTATCATTTATAGCAGAAACAATCTGCTGTATGTTCACTTTTAGCGGTGCAAGTGTTGGACCCAAAGGAGGTCCAGCAGAGGCTTTCCCTCCCTCAACCAATAATTTAAGATTTACTTTCCCCACTTTTACCACCTTTTTCAAAGCTTTCTATAAGTCTTACAGAATCCAAAGGAACGCTTATAGGTATTGGAATTGCAGCTTCCAGCATTTCTATTGTTACTTCTTCTTTCGATTCATCCACCCTAGTAACCCTTCCTCTCTCATTCTTAAATGGACCACCCATGACCTCTACAATATCCCCTTTATTGATTTTTATCTCAGTTCTTTTAGTTTCCAAAAATCTCTTAATATCAGCAAGTGCAACCTCTTTTCTTATTATTCCCCTTATATGCGGTATACCGGCAGCAGTCTTTTCTATACTTTCAATATTCCCTTCTACAAACAGGTATCCCTTTAATTCCTCAGGATGGAAAACTGCCCTAACATCAGTTCCCATATTCCTTGCTCTGTTAGACAAAGTCTCAATAACAGCATTTTCCCTCCCAACTGTTGTTCTTAATGTAACAATCATTTAAACACCCAAAACTTTTGATATTCCAAACTGGAAAAGCAGGAAAAGTGCAAATCCCATAAATCCAATAATCGCAATCCCTATCGTTGTGACCCTTGCAGAAGTAACAAATTCTTCCTTATCTGGTTTTGTTGCCACTTCCATAACCCTTCTGTACTCTAACAATTTCTCCTTTATTCGGGTAAAAAATCCTATTATCATTTTTCTCCCTCAGAACCATTTCCTATGGTATAGAAGAGTATTTAAGCCTTTTCTCTCCCCTTTAAACGAAATCTATTCCAAGTATCTTTTCAATCTCTTTTTCCTGCTTTTTACTGAAAGGTTTTACAGCAGAGTAAATGTTCGGAGCCTTTACCCCCGTAACAACGATCATGGCTCTTACCATATCCCCCATTTCCTTGTTTATCTGTGCACCCCAAATGATTTTTGAATCCTGAGAAAGCTTGCTGCTTACACCCTCAACAATCTGCTGGCATTCTTTCACTGATACATCTGTCCCGCCGACAATATTCACAAGTGCTCCACTGGCACCATCGATATCCACATCCAAGAGAGGGTTGTTCAGAGCCTTTTGAACTGCTTCCAGAGCTCTGCTGTCTGTATCACTCTCACCCAATCCAATCATAGCCATTCCGCCGCCAGTCATTACAGCCTTTACATCAGCAAAATCCAGATTTACCAATCCCGGTTTTGTAACAAGCTCTGTTATACCCTTTACAGCATTAGCCAAAATCTCATCTGAAACCTTGAATGCCTGTGAAAGTGAAACATCCGGAACCACTTCCAGCAATTTGTCATTTGGCACAACAATTATTGTATCCACATTCTGTTCCAGCTTTTCGAGGCCATATCTTGCATTATCCATCCTGTGCCTTCCTTCCATTGTAAACGGAAGTGTAACAATTCCAACAACAAGAGCCCCAATCTTTTTTCCAATTTCAGCAACAACCGGTGCAGCTCCTGTACCAGTCCCGCCTCCCAGTCCACATGTAATAAAAATCATGTCCGAGCCCTGCAAAGCCTCCTTTATATCTTCCCTATTTTCCTTTGCAGCCTCCTCTCCAACATTAGGGTCAGCTCCTGCTCCCAATCCTCTTGTTAGTTCCTTTCCAATCAAAACTTTCTGGTCGGCATCTGTGTAAAGCAAATCCTGTGCATCAGTATTTACAGCAACAATCTCAGCTCCCATTATACCAACAGAACTTATCCTTGAAACCGTGTTGTTTCCAGCCCCTCCAACACCAACAACCTTTATTATAGCCTGTTTCATCTCAAGCATTTTTCTTATATCATCATCCTTTTCAGATGTTCTGGATGACTTTTCACCCGAAGATTTTGTTGCCATGATGAGAAAACAGTCTAATAACCATATAAGCTTTTCTAGAGTTTTATAAGAGAACTTATAATGCAGGTTCCTGCTCTTTCACGGTTTCAGTGGGCTTGAAAATTTCCGAGAATTTCACGGTTTCAAAGCCTAAAAGCTTGTTCAAATCCTTTGATATCCTGTTTTTTATTGCAGGGTGTATCAGCGGTGGGGCTGTAATATCAACTTCCTTCCCTTTCTCTGCAACAGAAATCTTCTCTCCCTCTATTTTTGTATAGTATCCTACAAGAGCCTTAACCTTATTCTCAATTCCTTCAATCTTTGACTTTATTTCCACATCATAAATAAGTATTTTTCCAGCTAATGGATGGTTAAAATCAACCTTAACCCGCCCGCTTGAAACAGACAGAACCCTTCCGCGAAGATTGTCTGCTTCAACAAACATGCCAGGATAAGGGTTTGTATTATGCTTCTTGAACTCGTTTTCCGGTATAAGCTTAATTAAATCTTCTCTTCTTGATCCAAACCCATCCTCAGGCTTTATTTCAATAGTTTTCTTTTCCCCAACATTCATACTTTGTAAAGAAGTATCCAAACCAGTAATAACAAACCCGCTTCCTATAACTATTGATATCTCTTCATTCTTGTCAAAAACCTCCCCACCTTCCTTTAGCTTCCCAGTGTAAGCTATTTTTACGAAATCTCCCTTCTCCATCAAATCACTTTTTCTATAGGACTGTATACACTTATAAATCTGCCTTCCAAAGCGAATTTAAGCTAGTATGTAGAATAAAGAATAATGGCAAACCCTCTACAGGAAGAGCTGCTTTCTATGCTGTCTTCTACAGGAATGTTCCATGATATGGAATCAAAAGTACTGCGTGGTCTGCTTTCTCTTCGTTCCAATGGAAAAAAGAAGGTCTCTGCAGCTGAAATAGCTTCAGCAGCTTCAATTTCAGTTACAAATACATACAAATATCTTTATTCCCTTGAAATGAAAGGTGTTGTAGAGACAAACAAGGAAAAGAACAAGCTCTTCTGGCTCTCTTCCTCTTCAAATCCATTTCCAAGGCTTTTCAGCTTTGTTGGCCAAGACTACCTGAAAAAGAAAGATGCTTTTAAAAAGCTGGAAAATATTTACGACAGGCTCGTTCCAATAGACAGGAATATCTGGCTTGGAGAGAAAATACATTCAGAGTATAACGGAAACTTCCGTGAACGTGCAGCTTTCCTGTTGGATATAGCAAAGGAGGAAGTTCTTATAACCACTTCCCGCGCTTTAAAGGATTTTGTAATTCTGGATGCTGTAGGAAGAGCTCTGAAACGCGGAATATCAGTTAAAATAATATCTTCAGAATCAGAGCCGGAAACAACTGAAAAGCTCAAGACTCTGGGTGCAGACATAAGGTTTGGAAACTTTTCACAATCCCTTATTGTTGTGGATAACAGGCACGGAATTACATTAGACAATTCTGAAGGTGGCTTATGGTTCCTTAACTATAGCACAGATTATAAGAGGAAGTTTACCTCATACTGGAATGGATCAGAGGCGCTATAATGATAGAGAAGAATATAGAGTTTCTTAACTCAAAAACAGAAAAGCTATCCGGAATACTTACTTTACCTGATGGGGAGCCAAAAGCAAAAGCCCTGTTAGCACATGGCATGTATTATTATAAGAGTGAAGATGGTGTTTTTGATCATTTGGCCGAAAAACTTGCAAAAGCAGGGATAGCTTCCTTACGCTTTGACTTTACAGCCCACGGGGATAGTCAAGGAAACTTTATAGACTTCACGTTGGAGCAGGAACTATCTGACTTTTCAAAAGCATATTCTTATCTAAACTCAGCCTTCCCACAAACCAAGAAAACAATACTCATAGGAACAAGCTTTGGCTGCGTTCCAGTGGTTCTTTCCAAGCTGCCAGCAGATGCCGTTGTTTTACTAAACCCTTCTGTCTCCGGTGTCACTAGAAGAAATACTTACGACAGGCTCGTTGAGAACTGGGAAGCCCTTTTGGAAAAACAGGGCTACATTAAACATTGGAAAAAGGGTTACAAAATCTCAAAGACATTTATGAAAGAAACACTAGAAATAAATCTTGTAGAGCATGCAGGAAAATTAAAAGGCCCCCTTCTTTTCGTGCACGGAGACAAGGATGATTTGGCTCCAATAAAGGAATCAAAAGAACTGTTTGCTGCAGCAAGCGAACCCAAAAAATTCGTTACCCTGCACGGCGTAGCCCATGGTTTTCATACTAAAAAATCAGAAGCACAGATGATTCGCACAGTTATGGAGTGGCTTGGAAAAACCTTATGAGATTAAAATTCCCGGCTTCCCAGGTTCAGCATTCCCAGCTTTTTGTTCTTTGCTTTTTTCAGCCTGTTCAATTGTTATTTTTGCAGAAAACTGTTTTTCAAAAAAGTTTTTAGCTCCATTTAAGTATTCAAACTCTTTTTTTGATCCAAAAACAAGATCTTGCTGCGGTCTTTTTTTCTGTAACTTCTGGAAGTAACCTGCTGCAGCATTCCCCTGTTTTCTTATACTATCTATTTTCATTATTTCAGAAAGCTGCTTTCCGTTTCTATACATTCCATAAACAGAATATTTCCATTCATGTGAAACTATAATTTTTATCTCTTTCGGCTTCCCTATACCAGAAACTCTCTTTATCTCCTCTATATCCCTTGCAGTTTCCCTTACAATTTCTTCCCCGTCCTCAGCTTCCTGTTCCATATCTTTATCTGAAAATTCTGCCCATTCTTGCTCAGAAACCAATCCCTTTTCACCCAAAATCCTCCATGCCTCCTCAGCAGAGAAAGGCATAAACAATGAAAGAGCTTTTATCCAAGTCCCAAGCAGGATTTTGTTAATACCTGTTCCACCCCTCTTTTTGAACCAGCTTATATCTGAAATAACTGAGAAAAATATAATATCAGCAGCCTTCTTTATTTCCCTTGCTTCCAAAGCTTTTCCAGCCTCAACAACAGCTCTTGTAATCCTGCTTTCTATCCACTTATCTATACCAGACTTTCCAGCCTTCCCTTTCAATTCCCCAACAAGCCTAAGCCAGTTTGATACATGCTTTGCATAGATATCACACTCTTCATTCTTCCAGTCAAAATCATCCCATTGGTTTGTTCCATGTGCCACATACAGCCTTATTGTATCAGCACCCCACTTCTTAATTGCCTGATCCCAGAAAATCACATTCCCTAAGTGTTTACTCATCTTCTTCCCATAAGCAATCAAATGCCAGTTTACTGAAATGCCGCGTGGCCAATATTTTTCAGGGAAAATTGCAGTATGATGGAAAATAAAGAACGGAAAATGAACCTGTTTATGTTCCTTTCCGGCAGCATTCAAATCCAGCGGATACCAGTATTCAAACTCTTTTCTTATAGTTTTCCACACAGCTTTGTCTGGTTTACCCTTCCCAAGGAAAACAAAATCAAAAAACTCATCTGTGAGGTCTTTAAGGCTTATCTTTTGCTCATTGAAAAACTTTGAAACAATATAGAAAGCCATGTAAATAGTGGAATCAGACAGAGCCTCCACAATCCAGCCCTTTTCAAACGGAAATTCTGTTCCCAATCCCCTGCGCCTAACACATGGCCTCGCATCAAGCCAGTCTACTATAGCAGGCAGCTCAGCTTTATACTCTTTCGGATAAACATCCATTGTTTCTATACACTTCTTTGCTTTCTCTTTCCATTTTTCATTCCCATAATCAATAAACCACTGCCCTTTCACAGCCTTAACAACAATCTCAGCCCCGCACCTGCAGTGTATAGGTTTTACACTGAACTCGTATATTGCATCTGCTTTTCCCTTCTCTTTCAGCCACTCCACAATCCTTGCCTTTGCTTTAGGAACGGCCAATCCACCCAGTACAGGTACTGATTGCATAATTTTTCCCCTAGACCATTCTAGTTTGTAAACCTCTTTCACAAGTTCCTCTATTTTCTGGTCATCTGTACTAGTTATTTTATTTTGCTTTATCAGCTCACCAGCAGCATCAGCTTCCAGCCCTTCCGTTTCAACAACCTGTATAGGTTTTATCTCAGGTTTAGCTTTGTTTAGGTTTATCCAGTCAAAAGGATCATGTGCAGGCACGGACATGACAATTCCAGTTGCCTGTACAGAATCCACAAATCCACCAGCCAAAACCTCTAATTCTTTCCCATTAAATGGACTTTTAACCTTCTTTCCCAGCAGTTCCTTCCCATAAACACTTCCAATTATCTCCACTTTCTTATCCAGCAGTCTCAGCTTTTCAACAGCTCCCTCAGAGACAATCCAAACCTCCCCCCCAACTTTTGCTTTAACATACTTCCCTTCAGGAGAGATCCAGAGGTTTGTTGCCCCAGGCAGTGTTTCAGGCCTGAGAGTTGCAGCAGGGAAAACAATGTTCCCCTCTCCAATAAACTTTATAATCACAAAGTCCTTTATCTGCGCTCCCTTCCACTCTGAAATATCAGCCTCTGCAGGATCTAAACTAACAGGATTCTGATCATTTGGACACCAAGCCAGCCTATAGTCTCTCTGCACCAAGTACCCAGCTTCTTTCAGTTTCCTCATCTGCCACTGAACAAACCTGTTATACTGTGGTTGTATCGTTGAAACAACTTCCCTTGTGTCTAAAGAAAGTCCCAAATCCCTGAAAGCTTCAATCATTTTCCCTTCCAAGTACCTATCCACATCTATTGCAGTCTTAAACTTTTTAACCTCTTCTTGCGGAATCCCATACTTTTTCGCTTCCTCCAAATCTTTTTTGCATTTATCCAGAATTTTCTGGCAGTCTATACCAGTAGCATGGAATCCAAGCGGGAAAAGTACATTAAATCCTTTCATCCTCTTGTATCTGGCTACAATGTCCGGCAAAGTATAGGAACGTGCATGCCCAACATGAAGTGTTCCGGAAACAGTTGGGTATGCAAAAAGCATATACCACTTCTTCCCCTTTCCAGCTTTCGGCTCAAAAACACCTTCTTTTGCCCACTCCTTCTTCCAGTCCATGAGAGTTAGTTTAGCCGATTTCTATTTAAATTGCTCCCTCTAAAGCTTAACTGCCCTCTCTAATGAGCCCCCCTAGTTTTTGGGGAAAGCTCAGCATGGATGGAGCGCCTGACTTCTAACGAGCGTTAGAAGATCTGACAACAGATGAAGAAATCAGGAGGTCGCGGGTTCAAATCCCGTGGGGGGCACCAAATCAGCTTTTTATTCCTGTAGAACCTAGAAATACGCATGACAACCGTTGTTTCTATAGTAAGCGGAAAGGGTGGTGTGGGTAAAACCACCACTACTTTAAACCTTGCTGCAGCTCTTGCAGAGAGGGATCATTATGTTACTGTTGTTGACGGAAATCTAACAACCCCAAACATAAGCCTTCACTTGGGAATTCCGTTGTTTCCAACAACTTTACATGATGTTCTGCAGGGAAAAATAGACATAACAAAAGCAGTCTATATACACGAGTCTGGAGTAAGGGTTGTTCCAGCCTCCCTTTCAGTTGAAAACCTAAAGGGAATAAAGGCTTCAGATTTGCAGAGAGCACTTGATCCTTTGGTGGAGAGAAAGGGCTGGATTCTGCTGGATGGTGCAGCTGGTTTGGGAAAGGAAGCTAGGACAGTTATGAGGGTTTCTGATACTTCCATAATTGTAACAAATCCTGAAATTCCTGCTGTTACAGATGCCCTAAAAGCAATAAAAGTTGCAAATCAGATTGGAACTCCTGTTGCAGGTGTTATAATAAACAGATGGACAGGAAAAAAACATCAAATGACTCTAAATAATATTTTTGAGATGCTTGAAAAGCCAATTCTGGGTGTTGTACCTGAGGACCAGAAAATACAAGAGTGTATTTCCCAGAAAAAGATGTTCTTCCATACACATCCGCAGAGTAGGACAGCTTACAGGTACAGGTATATTGTTTCAAATATTTTAGGCCAGCCATATCCAAGGCCAACAGGCTTAACAGGAGCCTTCAAGAGAACTTTCCTAAACTACTAGGATAGCGTAATTAACAAAACTCCAATAATCATTATAATAGAACCTATTAATCTCTCCTTAATGTTTTTTTCTCCAAAAACCATATAGCCTGCTATTACACCAAATACTATGATCAATCTTTTTATTGAAATAACATAAGCTACAAGCGTTGTGTTAATAGCCAGCATAAATGTTATGCTCATTAAAGCGGCGCTCAAGCCTATTGGCAAAAGCCATTTTAAATTGGTTCTAATACCTTTCACTCCGCCAGTTGATTTATGTAACATTATAGGCAGCATAACTGCGGCTATAGCCATATTATTTGCTATCAGCCAAAATATTGGAGAGGAATTTTGCAGGCCAATTTTGTCCAGATTTGCTGCAATACTCCAGATAAAAGCCACTATAAGCATCAACCTTGGTCCAGATCCCCGTAACAGTGCTTTGAAAGGCTCAAAGAAGCCCTTGTGCAGTTCTCTTATGTTCAGTACATAAGAGCCGAGAAAACCAAGCAAAACCCCAATTATACCCAAAGTGTTTGGCAGTTCATTGATCAATATCGGGGAAGTTATTAACATGAATGCAGGTGTAAAGGAAGCCATAGGAACTGTGACAGAAATATCAGAAGTCGAGAGTGCTTTTGAATAGAGTATATAGGATGCAGCATAGAGTACGGCTGCTATAATCAATGTAGGAAAAAATAAGGTCCCGATTTTCGGAATTTCTATAAAGAAAAGCAACGGCAGCAGGAATGGCAAAGTAAAAAATATACCTGAAAAAGAAGCTGTATACACATCCACCTTTTCTAAACTCTTCTTGCTTGTTATATCCCTAAGGTTTGTAAATAAAGCAGTTAACAGAGACAGTATCAACCAAAACATTATATCACATTCAGGTCCAGCTCAAAGGCGATGGCAGGCTTTTCCAGCCCGAAGTTTTGCAGAAGAGAGGGATGTATCTCGCCGAAAATACCAATAGATTTCCCTTCGGAAAAAACTTCTGCTGCACGGGAATCTATAAAACTCTTATGTTCTACAGGTCTTATCTCAATTTTCTTTCCCATAAGCTTGCAGAAGGCTTCCAAGAAAGATTTTATTTCAGTCAGGTTTGCTGTATCATGTGTAACAACTGCTGCAATTTTTCTCACGTTTTTATACCCAGTTTCTTCCCCTCCTTTCAAAACACAATCACCAATTTCAAATATCTTCTGCGGGTAGTCCCTGTGTTTGTTAGGCTCCAAAATCTTTAGCATACCAGGCAAAAGCCATGCACGTGCTGTTTCAAACTCAGAGGAAATAGGATTCTCAATTTTTATTCCCTCACCCTTTAGTTCCATGCGCTGGAACTGGTTTTTATTTGAAGTAAGCACAAAAGTCAGAATTTCCTGAAATCCCAGTCCAGCCATAACTTCCCTTGCTTTCCTGTTCATTTTTGTTTTTTCAAGTATTTTTCCAACAGTTCCAATCCTTGGTATAAACGGCTGTATATTGTTATACCCATAACCTATAGCCACGTCCTCAGCAATATCTATCCAGTGCAGTATATCCCCGCGGTATGCCGGAATTGAAACTTCTATAACACCCCCTTTCAGCGCTTTTGCTCCATATCTCATCCTTTCAAGAATAGAAACAACTTCTTTCTCTTTCAATCCTAACCCAAGGGTTTTGTCTATATCCCCCACAGAAACTTTGATTGTTTCAGTGGAAAAGTTTGGATATTGTTTCCCCCCAACAGTTACACTCTTTATTTTACCTCCCCTTTCAGCTATTGCAGAAACAACAAGATTCAGGACAAGACTGACAGCTTTCAAGTCAGTTCCAGTAACATCCACAAAAATGTTTTTTGTCCCAGCTCCAATCTTTACTCTTTCTGACATTACAATAGGAGGCATTGAAATAACTTTTCCCGCAGAATCCATAAGTATTGGATATTTTTTAAATCCTTCCAGCAGCTTCCCATAAGCCTTTCCCTGAGCAGTTTTCTCCAGAATATCCTTCAGTGTAATATCTTTTGTTAAACCTAAGGGAGTGAACTTAAACTCCTCTGTTTTTTCAGTATAGTTTACAGGAAACTTTATCTTATCCAGATCGTTTATACCCAAAGCAACTTTCATTCTTTTCCTTCCAACACCCTCATGCAGTTTTTCCTGCATCTGCACAATACTTTTTATTAGCTGGTCTGTTAGTTTTACACCTTCAATAACAGCACCCAGTATATAGGGGCGTGCAGAAACTTTCCCAACCTTCAGTTCATATTTACTCTTTTCAACCTTATACTCTGCTAATCCTGTTTCCTTTCCAATAAACCCAAGAACAGCTCTTGCAACACCCTCAGTTGAAAGTAAATCAGGTCTGTCTCCTGTTATCTCCAGTTTCCACTTCCCAACCTTTTCATCCACAGAGGCCTTTACCATCTGCAAGACAGCTTCTAATTCCCCTTCAGGTATCTTGCAAAGTCCAGCCAAATCTTTCTGGTCAACTTCTATTACAGGCATTTAAACCACCTTTTGCTGGCGAAGCCAGCCTAAATCTTCTGCAAATAGCATTCTAATATCCTCCAATCCCATTTTTAACATAACAAGCCTTGTCAGTCCAATTCCCCATGCTATGACAGGGTTCTTAATTTCCAAAGCAGCCAAGAGTTCAGGCCTGAACATTCCAGCTCCTGCAGCTTCTACCCACTTTCCCAATTTCGGAAACCATATAGCCATATCCACAGAAGGCTCTGTAAAGGGATAATAGCTTGGTATAAATTTTACCTTTTCTGAACCAGTGAAAACAACAGCAAATTCTTTCAATATCCCAAGCAATTCTCTTAAGTTAAGCTTCTCTCCCATTACAATACCATCGCACTGGTCAAACTCAATTAGATGGGTTTTATCCAGCACATCTGGCCTGAAAACCCTGTCTATACAAAACATTTTCTGCGGCGGGGTTTTATTCTGGTTCAAAAACCTGCCAGAAACAGCTGTTGTGTGCGAGCGCAGCATTAGTTTGGTTGCTCTTTCAGCTGACCAT
Organism: Candidatus Aenigmatarchaeota archaeon; assembly: GCA_016198755.1. Taxonomy (GTDB): domain Archaea; phylum Aenigmatarchaeota; class Aenigmatarchaeia; order Aenigmatarchaeales; family JACQIB01; genus JACQIB01. The sequence continues at coordinate 28,857 of JACQIB010000003.1, forward strand.
GAATACTGCCAGCCCTTGCTTCCAGTAATCCAGCCGTTCTCATGAACTTTTTTCACTCTTTCAACCAATCCCTTATCCAACAATTTTCCCCTTCCAGAAACAACAAAGCTATCATGTATCTCACGTGCAGGATGGTTCTGGGCTTGGAAAAGAGTATCAAAGTTCCAGAACTCCTCTTCCACAAAAGGTCCAGCAGCTTCCTGGAACCCCATCCCAACCAGTATATCCTTTGCCTCTTCTATAGCTTCAATATAGGGCTGCATTTTGCCTGCAAAAACAGCTGGTGCAGGAGTTTTCACATCATATTTCCTGAACTTTGCCCCTTTCCATGCCCCGGAAATTATCATTTCAGGCGTTAATTGTGCAATCTCTCCCTCTATTGTAACAGCTTTCCTTTTCTCAGTTACAAGTCCCCTGTCTTCCAGCTGTTTAAGCAAGTTTCCAGAGATATCCCTGCCAACCGAAATCAGTCCCAATGCCTCCTCCAACTCTGTCCTGTTTCCAGCTGCTCCTCTCCCCTCCTTTGTAAGCTCTAACATGCCTGAAGAAACCTTAATCCAGCCCAGCTTTTTCGCCCAGTTAAAACCAATAGCAGAATCTTCAACTCCCTTCAGCTCAACAATTTTTACATTTCCATTAAGCAGAAGCTGCAAAAGCCTTCGCTCCGGCAACCCCACCTTTACATATTTTTTCCCTTCTTCTGTTAGCTCCATACAAATCACTGGTTTTTACCAAAATATAAGCATTTTAATTCCTTTAAAACCAAGACTGCAGCAGGATCTGCATGGTCATGGAGTATATAGCAGCACTGGTTCTTCTAGAGGCCATTATATCTTTCAAGCTCCTCTGGAACTTTCCAAAACTCCCTCCAGCAGGTAAAATACAATACTATCCCATGGTTTCTATAATAGTTCCTGTCAGGAACGAGATAGACAACATAAAACTGTGCATGGAATCTATACTGAATCTGGACTATCCAAACAAAGAGATAATAGCTGTGGATGGAAGCTCAACAGACGGTACATACGAATACCTCAAAACCCTGAAAGGCATAAAACTTATACATGAAGAGAGCCTCCCTTCGGGCTGGGTTGGAAAGAATTATGCCTGTTTTCTGGGTTACAAAGCCTCAAAGGGAGAGTTTCTCCTTTTTACTGATGGTGATACAACCCACCATAAAGACCTGCTAAAAAACAGCATAAGCTATTCTATGGAACAGAAAGTTGGTTTATTGACACTTGGACCAAAACTTTTTTACAGAGTCTTCTCTGAAAAAATTATACTTCCCTTTATAGTTGGTGTAATAACTACACTTTCAGGCGGCAAAAAAGTAAATGATGACAATTCAGGCAGTTGGATGGCTGACGGTCAGTATATGCTCTTTGACAGGAACGCTTATGAGAAAATTGGTGGACATGAAAAGGTGAAAGGCAACATGATAGAGGATGTTTCCCTTGCAGGATTGATTAAAACCTCTGGCTTAAGGCTAAGGGTTTTAACAGCTCAGAACTATTTTGAGACAAGAATGCACCAGAACTTTTCAGAGCTATTAGAAAGCTGGACTAAAAACTTCTATGCTTTCACAAACCACAGGCCTGCCAAAGCAGCTTTAATTCTCCTTTATGTTTCAGTATTCTACCTGTTGCCAGCAGCAGTCTTTATCCTCTCCTTCGGTTCTTCCATATGGGCAGGAGTTGCCTATATAATAAGTCTCGGGAAGATGGCAGCAATCTATAAGGGACTAAGATCCAAGGCAAGATACTCCCCCCTTTATCCAATAGCAGCTTTAGTTTACTTTTTTGCAGGCCTTACTTCAACCCTGCGCGGTATCTTTGGCTTAGGTGCTCATTGGAAGGGGAGGGTTTATTCCAGCGAAAAAGTACAGTTCAGTCCCTGAGCATAAACTTATCCAGAACCTTTTTAGCTTGTTCCCTCTTCCTTTGATGTTCTTTTAAGAAAGTGTTTAATTTGTCTATCAAAATCTGCTTCAATTCCCCAGTAAGCATCTTCCCAGATTTATAGTCATCGTATATTTTCTTCAGCTTTTTATCATCCTCCTCAAAGAAAGTCAGATACTGATAAGCAATATCTATATCAGGGTTTCCTCCAAGTTTTCTATGATCTTCAACAGATATTTTGCCTCCGGAAAATGCATGTTTCATGATTTTTTCTTTTATTTCTACAGGAGTATCTGTTGTGTAAATGGCACTAGTTGGGTCAGAAGCAGACATTTTTCCACCTTCTTTCAGTCCAGGAAGGAATTTGCACAAAAGTGCAGCAGGCTTTGGAAGTCCACTTTTTTCTGCAATATCCCTTGCAAGCCGTATAAAAACATCCTGATCAATTGCCACCGGAACCAAAACTGGCAGCTTCATTTTTTCTGATGGATAAAGTATGTGAGCTGCCTGCATTGCAGGATAGAATGTTATGCCTATATTGTGTTCATCAGTAAACCCAAAAGCAGACTTAACAGTGCTGTGCGTAAGCTTTTTCGCACATTTCATAGCAAGATTATAGACATCCTGATTCATGTTTTTCATATCCACTACTATTTTGGTTTTCTCAGGGTCAAATCCTATAGCAATAACATCCAGCAAATTCTCATCAACAAATTTTTCAACAGAATCAAAATCCAAGTTTTCTTTGTAAAGGAATTTTTCATCATCTGAAAACGGTATAAAAACAAAGCAGCCAAATATATCCTGCAGCTCCTTTACAAATTTCATTAGCACAAGATGCCCCAAGTGCATCTTTTCAGAAACACCCCTGCCAGAAACAATAGCAAACTTTTTCTCCCTAAGTATTTTGTCAAAATCTCTATGTGCGTAAATATAGCCACGCCTCATTAAAAGCGGCATATTTTTGAAGTGCTTCCGTATATTTTCATCTATCAAACTTACTCCGAAATCTTCCACAAGCTTTTCATAGTCAACCTTTCCCTCAACTTCATACGGTGTTACAACAAACTCTTTTGCCATATCTATCACTTTGTTCAGCTGGTTTTTAAGCCTTTCAACTCCTGCGTACCTCCTTTCTCATACGTTCTATAGCTTCAAATTTTGAAGCCTTTTCCAGATGCTCTATACTCATTCTTCCAAACTCCTTTGCACGTTCCATATCTTTATCGACCCTATACACTGAAGATATTGACAGTTGCATAGCTCTACCTAAATTAAACAGGGCAGAAGCATGGTCTTCAGTTATTCCTATTATTGGTCCAACTTCATTCACAGCAAACGATTCCATGGTCGCATATCCTTCTCTAGCTCCTGGCAGATTGTAAGAATCTCTCGAAACTCCAGCAAAAGCAGCTAAAGAAATTATAGGACAACCTCTAACCCTACTTTTAGGGTCAGGATATTTTATATTACGTTCTCTCAAGAAAACGTCTTCCGGCGTGAAGTCGTAACAACCAAAGGCACTGTAATGTGGAGAGAGAGCGTTAGTGTCAAGTCCGTCAACAAGTTTAACATCTCTATCGTCTACAAATCCCCGTCTTTTCAAAACACCCTCATACTTAGATTTTATGTTTGACTTCACTTCATTTAACATCCTTCTAGATTCATCATCAAGTTTCAATGTAACTATACACAAGTCCCTGAATGCCAGAATAAGATCCTTATATAATTCAACAGGGGTTTCATGTTTTAAAGCCGTATCATAGAAACTATCACCAAGATCCTCCATTACTACTGCCGCAAATTCTCCCTTATTGCACTCTTCTATTATTAATGGCAACACATAGCCTATACCATCCTCCCTGATAGCAGTGTAACCTCGTATGTTATCTTCTATTTCCCTTCTTCCCTTTCCACCTGCAGCAATCTTTACAACTACATTTAAAGGTGGTTTTGGTGGTATGTACAAAGGAAATTCACAATGCGGTCCCTTTACACCCCTGTATACCAGAGCCCCAGAATTGCCGCTAGAAAACCGTTGGGTTAAGTTTATTCCACGTTCCTTTGCAAATCTATCTACATAAATATCTACTTGCCCAAAGACCTTCCCCTCTCATTTTTCCAACACCCCCAACAGAAACTTGCCAAATGGAGTAATGTATAATGGGCTGTTTCTAACAATTACCCCCTTCTTCTCCAATCCCCGTAGAGTGTACTTTGCAGTGCTCTCAGGCATTTCCTTCTTTAGCAGGCGCGCTGCAGCTGAGATTGTTAGTCCATCAATATCTTTTAGCTTGTGCAGAACTTGCTTTTCCCTATGCGACAGAGATAGCTCTAGAAAGACGTTCAACCCCTTGTGCCCAAAGTAAATCCCTCATCTCTGTCACCTCTATTTAATAGTTACTCATGGGTGATATATAAAGCAGGTGGGCAGGATTTCTGACTAGGAAAGAAAGCTTTTATTCGCTCGCGTGCAAAACAAACCCATGGTTGCAGAGGAAGTAGAGAGTATAGCAAAGCGCAGAGGGTTCTTTTGGCCAGCTGCAGAAATTTACAAGCCAATAGCAGGTTTCTGGAACTGGGGGCCGTTGGGAACAAGGCTTAAGGGTAACTTTCTTGCTGAGTGGAAAAATATTTTTGTTAGGGGGGAGAATGCATACGAAATAGAGACAACAGATATTTTACCGGAAATAGTTTGGCAGGCCTCAGGCCACTCTGAAGGGTTTAATGACAAACAAACAATGTGCAAGAAGTGCAAGAGCAGGTTTAGGGCAGATCATTTTATTGAGGAGTTCTTAAAGGGAAAAGAAAAGCTTGAAGGAAAGAGCTGTGAGGAGCTGACAGCTATAATAGAGAAAGAAAAGCTGCGCTGTCCCAAATGCAAAGGTACTCTGTCGGAGGTTTTTGTTTTCAACCTTATGTTTTCTGTTGGTGTGGGACCGACTGGAGAGCAGAAAGCCTATCTGAAGCCAGAAACCACCCAAAGTTCTGTTTTAGACTTTCCAAATGTTTACAGGACAATGAGGGGTAAGCTTCCACTGAAGATAGCACAAGTAGGTAGGAGCTTTAGGAATGAGATTTCTCCACGCAACATAATGCTCCGAATGAGGGAGTTTGATATGGCTGAGCTTCAGGTTTTCTTTAATTCAGAGCAAAAGGAGTTTGCAGGATTTGAGAACATTAGTAAGGAAAACATAAGGATTCTCCCGGCAGAGCTTAGAAAGGGAAAGGAAGGAAAAGAAGTTGAAGTTAGTATAGAAGGGGCTTTGAAAAAGGGCTGGGTGCCAAATGAGATTACAGCTTACTATTTGGCAAAGGTCTTCACGTTCTACTTGTCTCTGGGCTTTGAAAGGAAAAACCTGCGCTTTAAAGAGCTTCTGCCAGAGGAAAGAGCCCACTATGCAAAAGTGCACTGGGACTTTGAAGTTTATACAGAGGATTTTGGATGGGTTGAGTGTGTGAATAATGCTTGGCGCACAGATTATGACCTTAGCAGGCATCAGCAGTTCTCAAAGCAAAAGCTGACAGTTTTCGAGGACAACAAACATGTTTTGCCTAACATGTATGAGCCAAGCTTTGGAATTAACAGGACACTTTTCCTGTTGTTGGTTTCTACCTATAGGAAAGATGAAAAGAGGGTTTGGTTTGCCTTTCCACCTGCGTTAGCTCCATATTCTGTTGCTGTTTTCCCGCTTGTAAAGAAAGATGGAGTTGATAAGAAAGCTCAGGAGGTTTTTGACCTGCTTAGTAAAGAGGGACTGGAAGTTCTTTATGATGAATCAGACTCTATAGGTAGAAGGTATGCAAGGGTAGATGAGATAGGCATACCATTTGCTGTAACAGTAGACTATCAGACACTTGAGGACAAAGCTGTGACAGTGAGGTTCAGGGACAGCACGAAGCAGGAGAGGGTTCCAATAGAAGGCTTGGGCAAGTTTATTAAGTCTGCCGCAAAATTCTGATGGTATGAAATACATTTTCATTCTTGGACAGAATGCAGAGCTGAGCAAGGCTGAGATAAAGGCGCTTGTGCATGATTTTGTAATTATAGATGAGGGGAAAGATTTTCTTTTGGGCGAGACTGCAATGCACTTTGAAATGGGCAGGTTAGGGGGTACAATAAAGATAGCGGAGCTGTTGGATACGGAATTTGTTCCGGATGGTATGTTTAGTGTTTCAGCTTATCTTCCAAAAAACTCAAAAAAAACGCAGAAAGAATTTGCTAAAAGTATGAAAGAAAAAGCCAAGGCAGAAGGCAAAAAGAGCAGGTACTTTGAGAGCAGAAAGTCATTTACAACAGCTGTTGAGATTTTGAAGAAAAATTTGATAGGACGTGAGATTATTTTGGTTCAGGGAAAGAGCCTATACAAAGGGAAAACTATATGGGTCTATGATCCATTTTCCTTCAAACTGAGGGATACAGGCAGGCCAATGCAGAGACCAGCTCAGTCAATGCCAATTTCACTCGCTAAAATAATGGTAAATCTTTCCGGAGCTGAAGCTAATGATACTGTGCTAGACCCGTTTTGTGGGTATGGAACAATAGTGCAGGAGGTTGTTGCAGCAGGGTTTAATGCAGTTGGTTCTGATATTGACGGGAAAGCAATAACTGCTGCAACTGAAAACTTAAGGTGGTTTTCTGAGAAGTTCACTCCTGTTGGTACATGGAAGCTGGATATTTCTGATAGCAGGGAACTTTCTGAGCACTTCCAGCCAGATAGTATATCAGCAATTATAACAGAGCCTTTCCTAGGGCCACCCTTAACTGGAAAAGAAACAGAAGAACATCTCAGGTCTGTTTTCTCAGATCTATCCTCCCTATATACAGGGTTTTTTTCAGAAGCAAACAAAATACTCAGGCTAGGGGGAAAGATTGTTATAACACTCCCATTTTTCAAAGGTATCAATACTGTTGCAGCTCCAGTTACACAGAAAAACATGAAGCTGTTAGAGAGCTTTACAATAGACGGGAAAACAAGGTTAACTAGGATTTTAAGGGTTTATCAAAAGGTGTGAGTATGGGACTGGAAGAGTATTGGTCTGTGAGGATAATAGCAATAACAGCTGTTGTTTTTGTTTTACAGATGGTTTTCCCATGGATAACAAACAATTTTGCACTAAACTCTGCAGAAGCCCTTGGAAAGCCATGGGAATTTGTAACTCATATGTTTCTGCATGGTGGATTTGAGCATATATTTTACAATATGTTTGCTCTTGGATTGTTTGGTATTATACTGGAAAAACTTATAGGAGGGAAAAGGTTTATGTTTATTTACTTTGTGGGTGGTGTTATAGCTGGTATAGCAGCTTTCCTGTTTTACCCTTCAGCTATAGGTGCTTCGGGAGCTGTATTTGCTATAATGGGAACATTGGCTGTGCTAAGGCCCAAGTTAACTGTATTTGTTTTCGGTATACCAATGCCAATGATAGTGGCTTCGGCAGTATGGATAGCAATAGATATTTTCGGCGTATTTTTTCCAGCAGGCACAGCAAACACAGCACATTTAGCAGGTCTGTTCTTTGGATTTATTATAGGATTTTTACTAAGAAAGCAGTTTGGTGAACCTTTGTTCAGTGAGAAAGGAAAGCAGGCTTTTACAGACAGAGAATTTAATAGATGGGAAAACAGATGGATGCACTAATGATAGGCAATTTTCAGTTTTCTCTTGCAGAATTTACATATCTTTTGTTTCAGCCCTTTCCAGTGCACATTTGTAAGCCTTCCAACTTTTTTTATAGACTCTCCACATCTATCACAAATAGTCTGCACTAAGCCCCGCCCCTATAATCTTTTATCTTTTTAAGGTTCTTGAATAACTTTGTTTTTATCATTCCACGTTCTTTGAAAACTTCCCTTTCCAAATTATCCAATCCCTCCCCAACAGCATCCCTTGCATCCCATGCCCAGGAGCGGGAAGTGAAAAGATCCCTTCCTGTTCTCAGTCTTATACGCACAGAATATTTTGTTTTAAGACCCTTGCTTTTGTACTTTTTGAAATGCACAAAAAAGAACTGCACCTCCTCAACAGAAGCTATTTTTTTCAGAACATCTCTTATCATCCTGTCCACAGTTTCCAGTGTAAACTCATCCTCTTCATCAAGACCAATAACCTGATAATAAATCCCCTCTTTTCTGAAACCTGACACAAAATATTCCAGAAGGTCTTTTAGTGTAACAATTCCAATTGGTTTCTTCCCATCTGTAATCACAACACCTGAATTTTTATATTTAGTCATTAAGCCGACAACATCAGAAAGTTTTGCGTTTTCTTTTGCAACAACAGGGTTCTTGTTTAGTGCAATACTCACAGGAAGGTTAGCGACTCTGTCCATTTCAGCAGCCATAGAGAACCAGCCCATTTTTTCCTTTGGTTGTTTTAAAGATTGTATAAGATCAAAAACAGTAACTATTCCTGCCAAATCTCCCTTCTCGTCCACTACCGGGATTCGTGAAACATTATGCTGGCGCATAATAACCCTGACACTTCCTATGTCCGTATCCAGTGTAACTGTTTCTGGTTTGGACATTACAAGCTTTGCAACCCCATCCTTAAACATTCTTGTATCGGCTGCAGCTCTAACAACATCGGTTATAGAAAGCAATCCAATAACATTACCCTTTTCCATAACAGGTAAAGCCCTAAGCCCAGTTTGTAAAAGCAGTGTAGCCGCTTCATCTAAGCTTTTACCCCCCTCCAGAGAAGCAGGTTTTGGACCAACAATAGAAGCTAGTTTTTGCCTGCTTGGGTCTGTTATACCTTTTGATGCAAGAGACTCAAAATTTACCATACCCCTGAATTTTTTACCATCAAGCAGCGGAACTTCATGAACATGTTCCATTTCCATCATAGAAATAAACTTTGTAACAGGGTCTGAAGGCTTAAGATACAAAAAATCCCTGCTCATTATATCGCTTACTAACATGGAATCACTCTCAAATTTCCCAGTGCCTGTATAAATAGTTGCTTTTGAAGCTTAAATAATAAAATTTTATCATGGCTTGAAGAACTTTACCGCATAATATCCAACAGAATCTTTGTAAACAACAGCCCAGAGCATGTTTGCGCGGATATTATGGGCTAATCTGACAGCTCTGCTGAGTTCAGGGAAAGAGAAAACATAGTTTTCCGGAACAGCAAACACAATCCATTTTGTGTGTTCCCCAGCACTTTTAGGCCCCCTTTTCAGTGGTTTCACACCTTTGTTGTAAACCCTGAAGTCACATCCAAACTTAAACCCTGTTCTGGTTGGTAGTTCTTTGTTTCTCAAATCTTTGTAAACAGCATAGCGGAAGCTGAAGCGCGGATCTTTTTGGTTGCAATACTGGAACATTTCCTCCTTTCCAACCTCTTTTCCTGTCTTATCCACCATAGTTACCTTTCCAATATCCAGTAAATATGCAGCTTCTATTAACGCAAGTTCAAGCCTGTCTTCCCTGGGCTTTCCCAGATAAAGCTCTTCAAACAGCTCATTTCCCTTTTCCCTGTCCCATACAACAGCTCTATTTTCTGCTAAAACAACTTCTATCATTTTATCCCACCTTCGGAGATTCTATTATGTAGTAAGTACAGTCAGAGTCATTATCCACAACAGCCCAGAGTGCAACAGATTTTATATTTTGTGCAAGTTTTATTGCTTTCCCAAGCTGCTCTAAAGCACATGGATAATCTTCTGCTGAAGTAAAAACAATCCATTTCACTGTTTCAGCTTTCCCAGGTTTTGCACCACGTTCATAAACCCTGAAATCACATCCCTTAAATCCTGTTCTCACTGCTAATCCACGTTCCCTCAGGTCTTTGTATACTGAATAACGGGCCATGAAATGCTCGTCCCTTTCAGAACAATAATTCAGAATTTCTTTCAAAGAAAGTTTTTGCTCTCCTATAACTACCTCTAGCTTTCCCCTCTCCAAAAGAGCTGCTGCTTCTATCTGGTCCAGTTCAAATCCACTTCCAAGCGGATTACCATACCAGCCTGTTTCGTATAGCTCCTTTGCTTCGGGGCCTTCAACAACAACTTTGTCATTTTCCAGCTTTCCCGTCAGCATATTCAACAGAATCCTTTCTTCCCAATTCTTTTTAAACCTTCCCTTTCCGAAGCGTGTTTAAATCCTTTACATTCCAAACTCTGCATATGAAGATATTTGTTTTATTTACAGCCTTTTCCATTGCTCTGATCTTTACCTTGCCAACAGCTTTTGCTCTCAATTTTGAAAATAATGGGAAAATTATTCATAAAGAAATACTAAAAGCAAAGCTTTCCAAGTCTGTAAAACCAATTAAAACAATAGCCGAGCCAAAAATAATGGCAAAAAAGCTTCCGTATTTCTGTTCAGATGATTTTATAGCAGGATACCCAAAAGCTGAACTGTTAAGGAAACACTGTTCTATCTTGGCAAAGAAATAACTTTGGAAGCTTTCACTTCACAGTCCCTGCACATTATTTTCTGCTTTTTATCCACGTCCCCAGCAGAAGGAGACGGGCTCATTACGCAGGTAGGTCTAAAGCAATGTTCCAATCCCAATTGATGGCCTAAAGTATGTACAGCTTCTTTTGTAACCCTTTCTCCAAGAAGGTAAAGGTTTATTCCCTGTCCATAGAATTCTGTTCTCAATCTTGCCATGGAAATAATGGAAACAGAATAAACAGGATCTTCAACAGCAAATGCAAAGTTCATTTTGTCTGCATACAAGTCCGCATCTGTTATAAAAAGTGCAGGCAAATCTCTGTCTATATACTGTGCAACTTGGTTCTTGCAAAGCAAATCAATCATTTTATCTGCATCATGCTGCCTTCTCAGAGCATTATAAGATTCCTTAGGAACAACAAGATTTTCCATAACTCTGGTTTTAATTCCCAGTGTATTTTCTATTCCCCCGGAAACTTCTTTCAAAAGCTTTTCTGAAACAGTCCCTACAGGTATTATCCTAACAAGCATGGATAAAATTAGTTTCGCAAGCTTAAAAGTTAGAGTGGTGGGGCAGGCGTGATTTGAACACGCGACATTCCGCACTGCACACAATAGGTATGCAGTTCCACGGTCTTCAGCCGTTTAAGCCTCTTTAATTAAGAGTGTGCTCTCCCGAGCTGAGCTACTGCCCCTCACACAGAAATAAAGAATACGATTATTTAAATCAATGGCTGCGGAGCCAGTTGTCTATCATTATAACAGCATAGTGGAAAACAGGATCTGGACTGAGATTGTCTGTGTGCAGAATAATATCGAATGGCTTCAGGTCTCTGCCGAAGGCAATACCGTATATTTTCTTGTAAATTGCATAGTTCTTTTCGTCCCTTGCTTTCAGCTTTTTAACAGCCGAAGCTATGCTTGTTTTATCCCTCTTTACCATTCTTTGGGCTCTAACTAAATCAGAAGCAGTAACCCACAGCTTTATTGCCTTTCCATGGAAAAGCCATGGCATTGTCCAGCTGCTCATAACACAATTACCTTTTTTTGCAAGGGAAATAATGTACTTATCAAAAGCTTTGTCTATGCTTGAATCATGCTTCCTTATTTCAGCAAACTTTAATCCTTCTGTGGTTTCCCACCAGTCCTTTCCTCCAGGCTTAAATCCGTAGCGCCGAGAGAACTCTTTAAGCAAATCTCCTGTATTGTAGTGCTTTATTTTATAATGTTTTGAAAGCTGCTCAGCAAGAGTTGTTTTTCCGGAAACAGGAGGTCCGCAGACAATTATAGTAGGTATTTTTCCCATTCTAGGATTAAGTGCATAAGCAGAATATAAGGTTTTCTATTCAACAAAACCTTCAGCTTCAAGCCATCCTGTAACACCTTTGTAAAATTTTGTCCATGCATCGCTGCGCATGAAAGCATCCCTAAAACTTTCTCTCTTCCTCCTTTCCACATTAGCTGAATTGTCAACCACAACAGTTGCAACCCTTTCCAGTTCCACTCTAAAGTCTTCAATCCCATAGAACCTCCCATACCTTGCAATATCCTCAGAGTCTCTTTTTACTGTAATTAGCGTTGCTTCTTCAGGAGTAATGTTAGGCAATCTTTTACTTTTCCTTTCCCTGTTTTCTGGCCTGTTATCATCCATAGAAATCCTCTGTCCAATTATACCAACATCAGGAACCTTTACCAATGTTCTTAATCCCCATCTACCTGCAACAAGCGGAGCTAATCTGCCATCAAATATTCCTCCCACAGTAATTGCAGTCTGTAAGGTTTTTGTATCTATTTCTTTATCTATCATCTCACCCATTTCAGTGTTTTCTTTACAATATTCTAAAAATTTCATTAAATCAGTGAAGTGATACCTTTCAGCAGCTTCTCGCATAAACTGCCCTGCAGTTGTTACTGGCAGAACCAGTCCATAATCTGTTTTTAAACAATATTGCAGAGTTCCAACAAATCCACCCTTTCCACAGCCTGAAGTACCCCCAATTGTTATAACAGGGTTTTCTGGAACATAGAGTCCAGCATCTCTACCCTGAGCCAGTCTGTCTCTGTACCTTTTTTCTTCTAACCCAGTTACCCTTCTCCCAAAAAATAATCTCTCATCAGTCTCCAAATTCCTGATAAATGTTCTTGGAAGCCCCAAATCAATGCCAGTACCCATAAAAACCATGTTTAATTGCGCAGCAAAATCTTAAATATCTGTTATTTTAGTCCAAAAAGTCCTTGGCTTTTAGCTTTTCCGGCAGGTATTTTTCAGACACAAAGGAAATCCCTCTGCTTACTAAAGCATCCAACTCAACTTTGCCTTTCATCTGCTTCATAAGTTCAAATTGCTTCTGCCATTCTTTCTTGTCCTTGAACCATGCGTATTTTGAAATTTCATCTATCCTTTTCAGGTCCACATCCTTGAACCTTATAATATGTTTTTTAAGTGCGTATTTTTCAATGTCATCTGCTGTGAGCCCAAGGAAGCGGGCTGAAGGAACAGCCAGCCTTTCGGAAGCATGTGCAAGGGAAATAGAGCCGGTTTTTATAACAGAGTAAATATAGAACCCCCAAGGATCAAAGTCAGTAAGTATGTAAATCGGTAGCTTCTCTTCAGTGTTTAATCGTTGCAGCAGCCTTCTGATTCCTCGTGTTGCCTGACCCTGTGAGGAAATAATTATACAGTTAAGCTTGTCCCAGATTTCATCTTCATTCAGTCTCTCCCACATTGCAGCCTTTTCCATGTAAATAACAAATTTTGCATCTACTTTCTTGAATTCTAAATGTTCTACTCTGCTTGGTATGCTCCATCCTCCAGAACCCTGCTTTGACCAGTCTATTAAAATTTCCTTCCCTCCAATACCCTTGTCTTTTATTATTACATTTCCTGCAATGGAACCAAGTTTGTTTGCATTTATGTGCAGTTGTTCCCTGCTTATGTCTGTTATAAGTTCTAAGTCTTCCAGAGCTTTGTTAGATTCTACCTGATCGTCTACAATGTCTATGTTTGTACCAGCTATTGTTCTGCGGATAGCATAGAAAGCCTGCCTTAAACTCAGGCTTTTATCCACAGTCAAAAGTTCTTTAGCAAGGGCAGCAACTTCAGCTGTCTGTACGAATTTACGAACGTGAGCAACATTAAAGAAAAATCTTTTAGAGCTTTTTATACCGAGGGAAAGCATTCCTGTTTTTTGGCTGTAATTTACATTTGAAAGTGTTCTGATAGGCACATCCATTGCAGGATTTTCCCCCTTCTCAGCCTGCTTTACAAGTCCTTTCCCAAAGTCTACAAGCTTTTTCTTTGATTCTGTATTTTTTTCAGCCATTTTCATCACTCTGTTTCTTTTTCAGCCTCTTCTTTATTCTCTTCCGGAGCTTTAACTTCCTCCTCTGTATCAATAATAATGTTACCCTTCTTTAGCATTTTCTCAAGGCAAGATTTTATCTTTCCTTTATCTTCATCAGAAAGCTTTGCCAAAGCTTCAGCAGCTTCTGGTATATATTTTTCAAACAGGCTCTGGCGCTGTTGCTTTTCCTGCGCCCTCCTGCGACCAGAAAGGAAACGCTGCAGTTTGCGCGCAGCTTCCTGCAAGGCAAGCCTTATCTCTTTTACAATTTCCGGATATGGGTCTATTGCTTCCTTTGCTTCAGAAACATAAGGTATCCAGACAGAAGCCATGTGAACCGCTATAACAACAGGTCCAATTGGCATGGAACCCTGTGTATCAATAGCATAATGCCTCCAGTCTATTTTTTGTATTGCTTTTATTGTGGCGCATGAGCCAGCTTGATATAGCAAAGGAACCCTGTTAGCAAATCTTAATATTTTGGCAGGTTCATTTTTAGGAAGATCTCCCCCATAAGCAATTGCAACTTCAATCTGGAAGGGGCTTCCCCTGTAAACAGCAGTAGGTCTGCTCACAGTTTCTATGAACTCTGCATTGTACATTTTTTTCATTCCGGCAACGAACTTTTCCTCTGTTATTGGTGATAAACAGTCCAGTGGAGGTTTCATGAAATTAAATCCCTTTATAGTTCTCCAGAGTTTTTCTATTTTATCATGATCAAGCTCATGGGGATTTGAGGAGGGCTTTATTCCGGCAAGTTTGCAGACTTGTTCAGCGGTCTGCGGACCTACACGGCAAAAATCATTTGTAAGAAAACCGGAAGTTGTTCTGGATATAGTAAGCTTTGACATCCTCTCCAGCATTCCCATCTCCACTCCATGTGGGTGTGGTTTCAGTGGCTTTGATTGTACAGGAAGCTCATTTACAACCCTGTCAATAACTATTGTGTTTCCTTCAGGGTCCGTATAGGTTATTTTTGCAAATGGGTTAACAACAACAGTCTGTTTCAAATATTCCTCCACAGAATGGAAGCGCTGCATATACTTTCCTTCTATTTCCAGTTCAACCCTTACACCATGTTCCTTTATACCTTCTTTCAATGCTTTTTCTTCCAGTATTATAGGCTCGTTTTTTGTTGTGTCTATTCTCAGTTCATAATAATAGACAGGTTTTTTATCAGATATGCGGGACCATATGCGCGCAGGTTTTCCAGTTGTTAATTGGGCATACAAAAGAGCTGCCGAAATTCCAATCCCCTGCTGTCCTCTACCCTGTCTACCGCCAGCGAATTTACTCCCGTACAAGAGCTTCCCGAAAACTTTTGGTATATTTTCCTTTACAATTCCAGGACCATTATCCTCAACAAATACAATAAACCTGTCAGCAGGGATTTTGTTTATTTTTAATTCTGTTCTCCCCCTCAGAAATTCATAAACCTCTTCTTTTTCCTTTTTATGTATTTTGAACTTGTAGTTTGTTTCCCCAAGAGTAAACAAAAACACCCTTTCCCTGTCCCTTTCTTTTACTTCTGTTGGTTTTGTTTTTTCTTCCCCAACAATTAAAAGTGTATTTCCATTTTCAATTACAACCCTTCCAAATTCTGTTCCATCCTCAAGCAGAACCCTGAAAATTTCCCTAGGAAGCTTTACTCCAACCTTTATTTCAGGCAAAATCCTTGCATCCTCTGCAGCATCTAAAGAGTTGTCTACAGCTTCTTTCACAACCATTAACAGGGCTTTAGCTGGATTATCAAACCCAAGCAAATGCCTGTTTTTCTCAAAAAACTCTGCAATAGATATATCGCGCATTTTCCCTGCAAGCTCTTCCGCTGTTTTTCCTTTCTCTGCCAAAAAATCACCAAAACTTCTTTCCCTTTATTTTCTGCCCAGCCCACTACTTAAAGCTTTAGATGTTCTAGGAATCTATATACTGTAGAGTGCATAGAGCCCTGTATAATCATTTGCACAGCTTCTCTCGCATTTTTTATCTGTTCAAATGTTCCAATAAGTGATACAGTATCCCCATAAACAGAGAGAGAAACTCCTGTAAATTCCTCTATAAGTTCCCTTGTCCTACCAGCCCTTCCAATAATCCTCCCTTTAACAACTTCCCTCCTCCTCTCTGAAAGCTCTCCTAAATCCAGTATATCCAACTGTTGTTCAGGGTCCAAAAGGCGGAATGCTTTCTGAGGAGAAAATCCACGTCCAATAGCATGTATTATGTTTTTCACCTGAAAAAGCTCAAACCCTTCCCCATCCAATATAACAGCATTCCCATCAATCTTAACCTTTACTTTTATCTCAGCTTCAATTTTTTCTCTTATCTTTGTATTTACAACCCCTATCCTGTCCTTGGGAACCAAAATGGAACTAATCATTTTCAATCACACTCATTGCCTCGGTTTCTTCACAGTCTACACCAAGCTTTCTAAAAAAGCTGCACACATTTTTAACATCTCTTTCTAAAAATTCATGGGCATCCGGATGGGATAACAAAACACCTTGAGACAGGTCTATAATATACGGTTTTCCCTCCCAGTAAAGCATATTGTATTCTGAAAGGTCCCCATGCACAATACCAGCCATATTCATCTTTTTCATTTGTTCCAGCACAGATTTGAACAGCTCTTTCCAGTCTAAATCAGAATGTATGCAGTCAGATAGCCTTGGTGCAGGTGTTGGGTAAGAGCCAATAAACCTTTCAACAAGTACATTGTTCTGGAAAGCCAGTGGCTCAGGGCAGTTAACACCCTTTCCAAAAGCAAGCTTCAGGTTGCTAAATTCCTTCCTGCACCATGCAAAAATAACAGAGCGCCTGTCTCTCTTTATCTTTGAAAATCTCTTATCCCCGAAAATATAGGTTTCCATACGTTTGAATTTTGTTGCATTCACAGCATACACTTTTATGGCAACTGAACCATCAGATCCAACTCCAGCAAGAACAATACTCTCCTTTCCCTCTTTTGCAACACCTCCTATATCCTTTACAAACCCCTTTTTCATGAGTTTATTTATAGAAAGTATTGTACTCTCATCAAATATCCCAGACCAGGATTTCCTTGCTTCTGACAGGTCTATTCTTTTGTCAAATGCCTTTGCCATAGCCTGCTTTGTATGCTGCACTTTATAATGCTTTATTATTTCTTTTTCTTGTTATCTTCCTTTTTTTCAGGTGTTTTTGCAGCTTTCTTTTTTATTACAAATCCAAGAACAAACCCTGCTATTGTAACTAAAACTCCAGCGAAAAATACAATCTGGAAGTTAAAAGTCATAAGTCCTATTACCTTATCCAAAAATGTCGAAACAACATTCCCGAGAGGACCCTCAATAGTTGGTACAAGAAGCTTTAGGCTCCCAACCAAAAAGAACGGAATTCCATCTATAATCAATGTTATGCCAAGAGCTTTCAGTCTTCCATCCCAGGTTTCAGCAGCACCAACCACTAACAACGCAAAAATTATTGAAAGTGCAACAGTAATTCCCATAGTGTTTTTGAAGAATGTGTTTGAAGAGCTTGAGAGGAAAAGCAGGCCGCCTCCTGTCTCACCCGAGCTAACACAAGTCATGAAATCACATCCATAATCCTTGTAGTAGGTTTTTTGGAACAATGCTCCAACAGCATTATCTAAAATAGTTTCTTCCGTACTGTTGCTAATCACAGAACACTCAAGAGAAAGTTCCTGCCCATCCAACGGCAGCTTTATTGAACCTTCCGGATTTTTATCACACTGAAACTTAAGTGCTTTGTAAAAGATTGATATTTTGCTCTGGTCTGCAAGCTGCGGCAAAGAACCCTTCAAAGTTTCAGTTAATACAGGTTTTAGTGAAGTAAAGTCTGTTATTTGAGTTAGAACAGAAAGTATAATAGTTGAAATTACAGCAGCAGACATTAACAGAATCCCAACAGCAACTCCAAATTTTCTAAGCAAAGACATGTTCAATATTGTCTCTTCCAGTATAAAAACTCTCGCCCAGTGTTTTACACCTTCTTTAGGCAAATACTGTCATTTTATAGCTTTATTGACAAAAATGAAATAAAATACGTCAAACGACGAATTAAAAGATAGGTTTATATGGAGGCCATACTATAATGGGAGAAGTGACTTTAAAATGAAGTGCGATATTTGCTCTTCCTCGTTGAGCACACAAAACATAGGGTATGTCAAAGTTCTAAGTAAAAGGGAGAAAATATTTGAATGTAGGCGCTGCCACAGTAGAAAAAGGGCTAAGATGAAGAAGCCTACTAGCTTATGGGTCTTTTAATTTCGTTTAAACCCATAAAACAAGCTCCTTTAACTTAGTTAAGCTTATTTAACCAGACCTTGATAACTTATGCTTCTTGATATACTGCCAGATCTTTTTTGTCATCTCTGAAGGGGAAGCTGGTCCCTTTCCTATTATTTTTGCCAAATTTTCATCTGGTACAATCCTGAATCCGCCAAAAGGCTTTTTTGCCACTCTTTTCACCTCCTATCTATCTTTTCTCTCTATATTTATTGTTTATCCAGAATATAAAGCTAACAAGAATTTAATTAGGAGAACAAAATGATTTTAATATAATAGGCATGTTTTACAATCCTATTTTTAAAAAACTAGGCAGAAACAGCTTATCTTGTTTCAAGAACCCTTATAATATGCCATCCAAACTCAGTTTTAACAGGATTGCTGGTTTCTCCCTTTTCCATAGTAAAGGCAGTATTCTCAAATGGTTTTACCATCATGCCCCTTCCAAACCATCCCAAATCTCCTCCCTTTCTCTTAGAAGGGCACAAAGAAACTTTCATTGCCAATTCCCCAAAGTTTGCACCTGTTTTCAACTGTTCTAAAACCTTTTTAGCTTCCTCTTCAGTTTTTACTAGTATATGCACTGCATGCACTTGGCTTACCATACAATCACTCAATTCCCAGTTTTTTTAGATATCCCTTTTTCTTTAACCAGTTTGCCTGTGTTCTTGTATACTTCCATACCACATCTCCCCTCTCATCACTCTGTACTTTCCAGGGTTCCATAATAATTATGTCCTGAGGGTTTATCCATACTCTTTTTCCCATCCTCCCAGGTATCCTGCATATCCTTGTCTTTCCATCATCACACTGTACTCTCAATTTCCCAGCTCCAAGCATCTCAAGAACCAGCCCTAAAATTTCCCCCTGAGCCGGTATTCTTGTTCTTGAAATTTCTGCTAGTTCCTGTTCTGGGGTTATCATGCGCTGTAAATAGTTTTCCAGCTATTTAAACTCCTTCTAAAACAAATGGAGCCCCAGGCAGGATTTTCCACCCTTTTGGGGTTTGCAAAGACCTTTTAGGGAAAAGGGATTTGCTTTGAACCTGCGGCCTGCTGTTTACGAAATTCGGCAGCTTATGCTTCAGCCACTCTACCGGTCTGAGCCACTGGGGCAAGAATTGTTTTTATTCCAACCTTTTAAGCCTGAGCAAAGCGCACAGAAAACACGCTTCTGTTTACTGGTTTTCCGTCTATTTCTGTAACCTGCTCATAGCTTGTTTTCACTTCAGCTCCCTTCTTCCTTAAAAATCCAACAACAGTTTTAGTAGCAGCTTTGCTCCCAACTTTAAAATCTAGCCCACCCCTTACATCTTTCACAGTATAGAAAGAAAGCCTGTCTTTCTTTCCAATTCTATCTATTTCTTTTCCTGTGAACCTTGCAGTGGCAGGAGTAAAGTTTCCTCTCAACTGTATAACAGTCTCATAATAATGTGAAAGTCTTTTATTGCAGAAAATACAGACAAACTTTTTAGCTCCCGGAAGTCTCGTTTCAGAATACTTCCATTTCATCTTGTCTTTATAATAGCCGCAGCGTGTGCATTGTTCTATAACTTTTTCTTCTTTCTTTTTTTCCTCCGGCTCTTTAAAACAATCTTTACACAAGCCTTCCTTGAAAGGTTCTTTCCCGCAAACATAGCAAAACTGTCTTGACATAATCAAAAGATTTGCGTACACCTATATAAACCATAAATAGAATATTAATTAGTATGAAAAACCCAGTTTTCTTTTCCTTCATTCTAGTTTTGGCTATTCTGGTTGCAGGATGTACAGAACAGACAACAGGAGAAACAACCACAACACTTAGAGGCACCACACTCCAGACTACAGTGTCTACATCAACTACTCTAGCGCCTTCAGCATACTGGGCTTTAGATGAATTATCAGATGCTGCATGGACATATACACCAACAGCAGACAACGATTCAACTGCTCATTTGGACAGCTTTTCTGCTACAGCTGATGGAAAAACAGCTGCGGTAGCATGGCACACTGCAAACGGAGGCAGGGCAGGCCCAACAAAGCTGCTGCTCCTGAAAGACGGCAAAAAGACCTTGGAAAAGGATAATATAATATCTTATGATCAGTCAGCTGTTTCTATATCTCCAGGAGGCTCTCTAATAGCATTATCTGATTCCAATTACATAACTTTTTATGACAGCTCTGGAAACAACATAAGCACTGTAAAATATTTTTTTGGTAGCAATGTCAGGGAATCACTGGAAGAACCACCCAGCATATCTTCAGATGAAAAGACGGCAACAATAAGTACACACGGCTCCAGCACAGATACATTGCAATATTTTACTAAGGGTTCTGGTGTTGTATGGAACAAGAAAGGTGACCTTGGTCCTGTTAGGATATCACCAGATGGGAAGCATGTTATAGTTTTCAATAAACAGTATAATGTATTGAAGTATTATGACAGCTCAGGCAATGGGTTCTCCGCAGTAGAGCAGCGGCCTCTTCCATTTTACGACGGTGGTGTTGCAGCCCTTCCGGTTTTTTCAAAGGATAGCTCGAAGATAGCAGCTTTCAATGGAAGACAACTTTACATGATAGATATTGTTTCAAAAACACTTCTTTGGACAGCTGTGACAGAAGGGAATATTTCTTCTGTTTACATACTCCCGGATAATTCTGTTGCAGCTACTGACGGAAAATATGTATATAGTTTTGGAACAGATGGCGAACAGAAGTGGAAAGTTGACCCGAAGATAGAGGGTGGAATAAATAAAGTATATAAGGTGTTGTCTGACCCAACAGGCAAATATGTTGCATTTACATCCATGAGCAAGGCTTCAGTTTTTGAGAATCATCTTATTTTCCTTGGGTTAGATGGAAAGTTTGTTAAGGGATACAAACTGATTAAAAAGGATCCTTGGAGCGATAAATCTTCTACCTACAAAACCACAACACTCTCTCCAAGATTAGACGGTGTTTTTACCATAATTAACGACGGCGGAACAACACTCGAAGCTTACTTTTTCCCTTTTACAAAATCTTAATTGTAAATGTTTTGTCCAAGCCTATTTAACCCTTTCTTTTGAACCAAAATAACTGACCAGTAGAGCTGCGCCTATCATTATGCAGCCCCCAATAATCTCCTGCGGTAGCAACGTTTCCCCCAGAGCAATAATACCAATTGTTGTTGCTCCTATTGGAATCAGAGCTGTTGTTAATGTTGTAAACATATGTGCTGTTAAGTAGCGTGAAACTGTAACAGCTACAGCCCCCAGTCCAATAACAAGTACAAGTATCATGAAGGCAAAAGTACCTATACTAATATGTATTTAATGGAGGTATGGCGAGCACCCCTAAAGCCAAAGCCGCAATTATTGTAGGTACAAGTATGAATACTGAATCAAGGAACATTATTTCTCTTGTTCCAAGTTTCTTTATGTATTTTCTGTTCACAATTGGCGTAAAGCTAAAAAGGAAAACACCCAAAATTATAAATAAATCCCCCCAACCCAATCCAGTTATACTTCCGCTCTTGAAAACTATTGCGCCTATAACAGCAAGCAAAGCAGCAACCCAGAGAATTTTTGAGGGAGTTTCTTTTAACAATCTTGAGGAGTAAAACCCCACAATAATCGGCATTGCAGAGATAAAAATTACAAAGGCTTTTACAGGCAGGTAAAGTATTGAAAAATCAAGCAAAAGATTGCCTACTGCAGCAGGTATAATAAGCATATAAAAATATTTTCTTTCCTTTTTCTCCAGAGCTAAAAAATTTTTAAGTTTGCCGCGCAGCAGAAAAATCAAAACAATAGAGCTTACAAGGAAAATGTATGTATCAATAGCCAAAGGATGCAGGGAACCAGTCAAAAACTTGAATGTTGGTACGTAAAATGACCTGAGGAGAATGAATATTGCAACCAACCAGAGTCCATAAGTAAACCCACTTCTGCCCGTTTTCATAAAGTTAACAGATTCTCTGAGAATAAAAACCTGAGCAGTAATTAGAACTCTTCGTGGTCGCCGCCATGGCCCATTCCTGGAGGCATTCCAGGTGGTCCGCCGCTCAGCCTGTTTGCTGTTATTATGTCATCTATCCTTAGTATCATTTCTGCTGCTTCAGAAGCAGAGCTTATTGCCTGTGTTTTTATTTTCAAAGGTTCTATTACACCTTCTTTCCACATATCAACTATTTTTCCTGTGAAAACATTCACTCCAGAAGTGTTCTGTCCCTTGTCATGTGCTGCTCTCAGTTCAACTAAAATATCTATTGGATCTAATCCAGCGTTCTCTGCTAAAGTTCTTGGTATAACTTCCATTGCTTCTGAAAATGCTAAAATAGCAAGCTGCTCACGTCCAGAGTATTTCTGTGCAAAATCCCTTAAACCCTTTGCAACAGCCTCTTCAGGAGAACCCCCTCCAGCAACAACCTGCCCAACCTCTATAGATGAGGCAACTCCTCCTATAGCATCCTCAACTGCCCTGTAAACCTCTTCCACAACATGTTCTGTTCCACCCCTTACGAGCAGGGAAACAGCTTTCGGGTCTTTGCATTCTTTCACAAACAGCATCTGTTCTCCTGCCACCTTCTTCTCCTCAACTAACCCTGCAAATCCTAAATCATCCTTTCCCAAATCATCCAAACTTGTTACAATTCTGGCTCCAGTAGCCCTGACTAATTTTTCCATGTCAGATTTCTTTACTCTGCGTGCAGACATAATTTTCTTCTTTGATAAGTAATGCTGTGCCACATCATCTATTCCCTTCTGGCAGAAAAGCACAGTGCACCCTGAATTTGCAATTTTCTCAACCATGTCTTTCAGCATCTTCTCTTCCTGTTCCAAAAACTTCTGCATCTGGTCAGGAGAAGTAATCTGTATCTGTGCATCAGTTTCAGTCTTTTCAATTTCCAAAGCTGTATCAACCAAGGCAACTTTTGCCCCCTTTACAGTTCTTGGCATCCCTGGGTGCACAATTTCCTTGTCAATTATAAGTCCGTTAACAAGTTCTGTATCCTCTATTGTCCCCCCCTGTTTCTTCTCAACTTTTATATTGTCTGTATCAATAGAAATTTTTCCATCCTGCCTGTCTATAACCATTTTTACTGCTTTCACAGCAAGTCCAGCCAAATGTTCTGAAGCACGTTCAGCAGATTTACCTGTCATTGCAGTTATTGCAATCTTTTTTAGGAGATCATCATCTTTTTCTGTTATTTTCTTTGAAACACTTTCAACCAGCTTTAAAGACTGTTCTTTTGCAAGTTTGTATCCTCTGGTTATAACAGTTGGGTGTATTTCTTGGTCTAAAAGCCCCTCAGCTCTCTTCAAAAGTTCACCTGCAAGTATCGCAGCTGTTGTTGTCCCATCCCCAACTTCCTCGTCCTGTGTCTTAGCAACCTCAACAACCATTTTTGCTGCTGGATGCTCTACCTGCATTTCCTCTAAAATTGTAACCCCATCATTTGTAATAACAATATCTCCCATGCTGTCTACTAGCATTTTGTCCATGCCCTTTGGCCCTAAAGTAGTTCTAACAGCGTCAGAAACAACCTTTGCAGCAGCAATATTCGTGTGCTGTGCATCCTTTCCCAGCGTTCTTAATGTTCCTTCTGGCAAAACAAATATCTGCTGCCCCGCTCCACCCATTCCATTTGTCATTCAAATCACCTCAAATATGTGTATTTAAGTATACCAGCTTTATGTGTATGTAGGTATATTTAAAGCTTATTGCTCTGCACATTTTTTGGCTGTTCCATGCTAACAGTTTTCCAGAAAAAAATGCAAACGGCGGTTACAATAAAAAATTTATGTCGAACATAAAGCTTATTAACCTGTTCTGCAGGGTTTAGAGCATGGATATACCTGAAGACTATCTGAAACTTGAGAAAAAATACAAAGGACTGCCTGAATGGAAATGGCTTTCTACTAATTTTAGAGTAAAATTGGAAAATGGGGGATTAGTTGAACAGGTAAGGCACTCTGTTTCAGAAAAGCTGGACAATGTTTCCCACTCTCTTATAGAGCCGATAATAGGGCCCGGGGAGAGTTATTGCTGCTGGTTTGAAAGGAAAATGATAACAGATACTGACAGGGACGAGCTTTTCAATATTTACAGGCAGCTGCAGGCTTTAATTTGGAGGTCAAACAAAATTTCCATAACAGAGAGCGAGAAGGATTTTGCTGAATGGCTTATCAGAGTAGAAAAAGAGTGGGAGGGACTAAGGCCTGCGCTTGAAAAGTTTTGCATGAAGCTGGAGGAAGGCTGGTTAAAGTACAAGAAACCAATAGAGAGCACATCCTATCACGGTTAAATCCTTTTCCCATATAGAAAGCTTATGAAAAGCAGAATACCTGCAGGCTTAAAGTATGCTGTTTTTGATTTAGATAATACTTTAGTTGAAGGAAGAGTTGCAAGCTATATTGGTAAAAGCTATTTTTTTAGAGAGTTATTTGGGCTCAGAATAGGTCATCTTTACAAAGGATGGAAAGGAATGAAAAGTGTTAAAGAAATTCTGAAAGAAGGCGGGGAAGATGCTGAAGCAAGGGGAATGGAAGCTTTTATGGGAGTTTTGGGGGAAACTAGAATTGCAACATGGGATAGTATATACGATTATGCAAAGAAGGCTGTAGAAAAACATGAATTGCCTGGGGCAAAGGAATTTGTAGGAAAATGTAAAAATAATGGACTTCAAACTTATATTGCCACTCTTGGGCTGCTTATATCAGCGCAGGCAGCTAGGGATTATTTTGGCGCAGATGCTGCGCGCGGCAACTCGCTTATAGCTGAAAATGGAATAATTAGGGGAGTTAAGCTGACAATGAAAACAGGTGAAGATAGGCTAAGAGAGGTAAGAACTATAGCAAATGTCAATGAGGCACTTGTTGTTGGAAACGATAGATTAGACTGGCCTTTGATGGATGCTGCAGGTTTTTCTGTTGCAGCCCCGCTGGCAGATGAGGAAACTAAAAAAAGAGCTGACATTACTATTACAGATTTCAGGGAATTGGAGTTTGAGCCGCGCAAGGTTTGAAAAAAAACAAGTGGTGGGCGGGAAGAGATTTGTTCAGCTTAGTCCTACCTGAGGGGGTAGGGCTGTAGGGGGAAACTTCCCCCTGAGCTTTGAACTCTCGGCCACCAGTTAACCTAAACTTTTCGGAACGCAGCCACGCTTTCACGCGAGTGCGCGATTATAAGACTGGCGCTCCAACCGGGCTTTGCCTTGGCTTTTGCCAAATGAGCTACCCGCCCACAAGTCTATTTATTCCTTGGAAGGGAATTTAAACTAATGCTAAAGGGTAGTTTAGTAGAGGCTGTCGAGAATCTGCTGGAAAAGAATGATTATGTTACTTTCGGGTATTCTGGCTGTTTTGATTTGGCAGCTAGAAGGGAAAAAACACTTTTCCTGAAAGTTTTGCAGAATGTGGATTCTTTTTCTGAAGCACAGTCAAATAGCCTGAAAATAATCTCAAATAACATAAATGCGACAGCCTTCCTTGTTGGACTGCATACGCGCAGGGAAAAGCTTGCAAAGGGTGTTGTATATGAGAGGTTTGATATACCAACTGTTTCAATGGAAACACTGAAAGAGATAATTGAGTTTGATGTTTTCCCAAAGTTCCAGAGGGATAGGGGAGGGTTTTATGTGGAGATAGATTCTGCTGCACTCAAGAAATTAAGAGTTCAGTCAGGCTTTACACAGAGAGAATTAGCAGAGGCTGTTGGAATAAGCAAGAAAGCAATTTACGAACATGAGAAAGAGCAATTAAGGATGGATTTGAGCATTGCTGAAAAGCTGGAAAAACTGCTTGAAGGGAAAATAACAATGGAGTTTTCTCCCCAGAAATTTTCTGTTGGCAAATCAATACCCTCCTCAAAAATAGAAGGATCTGTGGCTTCAGCCCTCTCAAAGAAGGGATTTTCAGTTGATTTCGTTTCCTCTGCACCATTCGATATTTTTGCAAAAGAAAAGACCGTTATTGTTTCAGATGTGGAAAGGATTGGGGGAGGAAAGAGGACTCTTAATCTGGAAAGGTTCATAGCTGTAGTAAAAAAGCCCGCTTTTGTTGTTTCAGAGAAAAATACTGAAGAACACGCCGAAATACCTGTTATAGCAAGGAAAGAGCTGGGAAACATAAGCAAGGAAGAAATAATAAGAATTGCAAAAAGAGCAAAGGTACTGAAATGAATATAAACCTTGGAAACCAAGCTAATACTGGGGTGGGGATAATGAAAAGGGCTGTAAAAGGACAATTAAAGCAGTTTGAAGTTTTGTTGGAAAACAGGACAGGTGCAATGGCAGATTTGACTGAGGCTTTGGCAAGGAATGCTGTAAATATCAAAGCCATATCAACGCATGCCAATGGACCACAAGGAAAGGTCTTGCTTGTAACTGAGGATGATATGACAGCACGCGAAGCTCTGGAAAAATCAAAACATAGTTTTGTTGTTTCAGATATTCTCTCATTAGAATTATCAGACAGGCCAGGTGAGCTTGCAAAGATTTCAAGATTGCTTGCAAAAGCAGGTGTAAACATGGAATCTGTATATATTTTAGGAAACAGGGATGGTTCAACAGAAGTTGCCCTTAAAGTGAGTGATATAGCAGCTGCTAAAAAGGTATTTTCATGAGGCACTTTGAGGTTACAATATCAAATAAAAAGGGTGCTCTATCAGAACTTTGCGAAACTTTAGCTGCAGGTAATGTAAATATACGGGCTATAGCAGCTGAAGGTGAGGGAAAGAAGGGAAAGCTAAAGTTTGTTGTAGATAATGATTCTCTGGCAAAGCAGGCATTGAAACATGGTGGATACAAGTTTGTAGAGCATGAGATTCTGCCTATAAAAATGCTGGACAAGCCAGGTGAGCTTGCCCGCGTGGCAAAAGCCCTTTCCCATTTGGGTATAAACATAGAGTCTCTCTATATTTTAGGAAAAGAAAACGGTCAGACTGAAGTGGCATTTAAAGTATCTGATTTGCAAAAGGCTAAGAGTATTTTCGGCTAAGTAGAAGACTTTTATTCTTTCTCTGCACAGATTTCTGCGGGCCGGTGGTCTAGTCCGGTATGACATCACCCTGACAGCAGTCAAACCATTATGTTTGTCTTGCGGAACGGTGGGAGTCGCAGGTTCAAAGGAGGAGAAACTACGTATCTCCCTCCACCCTCTCCCTTTGAGGGGCTGAAAATCCTGCCCGGCCCACCACCATATATTTATAGTATTTGTACAAACCATAGACCATGGGAATAAGGTTTTTTTATATTATCTTGTTGTTGGTTGTTATAGCGGCTGGATGCACCAATCAGGGCGATTCCGAAAGAAAGGAGGCAGAGAAAGCGTACCAGAGCGCTGTGCTCAGCGGAGACCCGCAAAATTGCATGAAATTAAAATCATCTGATAGTCAATCTTGTATAACAAAAATAGCAGAAAACAAAAATGACATTTCAATCTGCGGAATGTTAGAATACAAATATAACTGTATAAGTAGCCTAGCAGTTAAAACAGGCGATGTTGTAGCTTGTTCACAGCTGGAGGCACAGAGCCAAATCAAGAACAACTGCTTTTTGGGTGCAGCTAACAGAATCTATGAAAAGTTGCATGGTAGAACAGCCTGTGCAGATTCCAAAGAAAACTTCCAAGAAACCAAAAAGCTTATAGGCTCGAAATATCCAGCAACTACATATGCAGAGAAAACCGTAGATAGATCAGAAGTTAGGGAGGCGAAAGGGTACATACTCATTTTCTGTTCTACTGGCTGGTCTGTAAGGGGTGAATATAGAGAAGTAATCGGGGACCTCTTTTTCAGTTCTGATGCAAAAGCTGCGATAAGCATATCAACTGGGGAGGTATTGGAAAACATACCAAGATAACTTATTTTTAATCTGGTGTTCAAATGGCAGATTGGATTGAAGTAAACACAGACTTGCATTTTCATGGGAAGTTTGCAGGAGCTGTTTCTGAGAGGATGGTACCTGAAGTTATAGCTGAGCAGGCACCCCTGAAAGGTTTGCAATTGGTTTGTACAGGAGATATTTTGCATGCAGGCTGGCAGAAGCTTGTGAAAGAACAGCTCTCCCAAGCAGAAGGCGGAATTATGGAGCACAAGAATGGTACAAAGTTTCTTTTGCAAACTGAGGTAGAAGATAACAATCGGGTACATCATATTGTTTTGTTTCCTGAGTGGAGTAAAGTTGAGGAAGTTAGGGAAAAGTTAAAGGGCAAATGCAAGGATTTGGATTCTGATGGCAGGCAAAAGCTCTGGCTTTCAGGAGAGGAGATTGCTCAAATAGCTGTGGATGCTGGCTGTGAAGTTGGGTTTTCCCATGCATTCACACCGTTTTTTGGGATTTATGCCCATTATAAATCATACAAGGATTGTTACAAGAGTTTAGCAGATAAAATACACTTTTGTGAGCTTGGTTTGTCAGCAGACACAAACATGGCTGATAGGATAGCAGAACTCCACAATCTAACTTTCACTAGCAATTCAGATGCTCATAGCCCTTGGCCCAATAAACTTGGGAGAGAGTTTAATAGATTGCAAATTAAGGAAATTAGCTTTGAAGAAGTTTCAAAAGCTCTTAGAAGAGAAAAAGATAGAAAGTGTATATTGAATGTAAAGTTTAATCCTGCTGAAGGCAAGTATAACCAAACGCGATGTATGGGCTGCCTTTTGTTTTTCAAAGTAAAGGATGCTGAAAGACTTGGCTGGCGCTGCCCCGAATGCAAGAGGCCAATAAAGAAGGGTGTGGATCAGAGAATTGGGGAGCTGGCTGATATAGAAGAAGGAAAGCATCCGGACCACCGCCCAAAATGTTTGCATATAATTCCACTGACTGAAATAATAGCAATTGCAAACGGAATAAAGAATGCATGGTCACAGAAGGTTCAGGATATGTGGAAAATTTATGTGGATAGATTTGGAAACGAGATTAAAGCCTTAATAGACACACCAATAGAAGAGCTTGCTAAAATTGATTTGAAAACAGCAGAATTGGTTAAAGCTTTTCGCGAGGGAAAGTTCAGATATATACCGGGAGGGGCAGGGATTTATGGGATACCTGTTCCTCCAGGAAAACCATTAGAGATAAAATACTTTGAAAGCAAACAGGTTAGTTTAAAGAAGTTTAGCGTCCAGTGACAGTAACAGACTTTACAATCTCGTCAAAATACCCGTATTTTGCTGTTATTGTTATTGGTGTAAGCTCTTTGCTCACAGGCATCTTATCAGCAACAATATCGCATACAACTGTTGCACGTTTCTTTACAAGCTCAACTTCCTGGCTCCTGCAGTCTGATTGTATAGAAAGAGAAGAAACTGCAGATGGTATGCTTACATTCAGCAAAATCTTGTTTCTCTCACCTTCAGCAAGGGAAAGATCCGAAGAAGTTATTGAACCAGCTTTATAAACTCCCAATCCATTCCCAACATCCTCTAAATCAATCTGCAAAGTAAAAGTGTCTCTTGCAAGTTCCACAACATACGGATCTGGTATTGATTTTATTGTTATCTTTACAGGTCCTCTCCCATAAGTGAACTTGCTTTTTTCACTGGTTTTTTCACCCAGAGGATATGCGTAAATCACACCGTTCACATCAGAAACATAGTCATAGTATATCCTTCCAGCTATATTATCAGGCCTTACCTGCCCCTTTGGTATCTGCGGTGCCTTCAGGCTCCACCTGAAAGATTGTGTATCGGCTGGTCTGTTTGTCGCAGGATCAGAAGGTCTCAAATCCCTTGTGAAACTTTTATTCCTTTCCAAATCTGCTGGCCCCCAGTCTGTCGGAACAATAAGCCAAATCACACCAGAATCCTGCTTAACAACAGAATCTCCCTGATTTTCAATATTCATGGAAACAGAAACAGTTGAGTTGCTTCTTACAGTATCTGGCTGCAAAGCGAATTCAGTTATTTTTACTGTGTTGCCAGATGTGCCTGTTACAGGCGGTTGGCCTGTGCACCCTGCAACAGCTATTGCTGCTACAATAACAACCGCAAAAATTATTCTCTTGTCCATTTTCTCACATCTCAATTAAGTAACCGCATATATAAATCCTTTCCCCAGAGCTTGAAAATATAACAGTGTTATATCTAACCCAGCCCACCCCCAGGAAACAGAGGTCCAATACAGTTCATGCATGCATTTGCTATCAGAATTATAGTAAAAATAACAGCCAGAAAAATAAGCCAGTCCCTTCTCTTGAAGTAGGTTTCAGCATACCATATAACAAAAGCTGACCAAGCCACAAAATACCCTGCAAGAGGAACAATTGGATAGAAAACCATTTTAAACAGATCCAGTCCAATGTTCCATAATCCCCATTCAATCCCAGACCATGAAACAATAAGGAAAGCAAGTGCCCATCCAAACATCCATTCAGACCTTTTCTCTTTAGCCTCTTTCAACAGATACAGACAAATTCCCATTGCAGCAAGGCTATAGGCAAGCCCAACAAAGAGCAGTTCACTGCCCATTCAGCGCACCTGCTCAACCTTAACTTTTGTAGAACTGTCTATTCTGTACCTATAAGATCCGGAAAGCCTTAATGGTTCTGAAACAATTGGTGTTTTAGCAACAGTTGTAAACAGGCAGGTGGATTTTTTAGTAGCCCCCCTTGTTAATCCAATATCCACATTCAATCCCAATACCCCAGTCACTGGAGAATAGTCATCGCATCTTACAAGCTGCAAAGCATTCTTAGGATAGTCTATTAAAACACTCCCTTCAGAAACTTTTCCCACAAGCCCCTTTCCATTGTTTTTATAGTCTATAAACATTGAGATGTTTCCCCCTTCCCTGAAAGGGAGAGATTTGGAAAATGAAAAGTCAGCTAAAAACGGCCCAGCCCGTGTAAACTTTGTCTTCGGTATCTCTCCCAGAGAGTTTTCTTTATCCCTTCTCTCAAACTCCTCCTCCTGTAAAACTGTTACCGTTTGTACAGAAGAAAAGTTTCCAGTATACTCAGCTCTTATTTTCAGCTCACACTCCTGTTCAAAATCAATAGCTCCCAGCCTGTACTTTGCTTTCATTATTTCTGTTCTATTTGCTTTTAACTTGGGAAAGAAAAACACCTGCTGTGTTGTGTTTACAAACAGGCAGGAATCATAAACATCTACCTTAGCATCCTGCAAATCAACTTTGGGCTTTAATAAAAGTGTTAAAGTAAAATCTTTATTTTCTCTTGCTGTTTCAATATGTTCAGCAGAAAGTGAAATCTCCTCCTTTTCTCCACCAGCAATCTCCCCTGTAAAGAACGCAAGCTGCCCCTCCTGACCAACGCAGCCAGCTATGAAAACAGCAGCTGCAACTACCCCAAATAAAGCTATAATCCTTTTTTCCATTAAATCCCCTTAAACAGCAGGCTTTATGCTTACAGTAACAGTCCCGCGCATTTCGTAGTTGTATTCCATTTCCGCACTCATAAAGAATTTTTTGCTTGTTCCCTCTTCCACAGTAGGCATTATAAACTTGCACTGAAGCTTTGGAGTTTTTTTAGCTGAAAACACAAGCTCTTCATTGTTTGTAAGTATCCAGTTATTCTGATCAATTCCAGTTCCTCTCTCCTTTGATGCTGAAAATTTATCACACGCTCCCTTATTTGGATCCCAGTCAAATTCTGCCGGAACCTTTAGCTTTAGCTGCCCAGGTTTTATACTTCCGTAAATTCCCTGTCCCTTGTTCTCAACCCATAAAAAGAAAACCATGTTCCTTTTGCTTTCCAGTGGCAGTGCGCCTGCTATGGGTGTTGCAGAATCTGCAAAGTAAATTTTCAAAGGCCCGCTGTCTATATTCTCTGTTGGTGAAAACTGCGGAGGTTTTCCAGCCCCTTCCAAAGTCCTTCTGTAAACAGGATCTATAACCTGTGTATCCATGCTTGTAACAGCTCTTGTAGTAAAGTTAAGCTTATAGTCTATAGCACAGGATGCAGTTAACCCAGCAATTCTTTCCTTTGCTGGAGATGTTAAATCCAAATCCACAATCTCCTGCGCCCCAGGCCTCAAAACAGTTGAAAACTTATTTCCATCCACAGTTTTTATAACAAACCCTGGGTAAACAGTCCCTACCTTTAAATCTGCAGCATTTCCCCCCCTTATTTTATCCAGTGTACAGACCCCAGTATCCGTAATCCATACAGAAACAGCTCCAAGTTCTTTTGCTTTCTCAGGTTTTTCAGTGTTCGTTGCAGTAAACTGGACTCTAAACGGGGATTCTGTTATAATTGGAGGAGAAGGATTAATAACTGGGGATGAAACAGCAATCAAATCGCTCCCGGCTTCCACAACTTTTACTTCTGTCTGGCCCTTTACTCCAGTATCCTGTACAGTGCAGCCAGCAGCAGCCAGCGCCAATATCAAAACAATTGCTAATGTTCCCTTCATTTTCATCAATCTCCATTCTGTTTGCAACTATAAAACCCTTACTGTGCAGGTGCCCTCTCAAGAGCCAGCTCAGCTCCTGTTATTGTGTTCTCAAACTGGTAGTCAAGATTTGCTGTTATAAGGTCTTTCTTTATGTTGGTTCCTTCCGGATACCTTATCTGGAGCACAACCTGCCCAATCTGTCCTGAATCCAAATCCTTCAAATTGTAGACTAGTTCTATATTTCCTGCTTTCAATGAACTTGGTGAAGAAGCACTTTTCAATTCTGCTTTATCTGTTCTTACCTCAGTATAAGCAACTCCTTCAAATCCAAGTGTTGGAATAAATATATACAGTTTTCCATCTGTTATTTTTCCAGTTTTTTCCTTAAAATTGTTCCTTACATTTACAGTAACCAGCGTTTCCTCTCCATACCCAACAGGCTGTTGCGCAATGTTCATATCTATTCCCACAGGCCCACCGCTGTACTTGCTGTCAGGCTTTAATTCTGCAGCAGTAAGTTTTTTATCCAGTATAAGTTGCTCCCTGTCAGATGGGCTAACAACTGTTATTGGCAGCGAAGCATTCGCAAAATAATCAAACCCATACGTTGCCTTTGCCCTTACAAGCCAGCCACCCATTTTATATCCAATTGCTCTATACTCGAGCCCAAAATCATCCCTTAGAATAGTGCACTGCTCATTTGTTCCAGGGAAGTTTTTGTTTTCCAGCACATCTTTACAAGCTCCCTCACTGCCAATAGGCTTTATTGTATCTGGTTTAACCTTTTTCTTTGTTTCTGTGCCAATTGTAACTGGCTCAGTATCACCCTTAAGGCAAACACAAGTATTCAGTTCCCTTCCAAGTGTTTTATCAGAACTCTCAAACCTAAAGTTCAAAATCCTTGTTTCCCCTTTCTGGAAAGGCAACTCCCATGTACACCCTCCATTTCCATCCTTCTTGAATAATTTTCCACCTCCACATGAGGTAAAGTTTCCAACAACCCCATCCAGCTTATTTTCAGCTCCAGCAGTTCCAGACTTTATACTTGTTTTTATCGGGTCTATAGCTATAATGTTCTCCAAATTAATTCCCACTCTTCTAATTGGAAAGTCCCCCTCATTCTTCAGCTGAAGACTTCCAACCAAAGGCTGCGTTGGATCTATTGTAGTGGCAGCTTGTATAATGTTCATTTTCGCTGTCAATGCTTTATCAGACCCCTCTTTCTTCTGCGCCTTCCCGCATGGGTTCTGTTTTTTGTGCACTTCACATAGCACAGGATTTGCAGCGCAGTAAAACAGCTCATTTGTCTGGCAGCTTGTATCAGATATAATATCGCTAATAGGGTTCGCAACCACACTCATTGCAGCATACACCTGCGGCCAATAGTCACCAAACACAGCATTTCCAACAGTTCCTGTTTGTGCAAAAGTGAAGGCAAGTATAGCGAAAACCATGACTATAATTCCTATATATGGCCTTGCAGACCTGTCAGATATAGCCCCAACAATTATAGAAAATAGCATTACAATTCCTAGAGCAATCTGCACAGTTCCGGTACCGCTCAATAAGGAAGATACGACAGGCAGCGCACCGAATGAAGCAAATCCAACAAACATTATAGATCCAGCTATTTTCCAGTTGTTGTGAACATCTTCATCATTTAGAGCATCGTGTATAGATTTGCCTCCCACAAAGTTAATGGTGATTTTCAATGGTGCAATTACCTTACCATCTTTATCTCTTTCTATGTTCCTCGTTGGCATAACAACATAAAATGCTGTTGTAAGGAAGAACAAAGATAATGAAGGGTTCGCATCTTTAACAAAACCAAATATCACAAATAAGAGTACTATTACTACAATAGATACGATACCCACATAACCATTTTTAGTAAGTGTAGTTATTGCCGATAAAGCAAATACTATAAGTATTGCTATTGGAATTAGTATCAAGTTGTTTCCCAAAGTGCCCCCCGAAAAAACAATCAATATTAAGATTGCCATTACAAAACCAAAGAACATCCTTGCCCAGGACTGTATTGCTTTGTAAGGCTCTGTAACTTCATAGCTCCCTGGAAGAGAGAAGTATGTAATAAAAAATACAACTATCGAAAGTATTGGGTGAATATAGTAAGTACCCCATCCTATAAACGAAGCAGCCAAAAGCTTCATGAATCCTCTCAGATAAAGGAAACCTAAATGTTCTGATCCAAGAGTCATTTTTGTAGTTACAAGTGTGTCAGGCGGTATCAGGGTGCCGCAATCATGACAGTGTTTTGCCATTTCTTCATTATCTGCATTGCAATAACTACAAATTTTTCCCCTTGGTTTTTGTTGTATAACATCATTTTCATCTGGGAGTAGAATAACAAACGCAAAAATTATTACACCTATGCCTATTAGAGCATATCCAAAAATAATAGCTACAACACCGCCTATAAGAAATATGACAAGTTCAAGTGCCCTTCTCTTCAATTTATCAGAAATCAGTTTTCCATGTTCTATTGCTTTTGGGCTTACATTACCATCTTCATATTGTTTTGTTCTCTCTCGCTGTAGAGTCAGGTCTGCTTTACATGCAGCATTAGGGCACACAGCAACTACGCCATTATTTGGTGTCCCACAAATAGTACAACTATGAGTCATCTTAAATCATCTACAAAACTCTTAGGAGTGCAAGAACAAAAACCTTTGCTTTAGGGGATTTATGCTATCTGGAGGAAGGCTATTTTGAAGAGGGAGTCTGAGGCTGGCAGGAGTTGGAGCTTGTTTTTCTTCTCTATTGGGATTTGCAGGAAAATGCTTCCTTCAGGTTCCCCTTCGAAAATTGTTTTCCCGTTTAGTATAACCTTCAGTTCCCCGAAGTTCTTTTCAAAAGCAATTTCAATGCTCTTTTTTCCGGTTTTCTTTGCCTCAAATTCTTTTATATAGGCCTTTCCTTTGAGCCCATGAACTTCAGCTGAAACAGAGTATTTGTTCTCTTCCCATGGGAGAAAAGCCCCGCCAGCTTTTATTTCAATTATATTGTTCTCCCCGATAAGCTTTGGATCCAGTTCAAAATCCATTCTGCTTGCATTTGGATACCCTCTATAAACTTCCAGCCCATTCAGGGAAATAATAACCTGTCCCTGTTTGTTTCCTGAAAGGGAAATAATCCTTAAAACAGCCCTGTCAAATTCCCCGCCAGCAAACCTCTTTTCAATTGTTCCACTCTTGAACAAACTACTGTTCACATCGCCTGAAACTGTTATAAGTTCTTTGTCCACAGCGCTCAATTCAAAATCATCCTCAAGCAAAACTCTATCATATAGGGGCTTTGCAACAAAAAAACCAGTACTCGGAAGAGTTAAAGACCAGGCTGCAAGAAGTATTACTAATCCTATTATTGCCACTAAAATAAACTGGGTAGTGAAAAAGCTTGCCATAGGCAGGCTTTTATTAGTAAACTTTAAATATACCTCTATGAAGTCAGCATTTGACCTGAAAAACAACCTAGGAAAGATAACTCCACAGAGTATGGACGATCTCTATGTTTTGTTAGATATACTGATTCCTGGTTGTTTGGTTAAAGCCAAAACAGTAAGGGTTGCTGAGGTTAGAAGGGGGGAGGAAAAGGAGAGGGTTAGAAAGGAAATGGTTCTGCTGAAAATTAAAGTAGAGAAAATAGAGCTTGCACAGGATCTAAGATTAGGGGGAAAAATTGTTGAATCACCCCCAGAAGTAGAGCACAGCTACCATACAATAGAGGTTGAACCCTTTACCTATATAGAAGTTGAAAAAGAATGGAAAAAATGGGAAATTGACAAGATAAAGGCTGCAGCAAAGAAAACAGAGCCTGTTTTAGCTTTAATTCTGGATGAGAGTGAGGCTGATTTGTTTTTAGTAAAGGACCGCACAGAGCATGTTTTGCACCTGAAAGGCCCAGGAACTGGAAAAAGCCTTGGGTTAAAGGGTGGTAAACAGGAATACTATAACGAGATTATTGGGATTTTGAAAAAGAGACCTGAAAGACATATCGTTCTGGCTGGTCCAGGGTTTGCAAAGGATGAGCTAAAGAACATTCTAAGGGAAAAGGAAAAGGAGCTATTTTCTAAATTGACAGTGGAAAGGGTTTATGAGACAGAGGAAGCCGGGCTTTCTGAACTGTTGGATAAAGGGATTTTACAGAGGCTTTTGAAAACCTCAAGAATAGAGGAAGAAACAGAAGCTGTAAAGCTGTTAATGGAACAGATAGCAAGGAAAGGGAAAGCTGTTTATGGTATTGCTGAGACTGAAAGGGCTTTGGAAGCTGGGGCTGTGGAAAAGCTGTTAATAGCTGACAAGAATGTTAGGAAATTTGAAAAACTGCTGGAAAAGGCTGAAAAAACAGGTGCTGAAGTAATGATTATTTCCTCTGCCCATCCAGCAGGGGAGAGGTTTGCTGGACTGGGTGGAATAGGGGGATTGTTAAGGTATAGGATAGAGTGAGGTTTATATACTACTAAAAGGTAGTTATATATAATGGTTCCGGATGATTTTAACATGCGCACAGCTATGGCTGCGGCAGAAAGGCTTAAACAGACCTATAGAGGGAGGCTTGTTGTTAATCCAAGTACTGTTAGAAATGCTGTTGAAGGAGTCGGATCTACTAAAAGTTTATATGCAGCTCCCGAAATCATTGAGGGAGATATAATACCTGCTGTTTATGGTGCTGTTATAGGAGACCCGGCAAATTCCGGTTTGATAGCAGAAATTTCACAATCTGTTGAGCGTGCACACGATATAGCACAAAAAAGATCCAGAATAGCTGCAAAGGATTTTGGAGTTAAATCAAGGAGACCTGCAACACAAATAATGTATGAAAGTCCCGGAGGTAATGGAATGGCATACGATTTTTCCCTTGATAGGATTTTTGTTCCTGTTCCAATGGCTTTGGCTGAAGAGCCAAAAATAGTAGAGAGTTTCGTCGAGGAGGATACCCACGCATATACAAAGGACAGGGCTCCCAGTCTTTTCGAGTCTCTTGGATTAAATCAAAGAACAAACCAACCCAAGGACATTGCTGTACTTTTTCCACTTTTTGTTATAGAGGGTATAGGACAACTGTATGCTCACGCCGATGATTATCCTGATAACAAAAGAGCTGTAAGGAAAGTGGGTGAGGGGAATGTTGATTTTATTAGGCAGGCACAGTCAAGTCCGTATGTTGGCGGTTTTTTGGTTATGGATACAATGAAAAGGGCACATGGAAGGAGGAAAGCTGTTAATAGAGCTATAGATATTGATTCACCGGAAGAGTTCTTGAGAGAGTATGGTCTGGCATGCAAAAGATTGAAGGAGCCTGCCATAAATCTTTGGGATGGGCTTGGCGAAACATTATATCAGGAAACAGCGAGGAGAAAGGCAGAGCAGATTAGGCAGCTTTTGGAGGTTGGAGAAAAAAGTCGGATTGAGAGGTTTTTGGCAGTGAATGACTTGCTTGGTAAGATAAGACAAGGATTGAATAATCCAGGAGAATTGCCGCAAAGCGAGAGAAGGGAAGCTCTGGCAACTTTGAATGGCATTGGAAGTGTAGAAGGAGTATTATATCATGTTTTTGATGATGCTGTATTGCATAATGCAACTTTCTCACAAAAGTTGTGGAGCAGGGCATGTGGTTTTCTGTTAGATAAGTATGAAGGATTGAAAGAACAGACAAATCCATTACCCACCCCAAGGCAGCCTGTTCTAGTGCTGCAATAACCTTCTATTTTCTTCCAATACAACGACTATATCTCTCTCTTTCTCCCCAGAAACCTCAAATTCTTTAACAATATCAAATCCGGTTGGCTTTAGCTTTTCCAGCCTAGAGCTGAAAATAGAAATCACAGCCTTTCCTTCAGGTTTCAGAACCCTTTTCAGTTCTTTCCAGAACTCTAGTGAAAGCAAATGTATTGTATCCATGCAGAAAATCCAGTCTGCTCCCCCGCTTTTAAAGGGAAGGCTGTTCCCATCTCCAAGAATTCTGTTGCCTTCAAATTCCTTCAGATGTTTCAGAGAGCTGTCCAAAGCAATACAGTCTATATACCTCTCCAGAAAACCAGGTCCAGAGCCTATATCCAGAACAGTTCCATGCACATCTCCCAGCTTAGAGAGCAGCTGCTCTATTTTTTTGCATTGTTCAGCTTCCATTGCTTTGCTGTATATTGCTTCTGTTAACATTCTTATCACGCAGTTTACTTAATTCCAAGCTGTTTATCTAAAGGCAGATTTGAAAAATATGTTCTGACATCGGATTTTATGTCCACTAATTCAATTATTTC
Source organism: Candidatus Aenigmatarchaeota archaeon (assembly GCA_016198755.1). Lineage (GTDB taxonomy): Archaea > Aenigmatarchaeota > Aenigmatarchaeia > Aenigmatarchaeales > JACQIB01 > JACQIB01. The sequence goes on from JACQIB010000003.1 coordinate 67,390, forward strand.
AATATCTTTTCTAACTATCAGGCTAAACCCTTTTTGAGACAAATATTTTGATTTAAATTCAGAGTAATTCGAGACAGTGAAATCAGCATCTCCCAATTCAGGTCTTGATTTATCTGGTTTTCGTATTTTCAGCAATTCAAGTTTGCCTGCTACTGTATTTATAGGCTCGATATGGAAAATTGGACCTGTAGGAGTCTCCTTAGAGATATTTCCAATTTTCTCCAAAGTTGATATAAGATTGTTGTATTGTTTATTGCTCTGACAAAAAATACATGCGTAATTAACCTGCGCTTTTTTCTCGTTCGTATATTTATTTTTCAGGTTGTTTGCTTTTTCCACAATTTCCTGAACAAAACTTTTTAATTCCTCTGTTTTCATTTGCTTACACCGAGATTGGTGGACTCGGGGGGATTTGAACCCCCGATCTCATGCATGCCATGTGCAATTATTATGCACGCGTCATTCCGCTAGACCACGAGCCCTATGGTGATTTTTAAGGAATCCTATAGCCTTTTTAGCTTTGTAAGGATTTAAAAACCCTATAGTCGAAGAGAATCTTGCTAGCTGTCCAAAACCATATAATCTAAGATAGTATAACGGTTTTCCATTATTCATAGATTTTGTTACTCTCCCTTTCATACCAAGACTATTTACTACTGCTTCTAAAGAATGTATAAGATTGGTGCTCCTAGAATCCAAATTTATTGTTGGATAATTTCTATTTTTTCTAGAATGTACACTACCATCAGTATCAAAGACTCCTCTTGTAAATGCTATTTCTAATTTTATCTTACCTATTATCTCATCAGGCATAGATACAGTGAATGTCTTTGGACTTTTGAGGCGCATCATCTCTAGAATTTTACAAAGTTCCTTTGAGCCAAAATACGCTCGGAAAGCTTTTATACCACTGGATTCTGGGATCAAACTAGGCGTCTTGTTAAATAATCTTTCGATTAATGGTACATAAACATCTCGTAAAAACTTGTAATCAGAAGTTTTGACTTCTATTGTTCTATCACCCACATATCCATCACCGGCAATTATGCCTAAAAAATATGCGAAATCTTCAGTAATTTTCATAATAATAACTACTCGTTTCAATATTAATTTTTAACTCAATCTTTAATATAATGCCAATAAAACGCCCTAAGCATAGATAATAATTAAAACTGGTGGGCCGGGCAGGATTTTCAGCCCTTTTGGGGTTTGCAAAGACCTTTTCGGGAAAAGGGATTTGCTTTGAACCTGCGACTCCCACCTTTCCGTCCGCTTCGTGTGCTGAACCCTCAACACTGTTGCGGATGTAAGGGTGATGTCATACCGGACTAGACCACCGGCCCGTTTAGAGCTTTCCCTTCCAAGCATTTAAAATCACATTCTTGTGCTTTCTGAGAAAAGCCTTCTCAGCAGGGTACGAGTTAATTTTAACAGCTTTCTCAAAAACAAACCATTTTGGCTTGTCAGAGTCATGTGGTTTAAGGATTTTGTTCTGGGTTCTGAAAAGATAGATATGTATAATTTTCATTTTAGTTTTAATTGAATTCATTCTTCTAACAACACCCAAAAACTTAACAAGCTCCAAACCCCTTAATCCTGTTTCTTCCCTAATTTCTCTCCTAGCCCCAGCAAGGAAAGTCTCTCCCTTCCTTTTTCCACCCTGCGGCAGCTGCCAATCCCTTCCATCTGGACAAAAACAGAGAACAATTTTTCCCTCTCTGGAAACAACCCCACCGCAGGTTATCCTGTTTTTCATAAAACCAACTGGTGCGCCCGACGGGATTTTCAGCCCCTCAAAGGGAGAGGGTGGAGGGAGATACGTAGTTTCTCCTCCTTTGAACCCGTGTCGTAAGCTTTTTCTGCGGAAATCGCATGGGAAGCTCAAATCCTACCACTAGACTACGGACGCAATAAAATAATGGCTATGTAAGGCTATAAAAGTATGATTAAGCCACAGCAGTTATGCCTTGTGCAGATCTGTCAAACCATTGCTGAAGAACCCTTTCCACTGATATCTGTTCCCCCTCAGAAACAGGTAAATTCAAATAACAAATTTGCGCATGTGAAAAACCATGCTCTGGCCATGTATGCCTAAAAACAAGTGATTCTGGCAAAACCGCTATTGCTGTTTCTCCATGCGGATCAAATTTAAAAGTTGAAATATCAGCATCTACCCTTCTTCCTCCAGTTTTAATTGGAAGCGTTTCTCTGATTGTCCTTCCCATATCAGAGCTGTGCGTTGGATGATCTTTATATTCCCTGTCCACCCTTGGAGTCCTGTCTGCATGATAATCATCAAGAACAACTTCCCATTCTCTGCCTGGTATCTTACATTGCTTGAATAATCTCCCATAGGAGCTTGGACTGAACGCTCCGGAAAAATACCGGGTTGCTTTCTCCGGATCAAACTCCCCGCAGCTTGATAAAGAAACAAATGCAACATTTTTTGAGGGTTTTGTGGCAACTGCCAAATGGCTTGTCATAAGGCCAACTGCTCCGAACAGTGTTTCTCCAGAGTTAAAAACTCGCGGAGGTATGCAGGTTTGCATTGAAAGTTCCTGTGGGGATTGTGCCAACATACCATATAGAAATCCTTGGTCTGAAAGCCTTCCTTTATCACAGCCAGAAAGAGTTAGGAAAAGATCTCTTATGTAAGCACTCACAAAATACACCTTACCCAAAAATGCCGCCAAAGCCTTCCAGAGCCTTTTCTTCCCCTTCCAATATCTTCATTTTGGCAGCCTCCAAATCAGCAGATTTTGACTCCAATAAAAAGGGTTTTAGTAACTCTTTGCACTTTGAAACACCTTCTTCAGAGCCGCGCACAAAAATAACAGTTCCCTGTGTTTTCAGCCCTAAAGTAGAACTCTCTCTCACAGTAATAGACTGCTTTGCTGCAAGGTCAAAGTCTTTTCTTAGTGTATCTTCAGCCTTAGCACCTTCCTTTACTAGACAAATGAACTCTGCCATTCTAAAAGGGTTGTGCGGAAAGGTTAAAAAGCTTTCCTAACAATGGAAAGCAGGCTGGAAACTGTTTCCAAAGGAAATGGGGGATGGAAACAATCCAATAAATTAATATAGACTGGGAGCAATAGAAAGAGGGGATATGTTTGATAGAAAAAGATAAGGCAAATGAAAAGGTTGCAGCAGGCTGGCTGCGTGCATGGATGGCTTTTGAAGCTCTGGCTGTGAACAAAGAGGTTGTGGAGGCGAGTTTAAAAGAGCTTGTAGACAGGCTGGAAACAGATGAAAGAGTTAAAGTATATGGAAGAAAACAAGCTGAAACAAAGGAAGTTCTAAATCCAATGGAGGGAATAGAAAAAGCTTACAGTCAGGTTTGTGATGTTGATCTAATATCAAAAAATTTAGATAATCTTATAGGAATAGTAACAGAATATGGTCCCTCTGCAATAGAACTGCTTGAACCAACTTCATTTGAAATGAAGTCTGGAGAAGCTCAGAGCATACTAAACACTATATCAGAACTGTTGCACAGGTTTGCAAGCGCAGGAATGGGAGGCATGGTTTTTGTGCGCGGAAACAAATCGGGAGAGGGAGCAGAATGAGAATAATTGCAGTGTTGTTTTCCCTCTTGATTTTCCTTGGAACCTTTGCAGCAGCTGAAAAAATAGAGTTTTTTGGCTTGGAAACTGTAATAACTCCCTCAAACACTCCGCATGAAAAAATAATAATCACTTTAGAATACCCGGCAGGAAAAGAGTTTGTTTTGCCGTTTTTCACAAAAGTTTCAAATCTGCGCGCAACCTCTAATTTTGGAAATGCAGCTTGTTCAGCTGAAACAAAGCCATACGGAACAGATATTGTTTGTTCCACAACAGCTGTAACAGAGCTAAACCGCTCTCTTACTATGGAATTCGACCTGCCAGAAGCCGTTAAAGGTGTAGGAGAACAGTTATCTTTTAAGCAGGAGTTTTATGCTCCTTTAGATACAGATACACTATCTGTTCAGGTAACTTTGCCGGAGGGGATGGGACTTGTAAAAGATAAAATACCTTATATCCCAAACGATGGGCAGAGTGCTTCTGATGGAAGAAGGATATACCTTTTCTGGAAGCGTTCTGATATTAGTGCTGGCCAGACATTTGCAACACAGGTTAGTTTTGAGCCATTAAACAAGAGTGATGAGTTTCCATTAGCTTTCTTTATACCAGCGCTTGCTGCTGTAGGAGGTATAGGATTCTATTTCTACCGCCGTTCATCTTCTTCAGAAAAATTAAAGGTTCTTTTGCCAATACTAAAGCCAGATGAAAAGAAGGTTATAGAGAGCCTTCTTTCAAATAAAGGCACAGCAAACCAGAAGGTTATTGTACGCGAGTCTGGATATTCAAAGGCAAAAGTCTCAAAAGTCCTGAAAAACCTTCATGAAAGAGGCCTCGTGCAGCTTGAAAGACTCGGTAGGAGCAATAAAGTATACTTAACCTCAGATGTTAAAAAGGAGGAGCAAAAGCCCTCAGGAAACAATCAAAAGGAACAAAAACCATCAGATTCTTCTAAAACCATACTGGGAAACAATAACTCACCTCCCTAGAAACAGTCGCA
>JACQIB010000004.1 GCA_016198755.1 Candidatus Aenigmatarchaeota archaeon
CGCTGCCGGTTTAGCTGGAGTAGCTGCTGTTGGAGTTGGTTATGCTGCTCTTAGAAACTCCAACAATAGAAAATATGGAAACTCCTCTGCCGGCCCCGGAGAAAGATTAAAAACTTTCTGGAACAATGTTGCAAAAGAGGAAAAGTATTATAATGAAGTTAGGGTTCCTGAAATAAATAAAAGGCAGGCTGAGATTGAATCTATTATAAAGGGGTTTCAGGAACAGGCTAGGAAGAAGAAAGAGAAGGAAGAACTGGAGAAGGTTGCTGAGCAGGTTGCCTGGGTGAATAAGCTGGCTGGTTCAGGGAAATTATCTACTATGGAGGCTGCTAAGGAGTTGAGAGTTTTATCTGGGAGCGCTGGGATTGGGTATGAGAACTCCCAGAAACTGAGAAGCATGAGCAATAAATTTTTAGAGATAGCAGAGGAGAATGATAACAGGCAGAAACCTGTTAAAGAATTGCAGAATATTATGGAACTATATAAATCCGGAAAGCTCTCTGCTGAGGATCTGGCAGCAAAGCTCTATAAACTTTCTAAAAATCCTTACCTGAGCTCTGAGTTAAAGGGTGAGATACTTGGAATAAGAGAGGAGATTTTGAAGGCGCTGAGAGAACAGGGGAGAGGAAAAGAGCTCTCTATGGAACCCGATATAGAAAGTGTAAATCAACCCAGTATTCTGGGGGGTATAACAGGTGCGGTTACTGGCTTTGGAAGCTGGGTGGGAAACGGGATAAACTGGCTTGCAAACAATGTTGGCGAACCAATAAATAAGGGAATAGACTGGGCAAAGGGAAAACTCTGGGGATATGCAGGGAAAGCAATAGGTGCAGGAGCTGGGTTTGTAAACAGTTCTTTGAACCTTGTTTCTACAGTCCCGTTTGTTGGTTCATCTATAAGCAATTCTATTAGAAACACTATTCTAACTTCCCTCTCTGCTATAAATTCCTCTTTAACAAGCATACAAGATTCAATCCTTTCCAAATCAGACTGGATTGAAAAGACTTCTGATAGTTTGTCTGTTGCTGGAATGGGAATGATAGGGGCTGGCACAGCATCTATGATGACTGGCTTTGGAACTCCATTTGCTTTTCCAACAATGATTGCAGGAGCTGGCATGCTGGCTGCAGGCTCTGTAATGGATGTTTCTGTCTGGGGAGCTAAAGAGAGCGCTGGTAAAGCAAATGGATGGGACAGATTAAGGGGATTGTTTGGAGCTTTAATGTTTGTGCCCGAGATTGGGGCTGCCGGGAAGGTTGGAAGTGTAGGTAAATTGGTAAAAGGTGGAAGAATGTTGGATGAATTATCCAATCTAAAATATATTACTAAGGTTATACAAGATGGGAAAGCATTCTACAGACCACATTACTTAAACTTTATAGATTCAGTTAGTGAAACAGCAGGCAATGCTGTTAGAGTAACAGACAATTTGATACGGAAACTATTCAATGATCAATTACTGAAAAATCCATTTCTGCGCAAGGATATAGAAATATTAATTGAGGAATCTGGGGGGAAGAAGGTTCTTGCAGAGACATTTGTTAAAACCGGCGGCTGGTATCTTGGAAACAAAATAGAAAAAATAATATTTTACAGGAAAGCGATGGAAAAATTCATAAAAGAGATGAAGGTCGATTCTATAGAATCAATAAGAACAATAATAGACCACGAACTGGGGCATGCAGCCAGTGTGGAAAGCAGTAAGTTCTGGGAGTTTTTCGGCTTTCCTGTTTCGGTAAGAGATTGGATATTAAATAACATTGTGGCAGATCATCCTGGAGTTTTGGAAGAAATATTGATGGGCATAAGAGCGGCTGATAATGATATGTCCAGAATAGATATTGTACATAAGATTGAGGATAGTCTAGGAGGCAAATATATGGAAAATTTTGATTTTGTTAAGCAGGCAATAAGAGAATTAGAAGGTAAAGCAGCTTCTTCTGGCGGACAGTTTAAGGAAGATTTGTTATATTCTGCCAGAAAACTTGAGGGGCTGATGGAAAAGTATAAGTTGGAAGGCAAAATATTACCTATATTGGGAGCATTGGGTTTGGGTTCTTTGTTTGGCGGGAAGAAAGATGGCAAAAGTGAAAATAATGTTGGGGGTTTTGAGGACTCTTCCCTAAAGCTCAGAAAAGATTCTCCAGAGGCTGCTAGGAGGGATGACGAATATAACTGGAAAAATATTCTGGCTGCCATTGGAGGTGTATTGGGAGCAATATTGTTGGGTGCAACAACAATAACATGTAATGGAGCATCGTTGTTATGTCCTGTATTAGAGCCCCCCATAACTGTGACAGGAACTGTTTTTGACAGTCTCCACAACCCGCTTTATTCCACAAGTGTGTTATTGCATGGTAGTGGGGATATTAATAAAACTCTTACACAACAGAGCGGTAATTTTGATGTAATAGGTTATCATAATGGAACTATAACAGCAAAAGCGGAGCTAAAATACTTCCCCAATGGATTGAATTCCGCTGGCCCAGCAATAGAAATGCTAAAAATAAACAGCCATAATGCAGACTGGTCGGAAACACAAACTGAAACAGTTTCTAACGAGCAGCACGTAATGAATCAAACCTATACTATAGATTTCACGTTCTCTCACGATCAGGGAGGAAATGCATATTATGGGTTGCAAAATTCTTATGATTACTGGAGAAACCACGAGACAGCAAATAGGATTTCAGCTTTCGTGAACGATCCTAGACCTGCTACAGCATATTATTGCCTCGATAAAGACAAGACATTACCTTATAAATGTACAGCAAGTAACGAAATTCACTTTTCAACTGCATACCAGACATATGTTCTTGGACTCCACGAGTACGGTCACTCAATATCGCACAATTGGGGCCTGCCTGGTGGGCATGAAGAGCAACCAAATCCAATAGAAGAATCCTGGGCAGATTTCGTAATTGCATTGGTTCAAAATAATTCATATATAGGTGAGCCATACAATCTGGATATAAAAAATGCCAGAAATGCATCTGCATGGGGAAGGGAGTGGGCACTTGCAGGTGTAATGTGGGATTTGGAGCAGGAGAAACAGGGGGTTGTGTACGATACTTTAAAACCCAAGGATGATAAAGAAAAAACAACTACACTGGAAATTTTGTATAATAAATTTAATAGCAAAGGCGGAATACCATCTAATGATATCTGCCGTATATTTAAAAAACATGGTTTTAATGCAACTGCATGGGATCAAAGTTGTGTGTGATTATTAATGATTAAAAAATTGCTTGGAAGCACTGTTCTCGTCTCTATTATAATACTAATATTTTACATCTATCTTAATTTACAGACCGAGAGCTCTGGCTACTGGAAGCCAGATAAAGCCGAACAGGCTAAACAGCTGGAAACACTAAAACAGATTTATACAGAACGTAACAACTGGAGTGCTAGTATAGGTCTAACAGATCATGAAATTCCGAGACGAGTAATATCTGCGGATTATAAACGTATTTATGATAGAGAACTACTCAAAATAATTGACGAAAAAACTGCCATTAAGATGGCTACAGATATTATGCAAAACAACCACTCCTATTTTGGCGTGCCTAAAGATCTTAAGATGAAAAACGAAGTTAGAAATATCGGTTTTGGAACTTGGGTAATAACATATGAACCACAAACTTATAAGGATTTACAGATTTGTAATGCACAGGATAGTGGTGGGATGTCAATTGATGCAGACGGTGTTATAACAGATATAGGATTTGTTTGGTATCCCAACCTGACAGCCCCCACTAGACCTAAACTGACAGATGAACAGATAGGCAAAATAGTGGGAGCACCCCTCGGATGGCTACATGATGGGAAGCTCTGTATTTTTCCCAAGTGGCACCCTGAAGGGGAATATTGGACTTACCATTTGGCAAAGGATTATGGGGGCCCTATAATAGACACATGGACAGGGGAGACTTTGAAGGAACCGAGACCTCCAATAATAGATTAAGTGATATGCATGCTGTATGTATCGAAAATGCGGAAAGATCCTATGTTTGGTTTATTGAAAAAGCTGGATATGTCACTTACCCTAAACAGTGGAAATAAAACTGAAATAAATCTGGAGTATGAAAGGGAGTGGGACTACAATTATTGGGACTACAATATAATGTATAATGCGAGCGCTATACTGAAAGATTTTAACACTATAAAACACCCGGAGCATATACATTCTTATATTTCTATGGAAGAAATTAAATATAAAAATGTTAAGGATAAGATAATTAAGAATCTTACATGGCCAAGGCTTATTGGGATTGGCTTCGTGCCGAATAGGCGTGAGGCGTTGGCCGCAGCAGCAATTATAGTTAAAAGCAAAGCAATGAAAGACCAACCTAATCTAAAGCCGAATTTAAGTGGTTCTGATATATGTAAAATTTTAAAAGTAAATGAGAGAAAAATTAGAAAGCTAGTTTCTTCAATGGGTGGGAAGATGCTTTTAAAATCATCCCCACGTTCATGTAAAGTATCTTCATGTAAGGTACCTACGAAGTTTTAACTCCCCACATCAGCCTACTTTATTAGAAATAGCAAATTTACATGTATATAGCCGTTGGTAGCTCTAACCTTCCACATGTTCGTCAATTGTACGCGAATAGATGATTATCCATAAGTAAGTGTCCACTCACCGCAATAGCCACTTGCTCACCTTTAAATATCTAAATACCCTAAAATCTAGAATGAAATCTATACTAAAGCTGGCTATTCCTGTTCTTGTAATAGCTGTTTTTATATCATCCATAGCTGTTGCCCAAACAACACTGGAAAAGCAAATACCAATTAAAGGAAAGTTAACAACCACAACAGGCACCCCTCTCGAGGGTAAATATAACTTTGTATTTGAAATTTTTGATGCTGCAACAGAAGGGAACTCTCTCTGGTCTGAAACAAAGCAGATATCTGTTACAAAGGGGATTTGGAGCACAAACCTTGGTTCCACAACACCTCTCCCATTCACTATAGCCACTGAAAAACAGCTCTATATTGAAATAACAGCCAACAGCAAAAAATACAGCCCTCGTTCCCCTATTTACACAGGCCTAACCTCCCGCGACCTTACTCTCCCAAACAGCATTGGAACAGCAGAGATAAAAACAGACTATGGCATTTTGAGCAAAATAACAGGCAGCCTTTTCACCCTTGTGAATAATGTTTTCAATTTTGCTGGCTCCCTTACCAGCTCAGGCACAGTAACAGCCTCTAAGCTTGTAGGCAACGCTTCTTCTGGAAACGCAATAGAAGCCTATGGCACAGTTTCAATCAAGTCCAGCCCCACTGCCCAGACCGGAACCCTGAATATTGGTTCAGGCTCCATTGCCTATACTGCAAACGCATGGACAATAACACCTGGCTTATCCACTGCAAATATACAAGACAATTCCATAACCCGCAGCAAAGTCAGTTCTAGTTTTATTCAGGCAGGGAGTGCGACTGTGCTATCAGCTGGTAGCTTGGATATACCATTTCCAACGGCATTTGGTGGCACACCTAACATAGTATGCACAACACAAACAACAAACAGCTATTGCGTTGTAAAAAATCCAAGTTCTGGCACACTTTCTACTGGATTTAAAGCCAACGTTTACATAGACTCAGGTAGCGGTGCAACCTACCCCTCTGGTGGCATAGTGATAAACTGGATCGCAGTCGGAGCCTAAATTCTGACATTTATTTACTCTCCCCGCGAGTAAAATATCCCAAACCCAGCTTTTTAACCTTTTCCGTTCCATATTATCTATGCTCAGTAGTAATACGACAGACAACGTGCAGAGGATGCCTTTTTATTCCAGAAAAACCATTTCTCTTTTGGGGTTCAGAGTATGAACAAATTATTTTGTATAGTGGCAGCTACCCTCTTCCTTTTAACTATACCAACTGTTTCCTTTGCCCTAGATCCTTCTATACCAGACAATAATTGGAGAGTTTTTGTTTCCCATGCGTACGGGGCAATAAACCCTGGTCCAGACTGGAATAAACTAAATTATAATGACAGTTCTTATGTTTCGGTAATTAACGGAGAAGGGTGGACAACAAAAACGAGCGGAACAGAGCCGATGGGAACCACAGGCAGCGATTCAATTTACTTTAGAAAGTGGATAGACTGGAGCGGGCAGGATTTGTGGTTGAAATCTTGGGATGGGTATGGTGGGGAGTGTTTTGTTAACGAGCAAAGGGTAGCGGAGAAGCACTTCTATCTATCCAAATACCTGAAGCCAGGGAAAAACCTGATAGCCTGCTATATTATTGGACCAGGCATGGACGGTATTATGTCTACTTTTTATGGGAACCTTATTACAGTTTCTGATAACCAGATAGCCTGGTCCAATGACTGGACAGACTGGTATCTTACTGACAGGCCTGTTACTACAGGAACAGAGGGCAAGTATTATTATTGCTATAATGGGAATTGCAAGGAAACGGGTTTCTGGGCCTCTGCCTGGCCCTGGTCCACCGGCGGAGGAACGGCTTTCAAGAAATCAATCTATCTTTCTAGCACAAACAACTCTTATCTTCTGGTTGGGTCGAACGTTGGCACTGGTGGGTTCTGGTGCTCTGTAAACGGAGATTGGACAAAACCGGATTCCCTTGTAGGCTTTTCCCAAAACACACATGAAAAGTACAATTTAATTGCTGATGTTTCCACAAAAGTAAAGCCTGGCTTGAATATAGTAACCTGCTTTATCTCCACTTATTCTGAACCAAATCCCTATCCAAAGGGTTTTAAAAAGTTTGATATGAATTTTGTGCAGTTGCCCGTTAAATCTGATATAACTGGACTGGCAGAATATTCTGTTCCGATAGATGATGCAACAATAACTGCTTTGGTTTCCGGTTCTGGCAATACTACAGTATATGCTGAGCTGTTAAAGGGAACACGGTCTATAGATAAGATAGAAACAGATACTGTTCTGGCTGGTACAGGAACAGTTAAACTAACATTGGATGTTTCAAAGGATAAAGCTGTCCAGTCCAGCAGGAATACATGGAAATACTATGTTGTAAACCATCTCAATCCTGTTCCCAGCTCAGACTGGTATAAAATTGGTTTCGATGCAGAATCCTGGGGAGATACTGATATGCCTACATCTGCTGGAGGAGGGCCACTATTTATAAGGAAAATATTATATTTAGAAAAGCCCATTGATATTAAACTGAAAGCATGGGAGGGATATGCTGGATATTGTTTCGTAAATGAAAACAGAGTGGAGGGGCAGAATATACAGATAGGGCAATACCTAAGGGCAGGGGAGAATGTTATTGCATGTTCAATCTGGGGTCCGGGGAGGGACGGGATAACAACAACTTTCTATGGAGAACCTGTTCTACCACCTACCTATACTGTTTTATCCAATAGTTTTGGAGATTGGTTTATTGTTAACAGCACCGAAAGTCCAATTCTTTCCCTTACTGAACCAAAAAAGTATTCTGTTAAAATAACAGCTGTTTATAATGAGTATGGGATTTCCAAATCTGCAAACTACCCAATCGAGTTTACAGAAACCCCAATTGTTCTGCCAATAACTGGAAACCCGTTTGTTCAGGATACTGGATCGGGCGGTAACACAGGAACAAGTTCTAGTTCCAGTTCTTCTGCAATACCGCTTGCTTTAGGTTTAACAGCAGTGGGTGCTGTTGGCGCTGGGTATGTTGCTCTGAATGGAAGGAAATATGGAAACTCCTCTGCCGGCCCCGGAGAAAGATTAAAAACTTTCTGGAACAATATTGGAAAAGAGGAAAAGTATTATAATGAGATTAGGCTACCTGAAATAAATAAAAGGCAGGCAGAGATTGAGTCTATTATAAAAGGGTTTCAGGAACAGGCTAAAAGAAAGAAAGAAGCGGAGGAACTGGAGAAGGTTGCTCAGCAGGTTGCTTGGGTGAATAAACTGGCCGGCTCTGGAAAGTTATCCACTATTGAGGCTGCTAAGGAGTTTAGGTTATTGGCTGGGACTGCTGGGATTGGGGCTGGAGCTTCCAGCGCTCTCTGGCAGGCTAGCTCAAATTTATTGGAGGAACAAACCGTCAAACCCCCAAAAAATAACCAGAGCTACCTATACTCCACATCATCTACTACAGCAGTCTATGATCCATATTTGGAACAAGGCCCCACAAGTGCAGAATACCTGTCGAGCGGAATCAATTGGTTTGTTAATGCCATGTGGGATAAGTTTGACTGGGTTACTGGGAAAGCAACAGGATTTGCAAAGGATGTTTACAATACTCTAAAGCCACTTCCGCTAATAGGTCCACTTGTAAGCTGGGCTGGTCCTCCAGTAGCCGGCACTGTTTATTGGGCATATGATACGGCGGACAATTACATATATGCTAACAGGAATACTATAGCCGGGGTTAGTGTTGGGCTTAGCGTGACTGGGATAGGGTTTATGGTCATTAGCATGGCTGCTGCCCCTGAGGCTGGAGCAGCGGCTGGGCCTTATGGGCTTGCATTTGACACTAGTTTGTTTGCTATCGGAGCTATAGCAACTGCAGCTGGGGGTGTTATAGATGTGGCTCTTGGAAATTCCTATCTCAGAAGAAAGGAGAGAGTAGAGGGTACTGTACTTTTGATTAGCGGTTTCATGAGCTTTATACCTAGTGGGGCAGTAGAGAGAAAAGGACTGGAAATTATTGCAGAAAATACACTGAAACAGATTGGAAAAGAGGGTTCTGTAAGGCTTGTCAGTAGATGGGGGAAATATGCAGAATGGGCTGCACTATACCTGAAACATAACGGGAGGGCTGTTACAGAGGAGGAGATAGAAATGCTTGTCAAGAGCCGCATAGGGTATTTGAAAACCCTGAACAATCCGGAGCTGAATGCAAAAATAGCTCAGTTGGATACAATGGATCCGTTTATGACTCCGGCTAGGAGAAAATTGTTGCTGGAGGATGTGTTTGAGAGTGATATGACCATAAACATAATTGGAAATATAGACGAGTCTATTTTGAAGGGTATATCTAATAAATACGGACACGACGTTGCAGAGTTGATAAGGCTTGACGCTAAAACAATGGGAAGGAAGCTTACAGAGGCTGAGGTGAATATTCATGCGAGATCACTCAACTATTTATTAAAAAATGGGTTTCAGATAAATGAAGTTGAAAGATTCTTGTCAAATCAGATGAGTAGTGCCGAAAGAAAAGTATTTTTAGAAAAGGTAAAACCATTAGAGAACACCATAGAAGAAATAAGAAATCCAGCCTTTACAAAAACTCCAGATAAGATTTTCGGTAATGTTATAATAGAAGAAAAAGCTATTACAAAAGAAGGACTTATTATTAGAGACGTAGAAGATTTGATGAATGAATTAAAAGGTGCGAGGGAACAACTAAAACCAAATGAAGCAGCTATAGGTAAAGCTTATAATAAGCCTATATATGTTACAGATGGTTATCATAAGATTATAAGCTATGATGCTAGGAAAGGTATATGGAAAGCCAATACAAACAATTTTATAGCTGATATGAGAGGGTTTTTAGAAGATACACGTGCTCAGCATATAGATGAAATATATATAACTATAAAAGAAAACAATATAGAAAAGACATTTCGTGTATTTAGAGGTATTAGAAGAGAAGTGTTGTCTGAGGTGATTGTATAATGTCTTACGATTTGATTTTTAAATTTAAATTTTATAGAAACGCGGTAGTAGATGTAGAGCAAATCATAAAAATTATTCTATCTGTTTTCCCCATAAAATTTACAAAATCCCCAGAATATATCGTTGTGTATTACGATGAAAAGTTTTGTAAGGACTTTCACATAAATTCTGAAAAGTATCTATTTGAGCGGATAAATGAAGTTAAAAACCTCGGTTTAATTAGGGAGGTTGGTTTTGGATGTAGACTGTTAGGTAGACATTTTGATATAGATATTACAAAATACAAACTTGGAGACAACATTAACAGCAATGTTTTCTTGTCGTCTGTCTCTAAGGCGTGGATTAAAGCTCCAATAGAAGAAAAGAAACAGTTTAATAACATGCTGAGAGTGTTAGAGAAAAGGCTTAAACCCGAAATTAAATCTCTAGACAATGATATAGCAAAGTATATGTTGGATAAAGTAGATAAGAACGGATTTATAATAAAGCAAAGATAGTGCGGGAAGGTTAGAAAATGAAATCAAACCGAGGCAGAAGACCAAGATATAAGGCTCCATCAGGTGGTCACGGATCACATTTTAAGATTTCTATGGGTAACACAGACTTTATTGCAGATATTGTACTTGACACGTTTAAAACACCGTCCGCCTTTGGTATTATAAATATAAAAATACACTCCAAAGAGTATTATTGTTATATTGTAAAGAAGTTCATAACAAAATTGCTAAGCATTACCTCTATAGCTGTTGATCATAATATAACTACAGCGTATCCTGTCAATATGAAAATTGCAAATTATAAGGCAAAAATAAAACATATAACAGAATGGAAGAATAGTATTGAGGCGTGGATTACTGTACAAATATCAGAAGTTGGGCTTACTTTCTTCGCCTTAGACTACTATAAGAACCTATATAGAACTGGTAAATATTGTAATATTGCAATTTCAGCCTTTGCCTATCTATTAAGACCAGCTACAAACAATGTAATAGCTGCTAGGGGAGGGAAGAGATATAGTACTAACGTAATGTGCGCTCTTCTACCTTATAGTATTTTGAATAAAAACGCATTTCCAGATGAGTATTGGTTCCGAGGGCAGATAATAGATATTATAGAAGATGATAAAATTAAATTATTTAAACCAAAAAATAAATTATTTAAAATAAAAGTAGCCATTGTTAGTGGGAACCCTCTAGAAATCTGGGTATACGCTCTTAAGGATGCCATAGACGGTGAATTTAACATAGGGGATTATATATCAGGAATTATATGGATACAGGGATTCTTGAACGAAATAAACTCTACTGGTGTAGATGCTTATATTACAGATGCAGAAAAGTTTAGTGTATTTCTTAATGAAATGTATACGAACAGAAATAAATGATATGTTTGGTAAAATAGATGAGAAAGGCTTCATCTTATAATGATTATTTGAAACGCGGAGGTACTCCAGAAGGTATATGAAGGTGTAGAAATGAAATCATAACAACATTTCCTTCTTTTGATTAGGTGATCACCATGGAAAATCTTAAAGTTTTTGACAAAATTTTTGGAAGTAGATACACGCCACGTGAACGAAAGCTTATTTTAGAAGAACTAAGACAAGGTGCACATTACGAATGTATGCAAACTACGTGTGGATATAAATGGACATCAAAAGAAATAGAGATGTCTTGCCCTAAGTGCAAATCTATGGATATATATAAAATTAAGGGAAAAAATACCTCTTAGGGAAGGGGCACTAACATACATACCTATACATGGTAAAATACACTGAATAATATAACAAAAGACATAGATTTAAAGTGAAGATTATGACTATGACTGCTAAAAACAAATTGATAAAAAATATTGAAGCTGCTATTAAAGAAGTTGCAAATAGCAAAGATAAAGACTTTGTGAAAAAAATAAAGACAGAAGGAATAGATTATCTTGTTTTCCCTGCTAAGAGAGAAAATAAAGAAAAATCATTTTGGGGTAGGTCTCTTCTTGTTGACCACTACGTTTTTACCCTTAGAGATGCTGCAGAAGAGGTTGGTGAAAAATCCCCACTGTCGAAAAATTGCAGTAGACTGTTACAAGAAGGAAAAGTTGGGGTTTTTGTAGAGATAGACTTGAAAATATTCTATGATAAATTCAAGACAATATCAGAAGATAGTGGATGGATTGTGAAAAGTCAGTTGTGGGAAATAGAACCGAAGGGATGGCGTGCAACTATAAATAATCCTAAAGTCGGCGACACTAGTATTGCATTTTTAAAATGGGCAATAATTTCAGCAGCAACATTTAGAAGTTTTGATGATGTTCTGAGAGAAAAAGATATGACTCCTGTTGAAGTTAAAACTCTGTTAAACCTTGACAAAAAATACAATAAATTATGATGCTTCAAAAGCTATTTTACAATTAGAATTATTTTAACTACTAAACATAATCCGCCAGTTGAGATTAGAAAGTTTTTGACAAAGGATAATATAGCTCTTCGTATAATAGATTAATACAACTAGAATTGCAAGTAGTGTAAGTGCCAGAGAATATGTGTGGTGTTGAGCAGTATTAATCGTCGGTATCTCTATCCCCAATATTCGGCAATTGTAGTGCAAAACATGGGTTTATATAAGTTTCGGTTTATAATTATTGTCATGGCAAAGGGCGTTCAGCTGCATAGGAGAAGAATTGTACATATTCCTGCTCCAGTGCAAAATGGGTATGGTTCTGGTAGTTATGTTCCTCCAGCTCAAGCTGTTGCAGATATTAGAGAAAATCCCTTGATTGCTGTTGCTTGTGCAATGTATGGTCCAAGGCCAAATGCAAGATATGGCTCTTCTTCTAATTTTAGGCCATTAAAAGGGACTGAGAGAGCGCTCAGGGATGCTGCAACCCAATACAAACAGGGAGAACATCCTGTTTTAAGCGCTGTTGCAAGGGCTGGGTATTCTGTTATTAAAGCTGTGGATGATGTTGCTGGGCCTGCTGTTGGTATTGTTGCTGTTGGAACATTGGCTACTATAGGTGGGGTTGTTCCACTTGAAAAGGATTCAACTGGGAAAACACCTGAAAAGATTTCTGAGCATCCTGATAAAGAACAAGCAAAAGTTCCAATTGTTAAGGAGGCAAAAGAGCCTGTTAAGGTATCAGAGAAAATGAAAGGGCAGGAGTATAAAGCTCCTGAGAAACAGGAACCTGTAAAAACAGTTGCAAAGGGAAGGGGGAGAGCTGCTACAGAATTCTTTGCTGGAGCTGGGCAGGTTGTTAGTTATGTTTCTGCTGTTGATGGGGGAAATGCTGATGGGAGTTTTGATCCTTCTGACAGGGCTCAGGTACAGCAGGTTGGGCCAATAGCTCAGTATTTGGCTGGAGTAGCTTCTGCTTTTAAGGATACTGACCCAGCGAATGGTATTTTTGTGCAGCACTGGTGGAACATGCAGCAACAGATGAAGAGTAATGTTACGCAGGATTTGAGCGGGGCGCCTGGGGGTAATTGCGGGCAAAGTGTAGACGAAGGTGGGGCACGGTATAACGGTGCCCATAAAGCTTTGGAGTATATTGCTGCAATGAAAGCGCTGGCTGGAAAGGCTGGGCTGGATATTAATGGCTCTCCAGCTCAGAAGCCTGGAAATTATCTGGGAGTGTTTGGATGGGAGGTTTCAAAATCGATAAGAGCAAATGAGGCTGCAACAAACAAAGCTCTACAGCAGGGGTGTACAGTAGATAAAAGTGAAGCTTACATTCCAGCAGAGGATATTGGACCTGGAGTTGATACTTTAGCAAAGCTTGCACAGGCTGTTGATGGGTTAAAGCAGTGGGTTGATAAAGAGCCAACTGGATTAGGGCCTGTTAGCCCATGGGTTGCTGGGGTAGATAATTTAGGGAAGGTTTATACAGGGGCTTTAGCAAGAGCTTCTGCGCAGGCTTTGGTTGATGGTATAGGGCTTGCAAAGAAATACAATGATGCTGGGTTGGGAATAGATCAGGTTTCAGATGCGTTCGCAGGATTGGTTCCGTTTAATTTACCACCAACAATAGAGGGGTTGGCTCTGGATTCTGCGGTTCCAGCATATCTCGGCTTTGAGCCTATATTGAAAGGAAATATGAGAGATCCTGATGGAAAGGGGATAAGATCTGGCCAAGTACAGGTTGGGGATGATATAGCAGATTTGCCTGTTTCCGGGAAAGTAACTGAAAAAATAGAATATGCTCTAAAGAACTTGCGTTTAGGAAATAATAAAGTTCTTGTAAGGGCAGGTGATAGCGCATGGGTTGTGGATACAAGCATGGATGTAAATGTAACTGATCCTGCTCCAACAATGGATACATGGAACTCTTCAGTTGAGAAAGTAAGCGATGGATTGTATAAAGTTTATGTTTCTGCTTTCCTTGCTGATGATAATGACAATATAGATGGTGTAAGGGCTGTGGATGTGAATGGTTCTGGGTTTAATATTGGGTTAGAGAAAACAACTGTAACAAAACTGGAGAATGGGAAGACTTTTGTAAGGTATGAAGGGGTGCAGAATGTTAGATTAAAGAATCCTGGGGATTCAAAGGATTTGACTTTGCAGTTAAGGTATAAGGATCCTACAAACCCTGAAGTACAGGCACCGAATACTGAGAGGATTAACGTTGTTTATCCAAAGCCAGCACCGCCAAATCCAATAAATAATGGAACACCTAACGGAACTCCACTAAATAATTCTACGGTTATTCCACCGATAGTAGATAATGGAGATGGGCACACAGAGCCACCGAGGGATTATAGGGGATTGCTTGCTGGTTTAGTTGCTTTGGGAGGAGGCGGTGGAGCAGGAATTTGGCAGCGCAGAAGGATTGCAGCTGCTTTGGGTATGGGAAGTAGAATCAATGGTGGAAATGTAAGATATACTCCGCTGGCTGGGAATGGATATTCCCAAAATGTTGATCTGACATCAATATTGGATGCAATTGTCTATGTTGGGCCAGGAGGAAGGGTAATGTTTGTTGAACAGTCTAAGAGAGGAAATCAGTTCTTATCAAAGGGTTCAAGGATAGATACTGATTTGGCAGGTGGGATGATAGATGCTGTATTAAGTGGTCTGGGCCAAGTATTGGGAAATAATATTAGTAGTGCTGTTACAACATTGGCTGATGGAAGCAAAGCAAGATATGTTAGGGGCAGGAGTGGGGATGTGCTTTGCATAATAACCAACCCTAAACATGCTAATGCGCCTCCAGAACAACTTTCTTTGGTATTGCCTCAACTTGACCAAAAATTGGAACAGGAGATGGAGCAAACAATGAGAGATATAGAAAACCTTGTTCCTGAGCTGAAAGATTGGCAGGGGGAAACATCTTCTACAGATAGTGCAGGACAAAAAGTAAATGCACCAATTGTAGATAGAATTGCAGAAGTTGTCAGGACTAGGGTTATTGAAGGAAAGGATCCAGTATTAGTTTTACAGCCTCTACCACAAGCTTCTGTACCACCTGTTGATTCTAGGGGAGGTTTATTGGATGCGCAGGGGGAGGCTGAGAGACCCACAGGGGATATACCTCACCCAGAGATAACAGCCCATGTTCAGCCTGCAGATGGGTTTGGGCCTCCAGTTAGGCCTAAGCCAAGGGTTGTTTCTGACCAGTCAATGTCTCCACCGCCTATGCCAACTGGAGTTTCAGACCTTTTGGCTTCAACACCAGCCCCTCCAACAGATAGTGTTGCTTTGAGAGCTAGTGTAATGAGAGGGATGGAGCCTCCGGAAGATTTATCAGGAGTTGGGATGCATCCCGGTGTTCCAGCAAACGGGAATGGGGAACATGTGGATGTGGAAGGGATTTTGGGTGGATTGGGATTAGGGAAAGGAAAGGGCGGGGCAGGGAGATAAAATCCAGATATTTACATACAATTGCCAAACATTTGAGGAGTTAGAGCTACCGACGGCTATATATGTTAATTCACCACACTGCTAATAAACTGGACAACTACGAGAGCTAACGGGTGTTAGATATAGAGCTTAGAAAAATAATATATGGTCTTATTTTGATAGCCTTTGTTGTGACAACTGTTATTTTCTGGCAAATAATGAAATTAAATGAGCTGAATAATGGTAGCGAGCTTAAGAACAATGTTGCAGAATTTATACAAAAATTTCATACATTAAAGTCTGCTGGAAAGGATAGTTTTGACAACATCACACTTCATGTCCCAAATGGACAACACCTCACCATAGACATAGAAGACACATCTAGCTATATCAGCTATTACAATGGTTTAAACTTCACTTTTATCTTACCAGCTAAAATAATAAAATTTAAAGACAAAGATACGATATACACAAAGGGTAAGATAAATTTTACGAATGACACGTATAAGATAAAGTTATATTATGGTGTACTAAAGGACGAAAATATTGAACCGTGGACTCTCACTTTTGAGTAATTGTGTTCTATAAAGTGCCAATGCATAAAATCCATCAGCACTTCGCTCTAACGACATTATTTGAAGCGTTTTTTTATAATATTCAATGTATTTTCTGTTATTTTGCCTTTTGTTTTCAAGTCCTTTTTAGCAGCCCTATAAAATAATTTGAATAACAAATAGGATTTTTTATCCTTAGGTGGATTTATAATACTATCCAGTGTTTTTTGGGATTCACCACGACGCTTTAATTGATCAACATATTCCTCAAATCTTTCGTAACCTTCTATTATTGCTTTTTGTCTTTCTATATCAAATGATATGGCTTTTAAATGATCCCTCAAGACACCCAATGCAGCTTCTTCTTTGCTCAGTCTCTTATTTATAGCATCCGTTAAAATAAAACTTCCATACCATGGCTTAAAGGTTTTAGGTGTATTATACTTAGACATTTTCTATCACACTCCTCATAGTTTTTATAGTTTTATCAAGATATGTTTTCGTGGCCGGGGAAAGTCTGCTTATTATATCATTCAGTTGATGATTTACAATATCATCACTTAGATTTAAGGTCTTTAAGTATGCAATATCAGAAATATTTTCTTCTCCAATGGATAATATTTTATCGGATTTATTATAAAAATATTTTATATTAGATAACAATGACTGTACAGTCTCACTCCACCCCTTTACCATTCTCGGATCTTCTTTAAGTACAAGATAATCGGCAATCAAGCGTTCTTCTATGGTTTCTGTAAGCTCCTTTTTGGCTGCTTCGGATATATCCAACTTATCCACCATTTTAGCAATATCATTTTCTGTCGGTATCTTTCCAGCAGCTCTTAGCTCTTCTTTCAATATTTCCTTTGTCTCGTGGCGCATTCCAAATTCGAATCCGTCTTCAGATAGTTTGGCAGCTTTTATAGGGTTTACACCCAATATTTTTGTTCCCTTTACAACTCCAAAAGAAGCATCTAGTCCCTCGCTGTCTACAATATAATTTGTAAAGCTTTTGTCCGATAATATGCGCTCTATTCTATTGTTGGATATTCCGGATTTCGAGAGCTTTGAAGCAAATCTAGCTAATCGCCCAGCTTCTGTTGTTGTCAATTTCCTTCCAGTTTTTAGAACAATACGTCCCACAAGTTCGACAGCTTCCTCTCCGTTTGCTTTTATTAGCGTTTGAAGACCTTTGCGCCCAATCATTTCAACAAGTAACTTTACACCCGATTTTGTTGGCATTTCTATAACGCCACCTATTGGCATAAGATCTGCCATATCCCAAGCATCTAGAACCAATCCAGCACCCATAAACTCTACAATCGCCTGTTCAGCATGAATTTCACTTATGCCTAACTGCTGGGAAATTACAAGAGGTGCATCTTCCCCATATCGCATAACAGCATCATCTACTATCATCTGATCAGTTGGATTTCTTTTATAGGGTTCAATAAATGTGTAATAGAAATTATTTGAAATTGTTGACACCCTATCTGATACGGTCTTTCCTACATTTTTTACTATGTTAAACATTCCAAAAAATCCATAATTTTGATAAGAATCATTAAATACATTGTCTAGATTAGACAAAAGCTCTATATATTTTTCCCTACTTCCAACTGTTCCTTTATCTATAGTATTTTTCAGCCAGCTGTCTAATAAAGTCTTTATTTTGCCGTATTTTTCTTTGCTAACTAAGCCATTATTAATAAAGAAACTAGAAAGATTGCCGGCGTTCTTTATTGAGAGCTTATCCCCAGACCTCTCTGCCAATAACTCAGCAGCTACAATTTGTTCGAGCTCGCGCTTTGTAAGTTTAACATCTGGATGTTCTGTGTATCTTTCTATTAAATAAAGTTGCTGCATAACAAAATAATTAACTTTAGAATTAAATTGTTCTACACCTGCTTTAACTCTTATTAAATCGTCCGCCTCAAGTTCATCAAGCCATGTATTGGTGTAGTATCTTGCGCTATCCAACTGAAGATCCCATCGGTTCTGATAACGGTTCTGATGTATGTACAGGTGTGCCATCTCATGTGCTATAGTTGATTTAGTTACAAAACTATAAACATCTACAGTTTCTTGTATCTTATCATCTACCTCTCGGTATATCTTATCTGTTGGAGTTTTCAATACAATGAAATTCAGACTTGCCTCAGCATTTCTATCATCTCCAATATTTCCTAAGGCCACAAAATCAGGCTTTATACCAAAATTAGCTTCTTGTTTCTCTATTTCACGTTCCAATATGCTACGCTCTTCTTGTGGTAGTGTACTTAGTGGTTTCCAGCCTTCTATCAAAGCATGAAGTCCATCGCTAGCATGAAATATGGCGCCTTTTGTCCAATCTAGAATATTGCTTACCCCATTCATAATGTTTTGCGGTATACTAGAGATTCCATTAATATTAATCGTATTTCTGTTGTTTTCATTATCCTCTGCTATCTCTAAAAATTTATTGCTCATGCTACTAAGTTTCTGGGAGTTCTCATACCCAATCCCAGCGCTCCCAGATAAAACTCTCAACTCCTTAGCAGCCTCCATAGTAGATAATTTACCTGAGCCAGCCAGTTTATTCACCCAGGCAACCTGCTCAGCAACCTTCTCCAGTTCTTCCTTCTCTTTCTTTTTCTTAGCCTGTTCCTGAAACCCCTTTATAATAGATTCAATCTCAGCCTGCCGTTTCTTTATTTCCGGAACCCTAATCTCATTATAATACTTTTCCTCTTTTCCAATATTGTTCCAGAAAGTTTTTAATCTTTCTCCGGGGCCGGCAGAGGAGTTTCCATATTTTCTATTGTTGGAGTTTCTAAGAGCAGCATAACCAACTCCAACAGCAGCTACTCCAGCTAAACCGGCAGCGAGCGGGATTGCAGAAGAACTAGAATCTGTTCCTGCGCTGTTAGAGCCGCCACCGGAATCCTGAACAAACGGGTTTCCTGTTATTGGCAGAACAATTGGGGTTTCTGTTATTTCCAGGTTGTAATCCTTGCTCTTGCTAATCCCATACTCATTGTAAACAGCTGTTATTTTAACAGAGTATTTTCCTGTCTGGTTAATATTCAAAGTTAACGGAACTTCTGTTTGCCCGTCCAAATCCAGAGTATCTTCTATGGGCAGAGCAACACTCTTCCCGTTTTCAAACAGTTCGGCATAAACTGTTGCATTCCCTGCACCGTTAACCAAAACTGTTATTGTTGGATCTTCAACTGTAACAGAATAGCTGGAAAGCCCTAAAATATCCAGAGACTTTTGCACAAAACTCATGTCAAATTTCTTGAAACCACCCGGTCTGGGGTTTGGTTCTGCATAAGTGGAGACCCAGCAATTTATATTATTTATGCCTGGCTTTACCTTACTGGAAATGTCAGCCATAAGGTTGTACTTTTCGTGGGTGTTTTGTGAAAATCCCACTGTTTCTCCAGTCCAGTCACCGTTTACAGAACACCAAAATTTATCTTTACTCCCAATATCGGCGATATTTGTTCCAAGCAACAGGTAAGAGTTCTCTGTGCTGGAAATATAGAAGGATTTCTTGAAAGCAGTCCCGCCCCAATTAGCCCATGGCCATGCAGAATTTTCAAAACAGCCATAAGATTCCTCTGGATAATCATAACAGAAATAGAATTTGGCTTCTGTTCCTGTATCAATAGGCCTGTTATTAACAAACCAGTGATTCCAGTCATTGCTCCATGCCAATTGAGAATCGGAGACTGGAGTAAACTGGCCGTAAAAATAGGCTTGTTTATTGTTCCAGTAATCTGCACCCTTGCCCCAGATTGAACAGGCAACTAAATTGATTCCTGTCTTTAGATAGTCTGATAAATGTATATCTTGGGAGTCGACTTTCTGGTCATTGATATAGCAGGTTCCTGCATATCCCTCCCAGGCTCTGAACCATAAATCCTCCCCATTCCAGTTTATTGTTTTCCTGAAGTAAACTGGATCGCTGCCCGTAATTCCTATATTTTTTATTCCGTCTCCAACCCTGTCTACCCATACTGTATAGCTATCTCCTGGACAATTGCCAGAGCTATAGGAAGAATCATCATAATTTATTTTATACCAATCGGGTCCGGGAGTCATGTATCCACAGCTTCCATGGGAAACAAACATTCTCCAGCTGTTATCAGTGGAAAAAGCAAAGGAAACAGTTGGTATAGTTAAGAGAAAAAGGGTAGCTGCCACTATACAAAATAATTTGTTCATACTGCTGGCCCCAAAAGAGAAATAGTTTTTTGGGAATAAAAAGGCGTTCTTTGTATTCGTCAATTGCTGCATAGATAAAGTGGGGGAGAAATCTATTTAAAACTGGTTTTGGGCTATTTTACTCGGACAGGTGGGTAAAATTATAGGATATTTCAATTGAGCACACAATTTCCCTTTCATTTGTAATAAGTCCCTTTTCCAGGTGACCAACAGAGTGTGTACGCATGTTTCACATCCGGGAAATACGGGTTCCACGAAACATAATATGTAGTGCAAGACTCTTGTCTTCCAGTATTAGTGTTATATGTTTTGGCAGTTCCCCAATCTTTGTTAGAGCCTAAATCAGTGACGTTCGATGTAACGGTTTTATACTGCTCTCTGAATGCGGCTCTATACATTTCTGCGCTGTCATAACTGTTTTTATCATAA
The DNA here is from genome assembly GCA_016198755.1 of Candidatus Aenigmatarchaeota archaeon. GTDB lineage: Archaea > Aenigmatarchaeota > Aenigmatarchaeia > Aenigmatarchaeales > JACQIB01 > JACQIB01. Next base: position 20,647 of record JACQIB010000004.1, read on the forward strand.
GCTGTACCTTTCAATATATCATCGGAACATGTGAGAGGATATGATGTTACGCCATCTGCAGTCTTATAGCCTGGTATAAAAACCCTCCCTATACAGTCTATATATGAAGAGTCGGAAATCACGAATAATCCGTTAGTGTTTTGAACATAGAACTCCTTAAGCCAAATATTCTGGGAGCCTTTTACTTCGAATGCATTCTGAGAGTTAATGATTTTAATATTGTTTAACAGTAACATTTCAGAGTTTTCAATTAAAATCCCATTTTCAAATTCTCCACCTATATTACAATCTATTATAGTAGCTCTTAAAGATGGACCTTTGCTGTCTAGATCAGGACCGTTTGCACTTCTTATTCTTATGCCATATTTCCCAGACCCTTTTATTAGAGAGTTCCCACAATCCAGCCTGGGATAACTCCCCGCAATATCTATCTCACCCTCGTATACTCCTTCGTCTGTAACCGTTACCCATGCGTTAGGAATAGCCTTGAATGCGTCACTTATCTCTGTGAAATCACACCTATCGCTCTTGCAAACCGTAAAGCTTTTGTCCCTTCTTTGCGGTTCTATATAAAATTCTACAGGGAACTCATTTTCCTGCCCATTTCCGACAAACTTTACAGTTGCATTATATCTTCCAGCCACAACGCCTATAGTAGTATTAAATATTGCAGTAATCTCGGCTGGCAATGATGTTTCACCAGGAATGGATAGTACTTTTATACCCCATACCCCGTTATCCGGAGTAAAATTATGATTGATATAGCTTTTGATATTTCCTTCATAAACCTCATCTGGCTCTACCAGAAACTTTACATAGCCGGCTTCTCCCGGGTTTATAGAAAGTTTGGAATCTATAACGCTGATTTTGAACCCTGATTTCAGAGCCTTCTGTGTGGTAGTAGTTGTTTCGATTGTATTTTCTGCGGCTGGTGTTGAAATGTCCGGTTCATTTTTAATCACATCACCCGTTGGACTACCTGTTGAACTATCCTGTATAGACTCTATACCTATGCTATAAGCTGCGGCTACAAAAACCAGAATACATATAGCTGTTACAATCAAGAGTTTTGAAGTCTTGCCTTTGTAGTGTTTCACAGCCATAAACAACATTAATTATTACTTCTTAGTAGTATATAAATGTATGCACGAGCGGTTTCGTAAACTTTTTACCCGCGGAGGAGAGTAAATTAATTTATAACTTATAGGTAGTAAAATAACATAGCTTTAAATACGTCTCTATTATAGTTAATTCTTATGGAAACCCATGGTTTTGGTGGGAGAAAAATTATCTTGGTTACAATTGCTCTTTTTCTAACATTTTCCCTTATATCTTTTGGAGTTTTTGCTGTTCCAACTAATCCTTCAGCCTCCTGCTGGAAAACAAAAACCTGTCCTATAGATCCTGATCAGCCGGCAGACAAAACTTCTGTACAAAAACCTGTCCCACAGTTGCACTCAGCGGGCTCTCCAACACTTCCAATAGATGGCTCAAAAGGCATACAAAAAGTTCTTGTTATTCCTGTTACTTTTTCTGATATATCGCCTACAAAAACAATAGCAGAGGCAAATGCAAGCCTGCAAAAGCTTGTGGATTATTATAAAGAGGTTTCATATGGGAAGCTGGAGCTGGAGGTTGTTTTTGCAAGCACAGACTGGGTAGAGCTTTCAGAAACAATGGCATGGTATGGGGAGGATACAGAAGATGAGATAGATCCTTATACAGGACTGCTTTTTGTGGATGCCATAGCTGCTGTGGATGCTGATGTGGATTTCAATGGCTTTGATCATATTCTGGTTTTGCATGCTGATAGGGATCAGGCTGCTGACTCCGATTGCACAGATTGTATATGGTCTTCCCGCATAAAGTTTGGAACGCCTATAGTTACAGATGATGGGGCAACTATAAACGGGGCTTTAACTGTTGCAGAAATAAAGAGTTATGATGAGCCAGAGTTTTCTCTTGGAACTGCAGCACACGAGCTTGCGCATGATATAATTTCCCCAGTAACAGGGCGCGGAGCTTATGATTTGTATAATATTTTAACTGGGGCTTCTGTGGTAGGAAAATGGAGTTTGATGGATTCTGGAGCTTGGCTTAATCCACCTGCCCATTTAGACCCTCTGCACAAGAGCTTATATGAGTGGACAGCAGATGCGGAAATGCAAGTGCCTGTCGGGGAGTCAAGAATTGTTACTTTAAAACCTTCTGCAGATAATCCTAACTTTTTAACTGTAATAGGTTCTAAAACAGAGTTGTTCTTTGTGGAAAACAGGATTGCAAAGGGCTTTGATACAAAGGTACCAGAGGAGGGTGTTGTTATATGGCATTTTGATTTAGTAAACCTGTTTTTGGGAAACCTTTTCAATGCTTTGGATCCGCCTGGGCTTGCAGTAGAGAGCCTTTCCACGATTAATAATGCTGCTTTCGTAGACGGGGAAGCTTTTAAAACCCCGCTGAGTGATTTGAACGATGGAACAACTACTGGCATTGTTATAGACCAGATAAAACGCACAGGTGAGGAGTTTAGCTTTAGAATAAACAATAATGATACAACTCCACCGGATTTGAAGGTTGTTTTGCCCTCTCCAGTTGAGGCCACAAAGGATGTTTCAATTGTTTTGGACTCACCGGATGCTGTTTCTTGCACTTATTCCCGCGAAGGTTTGGTAAATCCTCTAGAACTCGAGTGGGATGGAAAAAACTGGAAAGGAATGGATACTCCTGGGGATGGCAAGTTTGTATACTCTTTCGAGTGCAAAGATGCAGCAGATAATACTGCTTCAAAGGAGCTGGATGTTCTTGTTGATTCAACCCCACCAACAATAAATGTGCTTTTACCCGAGCCTGTCACAACCAGCAAAGATATTATAATAAATATTAAAACAGACTTGGATGTTGTTTCATGTACATATTCGCGCCCAGGGGTTGATGCTGTTAATTTAGAAGAATTGGGGGGTATATGGAAGGGTACAGATTCGCTGGAAGAGGGGAAGACAGAGCTTTCGTTCAAATGCACTGACAACGCAGGGAACAGCGCTTCCACAACCTTTACAGTTACAATAGATAAAACACCTCCTTCTATTACAGTCTTATCACCTGCAGCTACTGTAGATAAGGACACTATTTTAAAAACAGCTGATGTTTCAGTTGAGATAAAAGCAGATGATGATGCTACATATTGTTCCTATTCACGCACTGGACTGGAGAAGGCTGTTGAATTAATTAAAGAAGGGGAGGTTTGGAAGGCTTCAGATACTCTGTCAGAGGGGTTGACTTCGTTTGTTTTTGCCTGCAATGATAATGCAGGGAATATTGCAATAACCCCACAGTTCCACATGGTTCTTGTAGATTTGTCCCCTCCAACACTTAAGACAAAATATATTGAGGATGGAACTGTTTTTGCAGGATTTGATCCGCAGCTTTTGAAGCCGTTTGAAATAACAGTGGATGATGCTTGCTTGGATCCGAAGTCCACAGGTTTGAAGGTGGATGGAATTGATTTAACATCACTGGAAACGGGTGTAGGAATAGCCTTTCCTGGACCGCCCATCGAGGGTTTGCAATGCACTTCGGGTATTTCCTTTCTATACCGGTTAAATCTAAGCGAATATTCAGAAGGTTCCCATACTCTTGAGTTCAGGGCAGCTGATATTTTGGGTAGGGAAACAGTAAAAACTTTCAATGTGGAATTTGCTCAGCGTTCTCCAGTAGCAACAATAGAGCTTGCTGAGGGACAGAAGGATAGGATAGAATTTGGGGAGCTGTTCAGCATAGCTGCAGACTTCAAGATAGATGATATGTTAGTTTATCCAACAGCCAAAACTGTTGGCTCGCTTTTTAAGAGTCTGAATGTTAGGTTAATTCCGCGGGTTGGGTTGTTTGGCTCGGAGCCTGTGCTATGCACAGAGTACAACGAGCCAGATACAGCAGATATATCAGAGACAATAGACTGCTTTGCAACAGGTATTGGGGGTCCGCAGCTAATTGTTGTAGAGGGATATGATACATACTCAAACTTTATTTCTCAGGGATTCATAGGCCCTACAGTTTACAACGCAGAGCCCTCAGTTTTCGGCTCAGCCAAAATAGAAAATAAAAATTACGCGCTCAAAGAAGGCGATTTTGTTTTTGATGCAATAAGCGGGGATTACAGTACAGGCATATTTCATGCTTCAGACGGGTTAAGTGGAACAGGGGCAAAGATATGGACTCTGAACTTTACTGTAAGCGCTATAGATTATAATGCTCCGGCTCCTCCTGAGGGGGGAGGCGGTGGAAGCGGGGGTAGTGGACCGGGGCCACAGATGATTACTGTTTATATAACAAACCCAGGAGCAGTCCCAGTTTTGGATGGAAATGCAGACGGGTTTACAGGCAGGTTCAAGCTTCTATGGGATGGGAAAGAGATAAGCTCAGATGAAAAGGGAGTTGTAAATGTTACATGGACAGGAACAGGCTGCAAAAACAACACTCTTTGCAGCATAGATGAGATGAACGAGAACTTAAGGGAGGAGATGGAATCGGGAAATAAGGCTCTGCCTCCTTGGACTATTATTATAGAAACCGAACTGACAGAGGGTAGTGTTATACCAGTTACAGTTATGTACGAAACTCCAACAATCCATATTGAAAGGACTGTGATAAAGAATAATGCAAAAGTTTCTTATCTTCTGAACGCAACAGCCCCGAACCAGTTTTATTCAGAGGATAACCAGTATATTGTCTTTCCAATTATCCAGAATATTACATATAATCTCCCTAACGGCAGTGAAAGAGTGGAGGAGCTTTCAGGGAACTATAGTTTGCTCGACTCGGTGGGGGAGGAGGTTTCAGGCAGCCCTTTCAGCTTCTGCAAGACTCTAACAAGAGATAGGGAATATAAAGTTTGCTATGGTGGAATAAAACATTTGCTTTCTGGAGATTCTATAGGTTTGAACTTTACTGCAGACTTGTTTTTCCCGAAGCTACTCGCAGAGCTTGAAACAAAAGCTTCCGGAGGCGCGGGTGCAAATGTCTATAAGAAAACGGTTTTCATATCTGTTGCAAGCGACTATACTATTGAAAATGAAATGCTTCCGGGCTTTTCAGGAGCTTCAGACAAGAAAGTTTTTGTGGACGGGAAAGAGCTCTCTGCTGAGGAGTGGAAGGAGGGTTCTGTTATAATTCTGGGGATTGAACCTGGTCCGCATGAGGTTGAAGTTAAATATACGGTTCCATCTCCTCAAGTATCTAATCCGGCTCCCAGCAGCGGCGGTGGGGGAGGAGGCGGAGGCAGTTCTATACCTTCGTATTCTTTAACAGCCAAAGCCAGCGAAAACAATCTTGTTTTGAATGGGCAGGAAACAAAAACAATAGAGATAGAGTTTGAGAACAAAGGATATGAAAAGCTTACAGGGTTTTCATTTGTTGTTGAAGGATTGCCTGCTGAATGGTTTAGGGCTGAGAGCCTTCCAAAAGAGATTGGAGCAGGGGAGAAGGTAAAGGTTTCAATTGTGTTTGCTCCGCGCGGCCCAAGCTCTGAGTTAGCTGGAAAAATTGTTGTTAAATCAGTTGAAGGTGCTGTTGCTGAGACAGAAGTTAAAGTAAGTTATACAGGCTCTGCTAAAAGCCCTGCACCACAGGAAACAACTACAACAACTCCAACAGAAGAGCTTCCAATACCTGTTCCCCCACAATCTCCAGGTCCTACAGGTTTGTTTGTATTAGACACTGGAACAGCTTTGGGTGTGGGAATTGGGATTGTTGTTTTGGCTGTTGCAGCCTATTCTTTGCGCGGGAGCAAGAGCTGGGCAAAAATAGCTTTCCGCCACAAGTATGGCCCACGCAGGTTCGGGGCTAGTCTGAAAAGGAAATTCTAGACTGCTCTCTCGTGCTCATAGTACCATTTCATTTGTTCTGGTGTTGAGAGCTCGTCGAAATTATCATCTGACAAAATTTTGCTGCCTTGTCTAATTTGAGTTATTTCCTTTATTTTCCATTTGCTTTCTTTTGCATCCCATAAAAATGTCCAGAACTCTTCAAATGGGTAAACATCATCATCTCCCCTGATAACCTTTGGCTCTGTAAAAGTATTTTCATTCCCGTCTCCAACCTCCTCAACAACCGTGGTTTTGTTTATAGTAATGCTTAATTTACCCTTCACTTTTTGTCCTTCATAATTTTCTGACTTTGTTTGTTTTGTAACAATTTTCTCCTGCTTTATACCATGTGCTTTTGCATACCAGTCTGGTACAGAAGAATCGCGCAGAATAACATCCTGAGCGTGCGCAGAAATCCATGCTACAAACTCGTTCTTTTTCTTGTCAGCATGGTTCCTTATTATTATAATTTTCACATCCTCTATACCCAAATTTCTCAGCTCATTTCTTTCATTCTGCTTTATCATCTGCTCCAGTTCTTCTGTGTGTTCTTTGTAAATATCAGGCATCATTAGCCCTTCCACTTCTGTATAATCCCTGTCCTGCCAGGCTGTCTGGAGCTGGGTAAAATAGGAACGAGTTAATTGAACTAATTTTCTCTCATCCCACTCTTTCCAGAGCATATGCAAATAGTTTAAAAGCCTGTGGGCGCGCTCAGCTTTCTCATCTATTTTTCCCCGCGGTGCAGGCTGATCCATTGTTGCCCAGCCTCCTCCGGAGCTTCTGCCCTTAACAATCGCATAAATAAAAACGCCTATAAACACTAGGAAAAACAAACCAAAGAAAAGTGAAACTATTATATTAAAGATAACTTCTGCAGGGCCGGGAGGGGGGAGAAAAGGAGAGTTTGCTGGGACAGTTCCTGCGTAAATTGAAACTGGAACTGAGGAATTGCGCTCAAAATCCCCGTTCAGTACTGGAAAAAGGGTTACATTGTTCTGTGTTATTGTTATATTGTCTATAAGTGTGTACCAGCCTCCTGTGCTTGAAGAAGGATGCTGGGAGAAACGTATCCTTACTGTGTTCCCTGTAAAATTGGATAGGTCTGCTCTCGCCTTATACCAGCCTCCTGTGAGCCCAGAGTATGTGGTTGTATAAAGCTTTTCCTCTCCCCTGAGGTCTAACAAATCAAATGTGAAATTTATCCCTCCGTTTTCGTCTAACTGGATCCATTCTATTCCATTCCCACGAAGGATAAATGGATCATTTGTGGCTATTCCAACGGAGGAAGAGGATCCAGAGGAACCTGAACGCAGGATTAGTGCTTTGTCAGTGGATGGAAACACAATGTTTTTTGTATTTGTAGCCCCAGATATTTGTGTTTTCTCTAAAACAATACCAGAAATACCATTGCTTATATTGGAAAAGTTCCAGCCTTGGGCTGAGAGAATTATGGGAAAGTAAAAAGAAACTGGAGGAGGTGGGCTTGAGCTGCCGCCTCCACCGCCCCCGCCTTTATTGTGCACAGCAAAAGAATTTGCAAAGAAGGTATGTTCCCCATCAACTTCAAGATTATAAGCTACAGTTGGTTCTGGTATAAAATTATTGAAAATTATTTTCTCTCCCACAAGCCTTCCATTTTTTAGAATATAGATTGTTTCCCCCGTTTTCAGCTCCTGCACTTCCTTATATCCGGTATTTGTTAGGAATGGATGTTCAGCAGTTGCATTTACCTCGCTTGTTTTTGTTTTAAGGGAAAAGTAACCATCTCTGTGGACTTTATAAATTGTTTTTACAGCAGATTCCTTTACATTTCTATTTTCATCGAAAGAGTATATTTTATCCCCTTTCTTTAGGGTTTCTATGTTTACAGGGCCGGAAACAGTGGAAATTTCTGTTCCTGGAAGGAAACAGCCGCCCTTGTTATGTACAGCAAAAGAATTTGCAAAAAAAGTGTGCTCATTATCAACTTCTAAGTTATAGGCTGTGGTAGGTATGGGAATATAGGTTATAGAGAGTATTTTTTGTGGTACAAGACTGTTGCTTTCAAGGATAAAAACAGTTTCTCCAACAGACAAATATTGGGTTTCTACATAACCATTATCAGTTAGGAAAGGGTGTTCTGCTGTTGCATTAACTTCCGTGGATTCTGTTTTTAGGTTATAATAGCCTTCTCTATGCACAGAAAAAACCTTGTTAACTCTGGATTCCACTATATTTCCATTGCTGTCAAAGGAAAATACAGAATCTCCTGCTTTAAGGTTCTCTATATCCACTGGTCCTGAAGAGCCGGAAACTTGGGTTCCGGGCAGAAAGCATCCCCCGCCGCCGCCCTTGTTATGAACTGCAAATTTGTCTGCAAAGTAAGTATGTTCTCCGGAAACTTCCAGATTATAGGCATAGGTTGGCTCTGGAACATATTGTACTGAAAGTATTTTCTCAGGGGAAAGCTTTTCATTATTTAGGATAAAAATAGTTGACCCTGCAGAAAGGTACTGGGTTTCAATATAGCCTTTGTCAGTTAGGAAAGGGTGTTCTGCTGTTGCTTTCACTTCAGAGGAAGATATTTTAACTATATAATAGCCCTCGCGGTGGACTTTGTAAATCTTGTTTACTGTTGAGGAAGCTATCTTTCCGGAAGGATCAAAAGAATAGACAGATTCCCCAACAGAGAGTGTTTCAATGTTTTTTGGACCGGAAAGGGTTTCAACTGCAGTTCCGGGTAAAAAACAGCCTCCTTTGTTGTGCACAGCGAAAGAGTTTGAGAAAAAAGTATGCTCGCCGGAAACTTCCAGATTATAGGCAACTGTTGGGTTAGGAATATACTCTGAAGATGATATAGCTTCTTTGACAAGCTTACCTTCAGAAAGAATAAAAACTTCATTACCGATATTAAGGTTCTGTGCTTCAATATAGCCTTTATCAGTCAAAAAGGGATGTTCAGCAGTAACGTTTACAATAGAACTTTTTGTTCGCAGAATATAGTAGCCTTCTCTGTGCACTTCATAAACTTTTTTCACAGAGGATTCAAGAACGTTTCCGTTCTCATCAAAAGAGTAAACAGAATCCCCAGGGAGAATATTCTCTATATTTACAACTCCTGTGGGAGTGGAAACTTCTGTCCCAGGAAGGAAACAGCCGCCGCCAGCGCGTGCAAAAGCTGGTGCAGCTATAAAAAGCAATAAAAGTAAAGGGAGCAGGAGTTTTTTCATTTTTTCACCTGCTTACCCGTGTATTCCAGCTATTATTGCAGAGCCAATTATTATTGCCATACCCAAAATTGCTGCGCTAACTATTCTCCCAAAATACTGGGCAACAGCATTGTTTCCCCTTTTAATTTCTTTTCCTTCGTCCAAGTCAGGGGTTAGCCTGTTTATTAACTTGGGTAATAGCACGGTTGCAACCAACATTGCTGCAAATCCTATAACTATTCCCACTACAGTAAAGCCCACAGCCAGAGCAGTGGTTTCTACTAGAGCCATTATATCACCCAAATAAACAAGGCTGAACTGATTTATATAGTTAGCTAAGGAAAAATAATAGGATTTTTAGTATGCATAATAACCTTTCAGTCTGTTCATAGATCATTCAGCTTCAAATTTCTTTCAACTAGCATTAAAGCATAAGAATATTTCTTAATCTGAAGCAAGCTGCTAAGGAAAAACCTAGGAAGTTTTTATTGTGGGTTCAGGTTTGCGCCCGCGCACAAAGCCCATGTAAACACCTGCTATTATAGCGATAGCAGCCACAACACCTATTGCAATCCATGTTTCTATACCAACAGTTATAGGTGGCTTTATGTCTTTTGTTTCGAGTGCATTCTGTGCTTGTATTGCAGAGTTCTCTGCATCAGCATATTTCTCTGCGCTGAAAGCAGCTTCAGCTTCTTTAAACAGCCTTTCAGCTTCAACAACATTTATTCCCTTTGCTTTTGCTGCTTCTATTGCAGTGCGTGCAGAATCTATAGCGCTTTTTGCTGAATCCTTGGGTTCCAATAAAGGTTTATCCTTATCATCAGCTTTACAGCTCTGATCCTCCTTCACAAGCTGGCACTCATAGTTTGTGGTATCATCGCAAACATATGTATCCCTTGATTGTTTTCCACTTGCACAAACTCCAAACTCTGTGGGTTGTGGGCAGATTGGGCAACTCTTTGCACCAACTTCAACACTAAAGCTGTTTTCTGGGGTAACAGCTATATTGTCACCCGCATCAATTGCATAAATTCTCCACTTTACTGTTGTCCCTCCCTTAATTTTCAGATCCTGCCATACAAACCTTGCAACAGCTTCTGATCCTGATAGGTCTGTGGTTGTCAGGTTTTTATAACCTGAACCTGTGTCAAGGCTTAATATAGCTCTCTTCAGTTCACCATTGTCCCTCCAGCGGGCTGTAAGCTCAACAGTGCCTCCAACAGAAACGCTTTCTTTGCTCTGTTTTGACTCAATAAGAGTTGGAACTGATGTATCAGGCTCTATAACAAAGCTAGGGTCTGTATCATTTGTATTTCCGTCAACGTCTGTAGCTATAGTCTTCCAGGATATTGAAGTTCCCGGAGCAGCTGATGGTATCCATGTGAAGGAAACAATCTTATCTGTTCCCAATACATCCTTTCTATCCTTCTCAACCCAACTCCCAGTTTCATTTACAAGGAATGCAACTTCCTTCAGGTTATTATCATCTTTCCAGTGTGCGTTTATAGTTACAGCTTGCCCCTGTACAGGTCTTGCCGGATCCTGTGTTTTCTCAACGAAATATGGGGAATTGGATGTTGTAACAAAACTGTGTTCAGGTCCTTCAATTGTATTTCCGGCAGAATCAACTCCAACAGACTTCCACTTTACTTCAGTTCCAATTGGCAGGTTTGCATTTGAGTATTCATAATTGGCGCATCCTTTCAGGTCTGCAAATGCTCTTGTTGGAATAACCTGCGGAGCTTTTTCAGTTCCCCCTTCAGTGACTATAAATCTAATCTCTTTCAAAACTCCAGAGTCGCGGAAGCATGCTGAAATCACATTCTTCTGATTTCCAACAATCTTTGCATTCTGTTGCTTGTCTTCTACAAAGCTCGGGGAATCTGTATCCTTAATCCTGAATCCTCCACCATTTATTATATCTCCATTGTTGCTTTCATCAATTACAAAAACCCTCCAGCTCATGTTTGTTCCAGGGAGTCCAATAGGCATTGTCGGAGGTAATGGATCTGAAGATAATCCAGTTACTTCACCTCCGCTTATGATGCGCAATCTGCCTGCAGCAAGCCTGCCGCCGAAGGCTGATAATGCACTACTCATCCCTCCCCTAAGTGTAGCATAAGTTCCAACGCCTTTTATATTGTCATCAAAGGCTCTTCCACCCATTCCCAGTGGTATTGAGCGTGGTAACTGTTTCAATGTTGAAGGATCTGGTATCAGCCATGATCCAGCGAGCTTTCCTTCTGAAGTTTTTGGAGTTTTGTCTATCCAGTTGTTTGCCCCAGGTCCAACAGTTTTAATATTTGTAAAGTTTGCTATAGTAGCTGTGTAAATCGTGCTCCATGTGCCATCCTCTCCTATAACCTGTACATAAGCATACTTTAACCCTCCGCAGCCCGCAGAAACCGTATTTTCAACAGAATCTTTCAACAGTGCTCCAAATCTTACCTCTTGTGTTGGCAATAGCTCTGTAGGTCCTGTTTCAAAACCAGATGCTGTGGGTTTGATCCTTTCTATGCACTTCTTTGGAGACAGTGTGAATTTCGAGTCTTGCTGATTCTTATTTCCAGCCTTGTCAAACACAACAACAGTAAATGGAACTTCCGCATTTGATCCGGTCTTGTAGTATTTGTTCCAAATCTCTTCTGTTGCATTCACAGTGAAGTGTGCATAACCCAACAGCCTGTTATCATTCCCTGAATATAGCTGCACTTTGCTCTCTTCCTTTCCGTTTACAGAGACTGTTGCATAATCCAGACCAATATTGTCTGTTGTTTCCGCAAAGAAACTCACAGGCTCTCCAATGCTGCCCTCAAGCTTTGCTCCTTCCCCAGAGATACGATTAATTTTCGGGATTGTAACATCCTTTACTTTAACTACATCATTTGATTTAGCCCATGCTGAGCTCATACCTGCCATGTCAATTACCTGAGTGCTGAGCTTTACTATGCTTCCATCCTTTCCAGCAGGTATTGTTATTGAGGTATCAGCATTCCCATTTCTGAATGGTATGTTTTGAGTTATTGTTTCTGCTTGGTATCCATCAGGTCCATAAAAGTCAAATACAAAAACTGCTTCTTTCAGATTCACATTATCATTTGCACTTAATGTAGCTGTTATCTTCTCCTCCGGATTGAGTTCTTTCAGAGATGTGATAGTGGGGCCAGATGTTATAGTTGGAGCTATAGTGTCCCTGACAAGGAAGCAGAATGGCTTTGTTTCTGATGTTAAGTCAGCATCATTTCCCCAGTCAGAAGCCCTGTCTGTTACACTGATCTTCCAGCAAAGTCTCTTTCCCTGCTGGTCAGTTGTTGGTCTGTACTCAAACTCAGTTGTATCTTCAGTTGCATACACTTTCTTGGGTTCACCTACTTGATTTAAGGTTCCCCCCTCAGGCCCAACAAAAAACTTTGTATTCCTCAATTCCTTATTATCCTCAACAATCGCTCTGGCCATAAGCCATGTAAATCCATCGCTGCTCTCTGGCGGGAACACATCCTCCCCATATATTTTTGGCGGCTTATCGTCTCTGACTGCAACCTGAACAACCTGTAGGCTCTTTGTTTCAGTCTCTCCTTGGTTTCCATTATAATCAAGGGCAACCATTTTCCACTTTACTGTGCCTGTTGAAGCTACAGGCAGGGCAAATGTATGGCCAGCTCTGAATTCCTTTCCATCTTTGTTCACAGAATTCTCCTTTATTTCACTTGCTCCCCAGGCCTTTGCAATAATGAATGGCTCTGGTCCATCCCCGTCATAATCAACAAGAAGCCTTACTGTTTTGACTGCAAACTGGTCTGACCAGGTAGCACCAAAGCTTACTGGAGTCTGATCTTTTATCCCAAATTGATCTGCAGACTGGGAAACATCATCAGCCACAGGAGGCCTTGTGTCTGTTGTATAAACATAAATATTATCTGTCCCTGGGAAGAATACCATCCTGTTTGAAAGTGCTGGTGAAGCAGGCATATAGATATTGTTGTTTGCAAGCACGTTCTTGAACACAATCTCTGGTGTAAACTCCCCCGATTTTGATCCTTTGAGTACATATGCTGTCCTCTCCTTCCCGACACCTATAAAGTAAACATAATAGTTTCTGTCAGGTTCATTTGAGATTGTAACCACAGGCTGCCCAAGTATATACTCATTGGGCTGCAGTTCAAACTTCCATACAACTTTCCCGTCCTCATTCAGCATTTTCAGCTCATTAACAACCGCAGATGTTGTAGTTGTTTTTATTGTGGTTGTTGTAACAGCAGTGGTACTTGAGTTGTTTCCTTCTGTATCCACTGTTACAGCCCCGCCGGAAACAGCAGCCACGGTTGGTATTGTTGTAGTTGTGGGGGAATTAACAGGTGTATTATAAGTGATGCTTTTAACATAGTCCTGCACAAAGTAAACATACTTTCCAGTGGATGTTTTAACAGCAACAGGATTCATTACTGTTGGTATGGAAAGAGGCACATTCCCTATCTGATAGTTCAGTTTAAACCTCTCTAAAAGCTTTCCGGAGCCAACCTTTTTCCCTTTCATTGAAGAGTCAAGCTGCGAAACAGTTAACTCAGCATTAGCCTTGTCTTTCGGAGCAGTTATCATAACAATGTTTGTATCATTTGTTCCCCCAGGAAGGGATGGGATAACTGGAGTTGTGCGCCAGCTATATACTGAAATAGAACTCTTGTCTTTTCCTGTTTCTCCAGGAATCCTGAATCTTGATACTGTTGTGAATGTGTTTGCATCTATAGTGTTTACTACACCGGTCTCTTCAACAATATAAATGAAGTTGTGTTCTGGTTCATATACAGGACCTGCAACTATTGTTTTCAATCCTCTGGCTTTCCTTCCGAATATCTGCTCCAATTTTCCATCTCCGTTTATCAAAAAGAACTGCCCGTTTGAAACAACTCCTATAGAATCAAAACCATCAGGGTGATCTTTGTTTTTGTAAGCTTTTATTTTCAAAGGTGCTGATGTTACATTTGGTATGATTGCTCCGGGATTGTATCCAGAAAACTTCCTCTTCCAGACAATTTCTCCTGTTATCTGATTCAGGGCTGTTACAATTCCGTTTGCAGAGCTTACAACAACAGAATCAACAAGTTCTCCACCCGTTGTTATAGCTTTTTCTCCTTCATCTGTCTGTATCTTTGTTACATTTATAGGAACGCGTGCAGCAAAATCTGTAACAGGTTCATGCAGCAATATCGCCTCATCCAATTTTGTTTTCCATAAAATACTCCCGTCTGTTGTAAGGGAAAATATCCAGCCATTATGGGTTACTATATAGGCCTTCCCGTTGGATATGACTGGTGAAGCACTTACTATAACTGGTTCTCCTGCTGCAGCAGAAGCATCAAAAGTCCAGAGTGGGATAGGTGAAAGTTTTTTCCCTTCCTTTACCAACAATTCATCAGTATAACCGCTGTGCTTTCCACTCCCCCCAAAGTTACTCCAGTCTACATATGGCCTCACATCTGCTTCTGGCAAATCAACATCAAGCTTATAGGCTAAACTATACAAAGGCTGCTCTTCAGCTCCATGATAAACGCTCCCTTTCCTCTCCTTTCCTCTTGCCCAATATAGTTTTTTGCCAACTCCCCCCTTTATGTATATCAAATAGGTCTTTCCCACATTCAGCTCCCCGCTCTTAACTCTGGTGTCAAAAGAAACTGATTTCCAGCCAGCAGAAACACTTACAGGTTTGCTTACCCAGACAGGCCTGCTTTCTGTCCCCCCTTCAAGTGTATAAACATATGCTGTTAGTTCTTGATCTTCTTCAGAATTGACATATACCTGGATTTTTCCAATTGGTGCAGCATGCTGTGCAATAAATGACTGTGTGGTTTTGAAAGCTGCTCCCAATGTAGCTTCTGTTGTTACAGATACATCAGTTGCAAAATCTATATCTTCTCCGGTTTTTACCCAGTTTTTTTCACCAACCTTTTCCCATCCTTCTCCCCTATCATAAGACTGCCCCATCATCCATTCCACAGCACCCTTTCCTTTATCCTGAGTGCTCAAAACAATATAATATTTTTGCCCTGCTTCTATGTTTACAGAGCTTGTACCAGCTACTCCAACCATGCCCGGAGTGAAATCTATCCAGTCCCAATCCCTATTTGTTATAGGTTTTTGCATATTTCCAATAGAGTCACCTGTTGCACTGCTTACGACATCTACAAATACAGTCTGGTCTACATCGCTTTTCAGGTATAATTTAAGTCCTGTTAAAGTACCTCCGTATGTGGATACAAAACTCTGTCTCAGACTCCTGTCAACAGAAGGGTCTATTTCCACTTCAGTAGCAAGGCTGTTTGATACCCCTTCTGCTATATCAATTTTATTCCCTTCTATATACAGCTCAGAATCCTCTGTAAGCCCCCTTATTGGGCCTAAGTTGTCTCCAGAACCAAGATCCCAATAAGCTTTGCTCCCCTGAACAACCTTTGTTGCTATAACATACTGTGATCCCCTATCCACCTCTACTCCACTCAATGCTCCAGCCGCTGTCCAGTCATAAGAACCTGTCAGTTCATTTCCTATGTAAGTTTCAAGTATTGGGTTGCCGTTTAAGAATCCATCAAGCGTGTATATTCCAAGTTGTATCCTTACTGTTTCACTCGGAGAACCCTTCATATAAAGCCTGATAGATTTGATTATTCCGGATTCCGGCGCACTAAATGTAACGCCAACAAGCTTGTCTTTTACAAGAACATTATTTTCAACAGCTGTATCAGAGAGAGTGCTTCTAACTGTTATTTTATGTAAAATAGATCCTGCGCTCGATGCAGAAGGGGGCATTTCAGGTACTTTTATTGGAAAAGCTTTCAATTCTGATGTTATATCTTCGCGTCCGCTATCAGGAGTTGATATAGCATCTGTTCCGGTTTCAGTAAAAAGCACAAATCCACTCGAGCTTGCTGCAAAGTTTAGATTTGTAGATTTCTCTCCAAAATTGGCTGCAAAAATCCCCACCAATAACAGCGGTACTAAAAGCAGGATATAAAAAATAGCTGAGTGATGACCCCGCCCTCTATGTAAATGAGATTTGTGCTTCATAATCTCAGGATTTAATACGCAGAGCAGGTATTTAAGCCTTTATTTCTGTTTTTTTAATAAATTACGCCTGTTCCCCCCCATAAACTATTGGGGCAGTTTTTTTCTGGCTGCGTTTCACAATAATCAAAACAATAGCAACCATAACCAGAACAAGAGCCCCCCCAACCACATAATATATAGGTATCGGTATAACAGTTTCCCTACCGCCGCAGCTTCTCTCCTCCACAGATCTGTCATATTGATTGCTCTCTGCATTGCATTTGTAAACAACTCGTGTCTGTTTTTCATTTATACATTCAGACCATCCAGAGGGTTCAGGAACCTGTCCTGCGCACTCGGATATAGTTGTAGTTGTTTCTGGAATAATATTGGCTTTTGCAATGAAGGTTTTTGAATCAGTAACAAAGCTGTTTCCCGCAGAATCAAAAAGATATACTTTCCAGACGTAGTTTCCATCCTCTTCCGGAGTGAACTTGAACTCAAGTGTATCAGATGTTCCAGAGAGCTGTTTTTCTGTGATATTTTTTTCGTTTATCTCCAAAATAGCTACCCCTAGTCCAATGTTATCTATTGCTTTTACAGTTAAAACAACCTCAGTGCCAACTCTTACTGTTTTCGCTGTCTGAATTTGCTCCAAAACAGTGGGCGCTTCAGTATCCACAGAAATTTTAAAGCTCAGCTCAGAAGAGTATTTTGAGTTTCCAGCCTTATCAGTTGCCTTTACTCTCCATTTTACAGCAGTTCCTCCATTCGCACGGCTTATATAAGTAAAGTTGCTCCAATAGCTGCTCCCGGTCAGGTTAACAACGGATTTTTCCATATATCCTCCCCCCTCATTTACCTCCAAAAATGCCTGATCCAGTTCTGAGTTGTCAGTCCAGAGAACCCCGAGATTCACAGGAACACCCTTTGCGACTTCCTGGGAAGACTGCAGTGATTTTACTGGAACTGGCGGAGAATCATCCAAAAGAACCCTGATACTCTTCTGATCTGAAACAATCCAGTTCCCAGCGGTATCGTTTATATACACCCTCCATTTTACGGTTGTTCCGTCTTTTATGCTCCCATTCCTCCAGTTGAATGCTATATTTGCAAAATTATCTCCTCTTAGGTTTACAGGACTCCCATAAACAGTTTTATTTCCGAATATTCCTGATTCATCTGTCTCCAATGTAGCCCAGCCAAGGGCAGCATTGTCTGTAACATTGATATTGATGAGAACAACAGCTCCTATACCTGCGATATCAGTGCTCTGTTTAATTGCAGTTATTACGGGAGATTCTGTATCTTCTATAACGAACTGTTTTTCAGTTGTTGAATTTATGTTTCCTCCAACATCATATCCTGCAAACTTCCATTTTACTGTAGAGCCATGTTGCAGGGTCTTGTTTGGATCTGACCAGGTAAAATTAGACTGTGCGCTTGTCCCAGACAAACTTATTTTTGCAAAATCAACCCACTGTTTTCCGCTTGAGTTATACATCTGCAGCACTGTGTATGAAAGTCCTGTATTATCTGTCCATGCAGCTGAAACAGTCACATTTTCCCCGAGCTTTGGGGAAGCTGTAGATTGCTGGACAGAAGAATATGCCGGAGGGAAAATATCAGGCCCTATTGCATACAGTTTCCCGTTGTCAGATCCGAAATAAATTCCGTTTTTGCTTACTGCCGGGCTGGAAAATGCAGTAGAACCATAATTGTACTTCCAGAGCAAATCCTTCTGGTTGCCTCCATTATCCTTTTCAAGCCCCTCATCCACTCCATCAGAGGGATCAAAATCATATGAATAAACAAAACCATCATTTGAAACAACATACAATATATTGTTAGAAATAACAGGAGACGAGATGATTTGCCCTCCAACAATTGCGCTCCATAATATCTGCCCCGCGCTTGTAACAACTTTAACTTCTCCGCCATTATTTGTGAAAACAATTTTGTTCCCCGATATTGCTGGAGAAGCATATGGCCATGCTCCGGCTGAGGCTATAAACAGGACCGCGCTCCCGTCAGAAATCTTTCTTACATAATACCCCTGCCCAGCCCCAGAACCCCCGCCTATTGCAACTATTTCCCCCCCAGCAGAGGAGGCCGCAGGAGTTGAATAAAATGTTCCTCCGCCCCCGAAATTAGAAGACCAGATTTTTGTGCCATCAGAGTCCTTATAGGCTGCCATATAGCTCTGGAAAGCTGCTATAACCTTATCCCCATAGACAGTTGGAGCTGCGTCTACAAATTGCAGATTAACATCATTTACAGACCATATTCTACTCAAGCTTAAATCATATTTGTAAATATTTTGGTTCGAGCCAATATACAAATAACTACCTGCAGAAGCAATGGCTGGCCTGCTTGTAAATGCCAGCTGGGCTGAGGTTTGTACACCCCCATCCCTCATCTTTATCTTATAAATTAAATTTGGGTTCCCACCAGTGGTTGCAACATAGATAAAATCATTCACAATAACCGGCGATACAGTTATGGGAAGTCCGAGATTTGTTTTCCATATTAGAGTCCCGCTTATTTGATCCAAAGCATACAAATATCCATCATCCCCCCCGAAAACAACCTTCCCCCCAGCAATAACAGGATTTGTCTGTATTTTTTTACCTGAACCAGTGTCAAAAATCCATCTTGTCATATTTTCATTTGCCCCAGGGCCAGGCCATGGGCTTTCTCCCGTATGGTTTGCCCAGCCCCTATGCTGAGTCCAGTTCTGGAAAACACTAACAGAGGCTCCACCAACAACTCCGCCCCCACCTCCGCCGGGAAACCCTATCTGTGCTGTCCCTTCCTGTGATAAGTAAACAAAAACGAGCGTTATTGTAATAAACAAAATCACTGCAAACTTTTTGAGCATGTTCTCCCCCCGCGCTAAAAGAAAGTTAGCAAAGCCCGTATATAAACATTCCTTACTATGTCCCGTCTAATATTCTTTCTCCAAAACTTCCCTTATTTTCTGTGCCAGCTTTTCCCCTATTCCTTCCGCTTCTTTTAGTTCCTGCTCAGAAGCAGCAAAAATCCCTGCAGGGCTTCCAAACTTTTTCAGCAAAGCCCTGGCTTTAACATTGCTAACCCCCGGCAACCCAGCTACAATAAACTCCTGCACATCTTTCACGGTTTCTGCTTTTTTCTCCCCTCTAACTGCAAGTTCCCTTCTCTCTGTCAATTGCTCCCTCCTTGCAATCCAGTTTATTAGTGCTGCCGATTCCTGCGGGTTTGCACTCCACATTATTGGTATTCCATAATCGATAGCAATGCTCGCCAGCGCTCCTCTTACACTGTTTGGGTTTAGTCTACCGTATAAGTCATTCCCTTCTATCAGTAAAATTGGTTTCTCAAAACTTTCTTTTAATGCTTCCGCCTGCTGGAAAAGCCTCTGGTCTGTTATAGAGTTTAAAAAATCCTGCGCAGCCTTCCTCTCTATCCCCACTCTCTCAGAACATAGATAATCTGCAACCTCGAGTCTCTTGCTCTTGACAATACAATCAAACTTTCCCAGAGCTTCCACAACAGGTGAGTAAAATTCCCTTGAATCCACAAAAATCATTGGTTTTGGTGATTCAGGCTTTTTCAAAACCTGTTCCCCCAGAAAATCCAGATGCCCAGCTTTCTTTTTTTCAGCCATACAACAGAAATGTACATAACCTTATTTATCCTTTTGTTCCATACCTTTTCCAATCCCTTCCAGCTCTTCCCTCATTCTTCTCTCTTTCCTTTTTGCTGTATACAGGTTTGCTTCATCTCTCGTCCCTTTGTTAACAAGCACAAAAACCCTCCCAGCCTTAATTCTTCCCACGCGACCGCGGCGCTGTATCGTTCTTATCTCAGAGGAAACAGGTTCATAAAAAACAGCAATATCAGCACTCGGTATATGCAATCCTTCCTCCCCCACAGGGCTTGTAACAAGAATATTGTAAACTCCGGCTGTAAAGTCTTTTATAGTATCTATCTGTTCTTTCTGGCTCTGTCCTGTCTCCCCCCCCTGCCCTACTAAAACAGCAGGTTTACACCCTTCTATATTCTTCAGTGCAGAAAAAACAGTGGAAATATTGTCCCTGAAATGGGAAAAGACTATAATGCTTGCCTTAGGATTTTCCTTTACTAACTTTTCTAGTAATATAAATTTAGGGCTTTCAAACCCCTCTACTTTCAGTTCTTGAGCAGTTCTCAATGCGTTCTGCACTTTTAAGTCTTGTAAGGCTCTTTCAGCAGCTTTATTCCCCTGTGTTCTTAACTTTTCCAAATACAAACAAAGAGCTGAAATACTCTGTGTTTCCAAAAGCTCAAGAGCATGCCATATTTTCAGTGTCTCTGCACAGAGAGACAATATACGGAAGTTTGCAGGATTCCCAGCCCTCAGTCCGGAAGCAGCCCTTTTCTGTGCCAGCAATAAATCAGTTTTGCTGTAAACATTAACTTTACACTGTTTCAGTTTTTCTACTCTTTCTTTCAGTGCAGCCTTAAGCGAGGATTGTATTTTCAGCATTTTCTCTGGTAATTCAGCTCTCAGAACCTCAAATTTTGATTCCTGTATATAGGGTTTTATATCCTCATCCTCTTCTGTTCTCATCTCAACAGCTTCCGTCCCCAAATTCTTGCAAACCTCCTCAATCTTTTCTTTTGTGCTCCCCGGGCTTGCTGTTAATCCCAGAACCCTAGGGTTTTTTGCCTGCTTCATGTAAACAGAAACTATTATAGGATAAGCATATTTTTTCACAGATCTGTGACACTCATCCACAACCAGCAAGCTGAACTCTGCGAGCGAAAGCCTGCCCCCGTGCAAATCATTAGCTATTGTCTGCGGTGTAGCTGCAATAATTTTTGCTTCTTTGTAAATTTCTTTTCTCTCCAGCGGGTTTACAACTCCTGTAAGCACAACAATTTTCTCTTTTTCTATAGTCAGCATATTCTGGAACGCAGAACAGTGCTGCTCAGCCAATGGTCTTGTGGGAGCCATAATTAGAACCTTTCCTCCGAACTTTTCCATTCTCTGTGCAGAAAGCAAAACAGCAAGCGCGGTTTTACCAGTCCCAGTAGGCAGAACACATAAAGTATTTTTACCCACAGCAGTATTCAGTATTGAAGACTGATACAGCCTCTCTTCTATGCTGTTTGGCTTTATCAGAGGATGTGTTATAAACATTATTCTCACGTTTTCTTAGAGTAATTTTACCCTTTCTGTTTCAGCGCAGAAGGAGTTGAGCCTGCATGCCAGCTCTGCCTCATTCTAATCTGTACATTGAAAAGTCGCTCAGAATTATCATCTAAAACAACAGCAGAGCCTTTTGTTTTGGGCAGGTCTGTAATATTTTTTCTCAAATCCTCAAGCAAATAGGTTTGCATTATTCCGGATAAAGCTTCCATATCAGGTTTCGCTGTTAAACGATGGGCTATAACCAAATCAGCCTGTGCTATAGCATCCTCATGCAGCTTATTCGGCCTTTGGGTGGCAAGAACAAGGGAAATTCCAGGCTGCCTTCCTTGGCGAAGCAAGGTCAGGAAAGGACCTGTAGATGCTGTTTCGCGCTCAGACCCTATAAAGTTGTGCGCTTCATCCACCATTATCCATGTTAACGGAACCTTTCTCTTTTCTTCCCCTGCAATAAGTGCAGACTCTTCTTCGCGTCTGGCAGAAATGCGTACAGAATAGATTTCCCTTGCCAAAAATCCTAAAAATAACGAGCGCACAGCCCAGTCCATTAAACTCACATCTAATATCGTAACAGAGCCGGGCTTCATTATATCCTCTATTCTAAGATCTTTATCTGAAAAAATCCCCCAGTTTTCAGCCCCATAGAATCTGTTTTCCAGCGATAGCCTCTCTTTCTCTCCTGATTTTTTATCCCCTTCTATTTCTTTTAGTATATTCTCCAGACCATATTTTTTTCCTTCCAATTTTTTCAAAGCCCTTTGCAGTAAAATTCCCTCAGGTTCTGTAAGCTGGATACCAAAGGTCAGTGCCCAGTCTCCAGCAGATAAAGCTGAAGGCTGTAAAGAAAATGCCCCGTCAAATCCCAAATGTTTTTCTTTGTATACCTGTTCAAACCCTTTTGGAACAAGATTCTGAACTGGAAATCCCTTTGGTTGCACCCCCCATTCCCTTAACTGCAGCAAAGCAGAATCATTTGCAATTTTCATGCTCCAGAAAATTCCCATTGTATCCACAATCAAAACAGAAAGACTATCCCTTACATCAGCAGGCAGGTTCATAACTTCCTCAGCCATCAAAGCCATTGTAAAGCTCTTTCCACTTCCCCTTTTTCCAACAATCAAAGCCACATGCGGCTGTGCCATATCCAGAAAAACAGGATTAGTTAAATTATAGTCAAATCCAGCTTTCACCAAATGTTTTCCAATATAGGCCGTTCCTCGCTTCCCGAACTTCTTCAGGTCACTCTGTTCCCTTCCCAATATAATCTCTTCCATAGGCATAAAAGAAATTGCTGCTACAGGTTATTAAATAAAGTTGTTATGGGCTTTAATGTGATTATTGGACTATGTATCAGGCCTTGCAGCAAAGGAACCATACACCAGGATCATTTTTCCAGTCCACTGAGCCACCACATGCTTCATCATACCCTCTCCAGGATATACTGGCGATCTGCAACCCTCCAGCATTTGAAGGGAAATTCCCACCACAGCTCTTGCAGAATGCACATGAGTTCAAAACACCGCCTGCAACCTTTTCCTTTGTAACAGCTCCGTTTGCCAGCTTTGATGTAGCCACAGCTCCGTCTCCTATTTTTGATGAAGTAACAGCATTATCAGCCAGTTCAGTTGTGCTAACACCATTATTTTCTATCTGCAGTGCTCCAACAGAATCAGCAGCCAGCTTATCTTTTGTTACAGTGCTGCCAAATAATTTTGCGCCAGTTATAGTTCCATCAGCAATTTGTGTTGCTGTTATAGTTCCGTCCTGTATTTTAGAACCCTTTACCTTCATGGCAGAATTTGTTCCGCAAGCATCTGCATTTATATTACTTACAGCTGCACCACAAATAAGCCTATCTCCCTGTATGCTCCCGCCCTTTATTTTGCCATTTGTTACAGATTCATCTGCCAGCTTTCCTGTTGTTATAGACCCGTCAGCCACAGCAAAGTTTTTCCTTGCTATAAAAGCCCCCGGAGCAATAATAATCCTTGGGGAAAGTTTGTTCCCGCCAATCTCCAGCTCTGCATAATATTCCTTATCAAATGTTATAGAATTTGGGAAAGCCTTTGTTTTTCCAAGGCTTGCAAACCAAGTCCCTTTTTTCACAGAAATAGTCTGGGTTTCTGTAAACAATGCTGTCCCAGCAGTTGCAACATCATACAAATTAAATGTGATGCTCAAATCCTGTGTTACAGGTTTCCCAGTAGAATCTTTAAGGAACCCCTGAAGCGGGAGCTGCTCTTTTACAACAGCTTGCCCTGGTTGTGTTGTGGTTGTCTGTGCAACAGCTAAAGCAGCCATTATTGCAAATACAGCCAGAACAGAAAACAAAACAACTTTTGCACTCCCTTTCATACAAATCACTCTGCTTTTTACATATAAATACTTTATCTTTTTGATTGTATAGGAAGTTTTTCAACCGTAGCAGTATGTTTCCTGCTGTATATATAGTATCCAAGACCTCCAGCAACTGCAACAGCAGCTATTATTATAATCAATGGAAGCAGCACTTCAGTTGAAAGCCCGCCCTTTGGAAGTGTGGATGTAGTATCTGGTACAGATCCAGTTGTTGTTGATTCTTCTGTAGACAGTGTTGTTGTAGTCCCTATTGGAGCCGCTTTCACAGTCAGGCTAAAGCTACCAGATTCTGTTTTTAATCCTGCCCCGTCCTCCACAGTTATTTTCCAGTTAATTTTAGCTCCGGCCTTCAGTTTTGAAGTATCATACTTGAACTTAACAACAGTTTTTGTCTTCCCTCCTATATCTGCTGTCTGCACAACATTCCCACCCACAACCAGCTGCGCCTTTTTCAATCCAACATTATCCTCCACTGTTGCAAACAAAAGTATAGAATCCCCAATAACAGGTTCCTCCGGAGTTGCTGTAGCATCTTTTATGGTTGGAGCAACAGTGTCCTTACCCCCTATAGTGAAGCTTCCTACATCACTCTCAGCAGAGTTATCAGAAGTATCATATCCAATCATTTTCCATTTTACAACCGTGTCTTTAGGAACACTTCCTGACCATGTATAGGTTGCTGTAGCTCTTGTTCCAGTAAGAGTTATTATTTTTGCCTGCTGGAAACCAGCTCCTTCATCTATAAAAACAACAGCCCTGTCCAATCCTGAATCATCTTCCCACTCAACAGAAAATGTAACGGCCTCACCAACATTAGGGAGGGTTTTATCTTGTGTTGTGTTCTGTGGGACTGGAGGTGTAGAATCTCCGGAAGAGAGCGGCCCGAAAACAGCTGTATAATCAGAAGAGGAAGCCTCTCCAACAGGTTCGTCTGTATATGTTGCTATTCCAGAATAATCAGAACTGGAACTATCAGAAGGAGACCCACCAGCAGAACCGCTATCAATCACATATTCCTCCCCGCCGGAAACAACATAAGCTGTTGGCTGGAAAAAAGAAGAAGCAACAGAGAATGCAACAAAAAGGGAAACCACAATACCCAGCATTGCAACAGGTATTGAAGGATCCTGATGTGCATGCCCAATCCTGTATTTTGCATGTCTTACAGAATGTCTGCCTGACTTTGAATATCTTTTTGCCATTTATCTCAATCCACTTTATATTTTTACATATTTAAGCTTTCTTTGGCGGAGTCTCGTCTACTTTTGGTCCTCCTTTAAATCCTGCTTCTGTCATTGTAACAGTTTTCTGGGACTTTTTCTTCTTTAAATAAAGGAAAATGCCGGCTCCTGCAGCAACAGCAGCTGCAATTCCAACACCTACAAATACTATAACATTTCCCCCACCCTCTCCCTTTAGCTTTTCCACCTGTGACTTTGCTAAATTAAGTTTTGAGGTTGCTTTGGTTTCATCTCCAGCAGTCAATGCAGTCTCTGCTTCGTTTATAATATCCTGTATAATTTCCACGTCTTTTCCCTGTGCTTTTAAGGTAGCTATATCAGTTTTAACAGTTTCTATATCATTGCTCAAAGAGCTTACAGCAGTTGTACGTGTTGCCCCTGTGGTTGTTGTCTGCTTTGTAGTGCTTGTTGCAGTAGTTGTTATGTTCATTGATGAAAAATCCACTTCCCCGCCTCCGGAGAATGAACCATCACTGTCTATATCTACACATGCATAGAAGGCTTTTAATCCCTTAACAAACGGGGCTTTGAATGTAACATCTCCATTTCCCTCCCTTAATCCCAGCTCTTCATCTGAGCAGGAGTTTGCCCGTATATAAACGCTCTTTGATTCACACCCATTCAATCCGGATATTTCTGCTGTAACAGTTGAGCCTGTTTTTGCACTTTCAGGTAAGGTTAATTTAACAAATCCTGTGCACGTTCCACCAGTTGTTCCACCAGTCGTACCAGTAACAGCAAAAAAACTAAGTCCTGGGGAAACCGCAGAATATTCAACAGAATCCGTGCCTTCTGTACCCTTTTTAGCAGCCGTTTTATTCCATGCTGTTCCTGTCCAGCGCTGTAAAAATATCTTTCCAGAATCCACGCTATTCTCGCTTATCCAGCTGCTGTTTATCTGCAGTTCTATTGTAGCATTTTTAATATTCGCATCAGAAATGCCATCAAGCACAAACTCATAGAACTGGTATATTATACCATCCGGATTTACTGAAACTTCTGTTGGTTTTCCTATAAGCTTTCTTATAGTCAGCTTCCCGCTCGGTATATCAACAGCAGGGAAAATGCTTACTTTCTTTATTCCGTGTTTTGAAAAATTTGTAAATGTAAGAGGAAGCAGCCTCCCTTCTATTGCCGTTGAAATTGTTTTATCTTCCTTTTCTGTGAATGTGGGCCTTTTAATTAGTGTAAAATTCTGCTCTGCGCATGTTGTTCCAGCTCCGTTTATGTCCTTTGCTATAACCCTCCATTTTATTTTTGTACCAGCTGTTGCACTGCTGTCAGACCATGTATAACTCGAAAACTTCAGCGTTGGAGATCCGGTAATAGTTATTTTCTGCAAATCTTTCCAGGGGGCAGCTGTTGTACCGCCAAAATCAGTCTGAAACAAAGCTTCAGCCAACCCACTGTTATCACTCATGTTTACCAGAAACTCAACATCATCCCCTTCAAATGGAGCAGATGGAGTTGCTTTAAAGTTTAAACATACGGGAGGTGTATTTGATCCAGATTGAGTTGTACTGGTTGCAGCAGCAGAACATGTGCTTGAACCACTGTTCCAGATGCAGCTCGCTCCTGTACAGGCAGCGCTTGCAGAACAGGCTGCGCAGTTGCTTGCTGAACAGGTTGCGCTGGTTGTACTTGATGCGCCAGATAAAGTTGACTGTGAAATTCCTCCACCACCAAATCCGCTACCTGGGTCATAATAACCTCCTCCAATAGGCATTCCGGTTATCGAGCTGGAAGCAACCATGCCTATATAATATAAAATAGATACTGCAAATATAACAAAAACTAACGGTGGAAGTTCCCGTTTATCAGCCCTCCTTTTCATAGGGTAAAATAGCAAATCCAGCTATTTATAATCCTTCCTTGCGAGCAGCTCCCTTTAAATCTGGGCGCGCGAATACATTCCTCGGTAAAAATGAAGCATGAGAACACAGCTTTCCTGTTTTACATTGTTCTGGGTATTATAGTTGGTTCTGTAAGCCTCTACCTTCCCAGTCCTTTAATTTCCCTTGCTTTGGCAGTTATAATGTTTTTTGCTGGAGGTTTCTTATTATCAAAAATAACAAAAGAAAAGAAGGAACTTCGCTGGCTTATAACAAATGGCGGCTGGCTCTATTTCTTTGTCTGGCTTTTGATATGGATACTTTTGTTCAACCTTTTCCCACATCCTTAATAAACCAGTAGGGAGGAAGAATAATTATGGAAGAACTTGGTGAATGGAGCAGAACACATTATTCAGCAGAGCTTTCCCCTTCTTTAGAGGGGAAAGAAGTAATTTTAGCTGGCTGGGTTAGGGAACTCAGGGATATGGGAAAGCTGAAGTTTGTGCTTTTAGCTGACAGGGAAGGCTCAATACAGATAACAGTAAAGCAGGGTGAAACAAAGCCTGCTGTTCTGAAGAAGTTTGAAAAGCTTGGGAAGGAGTTTGTTGTTGCAGTTAAAGGAACAGTTAAGGCAAACAAAGCAGCTCCCAGTGGGCTGGAAATAATTCCAATAGAGCTCAAAATACTGAATGAGTCAGAATCTCCTCTCCCATTAGAGCCGCGCTCAAAAGTTGTAGCTGACCTTCCAACTAGGTTGGATGCTCGTTTTTTGGATTTAAGAAAGCCTGAAATTGGGGCAATTTTTAAGGTAAAAGATATGGTTACAACAGCTGTGCGCAATTATTTAGAATCCAACAGCTTTATTGAGATCCATACACCGAAAATTATTGGTGAAGCATCAGAAGGAGGTTCTGAAGTGTTTTCAGTTACCTACTTTAACCGCGAGGCTTTTCTCGCTCAAAGTCCGCAGTTTTACAAGCAGATAATGATGGCTTCAGGCTTTGACAAGGTTTATGAAATAGCGCCTGCTTTTCGTGCAGAAAAATCCCATTCCACCCGCCACGTAACAGAGATAATAATGTTGGATATGGAAATGGCTTTTATACACGGTATAGAGGATGTTCTTTCAGTTCTGGAGAATTTAATGAGAGCTGTTGTTTCCCACGTTTCAGAACAGGGGAAGGAAGAGATAAAAGCTCTCGGAAAATCCCTCTCCCTCCCCAGCATACCCTTTCCCAGAATAACAATGGAAGAAGCGAAAGCTTTGCTTAAGAAAGAGCGCGGAATGAAGTTTTCCCCTGAAGATGAACTGGACAGTGCAGGTGAAAAAGCTCTGGGGGAGCTGATAAAACAAAAACAGGGGCATGATTTTGTTTTCCTTACAGAATTTCCATGGTCCCAGGCAAAGTTCTACCACATGAGGAATGAAAAAAATCCAAAGGTTACTGTGCGCGCAGACTTGCTGTTTAAGGGGCTTGAAATAGCAACAATAGCCCAGCGCGAGCACCGCTACCCAATTCTAATGAAGCAGGCAAAAGAAATGAAAGTAACCCCTGAAAAAATACAATTCTATATTGATGCTTTCAGGTTTGGAATGCCCCCGCACGGTGGCTGCGGAGTTGGAGTAGACCGCATTGTTCAACAACTGTTAGACCTGCCAAATGTGCAGGAGGCTATACTGTTCCCCCGCACTCCCGAAAGGCTCAAACCTTGATATAGTAGATTTATATACTATCGTATACTATAGTAAACTATGGTAAACATAAAAGAAACAACAATTAAATTGCGCCACGATACAAAGTTACAGTTAGATAAATTTAGGGAATATAGAAGCGAGAGCTATGATGAAGTGGTTAAAAAAATATTATATATAGCAAAAACCAGCAGGACAGAACCAGAACTTAGCAAAGAAACCATGGAAGCCATAGAAAGAGCAAGAAAGAGAATCAAAGATGGCAAGTTTATAACAGAGGCTGAGGCAAAAAAGAGATTAGGATTGTAATGTACGAAATTGCCATAGACAAAGAAGCAATGAAATTTTTAGAACGCCTCCCCAGACCTGTAAGAGAGCGCATTTTTAAGAAAATAACTGCTGCAAAATTGAATCCCATGCATTTCTTCGAGAATCTGGAAGGAACTAAAGAGCGCAAGTTAAGAATAGGTGACTATAGGGTAATTGCAAATGTAAATGATGCCACAAAAAGGATAGAAATACTTTACATT
The DNA here is from genome assembly GCA_016198755.1 of Candidatus Aenigmatarchaeota archaeon. Taxonomy (GTDB): domain Archaea; phylum Aenigmatarchaeota; class Aenigmatarchaeia; order Aenigmatarchaeales; family JACQIB01; genus JACQIB01. Next base: position 49,570 of record JACQIB010000004.1, read on the forward strand.
GGTCATAGGAAAAATGTGTATAAAAGAGCATCTCAGTTACTACACGCTTCCTGAAAGGCTCAAGCCCTGATTTATATTCTACCCCACAGCTATTTTTCTAATGCCCCGCAGAAAAACCCGCAGGAAAGCCTCAGCCAAGAAAACAGTTCCAAAAATAAACTCTTTTGTTTCCAACCTATCATTCCTTTACAGGAACGCAAAAAAGGAAATCTGGCTTATGTCAGTCTTGTTTATTATTGGTATGGTTCTGCCCCTCTTTCTTCCAGTAGAGCAGAAAGCAGAGGCCCTCTCAAGTTTTTCAGATAAAAAAGAAATATTTTCCTTTTTTCCAGATAAACTCTTATTATTCTTTCTCCCAGCCATCTTGTTCCTGAACAACAGTTACGTTTCTGTACTATCCTTTATTTTCGGCTTCCTCTCCCCCTATCTAATATTTAACAATGGTTTTATTGTTGGTTCATTGTTCGATGCCTTGAGCAAAACAGCTCCTGCCTTTCCCAACATCTACCTCCTTCCAATTGTTTCAGTCCTTCCCCACGCATGGTTAGAGATACCAGCGTTTATTTTGGCAGCAGCTTATGGGCTGCGCACATGGGAAAAAATAGCCTTTTCCAGCAGAATAGAGCCAAAATTAAGTAGGTTAAAATTCTTTTTCAAGTACATAGAACCTTTATTCAAAGCTGTTGTGCCAATGCTAATAGCTGCAGCCTTAATTGAAACCTATGTTTCCGGAGTGCTCGGTGCAGTTATTCCAATAATTCCTGAACATAATCCAGGTAATCTAACAAACCTCCTGCTCACGCAGCAGGACCTTGCAAGCGCAGGTTTTAATCTAAACAAAACCCAGCTCCCCTCAATTTTCAGTGATGTTACATCAATGTACAGTAAAAGCTTTCCAGAAGCCCTGAAAATAGAATCGCGCAGCCAGCGCGACTCAAATTATTTTTCCAATAAAAACACAACTCTTCTTATAACTGTTGTTAAAACAGACGAAGCTGAAAAGCTGGTGCAGCTGCGCAGGGAAATAGCATTATTCAAGCTCAGCTTCTACAAGAACCATACTCTCGAGGACTTCGAAACCTATAGTTTGGCAAAAACAGACAAAAAGTTATATTATTTTTCCTTTACAACCAAGAACGATTATGCAGTTTTAATAACACTCTGGTCCACAGCTCCGCAGGACTTTCAGAAAATAATCGAGTTGCAGAGGGGAAAGCTTACCTAGGCAATATTAAGGCGGAAATTACTTTGAATTCCCCTCATTGTACAAATCATTTCTAACCAGCTCTTCTACAGCTATAGCAGCAGGGAACAATACACCTTTTTTCATAAATTCTTCATATTTCTTCTCCACAGACAGTGCAGCGTCCAGAAAATCCTTATCTCCTGTAACTACCGCCTGCTCCCTCAGTTGTTTAACCAAAAACCTGTAAAAATCATAAGAATCCTTCCCAATATTATTTGCATACCTGTTATGTACAAAGTCTATGGCACCCAGGTTATTTTTAGCTGCAAAAATATCTGCAGTTACCTCATCCAGTGCCCCAACATCATCTACAATTTTATTCATTATCCAGTTCCTTACTTTTTCGGATTTTATATTGAAATAATATATCCAGAAATTTTCGCTTTCAAGAGCAGCCTTATGCCCAATTTCATGCTTGGCAACAAACCTCGGTACACTTTCTCCAAGCCAATCCTTTACATCACTTTTTAACTCGCTTATAGGCTTAGTATAAAAGCTGATTTTTTCTGCACTGTTCCCAAACCACCATGTAGTTTGTATTCCACCGACATTCTTTTTATAATCGGACGCCATAGTCCTCCCATAAATTGTCGTATCCAAAAAGTGTCCCGAACTCTCAGAAAACTCATATTTTGTGCCTTTCTTTAAGTCAGGCAACTCTGCTTCAATTTCTCCAACATTCTTTATCATTGCCAATTTTATCCCAGATCCAACAGTTTTTGCACTACTACCCGACAACTCTATAATACCTCCCCCAGTTTTCACAATAACTATCTTGTCTATACCTTCCCATTCTGGCATATCCAACTTGTTTGCCAAATCAGATGCCATATTTTCTATGTCTTCCGAACTTATATGAGAGTCCTCTCCAACTTCTATTAAAACTGTCTTTGTTTTTCCCTCATAGCGTTTTAGCTGCTGCGCCTTTACGCTTATTCTTTTATAGATGGCATCTGCAACATTTTCTTTGCCAGAATCCCTACCAATTCTCGAGTGCTCCACAATCTCATCACCCACTTCAAAATCAGGCCCAGATTTATTTTTCTCGCTTAATATTATCTTTTCCGGGTCTGTTATTGGTTGCTTTTTATTCGCTATATATCTAGCAAACGCTTCCCTACCCTCTCCATTCTGATTTTTCTCTACAGTCAATATTTTTTTCATTACCTTTGCTGCACCTTCTGCCTCTTTCTCTGTTAATTTTCTTCCCACATTAACTTCAATTTCCTTTACCAGTCTTCCAACATCATCCCCATATTTTTCTATTATAGTGGCAATAGTTTTCTCGTTCTTTAGAGTATTAAAAAAAAGTTTTATGGCTTCCGGTAGGTTTTTTATACCTCCCAATGATTTCAAAATCTCCCCCCCAAAGAACAACTGTACAATATCCCCGACAAATCTGCCCTTGTTTTCTGCAGATGAGCTGTAATACTCTGCCATACCCTTGCTTAATTCTTTCAATCCTTCCAAAACTTCAATTGGATGTCCTAATACCCATAGGCCAGCCTTTCCAACAGACACCAAAACACTTGCAATATCTCCTATAGGATCCTGCGAGTTTTTCAGCCAATTTGAAAGATATGCTGGAAAGTCTGAAATAACGAATTTTCCAGCCAAAACAAGGCTCTTAAAAGAATCGAAAAAGGATTTGAGGAATCCTCCGAGAAATTCAAGCCCATCTTTTATGAGCTGTGTGGCTCTATCATAGTAAACCATATAAGTAGAATATTCCACAGGCTTTAACCTCTCCTCCTCTGATTGATTCAGAAAATCGTTCCATTCCAAAGCTATTGTTTCCATGCTTACGCCTTCCTCAATCATCCTTAGCACTTCATCTTTCGTTTCCCCATAAAGATCTTCCTTTGCCTTTTTAGAAAAATAGTTCCTGTTCCACTCATCCTGCAGCCTAAGCTCCTCCTTCCACTTCTTAGCTATATAGTCCTTTTTGCTCTCCCTTAGATTTTTATAATATGCTTTTGTTTCTGTGAAAAGTTTGCTGTCTTTCCCAATCCTGCTGCTTATGCCAGACTTTTTTGGCTGGGAATCCCACTCCACCATCTCCCCGTCTGGAGGCAATACAGCTTCCTCCTCTTGTTCAGGCGTCCATATTTTGGGAAGTTCTGGCGGGTTTCCAAAATCGATATGTCTGTTTTCTGCCCTCTTTGTTTGAACCGGCAGAATAAAATCCACTAGTTTTCCTACCGGAGTTATTGTAACATTCTTTTCCGGACTTTTTACTTCAGGCAAGACTGTGCTTAAAACTTCTGTTACGCGTTCAATAGGGGACTTGACAAGCTCAACAGCAGGTTTTATTGCGCGGAAAATAGGCGTTGCCATATCTTTAACAGTTTCAATAACTCCAGAAACCGCTTTTTTAACTGGTTTCAAAAGATCTGAAAAAAAGCCCTTAAAATCATCTATAACAGGCTTTACAGTTTCAATTGCTTTAGACACAAAATCATTAGCAGTATGCAAAATGCCAGTGAAAACATCCTTAACGCTGTTAACTATATTTGGGATAATGGGAATTGTTTTTTGTATATCGTTTACAACAGCTTCAAAATTGCTGACGATATTTGAAACAGGGATGCGCACAGGATCTTCTGTAATCACTGCACGTTTTCTTATATAGTTGTCCCAGGCAGCGCTTGCTTTCAACCTTTCAGCCGTTTCAGTATCAAATCTCCTTGACCAATACCCATCTTTCTCCTGCTCTATGAAAGACAGAACTGTTTTTGCCTTGTTTTTTAGATATGCTCCGTAGGCTGTGAATCCTGATTTTATGTTTTTTATCCTCCCTTTCCCTGCAAAAATTCCTATAGCATAAGCTCCGGCTGCCACAGCAGCTGCCCCCGCAGCCAGTGGAAATACAGCTATATCATTGTTTCCATTTGTCCCTTCATTATTAGACCCGCTGTCCTGTACAAATGGGGACACAACAGCAGCAGCCTCAGGCTCCTCTATATCAAACTCCATCTTCCATACAGTTTTCTTCGGCAGCTCAGAAACCTTTACTGTTTTAAAATCCCTCTTTTCCAGCCAGCAGTAATCATTATGGTTTAAATTTCTCGATCCAGGGCTTGGATATGTTTCCTCATTGTCAGAATACCCATAGTTGCAGAATGAGCTCGCATAATCCATGTTAACGCTGCCACAATTATCAGAGCCTGTTATAGTATTCCCATTCCTATCGAAAATAATCTGTTTTGTCGTTATATTCCCTACAGGTTCCTGATTTGCACACAAAGTTTCTATATGTTCCCTATAATATCCAGGTCCCTGATTAAACAGATATCTCAACTGTTTAACAAAATCTGTTTTCCAATAATCAAGAGTATCATCCAAACCATACTTTTCCTTTGGATTTTTATAGGACATTATAGCCGGTATTTCTATCTGCTTCAGTTCCAGTTTGTAGTGGCCGCCAGAGGAAGTGTCAACTGAAAAATACTGCTGCGGGATGTTTATGATAGAATAATAATGGTATCTGGTGTTTGGAGTATAATAGGGATCATAAACGTTCTCATATCTGGTAACTGTTCCAGAATTCCAGTTAAAGGTTTTCAATGTCTCTTCTGTTCCATTAGGATATGTTATTGTATAGTAGAAAAGGTGCTGGTTTTTGCTATAATAATTCTTGCCTGCAATCTGGTTTTCCGTTATCTCAGAAAACGAATAGGGATAGGAATTGAAACTGCTGTATTGGTACTTTCCTGGGCTGTACCAGTCTCTCAGGAGTGCTGAAAATGAAGGTGTTGTTATAGGCTCCTCTTCCCCCCCAACAGAAACAGCCGGTTCAATAACAGAGTACTTCCTTAACCTTATCGTATCTATAAACCCTCCAATACCCTTATCAGCAAGGCAGTCTGAATCCCCCCAAGTTTCTATTCTCTGTGTTGGATGATCATCATCCACCCGTTTATTTCCCACTTTCCTGATTCCATCTATAGAAATATCAGCATAAGTCCCATCTGTCTTATAGCTGATCTGATACCATTTGTTTGGCTCATAATAGCCGCCATCATACCAGTTATCTTTCCAATATCCCTCGTACAAATGACTGGAATAACCCCAATGGCTCACTGGAATTTCATTTGCTCCACACCTTCCAAACTGCAAAATCGCAGGGCGCGAGCCAGTTCCAATGTTAAGAGCGCCTGCTGTTTGATTTGGGTACAATTCCAGATCCAAAACAAACTTTTTCAGCTGTTCTGGCAGAATAGTGTATGAAGGTTCTGCATTATCCGCGGTTCCCTGTACAAGCATACTGTTCTCTCCGCGGAAAGCTTCCAAATCTGAAACGCTCACATCTGCAAATGCCGAATCCACCCACCCCTGTGGTTGCCTATCTTTGAAATCTGCAGATTCCTTATCAAAATCCTGGTAAAAATCAAAAGTTTCCTTCCCACTGCTCCCATATTCAGGAATCTCAGCTCCATAGTAGGCATATATATTTTTTTCTCCCCCCGCGGGGATATTATCAACTTTAACCCAGAAAACAGTCTCTTTTGTCCCGCAGGTTAAATAGTCTACCCAGAAAGGATAGGGTTTTGTCCAGCTGGAGTTGTCAAAGCTTTTAGAATCCGTAAACCTTACATCAGCACATGAAGGTGAAATTTTGTCCTCAGCCAAAAGCCTTTCCGTATCCAGTGTAATTTTTACCTGAAAATCCGCAAGCTCCTGTCCGCTATTCTTTATTGTTATTGGAACTCTATAATCAAACCCTGCAGCAAAAGCTGGAAGGGAAATAAAAATAGAGAAAATAATAAAACAGACCAAAAACTGCAATTGACGTATTTTTGTTACCAATGTCCCCACGCACTATTAGTTATCTAAGCATAAAAATAGCTGCTTTTTATCATACGACACTCTTAGCGCGGCAATATATCCATTAACTGATCCTGCACTTCCCCAGCTTCAGCTTCACTCCCAACTTTCCCTTTGTCTATTGTATTGGTTAGCCAATTGTCCATAATATCCTTTGCTTCATTGTAGTCGGCTTCGCTGACTTTACCTTTATTTATTAAAGCTTTTATCGGTATGTGCGCTTGGTTAGCAAGCCTGCTATCCCCAGTTCTTTTAGCCAAAAGCTCCGCAGAAATAATACTTTCAATCTGAGTGGCAGAAAACTGCCTGTCAATATTTTCATTCAAAGCATCCGTTATATCAGCTACCCTGTAATTTACCATATCCTTGAATACCTTATCCCCAGCCTTTACTCTAACTAACGCATCAGCTTCCAGTTCATTGAACCAGGTTTTGCTTCCGTGTTCGAATTTCTCCATATAGAAACCTAGATTTCCTTCAAATCTATTCTTTGCAATAAACACATGTCCCATTTCGTGTGCGAAAACAAAGTCTATTACCCTAGGCACTATTGGCGTTGAGCTTCCAATCCTTATTGTATCAAAGTTTGCCTGTGCAAATGTTCCCTTCTCAACATCCCCCACAACAATTTTATTTGGACTAAACCCAAAGTTTTTCTCCTGCTTTCTAACAGCTTCCTGCAGCACTTCAAAATCCTCTTTATTGAGTGAGGATAGAGGTTTGTCCCTGCGTATAACACCTACCGCAGCTTCTCCAAATGCAAAAACAGACCTGTCTAAAATAGCATTCACTGCGTTGTCCATATCCTCTATAATACCCCCATACCTCCTCTTTCCCTCCTCATTCGCCAGAACCATTTTCGCAAGTTCGTGATGTGTGGTAAACAACCCCCCAAGGTTCAATGTCATTTTTGCAAAATCAGTTTCCAGTTTTGTGAAAGTTGAAAGGGTATTGGAAGTCTTTAAGTCAACACCAAGCTCCATGAGATTGTTTCCTTTGACAACAACAATTTTGTCTATGTTTTCCCAACCAAAAGAATCTGCAGTTTTTAAGTCTTCTAACATATCTTTAGCATCATCCAAATCAAATTTAGATTTTTCTTCTATTTCTATAAGAACAGTCCTTGTTTTGTCCTTTACATATTTTAACTGTTCTGACTTGTTTCTTAATCTCCAAGTAATATCTCTGTATTCTGCAGGTGTTCCTATTTTTGTATGTTCTATAACTTCCCCAGGAATTCCATAATCCAATAGTTTTGGACCGGCTTTAGGTTCTATAACTAAGTCCATGGTGTTGGTTATTGGGACGTCTTTAGTTGCCAGATATTTTGAAACAGCTTCCCTACCTTCCATGAGTTTTCCTGTAGAATCTCTTGATTCTAACAGTTTTTTACTAACCTTTGTAATGTCTTCAATTTCCTCTTTTCCAAATTTCCTCCCAGATATTTTAACAGTCTGTTCAACAACTCTTGCAACTTCTACTCCATAGCTCTTGGTTATTTGTTTTAAAATACTTTTAGTCAATCCTGACCCTTTCAGCAACTCTTTGGCCCCCTTACTCCCAACACCGCCACCAATAAGACCTAATGGTGCGAACATAGCTCTAGTGGTATCGTCCTCATCAGCTCTTCCAACACTCTCCTTTGCTCCATAAACAGCCAAATCAGCAGCAGAACTCACAGCTCCCAGCCCAATACCAGCAGCTAGTATTGGAATTCCTATACCACCAACAGGAGTCAACACAACCCCTGCTGCTATCAACCCAATACCAATCAATCCCATCGCATCTGCAGATTTCTTTATTTCCTCGCTCTTATCTACAACAAAGTCTCTAGCACTGTTCACAGCATTTATAATAGGCTGCCCAATCAAAGGAATCTTTCCTACAGTATCCAGCACTCCACCAACAAGCTTCTTTGCATTCCCCAGAACATTCCCAAAGAAGCCCATAACATTATCCAAAATTCCCTTTGGCTCAGCCTTTGCTGGAGCCGAAACTAAAGGTGCAGCAGGTTTTCCTAGCTCAGGAGTATAAACAACAGCAGGCCTTGCTTCAAGTTGACTCTGTATTTGCATTCCTAAGCCAGCTAACTGCGCAGACAGCTCTTTGTTATCAGAATTCTCAGACAAATACTGCATTCTTTCCACAAACCAGCCAGGATCCCCCTTTCCAGACTTTAACATGTCTATTGCTTCCTGCGCTTGGTTAGCAGCCCAGATAGTTTGTTTATTTTCCTCAAGCCACTGGGCTTTCTGTTTCTCAGCCTGTGCTGCATTGAATTGTGCCCACATTGCAGCTTCAGCTCTCATCCTAGCCTCCCAAAGCTTTACCCAGTATCCATTTTTCTCTTCCTGTATAAAGTCTAAAATTTCCTTTGATCTTTTCAAAAGATTATTCCCATAATCTGTAAACCCTTCCTTTATTCCAGTTATAACTTTTCCAGTACGTGGGCTCCTGCTTAGCAAAACAATTCCGCCTGCTCCCGCAGCAAGCACAGCTCCGGCAGCTAATGGGATTGCTGCGCCTCCTGCTGCCCCAGCATTTTCATTCCCTGTCCCGCCCCCTCCAGAATCCTGAATGAACGGGTTTGAAATAAAGTTTTCAGCTACTCCAGTATCCCCGTTATCATAGCTTACAAATATTGGCTGTGAGAATGTATCATTCCTCTCATCTGCCCGTGCAACAAATTCTAAAGTATAATCTCCCTCTTCTTGTGGTGAGAACAGGAAAGGATAAGTTGTACTACTCAATTTGGGAATATTTAAACTCTCTATATCAGTTTCTGCTTTGTATATTCTAACTTCGTCTATAGCACCCTTGAAGTATTCGTTGTTATTCCAAAAGCCAGCTCCAATAGCCTGCTGCCTGTTTGTTTTAACCTTCCCTGTCATTGGCCTTTCAAAGTCCAGCTTCCCATCAACATACCCGCGTGCATATACACCATCATAAACATACTCCATCTTGTGCCATTCCCCATTGGAAACAATATTTTGCCCTCCCCCATTATAGAACTGGCCATTTTCTGTTGTTAGGTGGTAGCGCAGAGTGTTTCCGCCAGCTGTAGCAGCAACCCCAACATCAGTCCAATCCGGCCCGCTTCCATATATCCATCTCCATGTACCGAAATCATCCACCTTGAACCATGCTTCTATTTTGAACCCACTCAAGCCATTCAGAATGTTTGGCACTTCAATTCTCTGTTTGCCATCAAAACTGGCAGCCTGCCCTGAAAATCCTCCTGTAAACACAGCCGTATTATTAACAATTATTCTAAAATCAGAGATTGTTCCTATGTAGTATTCGTTCTTGTTCCATGTACCAGCCCCGATAGCCTGCTGGCGGGAAGTCTTTACCTTCCCGGTTATCTGCCTTGAAAAGTCTAATTTCCCGTCTATATACCCTGCTACAACATTTCCATCATACACATATCTCAGATGGTATACTTTTCCTGGAACAAGTTGGGTTATCCCATTCCCATCATAGAATGCGCTGTTTTCTGTTGTCATGTGGTAGCGCAAAATGTCCCCGCCAGCCGTAATAGCAACCCCAACATCAGTCAAATCCGGCCCATTCCCATATATCCACTGCCAGTTTGCCTGTTTATTGTATGTAAAATATGTATTTATCTCGAAATTCCCAAGTCCGTTTATGACATTTGGAACATCCATTTTCTCAGAGCCACCAAAAGCAATATTACCCATGGCAGAATACAAAACTGTCCCAATAAGATTGCCATTTCTCTCCCCAATGCTGTCTATAAAGTTCCCATCAAAGCTCCAGTTTGCTAATAGTGTGTATTTCGGGGGCGTGCGGTTTTTGGAGAGCATATTTGAAATATACGCATTCATGTCCATCGGGCCCTGCGGTCGCATCCCAACAAGGTAAGTATTGTCTCCATAAGCAGGCTGCAAAAGCTCGGGGTTAGAAAAATCGCTTTTCAGAACCAAATCCCCTTTATCTACAGTCAACTCAGAAAGCAGGAAAGAAACCCTCAACTCCCCAAGAGCACGCACTTCAGCACTCCCAGGCTCCGGAGGCTGGCTCAATGCCTGCTCCATTACTTTATTTCCATCCAGAAGCCAGACAACCTTGTCTTTGTAAACATCCAGTTCAAATGTGTGTTCTGTTCCTGACAAGTCCCCTAAAAATACTGATGGAGGCCACTGCTGCCCAACAGGTATTACATCAGAGACAGCATAGAGTCTCCTGTACCATCCATCCCAGAAAAATCCCAGAAAGTTGTTCATAGGGAAATTTTCTTTGGTTCTGTACATCATTTGTATATTGTTATAGTTCAGCTCACTATACCCAGCTTCTATAGTTCCTTTCCATTTGATTTTTACAGGATAACCAAATTTATCCTGTGTTTTGAAAGTTGCAGAGCTACTATACCAGCCGCATCCATTAGGATCACCACCACACCCATGTCTATCATATCGTGATTCTGGTGAAGGTTGTGCCGGGAAATTTGTGCCTCCGGAAAGCTTTAGTTTTCCATTCTGCAAAATATAGGGTTTCCCCCACTCGGGCTCTGAAATTATAGAGAATGTATAGCTTGAATATTTATCCACTGCAGCTTGGTTGCTTGCAGTAAAGTTCAGGAATTTATCTCCCCCATTAATATTTCCTGTAATCTGTCCGTCTCCCAAATCTATTTGGAACTCTTTTAGCTGGAATTCCACTGAACCCCCATAAGCTATTATTCCAATTCTCGAAGCTGGCAGCGGGTTTGATAGCGCTACTTCGTTAATCTTGTTCCCATCCAAAAACCAGACAAGCTTATCCTTCAAAACCTGCAGTTCATATGTGTGTTCTTTGTTGACTTCTGGCTGGCCCAAATTAACATTACCCACGTAGTTTGTATTCATAGCACCGCTATCAAAGGTACCAAGATAAAAACCAATAAAATTCCCATTATTATGTCCCATTGAAAAATCTTCTTGATCCCCATAGACCATATTCACCATACCAGCCTGGTAAAAAGCATATTTTCCCTTCCACTTTATTTTTAGCGGATATGAAAATTTATCAGTTGTAATTATTTTCCTGTATCCTATACCATCGTTTGTTATTTTCATAAATGATGTATCCCCCTTTACTTCAGCTCCGAGCTTCAAATAAGAATATTTTTCTTTTGTTTCTTCCGCGGTCTGCGTTTTCCAAACATTCATTATCAGGCCCGCGGGCTCAGAAGTGTTAATAAAAAAGAAAGCATCCTCAGCAGGCCTGAAAGCAGGATTTGTTTTGCACTCTATATCCCCGCAAGCTTTAACAGCAGTTATTGTTAAGGGCTGTTTAACATCAAACTCGTGAGTCCAAATAACCCCAACCTGCAAATCCTTTACTTTAATCTTTTCAAAATTATTTCTTTCAATCCAGCATTTGTCTGTTCTGGCGTGGTTTACATAGCTTCCATACCTGTCATTTTCCGTATATTCATAATAATTATATTTACATACATAGCCTGAAGCAGGATTCATGTTATAGTTCCCGCAGCTTGTTGTAGGGTAATTTATTGGGCCATATCTGTTTACTGTCACAGCTGTTTTCAGAGTAATGTTACCAACAGGTCCCTCTGCTGCACAATTTTCATCCCTATACTCTCTCCACCAATCCCCATTGTTCCATGAAGAGGAATAGTACATCGTGTTTATGGTTTCTGCCCGCCATTTATCCAGCTTATCCTCAAGATTATAATTTTCCATTGGGTTCTTAGACAACATTATTTTCGGTATTTCAACCCTTCTCAATTCCACTTTATAATGTCCATAATCCGATATATCGGCAGTAAGATTCATAGCTGTGATATCTATTTTTGAAGTATAGTGGTACCTGTATTCCGGTATCCACTCAGGAGTCATTTTCACATAATCAGAACTCGTTGCATCTGCAGTGTTTATTCTCTGCTCATAGAGAACCTTTTCAGTACCGTTAGGATAAACCAGAACATAATAGAAAATATTATAACCATTTCCATAGTTGTTGCTTCCTGCAAGCTCTCCCCTAACTTCCCTATGGGAAAACGATGAGCCATCTGGAGCAGAATAATGATAAACGTAGTCCCCTTCAGAGTACCAGTCCCTGAGCACAGCTGAATAGGACGGGGCTTGAACTGAATAGGTATCTACTCCAGTTCCCTTCTCTATAACTTCAGCTGCAGCAAACTGGGCAAAAAACCCTAAGAAAACAAGGGCAAATACAGCTGAAATAATCACTTTTCTATACATTTGTCCCCCCATCTATTTGTATAGACAGTTTTAAAAACCTATCTTTTGTGGCAACACTGCTCTGGAAACCGCATATTTATACATTTCTTTCCAATTCTGTACATGATTTTTCCGGATTCTGGGAGGCGCCCAACAAGCTGGGACCAAGTTAGGATTTTTGATGACTTGGTTTCGTCTGAGGATGCAGAAAAGACAAGAGCCATACTATCCGGAGCTGAAAGGCGGTGCCCATACCTTAAAATGCAGGGAAAATGGCCTTATTGTGGAAAGGGGCAGGTAATTGAGCCAGATGCACCTCAGCTGAAACCAACCCCAGACAATCCAATCTACAATACCCATCTGGGTCATGAGTTTATGGAAATTTTCTGTGCAAGGGATTTTGAGGAATGTCTGGTATACAAGGGCGAAAAATCCCATAGGGCAGATTGGCTTGAAAACCTGCGCTGACTGTACAATGGAGGCTTTCCAATAAAATTCCAATATACTAAATATTCCTGTTCCTTGGTCCCCCTAATGTTCCTTTAGAATAATAAGACCTTGCTGCTGTTGAGCTTACAGTAGACGTGCTGGGATAGGTGGACTTGCTAACAGGGCTTTGACGATCAGAGGGGGATATGGGCATATCTCTTGGATAGGTGGACTTTGTAGGCGTATCATACATCACATACCCATCTGCTCTGGTATAGTCCTTAGTAGCGTCCCTTGCAGAAGGGCCAGTCCATTTCTCTGCTGTCGTATAAAAATCAGATACAGAAAACCTTTCCAAAACTGACAACACTTCAATTCTGCTCGCTGTTTTCCACAACCCTGCGTTTGCCACATTAAGCCATAATCCAGTTTCATTCTCGGGGGCATATGTAACGTTAGTGTTTATGTATTTTTGATTATTAATTGACCATAAAACCGAGAGATCTAAAGTGTTGTTAGTGGCTCCAGTCGTATAGGTTCCCAGATCAACTTTCTGCGGCATTACATTGCCAAAATAGCGTTCTCCTGGTCTTTGTTCTGGATTTGAATAATTGAGTATGGTATTAAGTACACCAATGTAGGAAGAGAACAGTGTAGAGGCGACAGCAATTATTATATTTCTTGTATCTCTGAGTGCATAGTCCCATTTCTGTTGTTTTATACTTATATCTAAATCGCGGCTGTTAGATATGATTCCAAATAGCGTACCAATAAATGGTATATTACCTAGTTTATCTATATCATCAGGTCTTTTCTCAATACCTGTGGCGTATACAAGTTCATCCTTTAGATTTGAAATCCTATTTTTTATACCGCTCCATTCTTTGGACTTTTCAAGGGCAAGGGAAGGATTAGGGTGGGTTTGCCACCCAATATAAGGTTCATATGCTTTTCTTACGTTTTCTTCTTCATAATTTAGTCTAGCAGCGAGCTTCTGAGCCTCGCTAATGGTCATCCTAGTTCCTAAAATTCTTTCTCTTGTTTGATAATAAGAAATCAAATTTTCTACCATATCGATTGCACTTGTATTGTAGGACTCGCCATATATTCTTACAAGTCCCATTTCTGGATCTACAAGGGATATGCTGACAGGTTTTATCTCATTTTGTTCTCCAAAAGGAGACGATTTAAAATCTATAATGCTCCCCTTCTCTTGTCTCACATTCTCAGAACCAACAAAGCCACCGCCAGTTCCAATACTATTCATCATTGTAGCGCCCGTTTTCAAAAGAAATCTACCATATCCAGTTCGCACAGCAATATAGACACCTGCAACGGCGACAGTTCCGATAACACCTGCCACAGCTAACGGCAAAGCACTGCTGGCAGAGCTGCTGTTAGAATTGGTTTTTGTTTCCGAGCCAGAAGGGAAAACAAAGGGAGATGTTACCAAACCTGTTGCATCGGATCCATCAGCAGGAAAATAAGCGTCTGTTCCAGTTCCGTTAATAAAGTTCCAGCCCTCTTTAACAGGCTGATAGCCAAACCCAGAATTTTCCACTCTGTACAGATCCCATTTATCCACAGTAGTGTTTTCCCAGTGCGGATCGGATTTCCACCTATAGTAAGATACATCTTGCCTGATCCAGCCCGAAGTTTTAATTATTGCCAAAATCTTGGCATTTGCAAGCTGCAGCCGGTGGCAACTGCTTTGCGTATCAGAATCTACGCCAGCACCACCACATTGTTTCCACCAGACACGCCCATCTGGCCAAATCTCATAATATAATGCATAAATGCTATAGCCCCAATGCAGCCATTCAGCTTTTATCCATTCGTATTCCCCCTCTACAAAAATAGTTTCATTTTTCGGCCTGTTCTCATAAGAAAAATAATAATCATTATATTGTCCATATCTCCAGCTTGTATTACTGTAGTTAGTAACTGTTCCCAGAGGCCAGTTTACCACTAGTAGTTGGTGTGCAACAACGGTCTTTCCATCAGCATCATTCTCAATAACACTTGCAGGTGCTGAAGAATAATATTCAAAGTGAGGTTGGTCTGTTGATGCCTTGAAGGAATAATCTGCTGCAAAAGCTGGCAAGGAAAACAAAATAGCTAACATTAAGCCAAGTGTTGCTATAAAAATTGTTCTGTTAAAAGCTTTCGTGTACATATAAGAATAAGGTGCTTCAGACATTTAAAGTATGCCTATCATGTTCGTCTTTTGCTTTACTCTATTTCCATCAGCCTTTCTCGCACTTCCTCAGCTTCTGTGAAAATAATATCTTAAAATAAGTCAACTCCGAATAGAATTTATGGTAAAGTTTGTTGGGAGGGGGAGCTACAAGCCTCCTGAAAATCTATCTTTACAGAGGCAGGTTGTAAGGGAGATGATAGGGCAGGTTATTCCTGTGTATAGGGAGGAGTTCGGAGGGTATGCGGGAGCCTATAGAGCTGGTGTGCCAAGTCTGCAAGTGGAAAGGGGCAGCAGACCATGGTTATATGTTTGCGCGAATGGAGGGGACAGTTTTGATAGGGATGGGGTAAATGAGGACACTGTAAAAAAAGTAGATGCTGCTCTGGAGCGTATAGAGAATAGGGTACATGCTTTGCTGAGGGCGCATAGATATTCTAAAAAAGTTTATTGGTGTATTAATAGCGGGGGACGAGCAGTTTCCACACATATAAGGCCATATCATGGAACCTATACATGCTCAGAGTGCGAAGATACAATAGAGGACAATTTTTCTGTCTTTAAGGCAGGACATGTCCCTGCTTGCGCGAATAGGCACGAGCATACAGTATTTTCCGATCCCCATTTTACACAGCTTCTTCACTTGAAAGAGCCAAAAGTTGTTTTCGAGGAGGCTGAGAAAAGAGTTTCTAGAGTTGCTCAATTGGACAGGAGAGCTTTCAGGGTTGCTGAGGAGCTTAATCTTTGCGCTAAAGAAGATGAGAATTCTTTCCTAAGGTTAGATTTGGAAAGATTTTCCAGAGGGGAAGATAGGCTATATTTTCTACAAGAGCAGAAGATTCCTGTTGGTTATATCCTATGGAATAATATGGAGATTTCTAATCTCCCGACTGTTAGACAGCTTTTTGTTCAGTCCGATTATAGGAAAAGGGGGCTGGGAACGCTTTTAATGCGAGAAACTGTAAAAAAGGAGGCTGGAGAGGGGATTTTCGTGGCTGAAAGCCCAAACAGAAAGTCTATTAACATTATGTTAAGGCTTGGCTATGCTGAAAAAAACCCGGACGGCAGTATACTGGGAAAGAGAGTCAGTTTTGTATCAGGCATGTGAAAAAAGCTACTCTATAACAGAGCCCACAAACTTCTCCCCGTGCAGGAAATCACTTAAATTATCAATATTGGCTCCGCGTAGGAAAACAACTTTCAGTCCAAGCTTTTCAGCATCCTTTGCTGCAATAGGGTCAAAAACAGCATTCAACCCAGGAGTCCACTTATTCCCTATTATTTTTCTAACCTCTTTCCAGCCTGCCCTAACCAAAGGCTTTGCTGAAGGATCCTTTTTCGGGTCAGCAGTATAAACATAGTCCACATTTGTCAGGTTTATAACAGTTTTAGCTCCAGTTTTCTTGGCAACTTCAACAGCATCCTTGTCTGTGCTATGTCCCGGAAGGTTCCCTCCGAAAAATATAATTTTTTCTGTTTTCGGCGGTTTATTATCTATAATAACCCTTGTGTAAGCTTCCTTTCCAAAAACAGCCCTTACAAGCTCAGCATTCAGCCTTGTGGCAGCAATCCCAACCCAGTCCACATCAAGTGAGTTTTTAACTCCCAGCTCCCTTGCAGCTGACTGGTACTTCCTGCAGACCCTACCTCCACCGCAGATAAGGTAGAATTGTTTCCTGCTTTTCAGGGATAAAACCAAATCGCGAAACTTCCTCAAGAACTCTGTATCCACTTCCTCAGGAACGATTATAGAGCCCCCAACACTGATTATAACTTTATCCCGCATGCGAAAGCTTTCCCAGAGCGAGAATAAAAAGCTACTGCTTTTAATATTGATCAGAGATAAAGCATTTGTTGGTTTAATGAAAGAGTTGTTTAGAAACTACTATAAACATGCAGATGCCGCTTAGGCTATTTTGTATTATAATAAAAAGCTTATCTGGCAGAGGGTTTTTATTCATAGAAAAACAAGATAATATAATGATAGAGTTTGAGGTGCGATTCCCCCTGCAAAGGAATGTTTCAAAAGAGCTTATAAGATTGGGTCTCAAAAAGAAAGATACTTACAGCATGGCAGACCTGATTTTCCACCCGAGAGACTGGCCGCACGGGAAGAAAATTTGCCCTGGCTATTTTATTGTCAGGATAAGGCTGGTTAAGGGAAAAAAACCAAGGATGGAGATGAAGGAGTTTTTGGACAAGGATAGCTGGAGGGAGACAGGCTTTGAAATTTCAGATCCTAAAGGAGCCGCAACAATTCTCTCAAAAGTCCTCCTCCCTCTGTACCCTATTGTAAAACAAAGGGAAATTTGGAGAAAAGGAAAAATAGAGGTTTCTGTGGATAATGTGGATCACTTGGGAAAGTATATTGAAATAGAAGGAAAGAAAACAGAAGTTGAAAAGGTTGCAAACTCTCTTGGTTTTTCCATTGAAAGCTCAAAGAGAAACTATGGAACACAGCTGTGGTATCTGAGGGAGAAAGGGAAGATAAAACTGGGCCAAAAAGATATAGAAAGTATTCTGCGGAAGTTTATATAGTAAATCACCTTGCACATGCCTTTACAAACCCAAAAAACAGAGGAGATGGTTTTTCGAGCCTGCTTTTGAACTCTGGATGAGCTTGGGTTCCGACAAAAAACTTATGCTTTGGAAGTTCTATAAACTCTGCCAAGTTTTTATAAAAGCCAGAGAAAACCAAACCCTTCTTTTGTAAGAGTGGAACAAAGCGCGGATTAACCTCAAACCTGTGTCTGTGCCTTTCTACAGCTTTCCCACTCTCATAAAGCCTGCTCACAACAGAACCTTTCTTTAAAACAGCAGTATAATCTCCCAGCCTCATTGTCCCTCCTTTCTTTTTTACTCCCCGTTGTTCTGGCTGTAGGAAAATAACTGGATATTTTGTTTTTTGGTCTATTTCAGTGCTGTTTGCACCTTTCATTCCAACACTTCGCGCAAACTCAGCAACAGCTAACTGCATTCCAAAACAAAGCCCTAGAAATGGTAAATTGTTTTCCCTTGCAAACTTTATACAAGCTATTTTCCCTTCTGTACCGCGCGATCCAAACCCCCCAGGAACAATAATCCCGTCAGCTCCTTTCAAAGCATCCTGCACAGAAACCTTCTTTTCCTCAATATTTGTTGTTTCCACAAATCCCAGTTCAATTTTACAGGAGCAGTGAGCAGCAGCATGTTTCAAAGCTTCAGAAAGGCTGTAATAGCTGTCTTTCAGTTCTGTATACTTCCCGCAAATCTTTATTTTCACTGTTTTCTTTGGGTTTTCAAGAGAGTTCAAAAGCCTTCTCCATTCCTTCAGATTATAGTCCAGCTTTATATCAAATTTTTTCTCAAGCAGCTTTGGCACTCCCTCATCCTCAAATATAATTGGTAGTTTGTAAACATTCTCAAGGTTTGGGTTGCTTACAACAGCTTCTGTTGGCAGGTTAGAGTATAATGCAATTTTCTCCCTTACTTTTTCAGCTAAGTTTGTGTTTGCCCTGCACACGATAAGGTCAGGCTGTATTCCCCTTTCCCTTAACAATTCAACAGACTGTTGTGTAGGTTTGGATTTTTGTTCCCCAACAGCATCAATAACAGGCACATAAGTTACGTGAACAAAGAAAACATCCCCCTTATTTTCCATCCATGTCTGCCTTGCAGCCTCCACATACAGTTCATTCTCTATATCCCCAACAGTTCCCCCAATCTCTATCAGCAAAACCTGCGCCTTTTCTTTTGTTCCAATTTGCCTCCAGAATCCTTTAATTTCATTCACAACGTGCGGTACCATCTGCACTGTTTTCCCTAAAAATTCCCCCTTTCTCTCTTTTTCTATAACAGAATGAAAAACTTTTCCCATTGTAAGGTTCTGGTTCTTTGTGCATTCAATTCCAAAAAACCTCTCATAATGGCCAAAATCCATATCCACTTCCCCCCCGTCTTTCAGAACAAAAACTTCCCCATGTTCAACGGGATTCATTGTTCCCGGATCCACATTCAAATATCCATCGCACTTTACAGGAACAACCTTATACCCCTCAAAAAACCTACCAATAGAAGCAGCTACTATCCCCTTACCAAGTCCTGACAAAACCCCTCCAGTTATGAACACCCACTTCACAAGAGCCCGCACAAAGATTCAACTGCTGTGCTTTTAAAGATTTCTTTCCAACTCAAACACTCCTCAAAGTCCCCAAGTCAACTTTCACTATCCCAAGTTGGCAGTCTTCCCTATAGTTTAATCTGCCCAACCCTAAAAGGCTACTGAAGTTTCCATTTATCATACCCATTGCATACATGCTGGCTGGTCTAAATCCTGCAAGGTAGGATAAAACACTTTTCATTGTACTCCCCTCGCAAATATCATCATCCACTACAAGCACTGTTTTCCCATTGCAAGGAGAAAGGTATTCTCTTTCGTCTGCAGCAGCAGGTATTTTTGGTTTGCTATCATGCCTGCGGTTTGGTGAATATCTTACAGGTATTGTTTGTGCTGTTTCAGTTATGTAACCTGCTATGCAGCCGGGTTCTATCCCTCCAGAACCAATAGGAACTATAATATCAGGCCTTATTTTTTCTAGAATTTCTGGCAGTGCATCAGCATGGGTTTTTAATCTCCAAAACTTGTCCTTCAGCCACCTGCGCTCTGAAATATCCTTGCTTCCATATTGCACAATCCTGTCTGCATATACTCTAAACTCCTGTCCAATAGCTTCCATATCCACTTTCCTGCCCCCATAGAACTCTCCTGCAAACCTTTCCCCAATTTTCAAGGATTTTTCTAAAACACGTTTCTGCTCTTTCCATATTTGATCAACATGATTATCTGAAAGAGGCACCACTAATCCATCCAAAAGCATCTCTATTGTAAGGAACACACCTTCCCTGAAATGGAGTGTTGTTTGCCCTTTCCCAAGATCTTCCAGTATATGCTGCAGGTCAGCTATTGGGGGATGATGTAAAGCTTCGTTATTATACCTCTCACGAATATCAAATTCCTGAAGTCTTCTCATTATAATCAATAAAGGCTGGGAAACTAACTTTTAAATAGGCTTCACTGCCCAGCGAGTATAACACTGTTATTTATAAATGCTGGAGCAGCCTATACTAGGTAGGTTAAAATGAGTGTTGGCGTTTTTAACTTAGATATTAAAGGAAACAAGTGGGACCTGGACAGGGAAAAGTGCATTAAGTGCGGGGCCTGCGTAGCTGTCTGTCCATTTACAGCTTTGGAGCTGCCAGAGTTTCCTGAAGTGAATGAAAAGTGCATTTTCTGCAATATATGTGCAATGGCCTGCCCAGTGGATGCAATAAAAGTAGTAAAAACAAACAAGTCTGCTGTTGTGGATAAGAGTACAAAAGATATTTCAACTTTATCAAAAATGTGATTTCCATGGATGAATTTGATGTAATTATAGTAGGAGCAGGGCCTGCAGGTGCAAGCTGCGCGCGCCAAATTATGGAGAAGAACCCTTCTCTCAGTGTAATGATGTTTGATCGCAGAGAAGAGTTGGGAGTTCCAGTTAGGTGTGGGGAGGGGTTGGAGCAGGCTGCTGAGGATTATACAGGTCCAATACCCAAAAGGGCAATTTGCAAGTATATTAAAGGAGCAAGGGTTTATGCTCCGGACGGAAGGTTTTTGGAAGCTGATATGACAAAGATGGCTGGGGGAAGGGGCGGATATGTTTTAGATAGAAAAGTTTTCGATAAGTGGCTTGCTTTCGAGGCAGTTAAAAAAGGGGCTACAGTTCAGTGTGATACCCTAATAACAGATTTGATTGTGGAGAATGGATGGATTCGCGGTGTTCGCGGAATAAACATGGGAAAGGAGATTGTAGCACGCGCTAAAGTTGTGGTTTGTTCCACTGGTGCTGAGAGCAGATTGGGAATGCAGTCAGGCTTAAAAACTTTCTGCAAAGCCCAGCTAGTGGATACTTGTGTTGAGTATGAAATGACAGGTTCTCTTGCAGACGAGGAATTTATTCATTTAATGCTGGGCTCGGATATAGCACCGAGAGGATACGCTTGGATTTTTCCAAAAGGAGACGGGATTGCTAATGTTGGAGTTGGTGTAATACCTAGTCCGGATCCAATGAAAACAGCACTTATTTATCAGGAGAAGTTTTTGAAAAAGTATGCGCAGTTTTTTGATGGGAAAAGGAATATAATGGAAATTAAGGGTGGCATAGTTCCAGTAGGGGATTTAATGAAGGATATGGTTACAAATGGGTTCTTAGTTTGCGGGGAAGCAGCTCATCATGTGAATCCTATACACGGGGGAGGAATTAAAGAAGCTATAGTTTCAGGGCAGCTTGCAGGGGATGTTGTTGCAGGAGCTTTGGGAAAGAACGATTTCAGTAAACAAGGGTTAAGTTCATTTAACCCCCTCTGGTGGGAGGTTAGAGGGAATCATTTGAGAAATGTGGAAAAATTAAGGGAGGTTTTTGAAAAATTCAGCGATAAAGATCTGAATGATTTGGTAGATGCTTTAACTCCTGAGGATTTGATAGACTTCAGCCGCGGGCAAAAATTAGGAACTCTTGCAAAAATTTTGCTGCGCAAGCCCTCACTCATGTTTTTAGCAAAGAAACTTTTATAACAGTTCCAACAACTCAGATTTCTTAGGCTTCTGCTTTTCCATAACGTGTAGTAAGCCAGTCAACATATTCAAAAGGATCAGCTAGCGGAGGGCGGTGCCTGAAAACAACAGGACTTTCCCTTAAAGATTTCTCTGCCTCCCCAAGCTGCTTTTCAGTGTTTATTGAAAGCCAGCGCCCCTTATACTTATGTTCTTTCAGCCTCACCTGCTTGAATGTGGTGGTTTCAAAATCCCCGTTTTCAGGAAGTGGAATGCCACGCTGGAAAAGGTATATTCCAGTATTTGCCCATACATCAGGGAGAACAGGCTTCTGGTCAATTTTTATCCATTCACCGTCTTCTCTGAAAACAATTCCATACTGTTGTGGAAATAGCGAAGATACGAGCGCATTATGCCCTGTACAAGCCTTTCCAAACTCAGCCAGATCCAATTCAGAAAAAACATCATCCCCGTTTATAACAAAGAATTCCGTATCAGTTACATGATCCAAAGCTTTTCTCACAGCCCCCCCCGTTCCCAAAGGGTTTGTTTCAATTGAGTAAGTAAATTTTCCGTTTCCATAATAGTCTTTTATTATATCATTCCTGTAGCCAGCAGCTAAAATAACATGTCTTATACCTGCAGCATCCATCATTTCCAGATGGTAATCAAGCAGTGGTCTCCCGCCAAGTGGTGCCATACACTTTGGTATTGTTTCTGTTAAGGGCCTCATTCTTTTTGCAAGCCCGCCGCATAGAACCACAGCTGTTTCTGGCATGCGAACTATACTGCAAAAAGGGATTTAAGCCTTATGCACTTCTAAAAAAAGCTTATAAAGTTCTGTTACCCATTCCCAGTATGGTAACAAAGCAGGATGTGGAAAAGGCTCTTAGGCAGGTATTTGATCCTGAGCTCAATGTGGATATAATGAGTTTGGAGCTTATCTATAATATAGATGTGAAACAGGATAAGGTTAGCATACGAATGACTTTTACAAGTATAGGGTGTCCATATGGGCCTGAGCTGAAGAACGAAGTTTCAAGAAAGGTTATGGATATCCCAGGGGTCAAGGGCGTGGATATAGATATTGTTTTTGACCCTCCATGGCAGCCCTCTGAGGCTGTAAAAGCAATGTTTGGGCTCTGATTCTGCAGGAGACAAATCTTTATATAGGACTAAAATTCAATTAAAGTTGACTTTAAATCAATAAGAGTTGTTAAAATGACAGATATACCCAATCTATTGGGCTCTGAATCAAGGGTAGCAATACTCAGAAAGCTATGTTCTACACCAGCTCAGGATTTTGCTGTTTCTGACCTTTCAGAAGAGCTTAAAATAGACAAAGCTCTGGTTTCCAGGCTTGTTAACGGCTTTCAAAAGGATGGACTTGTTCTTGTAAACAGGAGGAGGAACCTAAAATTATGCAAAATAAATCCTGAGAGTGCAACATACCAGTTCCTGCGCAAAACATTTGAGAATGAGAAGCTTTTGGATGGTGGGAAAAAATGACAAGGATAACAAAGCTGGAGGCTCAGGGATTCAAGTCTTTTGCAAAGAAAACATATTTAGAGTTCCCAAAGAACCTTACAATTATATGTGGTCCAAACGGATCTGGTAAAAGCAATGTTCTAGATTCGCTGGTTTTTGTTTTAGGCAGAACTTCAGCAAAAAGCATCAGGGCAGACAGGATTTCTGAAGTTATTTTCAACGGGGGAACAAAAGCCCAGCCTGCAGATCAGGCCCGCGTAACAATAACATTTGACAACAAAGACAAGACATTCAAAGTGGATGCTCAGGAGATTGTGATTAGCAGGAGGGTTAACAGGAACGGGGTTTCAATTTACAAGTTAAACGGGGAAACTTCAACGAGAGAAAGGATTCTGGAAATCCTGCGCGCTGCAAACGTCCATCCAGACGGGCACAACATAATACTGCAGGGGGATATTACAGAAATTATTGAAATGAGCCCTTCAGAGAGAAGGGAAATTATAGATGAAGTTTCAGGTATAGCTGAGTTTGATGAGAAAAAGGAAAAGGCTGCGCGTGAGCTGCAGACAGTGGAAGAAAGGGTTAAAGAATCAGGAATAGTTCTGGAGGAGAGGAAAATACAGCTGGAAAAGCTTTCCAAAGAAAAGGAGGGTGCTGAAAAATACAACAAGTTTACCGCTGAATTAGACAGGCTGCGTGCAAGCCTTGGAACAAAGAGGCTTGCAGAGGCTGAAGAGGCATTTTCATCCCTGCAAAAGAAAATAACAGAAAGGGAAGTGGAAACAAAAGCTGCGTTGAAGGATTTGGATTCTATAGACAAGGATTTTGGAAAAGCAGAGAAGAAGATGGAGGATGTTAACAAGAAGCTTATAGACAGGAGCGCTGCCTTTGCAACTGTTAAGGAAGCTGAGAAATTAAGGGCAGAAATCTCCGGAAAGCGTTTGCGCATTGATTCGGGTGCAGCAGAGATCCGCAGGCTGGATGATCTTGTAGAGCATTTGCAATATTTAAAACAAAAGCAGCTGGAAGAATCTGCTTCAGCAGCAGTCCAGTCTGTCCTGAAGCTTGGGAAAGCAGGTGTTTATGGAACAATAGCAACCCTATCCAAAGTTTCCCAGCAGTACCAGACAGCAATAGAAGTCGCAGCAGGTTCCCATATGCACGATATTGTTGTGGATAATGCTGAGAAGGCTGTTGAATGTGTAAATCATCTAAAGAAAAACAGGATTGGACGCGCAACTTTCCTTCCACTGGACAAAATAAGGGAGCGCATAGCAGACAAAAAACTTTTAAATAAGGAAGGTGTTGTGGGTGTTGCAATAGATTTGGTAGAGTTTGATAAGAGATATTGGCATGCATTTTCCCATATTTTCGGAGATACAATTGTTGTGGATAAAATTGAAACAGCAAAGAGAATAGGTATTGGGGAGGCAAGGTTTGTAACATTAGACGGGGATTTGATAGAAAAAAGCGGTGCAATAATTGGCGGTTTTTACAGGACAGACAGGGGGACTATACTGGCTGCAGAGGATATTGGAAAATATGAAAAGCAGAGGGAGGCTTTGAAGGCTGAAATTAAAAGTTTTGAAACAGAACTTATACAGGCTGAAAAAAGGCTTTCAGATATACAGAAAAGAGAAGCTGAGGAGAGTGTAGAGGCAATTAAACTGCAGAAGGAAAGGGAGGAACTGGAGAAAAGTTTGCAGGAACAGAGACTGAAAAGGAAAGATATAGCGGAGAATAAGCTGACTGCAGAGGAGGAATTAAACAGGCTGAAAATAAACAGAGCTAGGTTGGAAGCTGAATTGGAAAATGTGAAATCTGAGTTTGCAGAATTTATAGGAAAGGGCAAACCTGCTCCATATTCAGACCAGCCTCCAGCACAATTGCAGGCAAAAATCCGCGACACTCTAACTTCAATCCAGTTACTAGGTCCAATAAATCAGCGTGCTTTGCAGGAGTTTGAGGAACTATCAGTTGTTTACAGGGAACTGAAAGAAAGGGTAGATAAACTTACAGATGAGAGGGACAAAATATTGACTGTAATAGCAGAGGTTGAGGGAAAAAGGAAGGAAAGCTTTAGAAAAACACTTACTGCAGTCTCAGAGCAGTTCAGGCTAGTTTTCCATGATCTTACCGGAGGGAGAGGGGATCTTAGATTGGAAGGGGATAATCTGGAGGAGGCTGGGCTAATAATAGAGGCAAGCCCCCCAGGAAGGAGAGTGCTGAATATAGATGCAACTTCAGGCGGAGAAAAAACCCTTATTGCTCTGGCTTTTCTTTTTGCAATACAGCGTTTCCGTCCTGCCCCATTCTATATACTGGATGAAATTGATGCTGCGTTAGACAAGCCAAACACTAAAAAAGTTACAGAATTCCTGAAAAAGAACTCTGCCACAGCCCAGTTCATAATAATCTCCCACAACGATACAACAATACAGGTAGGTGATTGTGTATACGGTGTTTCCATGCAGGAGGGTGAATCAAAGGTTGTCGGGATAAAAATGCCGGAGGCTTGAAAATGTTAACAGATAATGATATGATAACATTGGTTGTGAATGAACCCAGCTGGGAGGATGTTATTTTAAAAATTGTTGCTGAGGAAGGGATGGATCCATGGGCAGTGGATTTGATTAAGCTGGCAGATGCTTTTAATGTATATTTGCAAAAGATAGGGGAGATGGATCTTAGAGTTCCGGCGCGTTTTATTCTAATTGCAGCGATTTTGCTGAGAATGAAATCTGATATTTTTGCTGCCAAAAAACTACGAACAGTTTTATCAGATTCTGAAAAGCCCCCTGATCCTATGTTAAAAATTTTGGCTGAAGTACCCCCATTACAGCCCCCACTCAAGAGAATTCCTCTGGGTTCAGTAACAGTAGATGAGCTTATATCAGCACTGAAAAAAGCCTTTGAGGTAAAGGAAAGGAGGACAATAAGAAAAGACAGGCTGCGCAGGGCAGTTGCCCAAGTACTGCCTGTGGATCAGGAAGATATAACAGACAGGATAGAAAAATTATATTCCCAGATAAATTCTTACTTAACAGAACTTCAGTGTTCTGTTGAGTTTTCAAAACTTGTTAAAACATGGGAACGCAGGAGTATAGTCAGGACTTTATTACCCCTTTTACACTTAACTCAGGAGGGAAAGGTAGATTACAGGCAGGAGCAGGTCTGGGGAGAAATTATAGTGGAGGGGAAAAAGAATGAAAGTAAAGCCTAACAGGCTTGGGGCAGCTGATATAATAATACAGAAGCCGGGAAAAATAGTTTTGCTGAAGAGCGCTGTTGGCAGCTTTAAAGGAAAATGGGAAATACCTGGAGGCAAAATGGATAAGGGGGAAGCTGTTGAAAAAACGGCTGTGCGCGAGGCTTTTGAGGAGACAGGATTAAGAGTAAAGATTATAGCTCTGCTAGGCGTTTATTCTGACCCGCGGCGCGACCCGCGCTGCCCTTCAATGTCAGCAGCCTTTATAACAAAGCCTGTGGGGGGAAAGCTTAGAGGAAGCGGGGAGGGTGAGGTTTTCTGGGTTGGTATTTCAAAAATAAATAGGCTGAAATTCGGATATGACCATAAGAAAATACTGAAGGACTACAAAAAATGGCTTTCGCGCGGCGGAACTTACTGGAGTGGGAGATAAATGGTACAAAATAAAAAGGCTGTTATAGAGGCTGTTTTGTTTATGAGCAGCGAGCCTGTATCTTTTGAAAAGATCCTGAAACTTTTGCATACCCAGAAAGTAGAGGAAGTAGCAGGAATACTCAAAAATATGCAGGAGGAGCTGAAGAAGGAGGAACATGGAATACATTTGATTGAAACAAAGGAAGGTTGGGTTTTGAAAGTAAAGGCAGACTACCAGAACCTTGTCAGGCCTTTAACTCCCTATCAGGATTTGAGCAGAGGTTTGCTGAAAGTTCTGGCTCTGGTTGCTTACAAGCAGCCAATAACACAGTCTGAGATTGTAAAGGTTATAG
Organism: Candidatus Aenigmatarchaeota archaeon; assembly: GCA_016198755.1. Classification (GTDB taxonomy): domain Archaea; phylum Aenigmatarchaeota; class Aenigmatarchaeia; order Aenigmatarchaeales; family JACQIB01; genus JACQIB01. The sequence continues at coordinate 76,512 of JACQIB010000004.1, forward strand.
GAAACAGGACCTATGAATACGTGAAAATACTGCAGGAGAAAGGATTGATTAATACAATTAAAACAGGTAGAACAAAAGCCCTTGTTGCAACAAAAGAGTTTGCAGAATATTTCGGTCTGGAAACACCAGAGGATGCAAAAAAACTTTTCGAATCCCTTCCTTTAACAAAAGAAAAACAGGAAGCTTAAGCCTTTCCTGGAGGAGTTACACTCTGTATTTGCCCAACAAGCTTTCCTGTATTATCATAGAAAGCTATTGTATCTATCCCATTTCCCAAATCTCTGTATAAAGAGAGGCTGCCATCCACGCTCATCGTTCCATTAATGCATGTTGAACAGCCTAAACCAGCCACTTTCTTTAGCGTAATCTCAAGTACACTTCCCTGAACAGTATATTCTGCCTTTATATCATCACACATAGAATCAACTGCAACATATCCCTTTATGGAAAAATCTTTTATACTCAACCCATCTTTTCCTACAGCAGGCAGAATGCTTATTCTTGTTTCAGGGTTCTTTAAATCACATGATGGAACACCCTGATGGAGCTCAAAGTTCTTTACTGTAAGATTACCCGTATATTCAGGCTCCTGTCCTACACAGCCTGAAGCAGCTATTGCTACAGTCAGAGTTAAAATGCCCATCAAAACCACAACCCATTTCATTCCCCTATCTACCTCTGCACAAGAATTTAAACTTTCTATATGCGTTTCCTATACCTTATTCCAATGGGCCTGAACTTAAGTTTCCTATAGAATGTATTTGCTTTTTTGTTTGCCAAGTAAGTATTCAGTGAAACTGTTTTGCACCCCTGTTTTTTGAACCATTTTATGAGCTCTGTTGTTAAAGCCTTCCCAACACCTCCGCCCCTGAAAGGCCTGCTTACATAGAGCGTATCAATATAACCTTCCTTGTATTTTGCACCAATAACAACATACCCATTGGCAAATCCAATAACTTTCCCTTCTTCAGCTACCAGAAACCTGCCCTTAGTACGCAAAAGTTTTCTGATAGATACAATACTTCTTTTCTCTTCCCAATTTTCCTGCATATACCTAATTTCCCCGTCAAACAAGCCAAGTTCATACTTTCGCAGCTCATCAAAGAAGTATTTTATTGTTTTTGCATCAGTTTGCTTTGCAGTCCTTATTATCATGTTAATATTTGCAGTTTCTGGATTAAAAATAAGACTTATTTAGTACCCAGCATAAACATTTTTCATGGTTTCTGCAGCAGCAATAGGGAAATTGGGGGGGGAAGAGTTCTACAGATTTTATAAGAGAATTGTTGAAACAGATACAACAAACATGGAGGATATTTCCCGCGGGATAGTTTTAAAGAAAAACTATATAAAATGCTCAAAAATAATTGCTGCCCAATGCAGGTCCCTTGGAATGGAAACAACTATTTTCGAGCCAGTTCGGGAAAAAATCTTCAAACCTATAGACAAGAAACCCCGCCCAAATGTTATAGCAGATATTGACAATGGAAAGAAAAAAACAGTCCTTATTTTATCCCACTATGATGTTGTACCAGTTCCAAAAACACAGAAGTGGAACACAAATCCATTCAAGCTGGTTTTTAAGAACGGAAAGTTCTTTGCTAGAGGCTCTAGTGATGATAAGGGTTCAGGCGTTCTCTGTACACTTGCTGCACTCTCTGAGATGGAAAATATACCTGTAAATGTGCGCGCGATTTTTGCGTGCGATGAAGAAACACAGGGATCTGGAGGGTTGGAATCAATAAAAATCCATGATAGACTGAATCCAAAGGACAAAATTTTAGCAGGAGATTTGGCACTTCTGCCAGATGGAGATCCGCACGTTTCAGGCGGGAGCAGCGGGGTTGTTTTTGGGGATATAGAGTTTAACGGAAACTTCCCGGTTTTCTTGAAATTTCTAAAGAATTTGATAGCCTATAAGCAAGTCAGGGAGAAAATGAACTCTGTTTTATCAGCTCCGGACTGGCCCAGCTCTCCCAGCAGAAAAATAACAGGCCGCTTTACAGTTACAAAACTGTTCTGGGCATCAAAAAAGGCAAAACTTAGCAGCGGCGGCAATTCAAACAACACAATTCCAGATATGGTTTTGGGAAAGATAGGCTCTGGAAAAATAGAAATTCTTGGAAAAGGAGGGCACGCAGGCTTACCTCACTGTTTCAAGAATCCAATAGAGCTTTCTATCCCTGTTATGGAAGAGCTAAAAATAGCTGAATCAGGAACAGGAAGAATAGGATTTGATATGCGGTTAATACCAGAGGAAGACCCAAACAAAGCTTTCAGGAAGTTTTTAGGCTTTTACAGGAGCATTAAACCCAGTGGAGCAAAATTAACAGCTCCTCCAGAGAGAAGAAAACACGGCTATTTTTTAAAACCAAAAGATCCTGCTGTAGTTTTATTGAAAAAATCTTTCGAATCTGTAACAGGCAAAAAACACAAAGTTCTGGGTGACTATGGAGGTTCTGATGCAACTAGTTTTATTGGTTTAAAAACCCCAGATGGAAAGCCCCTGAAAGCTTTATTGTTCGGTTCAGAGGGAAAGGGAACAAATATTCACGGAGCAAATGAAAACGCTCCCCCATCAGCACTAAGGAAGAATATGGAAATTATAAAATGGCTTCTCAGGAACTCCCAGTTTCTTTGATTTTCTTTGCTCTATCTTCCATTATTTTCTTTGTTTCTCCCTGCAGCTCAGAAGCCTCAGAATGTATAGAACCCACACCGCCTCTTGCCAACCAAACAGAATTTTCCAGTGGCTCAAACAGTTCTTTCGGATCCCCGCTTACAGGACAGCACCAGTCCTCAGGAACATTATCCCATTTTGTGCCAGCAGCAATATTCTCTTCTTTCCTTCCTTGCTCTTCATCATAGACAAACCCGCAACCCACACAAACCATTTTTGCCATCTGAAGCCTTTAGGGCGCAGGCTTTTAAAGCTTTCCAGCCAACAAAATTGTTATGGTAGAAGCGGATGTAAATGGGTTTTTGAAATGTGTTCTAGTTGGACACAGAAAAACTGCTGTTAATATACTATATAATCTCAACCCGAATGTTGATGGACCAGCGTATGCTGAGCTGGTAGGAAAAGTTAAAGAGCTATATAGTGGTGCAGAAATAGATTATGTTTCAGAAGAAAAAGGCATAACATTGCACTTTTCCTTAACAGAAAAAAATGCAGGTTCAGCTTTTTTGCAGCGTAGATTTATGGTAGGTGGCGGAGTTCCGGATGAAAAACCAGTTGATGTGTTACTAACTGCAAATAGCTTAGGTCTGGATTTGCCGGGTTATATGGCTGAGATTATACCTGATGGAAGTGGATGGAAGTTGAATATAGCTGGGAGAAAGGGTGGTGCTGTTCAGGAAAATCCAGATGGTATGGGATTTACTGCGGATGCAGAAGAGCCGGCTGGTCCACGGGCAATAACAGATGTGCAATTAGCCTTACTTACAATTGGAAAAGTATACGGTTTTGAAACAGAAGAGCCAGCACCAGCCTAAATAACATTGTTCTTTCCAAAGAAGTTTTTAACTTTATCAGCAGCCCTATCGTATATGCTGCGCGGTTTGTCTATAACAAATCCCTCTGCTTTTGAAACTTTAACATCCTTTGATATCTGCCCTCCAAAGTTTCCTGATAATGCTTTCCCATCTACCCCACGCGGAGATTTAAATATATCAAACAGCTCTGCTATTCTCTCTTCAGCAGCAGCTTTGTTTCCAATCCTGCCCTTGTCAATAGTGTTTTTAAGCCAGTTATTCATTGAAATCTGAAGTTGAGCATACTGTTCTCTTGTTATCAATCCTTTATCCACAAGCAATTTGGAAATACCCTGAGACTTCCTTATTAACAATTCATCTCCTGTCCTTATAGCAAGCAGTTCATTTGCTACTACATTTTCTATTTCCCTCTGATTAATTTTAACTCCGTCCAAAAGCTTTGCAGCATCATCTGCTTTGCTCTCTTCCACTAATAATTCTACTCTGTTTCTGAAAACATTCTCACCATCCCTTACATTTATCAGCGCGTCAGCTTCTAATTCTGCAAGGTAGGATTTTTTAAAAGCCACAGGCCTGTAATTGAAATCCAATTTTCTTGCAAATCTCTTCTGTGCAACTTCCATATGGGCAAACTCATGGGAAATTGTTCCCCTCCTGATCAGTTCCGCAGCTGATGTTTTCTGGTCTATGAAAAGTGTATCATAGCTTGATCTAGCCCATGCATCATTCTTTCCGAAATCCCTATATTCTATATTTCCCAGTTTTACATTATAATTTCTTGCACCCTTCCCTATCTCACCCCTAATCATTCCTAAATGGGATTTTTGCAGGTTTGTCAGAGTATCTGATGATATTTTCCTCCCACTCCAGTCTGTTACAGCTCTTGATACAGTTACTTTCTCCCCTTTAACAAGTATAGTTTCCACTATTTCCGGAATTTTAGCAGCCCGCGCTGCAGCAACCCCCCCAGCCCATGGAAGACTCATCACAGGCAATCCAGCATGCCCTGCTTTTCCATAAATTCCATTCACGGGTTTTACTTTTTCAGTTTCCTTAAGCAGCCCTAAAGTTATTTGGCGTGTTTCCTCATCTCTTACTTTTTTTTGTATTAGTTTCTCCAATATATCCTGCACATCTTTCTTTGAAGCGCTCTTCTCTATAGGTATACTAATTTGCTTTCCGAACAATGTCACTTTCTTATCGTATTTGTAACCAAGTTCACTCATTTTTTTCAAATAATTCAGATAGGTTTCTCCACCATATTCTAAAGCTACCAAATCTGCAAGTTCCTCCTTAGCTTCGTTAAACATTATATTTCGCATACTTGATTTCATTATAACGTCATTCTCTTTCAGTATGTTTTCAGCAACAATAATCCCCTCCGAAGTATCTATAAACGGGTGTGCAACTGCATGTTTTAACACCGCAATATTATCTGGTGTAATAGCTTCTCTGGTCAGAATTATTTGCACTTTTTTTGTGCCAGGTATATAGTAAATAAATTCTTTCTCTATAACATTCTTACCTTCCTTTGTTATGGTATCTACTACTCCGACTTCAACATCCCATCCTTTCAATCCCAATTTTTCAATTTCTTTTTTTGCCATATTCTGTATTAATTTTGGAGCCTTTACGCCACCTGAAAATTCTATTCCACCCTTTCCTGCGGTTTCTATTGCCATTTGAAATTTATTTTCCCAACTTGTCTTGCTAAGGCCTTTTTCAGCATCCTTTAGAACAGTACCGGCTTTTTTTGCATCTACAACTTTATTAATTTTATTTCCAGCTTTTCCCAACTTACCAGCCGTTTCAACTCCTTTTCCAATTTTCCCAGCTGCATTTGCAGCCTTGCCTGCTTTGCCAGCCAAACTGCCTGCTTTCCCTGCTTTAGCTGCACCCCCCACAGCCCCGCCTCCAACAAACAGCTGCGCAACCTCTCCTACACATTCACCTGCATTTTCAGCAGAGCCTGAGCAGTAGTCCCAAGCTTTGTGCGCCAGCTCCTTCACTTTTTCTTTGACTTCATCAGGATGGGAAGCAACCCATTCTACTTTTTCTTTTGCAGTTCCAAGCGCTCCCTTCACATCTCCCCAATGATCCTCGCTTGTGATTGCCCATTCATAGCCAGCTTTCCCCACATTATAAACAACCTTTGGGAGATCGTAAACCAGTCCCTTCACAGTATTGTAAACAGATTTTACAACACCCACCTGGAATTCTGCAATTTGCATTGTTGAATAGAAGAGGTTTCCTGCTAGAGATGTCCCCTTTGCAGTATTAGCTGTCTGCTTCAATTTATTCCAGCCATCCTGAACACTTCCAACAAATCCCGCAGCTTTATCCTTCAGCTTTCCCCAGAAACCTTTCTGTGGCTGCTCAGTATACAATTCCACTTCAGGAGCCGGAACAGATGAAAAATAGGCTTTAGGCTCTAATATCACTGTTTTAACAGGTGGTTCAGGCCGCGGGAAATATATTGAGTTTGGGTTACGCTCTATTTTTAATTCAGGCTGGGGCTCAGGCTTCGGGAAAATCCCCAGAGCAGCCCACTTAGCATTTGTCTCAGCTCTGCGCTGCGCGCGATAGGCGCTCGCTTCTCTTCTTGCTTCCGCTTCCCTTTCTCTCTCCCTCTCCAATCGTATCTTCTCCAGCTCTTTCCAATATTTGCTTGTGCTTGTTGATTCTGCAAACTTTTCTTCAAAGCTTTTTGTTGGCTGGTTTTCGGTTTCAATCTCCTGACTTGTTTTTGCATTTATTTTTCCAATCCAATCTCCTATAGAAGATCTCCTTGTTAAAGCAACTCCAGCAGCAGCCGTCCCCCCAAAAAGTAAAAGAGAGAGCAAAGGATTTTCCTGCGCAAATGCTGTTGCATCTCCAGCCAAGTCAAACTCATTTTCACTTCCTTCACCGCTTGCCAGAATAAAAGGATTAGAAGCTGGGGTGAACAGCGGTTCCTCCTGCGCGTATAAGGCAATATTTCCTATATTTCCCATTGTAGAAGAGTTAAAAACAATTGGAACCTCGCAGGTTTCGTTTCCGTCACAATTTTCCAGATAGCTGTTCACAGTTTCCGCAGGAATGCTAACTTTTACCCAGCCTGTTTGTGTTCCATAAAGGAAATCATCTATCTCCCCATCTCCTACAAAGTCAACAGACAGGTCTGAAACATAGGTTGGCGGAACATAAGTCTTCAATCCTATATAGTTTACATACATTGGAACTCCATCTTTCGCATCCTCTGCAACAGATATTGTGTTCAGCCCATCGTTCAGAGTGCTCAGACTGAGCGGTACCTCAATTGTTTTGTTCCCATAAGGAAATGACAGGCTATTTGATGCAGCGAATGTGCAGTCGTATGTGGGATAAGAGCCTGCAACCCTCCAATAAGTGACACGAACATAACACTGCCCATTACACCATAAGCCATCTATACCCTCACATGCGCCAGAAGTATAGTGACAATCTGAGTCTCTATTGCAGCTACCCCAAGGATTTTTTGTGTACTTCCCAGCCCAACTTCCACATATGTATGATTGCCCAACTACTGAGCAGGCTCTGTTAAGGAAATAGAATAGATTTCCATTTGCATTTGTCAATGCCTCTGCATTTATAACAAGCCCCACAGAACTTATTTTTGATTTGTCTATTGTTATGTTGAAGTCCGAATAATCACAATAATTATCCAGATTGTCTTCACAGTACCCGGTTATTGAAGATTTTAAGGCAGGATTCAAAGAACCGGAAAGTTTGTATTCTATATAGTTCTTTGGCTCTGACTTTAGGTAAATGTCAAAGGTTTCAAAAGTTTTCCCTTTTGGAAGATTCAGGAAAAGAATTTCGTTCTTTCCTGAAAACGACAGGCTCTTGTTCAAGTATACGGCTTCTTCCGGAAGGTTATTTAATACCTCTTGTTTTTCTTTCAGCTCATAAGCCATAACGTTCAGTATTCCTATGTTTCCAGAGCTGAAGGAAACAGGAATAGTGCAAATCCCTTTTTCATCTGCTGTACATTTATCCAGTGCATCCAGCACAGTTCCTATAGGTATTTCAACAGTTCTCTGCCCAAGTATATTACCGTTAGCCAAAGCCTCGGAAAACCCATCGCCATCAAAATCTATTTTCACGTCCGAAGGGTATGCATCAATGTTTGAAGTATCCAACCGCAGGCTTACATTGTCTACATACATTCCAGGATCTTTCTGGGAATCTGAAAAGGAAAATACATTCTTTCCCTGCTTTAACGTCCCGCTTTTCATAGAGATTGTCTTGTAAGAGCCTGTATGCTCGAATCCTGATACAAGTCCCCATTGGGTTGTGTTGCACCTGTAGCTTACACTTGAGTCAGGGAAGGGTGAAGGGCAGTAGCTGTATTTGTCCTTAGTAGGTTCCCAGACCTTTTCCCTATTAACAAAATAATACATGTCTGAAGGCGGGTAACCCATAGCATGACCATTTACAATAACCTGTGCAGCTGTTACTTTTGACATGTCCATACTAATATCTGCTGTAAAATCATCTGTATTGCAGTAAACATTGTAGCCTGTTGAATCACAGTATACTACATCTGCAGTATCAGACGGCGTGAGCCAGTCACTTCCCGCTGCGTTCCAAGGCCTTGAGTGCAGTGGCAGGCGCACATCCCGTCCAAGTATATACTCTGCATAATCCTGCTGATACCCCCTCATATATACTGTAAGAGAAGAGACATCAGCCCATTTTTTAACTTTCAAATTGAGAATCTGTAAACTGGAATTAGTAAAGGTAATATTTTTGTTCACTGCTGTCAAAGTTGGAATATTGTTGCAGCTTTCTATTTTAACCCAGCCGCTTGGAACAGATTGAGGCGAGCCAAATGTCTGGCACTCGAGAGTTTCTGGATTGAAAGCATCTGCCAAAATCTGTATACCAAAAATAGCTGCGAAAGAAACCCCAGCGCTCAGAATAAGGAAAGCCAGAACTAAACCCCCCAGGAGAGCGTTTACCCGCATAATAAAGTAGTATCTAGCAGGAATTTAAACCTTGTGGGCAGGAATTTTAGCACAGTTATTTGTTAATCAGTCTCTTTGTAGGGGTTTCCAACCTTTGTTATTCTCTTTGGATGGTCTATATCCCTTCCCAAAGCATTTACAAGGTTTCTTACAAGTGCCCAGCCGCCTGAAAGCAGACAGTAATTATCAAAAGTTTGGTTCAATTTTATGTCCAAACCAGCTATATCTGACCCAGATCCAATACCAAAAAGCATAGCGCCAGTAACCTGCTGGAACTTTTTGAACTTGTCAGCATATTCTGAGAAGTGTGGATGATGTATAACAACAGCACACCCTTTATTCAGCCCTTCTTCAAGCCCATGGAAAATATGTGTATCAGGATAGTAAACAGCCATTTTACCAGTTGTTTCACAAAGTTTAAGGGAAAGCTCTGCAGCAACTCCAGTCTCCAGTCCAACAAAATAGAATTGCTTTTCTTTAGAAAGTTTTTCCAGAATCGCAGGTTCAATATCTAGCATGATGTTTTTCTCTATTTTTTTCCCAGCATCCTCCAAATCTTTCTTTAGCTTTCCAAAGTCTATTTTCTTCCCCTGTAAAACAGCTAAATTAAAAATAATTGAATCGCAGATCAATCCCTGTTCAATAACACTTTTAGTTGCAGCAATGCCCTTTTCAAACCCGCATTTCATTAGAATTTTTCTGTCTGCTTTGTTTGCCAGTGGAGAATCTGGAACAGCTGTAATTGCCACACATGTTCCCCCATGCTTTTTTGCATGTTCCAAAAGCAAAACAACTTCTTTTGTTTTTCCTGAGTTGCTGAACAAAAAAAGGTATGTATCTGAAAAATCTGTATATTGCATTAAGTCAGAGGAAAAGTAAGCTTCTACCCTGTTCTTTATGTTAAGTTTCAGAGCCCTGTTCTTTGCATTGTTGCCCGGAAACAACAGGCTGCTTCCCATACCAGTAAAAACAACTCTTTTATCCCCAATTTCTTTTGCGATATCTTTTGTAAGTGAAAAATCAAATTTCTCACAAACTCCCCCGCTCTCCAGCATCTCTTTTACAGTTTCTGACTGAACCATGTTCAGGATTTAGGTTGGTTCAATATTTAAGGCTTTTCAACCTTACAGACCAAGGGTTTTGCAGAAAAGTAGATTGAAACCAATAAAAGCACTATACTCAATAATTGGAACTCTGCACCTCCAAAAGGCAGAACAGCCAGAGCTGTTGGTATGCCTGCTGCTGTTAGTATAAGAGGGTAGCAGATAGGGCATGCGCTTGTAAATAAGCCTGCAAACATTCCTGCAATTCCCATTCCCTTTCCTGATAGTTTTCTGGCCTTGTTAATATTAAGTGTTATTGCAGTTGAAGAGAGGAATATGAAAATTATAAAGAAAATAATGCTTTGCAAAGTTGTTGTTTCTGTGAACAATATTTCTCCCTGCAATAATCCAGGCAGGCTTATAAAATTCATAAGAAAGGCTGCGGCAATTCCCATTATTAGGGCTGAAATTAAAAAACTCTTTCTCTTTTCAGAAACAACAGAAAAAATCTCCTTTATCATATTACCACTAAGGTTCCGCGGGCCATGTTCATTGAACATCTGAACTGGTATGTACCAGCTTTTTCCGGTGTAAACTGCACGGTATCAGTGGAACCAGGGTTAACAGTCTTTCTTATATTAAAATCAGGGAAAACAATAGAACGTGTACAGCCTGCATCTTTCGCAGCCTGCAGGTTTATTTTAACAGGAGATCCTTTATTTACAGTTATTGTTGAAGGCTCATATGCAATTGCCCCCATTTTCAAATTAACCTCCTGTATACCATTGTTTGTCGGAACAATAGTATTTCCTGTTGGTTCTCCGCTTGGTTGTGCAAATAAGCTTCCGCTGGCTGTTCCAATGTTGCTATAATCAGCAAAAACAGAAGTTGCAAGAGCTGCAATTGAAATCAAAATTCCAAGTCCAATAAGATTTTTTGAAATGTTCCTGTTAGCATGCTGATATATAACATAAACCATCTCCCAGACCGTTAAAATTATAATGAAAATAAAAAATGGCATAAACAACTCCACATTATAAAATCTTATCATTATTCCCAACATCCCCCCCATCATACCTCCCATTGGCCCAGCCATTACTCCTTCCATTCTGCCCAGAGCAGAGCCGCGTCCCATTCTTCCCATGGGAATACCGAAAACCAAGCCTGCTGCTGTTCCAATAACAATCCCAACAAGGAAATCAGCTGTTACCAGAGCAGCAAGAGTTCCAACAAAGAAACCTGCTGTTATACCAAAAACCATACCGCTCATCATGCAGCACATCTCGCTCAGGTCTGTTTTCTTGGAGAGTGTGTAGTAAGCAGCCCAGCAAAGTAAAACCATTGAAAATAAAAACGGAGCTGTAAAAGGAGATTTCATGTAAATAATGCTTATAATAGCAGAAACAGCAACAACAGCCCCCAAAATAATAGTTGCAGTTGACTTCTTCAGGGACAATGAAACTCCTTTCTCCTCATCCATACAAATCCTTTCTATCTAAGTGTTTAAATACCTTTCTTAGCCTTCCACCATATCAGGCAAATGCTTTACAAGTCCAGCCTTCTCCAGCATAAGAAAAGCATACCCGCGCGGTGATAATTTTATACTCTCTATACCAAGTTCCCTTGCAAATTCCAGCAGCTGTCTCCTAGTCTCATCCACACCTCCGAAATCCTCCAGAGCCTCCACTTCCATAAAATATCCTAAATCTTTTACTGTATCCAGTGCAATTTCAAACTTGTCCTGAAAAACAAAAACCTCCCTATATTTTTCAACTGTAACAAGTTTTTTTAAGTTAATTGCAGCAAAAATCTTCTCCAGCCTTGTACAATCTGCAATTTCCGTCTCAAACTCATCGCAGTGGGTTGTAACAAGAGCATCCTCAGGATAATAATGCTTATAGCTAAGTATTGTTTTTCCGCCCCTCTTCCTTATGCTTAACCACTCAAATGGAAGGTCTCTGACAAAATTCCTATGTGGAGGATTATAATAGTCATCCACCTGTTCGCTTGTTTTTACAAACTTTGCTATTTCCCTTACTTTTTCCCCAATTCTCTCAAATTCCTCTTTAGTTAAAACCAACTTTATTTCCACTTCCACATCGTTCTTTGCCATTAACAATTCCCTGTTTCAACAAATAAAAAGGCAGTTGGAGCCTCGGGCGAGATTTTCCAGCAGGAAAGGATCTCCCCTTCCTGCGCATCGAACTCGCGACCTCGTCCTTACCAAGGACGCGCTCTATGTCTGCTCGCGCAACCGACTGAGCCACCGAGGCAGAAATAGGTGTGCAGTTACAGCTTAAAAGATTTAGGCTTCAGGTGTTTTATCTTTCTTTTTCTTCCCGCCCTTGAGCTTGGGTACTTTAATCTCAAATCCACAGTGCTGGCATTTTGTGGAAAATTTGTACATTGCAGCCTTAGAAACAGGTTTCCACTCCTGCTGGTTAAACCCATATTTTTTGCATGTAGGGCAGGTATATTCTATATTTAATGTTGTACTGCCTTTAACAAGAAGAGCTCGCAATTTTCCCCCATCTTCCAGTTCCCTTATTGTATGGTACTCGCAGTCTGCTGCGTGCAATCCTTTTTCTTTTATAATACCTGCAATCTTTTCAAAATCCATACACAGCTATTGAAAATACTCTCTTAAAAAGATATGGGAGCTCAAAAACCTATTTTATAAGCCCTGCAAGAAAGGCAAAAATTCCCACAAACATCCCAATTTTCATTAGTTTCTGTGCTTTTGCCGGATCTGAGAAGCTAAGTGCTAATGAATATAGGTTCAAAATAAAGACAGGCACAAGGAGTACGATATAATATACTCCCAGAGCTCCCAGTAAATATGGTATTGGAGCTATAATCAATGAAACAATTATAAGTGCAGCTGCTGTGTGCGGAGCATATTCCCCAAGCAATATAGCAAGAGTGCGGATTCTGGCTTTTTTATCACCTGCTATATCCTCTATTCCCTTCACAGTTTCTCTTGCAAGGTTTGATAAAAAGCTAATTGCAAAAATAATCCATACAGTTGGTGTTATAGAGTTTGTAAGCAGGGAACCGAACAAAAAGCTTGAGGCTGCTAACCAACTATCCACGGGATGCCCTGTTACTGTTCTCTTGATTTTTGCATTGTAAGCTATTAGCAAAGCAGAGTTAACAACAGCAAAAGCAAGCATGTAAACATTTGTAAATGCAGCTAATATAATTCCTAAAATTATCAGTGCAAATCCAAACAATCTTGCCCCAACATCAGAAACCCTGCCGGATGGTATTGGCCTTTCAGGCTTGTTTACCTTATCAATCTCCTTATCATAATAGTCATTAAGAGTGTTCCCGCCCGCTGTTATCAGCATTACAGCTGCTACAGCAGCAAAGAACGGAAGGGAAAAAGGTGGAGCCACACCCCCGAGTAAAGCTCCAACTAAAACAGCAAACCCACTTAAAATCCAAACACTCGGTCTTGTTATTTCTATCCAGGCAAACATTGATATCACACAAGAATTAGTTTCCGGCTTATTAAACTTTCCTTTCTTTGTTCTTCTGCCTTAATCCATGGTAACCGCACTTTCTGCATTTTACTTTTCCAGACTTAACCTGTCCTGAATCAGCGCGGATTTTAGCGTTGCATTTCATGCAAACCCAGACTCTCTCGTAAATCCTGTTGAATGCTGCAGCCATTTTTACCTTTGCCATATAAACCAGAGAATACTGTGTACAGAGAGGTTAAATAGGTTACTATAGAGCACCAATGTGTATCGTAATTTTTATGAGGAAAATAGCAGCTATTATTAATAAAATAGCTGCGGGCAGTGCCCAACTTAATATTGCTTTTAGAATGCTAAATCTATGAGCTTCGTGTATGGCTGCTGTCAATGGATAAAAATAGTATGCTTCAAAAAGGTATATTAAAGGTATACCATATATATTGATAGACGATATAAAAGATATTAAATTAGTAACTATAACGATAGGAACAGTATAAAGAGCTACCAAATATAATTGTGTTGTAAAACAACCTTTACCGCTAAGTATCTTCGCAAATATATGGCAAAGCCCAGAGAAAATTACCGAACCTAATAATACGAAAAGAAAAGCTAGAATAAATTCCCCTAGGAATAACGCAGCATTTCCAGATGATGTTACAGTATCTGATAAATGTAAAAAATTTACAAATGAAAAGCTATCGGGTTGCAATATAGTCCTAAGTCCATCCAATATACCAGCGAGTGTTCCCCCAATAAGTATAAGTTTTATGCTACCTTGCAAACTAGCATCCTTGGTAATGTGTCTAAAAGTATCAAACGGCATAAGTAACGCAAATAACAACGTCTTAAAATCCATAAAAATTCAAATCTATTAGAGCTAAAAGCAATATAAACCTTCCACTCTAGTTCACTTTTTCCTAGCAAGCCCGTGCACAATCTTGTTAATGTAAATTCAGCGCATTTTCATTTCTTTCAGCTTTCTAATTCTTTCCTCTATTGGAGGATGGGTAGAAAACAAACCTGCAATCCAGCCTGCTGAGAAAGGGTTTACAATCCATAAATGGGCTGATGCAGGGTTTCCCTTGATTGGATGTGCTTTTGCAGCAGCCCCAAGCTTCTGGAGAGCTGAAGCCAAACCCAGAGGATTTTTTGTAATCAATGCTCCAGTATAGTCAGCCTGCAGTTCTCTCCCCCTGCTGATTGCCATCTGTACCAGAGCAGCAGAGATAGGAGCTAAAATAACCAAAGGCAGTAGATAGATAAAACCCCCCTTTCTGCTATCCCCTCCAATAGAGAGCCACCATGCCATGTTTGCTAAAAAGGAAATAGCTCCCCCTACTGTTGCTGCTATTGTAGAAACTAAAGTATCCCTGTTCTTTATGTGCGAGAGCTCGTGAGCCAAAACACCTTCAATCTCCTCATCATTCATCAGCTCTTTCAGTCCCCTTGTTACAGCAACAGCAGAATGTTCTGGGTTTCTTCCTGTTGCAAAAGCATTTGGCACAGGCAAGTCAACAAAATAAAGTTTTGGAACAGGTATTTCAGCCCCTTTAGCTATCCTCTGAACCATACCTTCTATTTTCTTGTCCTTCAAGGGCTGCGCTCTATAAATTCCTAGAACAATCTTGTCAGAAAACCAGTAGCTTACAAAGTTAATTAGAAGAGCAAAACCAAAAGCAATGGCAACTCCCCCTGTCCCTCCCAAGAGAAAGCCAAAACCAAGTAAAATTGCTGTCAGTATACCCAAAAGCAGTGTTGTTCTTAATATAGCCATTAAACCAACCAATCTATCTGTTTTCTCTTTACCTTCTGCCCTTTAAAAACCTTTTCTGTTCCACTAAAGGCAGAGTTCACAGAACTTGTACAGTCAAATTCGTACACAGCAGAATGTTTTTGTTTTGCTTCGCAGGAAATTACTCCCACAAGCTCAGCTTCCATATTTTCCTTTATCTTTATTTTTGAGTACTTCCTTTTTTTCAGTCTTTTCTCTAAAACAATAGGAGAGCAGCGCAGAACAATAACAGCACTCACAAGCTTTGTTGGTAGTAAGTGGGAAAGGTGGGAAACAACTGCAATCCTTTCATTTTTCTGCTTTCCTATCCATAATTTTACATATTTGTTTATTTTTCTCTGGTCTGCAATGTAGCTTTTTAGTTTCTTATCATAGCCAGAATAAAGTTTCTTCCTGACAACAGCCCTGTTAAGCTCTAGCACAGCCCAGCCTTTGCTCTTCAGTATTTTGGCAAGTGTGCTCTTTCCAACTCCCGGAGTACCAGTTATTGCAATTATCTTCCTCAAATTTTCACACCCATTTCCTTCAGGTCATCCACAAGCTTTTCATATCCTTCAAATTTTAAAACCTTAAATCCAAGCAGGCGTGCAGGAAGAAGATTTCTTTCATGGTTATCAATAAACAAACACTCACCGGCAGGAACAGCCAAATCTTTCAAAACCTTCTGGTATATTGAAAGCCCGGGCTTTATCATATCAAAATCAGAGCTGATAAAAGTTTTATAAAAAAGCCCGCTTATTTCAGCCTCAACCCAGTCGCGTGCATAGTTGCTGAGCGCAACAACCTTGTAACCCTTTTTATCCAGCCTTTTAATGAGCCTGCGCACGCGCGAGTTTGGTTTAAGCTTGCTTTTCAGTATCTGCTCAAGCTTTTCCGGAGGCATTTCCAGCCCAAGGCTCTGAACAATGCCGCGGAAATACTCTTCAGGAGTTATCTCCCCCTTTGATACTTTATTCCAGTAGATTGCTGCCACAGTCCTGACTTTCCACCAGTTTTTCCCATGTTTCTTGGAAATATAGTCAGCTGTTTCAGGTGTAAAAAAATCAGGTATCAAAACCCCGCCCAAATCAAATATTACAACTTTTATTGTCATTTAATCCACCCAAGGGAACGGAAGAATTCTGTTATAGCTTTTATAAGTTCCTCCCAGAAACTCTGTAACTGTGGAACAGGCCTTTCAATTACAGTTACAATTATAGAGCTGGAAGTTGAAAAGCTTTCAGTTGAGGCAAAAACCTGTATTACACCATCTGTCTTGTCAGAAGGAACAAACCTTATTTTAACTGTTTTTGTTCCATCAGGCTCAAGAAAAACAGTAGATGTTTCATTTTTCAGCTTTAGTCCTATTGTCTGGGCAACAGACAGTTTACTTGTCAGCAAAACAGAAACATTGTAGGGATCTGCTGCAAACATTGTTTCATTTGCTGAAACCGTTATATCAAACGGTTTTTTTGAGATGACTGTTATGTTCTGCTGGGAAAGGGCGCCTGCAGCATATGCATAGACAGTGAAATTATCTTTTCCAGCTACAATAGTACCATCATACAGGAGTTCATCCCCCTTGCTCGTGAAAATTCTTGAAAACGGAGCAGAAACCTGCATTTGTTCCCCGAGAACAACAGATGTTTTGCTTATGCTCAGCTGCGGTGGCGGTGCAATGCCTCCGCCAGTAAATGCAAAACTAACACTCTTGTCTTCCCCTGAGCTTGTATAGACAGAGAGCGGACAGGTATACTTTGTGCCTTTCTGTATGTCTGGCAGCTTAAAGAACGAATAATAAGTTTTATTTCCGCAGATTGTTACAGGAACATCCTTTTCCCCACCCTTCATAAACTGGCTTCCCTGATAAACGCAGCTCTGTGCAGTAAACTTTGTCTGGACGCAGGAATCAGAGCTGAGTTTTGTCCTGAGAACAGCCCAGCCAGCCCCAAACCCAGAGTCCATTAGACTACTGTCTAATTTAACAACAGGCGCTTCCTTGAACTCCAAAATCCTGAATTTTGCATCCACTTCGTTTATGTTTATGCCGAGGTTTCCCCTTCCCCTGACCTGTGCTGTTGCCTGCGGCACAGAAATATCCGGAATAGAAGCAAACTTTATATGGGTTGCATCAGTAAATCCTATCTCAGACCATGTTGGATCTGATGGATAACCTCCAACTTCTGTCCATGCATGAGGCACAAAATCCTGGGCAATTTTAAATCCCCTCCCATATGCATACCCATAATTATAGGTTGCCTGCAGTCCAATGCTTCTGGAAAGTGCCATTAAAAGCGTGGAAAACTCATCACAAACCCCTTTTCTAATATTTAAAACAGTTTTTGCGCTTAAGTTTACATCAGAGTAATTCAAATCATATTCTATATTGTTATTAACCCACTGTGTAAGGGAAAATACTCTGTCCATTTCCGAACCAGTGGCAAGTGTTTCAGCCAGAGCTTTTATTTCAGGATCAGCAGATTGTATTGCATCCGTGGGTTTCATCCATTCCTCTCCAGTTCTTATCTGGGCAGAAGTCTGCTTGTGGTTTTCCACAGTAGTTTTTACTGTAAACATAGGGCTTTCTTTTGGGTTCTGCCACTTTATCTGTATAAGAGAATTACCCCAGTTGTCATTTACAATTGAATAGGCACATATATTCTCAAAGTTTTCAGAAAGCTTGCATAATCCTGTTTGATCTTTTACTTCAGTTATTTCTGTTTTCTGAGACTCTGTATTTTGAGGTATATAGATTTTGGCCTGCAGTGTGGAAACTTCCCCAGTTATTGTTAGTGTTCCTGACTGTTCCACAGCTGTTTTAATATAGTTGACTTTAGTTGCATCCTTTATCTCCTGCGCTCCAGCAGGCAGCGAAACTAAAATAAGTGCAATAAAAACTGCAAAAACCACTTTCCACATAGGAAAACTTATGGTTAACCCTTAATTTAAATCTCTTTAACCCCAAAAGAAACCCATGACAGACCTCTGGATAGAGAAGTATAGACCACACTCCCTTTCTGAAGTATATGGGCAGGAAGCTGTGGTAGAAAGGCTGAAAGGGTTTTTGAAGAAGGGAATTCCGCACATGATTTTTGCTGGACCTGCAGGCTGCGGGAAAACCTCAGCAGCATTAGCTTTGGCGCATGATATGTTCGGTGAGAGCTGGCGGGGCAATCTTTTGGAACAAAATGCAAGCGATGAAAGGGGGATTGATGTTATAAGGAACAAAGTAAAGGATTTTGCGCGCACCAAACCTCTGGGTGTTCCATACAGGCTTATTCTGTTAGATGAGGCAGATGCATTAACAGCTGATGCGCAGCATGCTCTCCGCAGAACAATGGAAAAATACTCTGAGACTGCAAGGTTTATTTTAATTGCAAACTATTCAAACAAGCTTATAGATCCAATCCAATCCCGCTGTGCAATTTTCAGGTTCAGGCCCTTGGACAGGGAGAAAGCAAAACAGTATTTGGTTTCTGTACTGGAAAAGGAGGGAATAAAAGCCAGCGCCGGAGCCATAGAAGCTGTTCTGGATATAGCAGAAGGGGATATGCGCCGCGCGTTAAATATTATGCAGTCCTGCTCATCTACATCTGATTCTATAGAAGAGAAAACTGTTTATGAAACTGTTGCAGCAGCTGAACCCGGTAGAGTGAAAGCAATGATTGCACTTGCACTGAAGGGGGAGTTTATTGGCTCCCGCACAGTGCTTTTGGAACTTCTGGGCGAGGGAATAGCCGGAGAAGACATAATGCGGGAAGCAGCAAAGCAACTTTACTCTGTAGAAATGGAAGAACCCAAAAGGGCTGCAGTAATAGAAAAGGCTGGAGAGTTTGAGTGGCGTTTAGCTAGCGGAGGAAATCCACAGATACAAATAGAGGCATTTTTAGCATTCTTAGCAGCGCAGCCGAAGTGAAAACATAAGCTTTATATAGCTTTCTTTCCTATTGCTTCGCATGGAAGGACTACCACTAAAGTATATAGCAATCGTGCTTGTGGCTGCGATTGTGATTGTAGCTGTTTACTCAGTAGCCAGCACATTCACAGGTCAGGCTTCACAGGGCGGTTCACAGCTAAGCAATGTAGTCGGCGGCGGAGTTAATGCAACTGGCCAGGATGCCTGCGCAAAGTTGGGTGGAGAATGGTTTATGGCCAAAGCACCAAGTCCAAATGTAGGGAAATATGCCTGCGTATACAGCCAGACAGACTGTGAGCAGAACGGTGGAACCTGGCCTACGGGAACCACTACTACAGGAACCAACCCTAAGTGCACATAAAACCGCTGACAAGGCTTCATTATTTCTTTTGGAGCCGTTTTCCTAGCTTTGCAAGGGGTTTGGAATGAGAATAGAAGTTAAAGCTAAACCAGGTTCCAAAGAGGAAAAGGCAGAGTTTAGGGATGGGAAATTGATTGTTTTCTTAAAAGAGCCTGCTGAAAAGGGAAAGGCTAATATTGCTTTGATAAAGCTTTTATCAGGAATTTTCGGGAGTGCAAGGATTGTTTCTGGTGTAAAATCAAAGAAAAAGGTTGTTGAGCTGCCACAGGGTTCTATAGAAGAGATAAAAGCTCAGGCAACCTCTACATCATGAGCACCGCTTTCCTTCTTCCCTGCTTCTGAAATTTTAACAAACTCAGAGTTCTTTTGCAGTTCAGCTATATTCTTTGCACCAGAATAGCTCATTCCAGAGCGCAGACCCCCAAGCAATTGGTTTATTATTTCAACAACACTTCCCTTGAAAGGCACAAACCCCTCCACCCCTTCAGGTGTATAGTCTAAAGCGTCTATCTCCTCTCCAATAGTTTCCCTGTCTACAGCAGAATCAATTGAGGCAGAGCCCCTGTAAATTTTATACTTCCTCCCATTCCTTATAACAGTCATTCCCGGAGACTCATCTGTCCCAGCCAAAAGGTTTCCAAGCATAACAGTAGAGGCTCCTGCAGCCAGAGCTTTTGTTATACTCCCTGATTTTTCTATTCCCCCATCAGCTATCAGCGGAACCCCATAATCCTTTGCAATCTTTGCACATTCTAAAATTGCTGTTAATTGGGGAACGCCAGCTCCAGTTACAATGCGTGTAGTGCATGAACTGCCAGGTCCGACTCCAATTTTAACAGCATCAGCACCCGCAACAATCAAATCCCTGCACCCCTCCCCCGTTGCAACATTCCCAGCAATAATCTCCACATCCCCAAAAGCCTTTTTCAGCTCCCTTACAGTGTTTATCCCCAAGTCAGAGTGGCCATGTGCTAAATCCACGCAAATAACATCCGCTCCAGCTTCCAATAGCTTTCCAGCTCTTTCAATAAACCCTTTTTTCACCCCAACTGCAGCTCCAACCAAAAGCCTTCCTTTTCTGCTCTTCACAGCTTTCGGGTGGCTATATTGTCTTAGAATATCCTTGCTTGCTATCATTCCAGCTAAAGTTCCATCTGCAGTCACAAGCGGCAGCTTCTCAATTTTGTATTCCTGCAGTATTTCCTTTGCCCGTTCAATAGTGGTTCCTGCAGGTGCTGTTATAGCCTTCCCTACAGGGGTCATTATTTCTGAAGCTTCTTTTTTTAGATCTGTTTCGAATCTTATATCCCTTGAAGTTATAATTCCCTTCAGCTTTCTTTCAGGGCTTACAACAAGAATGCTGTGCACCCCCTGCTCTGACATTATGTTCTGTATATCATGCAATGTTTGGTTTGGAAGGACTGTAAATGGGTTGTCTATAACTATTGTTTCAGCTCTTTTAACCCTCAAAACCTTTTCCACCTGCTTTTCTATTGGAAGGAAACGGTGTATAATTCCTATTCCCCCCTCCCTTGCTAAAGCAATAGCCATTTTAGCTTCGCAGACAGTATCCATGTTAGCTGCAACTATGGGAATATTCAATTTTATTCTGCGTGAAAGCATTACTTCAGTATTTATATCTTTCCTCGAGTTAACAGAAGATCTTTTTGGAATAAGCAAAACATCATCATAAGAAAGCCCTTCCTTGATTTCAACCATTTTATCCCCTACAGCTACTGTTCTGTAGAAATAAATCCTTTTGTTTGCTGCTGCAGCAGCTTTAAAATCCTTTGCAGACAATACTGGGCTATGAAAGGGATAGAGTCAATGCCAATAAGGATATTAGCTTCAGTTTTCATTTTGTTTGCTGTTGTTTCAGTTGGATTATGGCAGCTTGGCTGGTTTACAAACTTTAAAACAGAGGCAGAATTCAAGCAGAATACTGTTGAGTTCTCGCAGAAGATACAGACTCTAAAGGCTGTTGGAACAGGTTCTTTTGATTCTGAAACAGTTCATGTTCCTGATGGCTGGACATTTACAGTGGATTTGGCAGAGAATACTGTTTATGCAAGGCCAAAGGGAGGAGCAAACTTTACTGTTAATGTTACAGCAAACCTTGTAAAGTTCAAGGCTTTGGATCCCTCAACCGGAAACATGAAAATCTACACTGATGCAACGAAAGATAGTTCTGTTGAGTTTTCAAAGGGCACTTACAACATAAGGCTGTACTATGGACAGTTGGATGATGATAAGGTTAAAGACTGGACACTTGTTTTTGGTGGTTAAATGATAGATTGGTTTGCTGCGCGCATGGGAATACTTATATTTGCAATAGCTGCAGCTGGAGTTCTTTTAGTGTTTGTTTCTTTCCAGAGCCAGTTTTTTGTTGCACAGCAGAACGCTTTAACAGCTTCCACTCTTGCAAGGGCAGCTGATCTCCTCCCTGAAATGGCTTACTTGAATTATACTCTGCCTCCGAACTCAAAGCTGGAAATGAAGGATGGAATTATAAGCATTGAGAAATTGGAGCGCTCATTCCTGTCAAAAGCTGATACAGCAGGCCCGTTATCTGGAACTGTTAGTTTGTACAGGGAAAATGGGAAAATAAAGGTGGTAAATATTGCCTGAGGAATTATTATCTGCTGTAATAGCTTCTATACTGCTTTTGCTGTTCTTACTCAGTATTATCTTTATTTATGGGAAGGCAGCTGAAAGGCTTGACTATACAGAACTGAGAAGGGGAGCATGGGCTGGCGCAGAGTTTTTTGTTTATAATGGTTCAGCACATGCAAAGCTTTCCTTTGCTAATGCAACAAACTTATCCAATGTATCCCAGCCCTTCCCCAGCTATCCACAATATAATTTTGAACATACTGTAGCAGTTTCAAGAATTCCCTATATTAACGGGACAGCACCCAACTACCCTTTTATGGTGGAGTTTTATGTTGGCAGGTAAAGGTCAGGCTTCAATGATAGACATACTTATACTCACACTAATAGTTTCTGCTCTTTTTGTTTTTGTTTATGTACTGCCAAATGCTGCTGACACAGCTCTGGAAAGCAGAGGGGAGGCTGCATACAACCGTGCTGTACTTTCCAGCCTACTGAACTGGACAAACGCAACCTACGGTCCTTACTATAATGCTTTTAACAACAAGGCAGGCGTGAGCTTTGGGCAGGCTGCAGACCTTTATTTCTGCTGTAATAAAGGGGACGCTTGCTTTGGGAAGCTTGGACCAAAAGAGAAGGATGTGGAGGAGCGGCTGGAGGTTTCAGCTGCGGATTTTTTAAATAAAACAGCAAGGAACGAGTTTTACTATATTTTGTTTACTGATTTCACAAATCCCGCTGGAAAGCAGAGGCAGCTGATAGCTTACAACAACCAGTCAGATGTTTGTTCATCAAGCCTTATAGTAACTTCTTTCAACCTGAATCTTACTTGTTCTACCTCAGACAAACCTTTGGCTTTCCAGTATGCGCAGTGGAGGATTGGAAAGGATGTTAAAAGGGCAGCAGACTGCGAGAGAGTAACCACAACTACTTGAGTTCTGGGTGGAAAACTCTTGCTGAGGGGCACAAATTCTTTAAAATACAGGCAGGGCAGCGCGGTGAGCGCGCAGTGCAAACAGCTCTTCCATGGGCAATCAAAAGCAGGTTAACATTGTCCCAGTCTGCGCGCGGGAACAGCTTTATCAAATCCTGCTCTGTTTTGTCTGGTGTTTTTCCCTCGCTCAGTCCAAGTCTGTGAGAAAGCCTGAACACATGAGTGTCTACTGCAATCCCCTCCATTTTTCCATGAATATTTGCAAGAACAATATTGGCTGTTTTCCTCGCTACTCCCGGCAATTCTGTAAGCTGTTCCATAGAGTCTGGAATTTTCCCTTTATGTTTTTCCAGCAAAATCCGGGCAGAGCCGCGGATGTATTTGGCTTTTTGTTTGTAAAACCCAGTTGGATGGATTATTTTCTCCAGTTCTTTCAAATCAGCTGAAGCATAATCTTTCAGGGTTTTATACCTTGAAAACAAAACGGGTGTTACTTTGTTAACTCTCTCATCAGTACATTGAGCAGAAAGTATTGTAGCAAACAAAAGCTCGTGCGGCTTTCCATGGTGAAGATAACATTTTACATCTGGATACTCTTTCTTGAGCAGCCCGAGAATTTTCTTAGCATTTTCCATACTTATCAGTGTTCTGCAAAGCTCTGAGAGGGAGTAAAGCACACTTAAGGCGCGCAGGACTAACAGAAATCCCAAGCAAATCTATCACTTCTTTCTCCCCTGTATTTTTCAGCTCTTCAATTTTCTTCCCTATCAAATTTTCTAAAAGCATGCTTGTAGCAGCCTGCGAGATTGCGCACCCCTTCCCTTCAAACTTCGCTTCAGTAACCTTTCCCTTCTTATCAGCCTTAATATAGAGTGTAATCTCATCTCCGCAGAGAGTGTTAACTTCCCTGACTTTTATCTCTGCTTTTGCGATCTTCCCTTTATTCGGCGGATGTGTATAGTAGTCTATAATCTGCTCGGCATACATATCCATTCTGCTCACTCAAAAGAACTGGTTGAAAGAAGTTTATTAAGCTTTCCAATAGTATTCGTTACATGGAAAATAGGTGGTTCTGGGATCTGCATAATACGCTGGAAACAGGTACACCGCATGCAGATGCCTGTGCTTTCAATAAGTATTTGGCAGCAAAAAATATAGAGAGAAGGTATACGGCAGAGCAGATACGTGCAGCAGGCCCAACATGGTCTATAAGGCTGAAGACTCTTGTTCCAGATCTGCTTGTAAATGATCAGGCAATTACAGATTTAAGAGAAAAGCAGATTGCTGCAATACCTAAATTCTGCAAAGCAACCCCTGGTGCAGTGGAAACCCTGCGTTATATACGTAGTAGGGGAGATGTTAATGCAATAGTTTCATGGTCAAGGCCAACTGTATTAAAAGCCTATATGAATGCTTTGGGGTTTGCCGGCTATGTGAACGGGGGAGTTTTCAGCGTTTATGATGCAATGGACGAAGCAAAAAGAGCAGGCACAAGCATTTCAAACGACACAGACAGCGTGCCCTTCTATAAAGCCCGCATAATGGGCAGATTTTTGGACGATGATGTACCAATCTTTACAGTAGGTGATATGGAAGGGGATGTGGAAGCCGGACTAATGCTGGAGAAGGAGAGGGTTGCTAAAGGCAAAACACATCCGGTGACAACAATGCTGTTTTCTCCAGATGATACAAGCCAGAAAAGCAAGGCTAATCATGTTATAAAAATACTGCCTGAGGTTGTATCTATTGTTTATGGGGATATTCTGAATTGCGTGCCTAGGTGGTGCTATGCAAGCTGGTATTACAAGCGAGTATCAGGACAGCAATAAACAGTCACGTTTTCTTCTGTTCCAAAAAAGGACTTGTTGACATAAGTGTTTACATATATTCAAAAATGGATTATATAATCCATAAATGAATAGATTTAAATATAGCCCGATACAGTATTATATGTATGCTGGAATACATACTCGATTCCAAGGAAAAAGTGCGTATACTGCGATTACTTGTCAATAGCCCCAGCCATATATTTCACGAAACAGAAATTGTCAGAATGCTGAAATTGCCTCAGGCAACAATTAACAGAAAGCTAAGGTCTTTAGCAGAGCAGAATATAATTTCCAGATACAAAAAGGGCAGAACGACCGTATACAGGCTAAACGACGAAAATTATATTGTTAGAGATATGTTAAAACCATTAATAAAGGCTGAAAAAAACACACCATTGGAGAGGTCTAATTATTTATGTGGAAAATTGATCGGACATATAATAGGCATTGTGTTTGGCTCTGCAGCACGGAATGAAATGAAACCTACAAGCGACGTAGATTTGGCAATTATTACAGATAAAACCAGAGAGACAGAGAGAATAGCATTTAAAATAAACCAGGAAATTTTTGATAGGGACGGGATGATAATTTCACTTCACATATTCAATTATAAAGATTTTAGAAAAAGATATAGATCGGGAGACCTATTAATTCGCGAAATTGCCAATGGTAAAGTGGTGTACGGAGATATAGAAGAGGTGTTATAATGGCAAGAGAGTATAATAGGATATATGCAAAAGAGTTCTTTGAAAAGTCAAAGCGATTCCTCGAGCTTGCAAAAAATGCAGTAAATCAGTATCCAGATGAAGCGGCTTTCATTGCTATTCAAGCTACAATAAATGCTAATGATGCATTTACCATAGCTATAATAGGAAAAAGAGCCAGCGCAGAACATAACGAAGCCATATCATTACATAAAAAGGCAGCTGCAATAATTGGGGAGTCAAAATCAGATGTACTAAATTTTGAGCTGGATAAAAGAAGTTCTACAGGATATGATATTAAAACGCATCTCGGGAGGGTAGAAGCAGAAATTTTTATAAAAAGAACAGAAAGGTTTCTCAGCTGGGTAGAGGAAAAAATAAAGGATGTGGATTAGCATGAAACCCCTGATAATTTTTGATATGGATTGGACTTTGATTAAGCTTGTAATGACCTGGGAGGATGTGATAGAGGAGCTTTCAGAGCTTTTTAGAAGATATGGCGTTCAGCTAGATACACGTGGGAATATTATAGCCGAGGTTTTTTCAAAATCAAGCAACATGAAAGAAGGGAAAAAGCTGCTGAAGCAGGCATATGGCATAATAGATAAATATGAGGCTGTCGGGTCAAAGAATGCAGTTGTTCTTGGAAACAGCCCTTCCATACTGAAGGAACTGGAACAAAACTATAATTTGGCAATAGTCAGCAACAACGGGGACAAAGCTATAAAGACTGCTTTAAAGACAGTTGGAGTATCTTTGAAAACATTCAAGTCCATAATAAGCAGGGACAGCCATGAAAAGCCAAAACCCTCTCCTGTGCCAATAATAGAAATGCTGAAAAAATTTCCGGGAACAAAAGTTGTTTATGTTGTAGGTGATGAGCCTGTGGATATTTTGTGCGGAAAAGCTGCTGCTAAACTGGTTAACGGAATAAGCATTTACACTGTTGGGATAATGGGTGGCTGGATAGGGAAGGAGAAAGTACTCAGATCAAAACCTGATTTTGTTATAAAAAATATAGAGGAACTCCCAGCCCTGCTTTCGAAGCAGCCTTTATAAGTCCGCATAGTCAAAAACTAAAAATGGAGCGGGGATACTGGTATGTTATTCTGTCAGGTATCTTGGCTGGAACAGTTGTTTCCGGCGGCAGGTTCTTTGGGGAATTAGGTATGTCATTTTATCAGCTTTCAATTTTTTGGTTTGGATTAAGTGCATTGATTTTGTTCCCGTTCCTGTTGGTAAAAAAAGAGCTGCGTTTGGATAGGAAATCTTTTATATTCTATATAGCCTGCGGCCTTATAGGAACTGTTATAATGTTTGGACAGTTTTTACCCCTGTTTATGGGTGTGTCTGTTGCTGTTGTTGTTCTTCTTCTTTATACACAGCCATTATGGACAGCTATCTTTGGAAGGGTTTTGTTTAAGGAAAGGTTCACAAAATATAAGATTGCAGCAATTATTTTGGTGCTGATAGGTATAGCTTTGCTCGCAAATCCTTTTCAGTCAGCTGGCATAGGCAACTTGTCTGGAATAGCTATTGCGTTGGCAGGAGGATTGGGATTATCAGGTTGGGTTATAACAGGGAAGGTTTCAGAAAACCGCAAGTACAATTCAATTAAAACAGTTTTTTACTTTAATCTTTTTACAACAGTGTTTCTTGCTGCAACATACCTTTTAGCTGTACAATTCCCAGCTGCCGGCAGTGCAACAGGATTAATGTTCAATTTTCCTCCAGCAGTGTGGCTTCTTTTTGTACTCTATTCAATTGCAAATGTAGGCACTTTCCTATTCCTGTATAAAGGTATTGCGACTATTACTGCATCGACTGCAGGCATAATACTGCTTTTGGAGCCTGTTGTTGCTACATTGATTGCAGCAGCCTTCCTGAACCAGCCTTTGACAATAAATATTCTTGCTGGGGGAGGAATAATTTTGCTAGCTAACTATATTTCAATAAAAAGCAAATAATATCTAAGCCAGCTTGAAAACTTTCCTTGCTTTTTCCAGACCCAGAACAAGTTTGTCTATATCTGAGCGTGTGTTGTATAGATAGAAGCTGGCTCTTGCTACTGCGGTTACACCGAGCCTGTCCATTAATGGCTGTGCGCAGGCATGGCCGGAACGGATTGCTATACCCTCGGAATTCAGAATACTTGCTATATCATGTGGATGCACACCGCGCAGTTCAAAGGATACAACGCCGCTGCGCATTTTATAGTTTTTCGGTCCGAAAATTTTCATCCCCCTGATATCAGAGAGCTTTTCCAGAGTATAGTCTGTCAATTCTTTGTCATGGTCCCTGATTTTTTTCATTCCAACTTTCTGCAAATAGTCAACTGCAGCTCCCAGCCCAATTGCTCCTGCAATGTTTGGTGTCCCAGCTTCGAATTTCCATGGAAGGGAGTTGTAAACAGTTTTTTGCAGTCCAACTTCCTTTATCATATCCCCTCCTCCCAGAAAGGGCTGTAACTTTGCCAAAAGTCCCTCTTTTCCATACAAAACCCCTATTCCAGTCGGTCCAAGCATTTTGTGGCCTGAGAAAGCCAGAAAATCTATATCCAGTTTCTTCACATCCACAGGCATATGCGGCACAGACTGAGCTCCATCCACAATAAGCAAAGAGTCATTGTCATGAGCTAGTTTAGATATAGCGGAGACAGGGTTTATTGTCCCTAAAACATTTGAAACATGTGTTACTGTAACGAGCTTTGTTTTTTTTGTTAAAAGTTTTTCATACTGCTCCATTTTCAAAGTTCCATCAGGGTTCACATCCACAAACTTCAGCTTAATTCCCTTTGCTTTCAAAAACTGCCATGGAACAATATTGCTGTGATGTTCCATAACAGTGCTCAGCACTTCGTCTCCGCGTTTAAGTTTCCCAAAACCTAAGCTGTAAACTAAAAGATTGAGAGCTTCAGTTGTGTTGCGAGTGAAAATAACCTCTGCAGGTTTGGTTCCAATAAAGCTGGCAACTTTCTCTCTCCCGCTTTCATATTCTTCAGTAGCCTCCTCAGCAAGTTTATGTACCCCGCGTGCAACATTTGCTGTATAAGACATATAGTACCCGTTCATTGCATCCAAAACACTTACGGGCTTGAGAGAGGTTGCAGCGCTATCTAAATATACCAAGGTCTTACCATTTACCTTTCTCTTTAGTACAGGAAAATCTTTCCTGAATTTTTTAAAATCAACTGGCATTTGAAACCTTCTCCTCCAGTATAGTCTTTATTTTCCCCCTTAAAACTTCATCTGGTATCCTTTGTAATACAGGCTCAAAATATCCCTGCACAATAAGCCTCTCAGCCTCCCTCCTTTCAAGTCCGCGGCTCATCAGATAAAATAGCTGCTCTTCATCCACTTTTCCAACAGAAGCCTCATGTCCTGCCTGCACATCGTTTGTATCTATTTCAAGGCTTGGTATAACATCAGATTTTGATTTATCCCCAAACAAAAGAGTATGGCCGCGCAGCCAGCTGTTTGCTCCCAGAGCAGATTTGTATATTTTGTTTACTCCCCTGTGCACAGCAGTTGAATTTCCAAAGAGAGCGCCGCGCGCAAGTATATCATAGGTTGTGTGCGGAACCAAATGCTGGACAGAAGTTTGTAGCTCTATATTTTGTTTTCCTGTGCCAATATAGGATCCGTAAACTTTTGCTTCAGATCCTTTGCCCTGCAAAGCACAGTCAAGTCTGAGCCTTGAAAAATCCCCACCGAAAATACAGAAAACCTGCTCCAGTCTAGAGTCTTTGTCCAGCAAAACCCGTTTAATTGAAAATTCAACGCCTGAAGACAGGTTTTGCAGGCTTATTATTTTGGCCTGAGTCCCCTCCTTCAGGAAAATCTCAAAAAAGTTGCTGAAATAGGAAGCTGGTCCCCCCAAATCTTCTATTAAAGTAAAAGAGCTTCCAGGCTCTGCTACTATTATAGAGTGCATAAAGTTCGAGCCTGTAACAATTTCTGAGAGTAAAAGCGGTTTAGTCAGGTTTGTTTTTGCAGGTATATACAAAAGAGAGCCTTTGGAAAAGCATGCAGAGTGCAGGGCCGTGAAAATATTTTCCTCTGGTTTTATTGCTGAAAATATATATTTTTTCAGTATATCTGAATGATCTTTTATTGCCGTTTCAATATCACAGAAAATAATCCCTGATTTTTCCAGCTCTCCGGATAAAGTTTGTTTTATATTTCCTTTATCTGCAGACGATTTGATATTAAGGAGAGAAAAATCAGTGTACTTCCATTCTTCTATTTTTCTTATTGGCTCAGGCATGGATTTAAACAAATCCAGTCCATGTTTTCTCTTTTCAGACAGCCATGCAGGTTCTGTTTTAGAAGTTATAATAGGTATATCAAAATCTATTTTTGGGTTCAAGAACTCACCCAACAGCCCCTGTCATTTCCAGTTCTATCAGCCTGTTAAATTCAACCGCATATTCCAGAGGGAGTTGTTTTGTAAAAGGCTGTAAAAATCCGGAAACAATCATAGTAAGAGCCTGTTGTTCTGATAAACCTCTTGACATAAGATAGAACAGCTGCTCCTCGCTCACTTTTCCTACAACAGCCTCGTGCCCTATAGTTGTGTCTTTCTCCTCTATCTCCATATAGGGTATTGTATCTGATTTGGCTTCCTTATTCAGAATCAAAGCATCGCACTTTACATGAGACTTGCAGTTCTTAGCCCCAGGAATAACCTTTACCAAACCGCGGTAGGTTGTTATTCCATTTCCTTTGCTTACTGATTTGGAAACAATTGTAGAAGAGGTATTCGAAGCCAGATGAACAGCTTTTGCACCAGTATCCTGATGCTGGCCTGAGTTTGCAAATGCTATTGACAAAATATCAGTCTTAGCCCCAGGCCCCATCAAATAAACAGAAGGATACTTCATTGTTATTCTGGACCCTATATTCGCATCCAGCCACTCAACATAAGAGTTTTCATAAGCATAGGCTCTTTTTGTAACTAGGTTGAAAACATTGTTTGCCCAGTTCTGCAGTGTTGTGTAGCGCACTCGCGAATTCTTGTGGGCTATAACTTCAACAACAGCTGAATGAAGAGAGTTTGTAGAATAGGTTGGCGCGGAACAGTTGTGCACAGCAACCCCGTTTGCAATGTAGCTTTCATCTTCCTCAACGCCGAAATTGTAGACAGGAACATTTTCAACCTCACGCGAAGAAATACTTTTTATCGGAACGAAAGCGTAATTTTCTGTAATATGCGCAAAAGATTTTGCATTTATTTGCTGGAGCATCTGAAAAGCAATCTGCTTTCCAACAGCAATTTCTGTTGACGGATATGTTCCGACAGCATTAGCAAAAGCTTTCAGGAAACTTCCGCCAACATGGACGCAGTAAATATCTTTTCTTTTTCCAGTCCTTTTGTGTTTGTTGAGGCTAGCGAAAATATTCATACGCAAAAGCATTTTATGAAGACTTTCAGCGATATTCTTGGAAATTGTATTCATCCTAAACATTCTTTTTACTCCATAAGCATATTGATGCATCATGAAACTTCCATCTCCGCGCCAAAACCCTTTCACTAATTCTTTTTGTTTCTCCGGAGATTCTTTCATTACCCAATCTGGAATTCTTTTTCCTGCCGCGCCCTTTGAGAATTGTGTCTCAAAAAATCTTGCAGCAGCTGTTGATGAAAGCACAAGAGAAATTCCATGCTTATATGGCTTTTGCTCCCATGGCTGCTCGCCGAAATATTTTTTCAACAGCTCTTTCACATCATCAATATAAAGCCTTTCATTTTCATTGAAAGTGAAATGAACATAATGGCCGCCGACAATGCTGCCTTCTGAAAGATAATATCCTGCGAGCCTGAAAAAATCAGAATCAGTCTTTATTTTAAATTCTATTGTTTTGAAGCCGTGCCTGCCAGTCCCCTTTTCTATAGGAAAAATTCTTTCTTCTTGTGTTTCAACTTTTCTATCAATAGGAATCGCAAGATAATCTTCTTTGCCGAGATCTTCCACTTTCACCCAATCTGGCTTCCACTCTGTATTTTTATATTCATGTTTCTGCCTCTTCACAGCAAGGAATGGATGTTCTCCAGTAACTTCTATATTTTTTGTCGAATCTCCAAAATATTGTATTGTGAAAAGCCCTCCTGTGTGTGGGCGGACTTGAATATGATAAACTTTTTTCAGCCTGTTATTGTGTGTTATAACAAAGTCACCAACTTTAACATCTTCAATTTTTTTGATTCCATTTGAAGTTACAACAGGTGCACCCGCAGTAAAGCAGCCTTCTATATAGTGTACCGAAGCTCCCTCTTCCACAATTATTAAAGTTCTTTCAAACTGTCCAACATTTTTTGCGTTTATTCTGAAGTAGGCTTGCAGAGGAAGTTCAACTTTCACTCCTTTTGGAATATAAACAAAGCTCCCCCCACTCCAGACTGCAGTATTCAGAGCAGCAAATTTATTGTCAGCAAATGGAACAACAGTGCCGAAATATTTTTTAACAAGCTCCGGATGTTCTTTAATTGCTGTATCTGTATCGCAGAAAATAACTCCAAGCTTTGCCAAATCCTCCCTTACCTTATGGTATACTGTTTCTGAATCAAACTGTGTTCCGGCACCTGAAAGGAACTTCTTTTCAGCTTCAGGTATTCCAAGCTTATCAAATGTTTTTTTAATATTCTTAGGCACATCCTTCCAGTCTGTGGAAGTTTTTGCATTCGGGCTCACATAGTAAGCTATATCATCAAAACTGACAACTGAAAGGTCTGCTCCCCATGCAGGCATTGTCCTTTTCAGGAAATGTGCCAAAGCTTTCAATCTGATGTTTAGCATCCACTCCGGCTCTTTTTTTATCTCTGAAATTTTCCTTACAACAGCTTCTGAAAGGCCGTTAGGTAGTCTGAATTCCTTTACGTCATTCTTTTCCCTGTATTTTTCTGTGTTTATGTCCAAAAAACCTGTTTTCTGCCCAGCCATTATTCTCACCCAAAAGCCTCATATCCTTCCTTTTCAACTTCCCCAGCTAATTCCGCTTTCCCGCTTTTCACAACCCTCCCATCCTTGAAAACATGCACAAAGTCAGGTTTAACATACTTCAAAATCCTGTTATAGTGTGTAATAAGCAAAACCCCGGTTTTATTCTCTTTCGCAGATTGTTCAATTCCCTTTCCCACAACTTTCAAAGCGTCCACATCTGTACCTGAATCAGGTTCATCCAAAATTGCAATTTTTGGCTTTAGCATATTCATTTGTAAAATCTCAGCGCGTTTCTTTTCCCCTCCCGAAAACCCTTCATTTAACCCGCGCCTGATAAATTCATCTCCCATTCCAAGCCTTCCCATCTGCTCTTTCAGAATCTTATGGAATTCCATTACCGGAGGAGCTTTCCCATTGGAAGAAATCAATGCAGTGCGCAGAAAATTTCCCAGACCAACTCCTGGAACTTCCATTGGATACTGAAAACCCAAAAAAAGCCCCATATGCGCGCGTTCATTGGCTGGGAACTTAAGTATGGATTTTCCATCAAGCAGAATATCCCCTTTTAGAATCTTGTATTTTGGGTGCCCCATTATAACTGAGCTAAGTGTGGATTTTCCGGAACCATTGGGTCCCATAATAGCATGTACTTTCCCCTTTTCTATAGTTAGATTAACGCCTTTCAAAACTTCCTTCCCTTCTATAGAAGCCCACAAATTTTTTATTTCCAGTTTCACTGGCTCACCCAAAACTCTTGCCGCACCCGCAGGTAGAGCGTGCGTTAGGGTTTATTACTTGTACTCCCCCTCCTTGCAGTCCTTCAGAGTAGTCTATTGTTGCCCCCTTTAGCATTGCAAGAGAAGTCTTGTCTATAAACACTCTCAGGCCTGAAAATTCCAAAATCTGATCACCTGCTTCAGGGTCCTTCAAAAATGTGAAATCATATGAGAAACCAGCACATCCCCCAGGCAAAACCTGTATTTTTAACCCATACCCATCTAAGCTCTGCCTCTTCATTATGTCCCTTATTTTTTCTGCAGTATTATTTTCCATACTCAGACTGTCTGAATTCTTCCCGACCTGTACTGTTTCCGCGTGTGCATGAACCATATTCTCACCTCAATTGTTTTCGCTTTCCTACCGTATAAATATAACGGTGTTATAAACTTTTACATCTTTTAAAATGTTGTTAATAGTTCCTTTTCCACCCATATAAAGTGATAGGGTTGAAGGTGTCTGGAACATATACAGTAATTGGCAGAACCCCCATATAAATGCCACTATTTGGTAGTAATAAATATTCAAATATAACAACGTCCTAAGTTTTATGGGGCATTTAATTGTATAACGAATATAAGTTCTATAAAAGACAGGTAGATATTTTAGAAACAGAGAATTTTTACTCTCTCTATAGTGCAATGGAACCAACTTCTTTTTAAGTCTCAGTAGCAGAATTTAGAGCGAGATAAAATGCCACTGAAAATAGATACATACGAGTTTACGGAGATTATACAGGCAACTCCAGATGTGAAAATTTTCAAGTTTAAGCCTGTGATCCCTGAAACAAAGATATTCAATTATAAACCAGGGCAGTTTTTAATGATGTACATGTTGGACAGTGAGGGAAAACCAACCAATTTAGCTCGCGCCTATTCAATTTCCTCCAACCCTATACAAAAAGACCATTTGGAGCTTACAATAAAGATAACAGGCAAGTTTACAAATATGCTGGACAAAATGAAAGTCGGAGATAGGGTTGGTGTAACAGGCTCCTTTGGAGTTTTCACTTACAACACTGAAAAACATAAGGACACTGTAATGATGGCCGGCGGAGTTGGAATAGCCCCTTTTATTAGCATGGTACGCTTTTCAACAGCACAAAAACTCCAGAATAAAATCTTTCTCTTTTACAGCAACAGAACAAATAAGGATATTTCCCATCTGGAAGAACTAAAAAGGCTGGAGGAGGAAAATCCAAACTTCCGTGCAATTTACACTGTAACAAGAGATGAACCAGCTTCTGGAATACATGAACAGGGCAGGTTTAACGAAACCCATATACAAAAATATCTGCCAGCCCTCGAAGGAAAGAACTTTATGCTATGCGGCTCAACAGCAATGGTAAATGATTTCACAGCAATTCTTCAGGCACTGGGAGTTGAAAAGTTCAGAATAACAGCAGAAAAGTTTGGCTAAGCCAGACCTTCCTCCTTGGCTATAATTTCAGCGACATAATCTATACCATCTATTCCAAACATCTTTAAATCAGTTTCATATGCCTGCATTAGTGAAATACCTCCTTCAGGGTCTGTTGATGCAGGTTCCCTCTCCAAGCTCCATTCATTGAATGTTATCTCAAAATCCCCATCTGTACATTTTGCAGGGAAAAATCGTTTGCCTGGAGTATTCACATAGGCTTCCCATATTGTTCCCCAGCCAGCTCTGCCAGCAGTTCCAAGGCAGGCAGGGTTGCTCATAACAGACTCGGGCAGAATCCTGCCTCCAATCTTTCTTGCTGTTTCAGCAAAAGTATCAGGAAAAGCTATATCTATTCCAGTTCTCTTAAAGTCTTCAAGCCTTTTCAGCAGCTCCTGTTCCCCATAACCAGCCCCGCTCATGTTAGCATATATAAAATTTGGCAACGGTGACAAATCCCTAGGCATCTTACTTTTCAGCGGAGGAGTTTTGACCTCATTCACATGCGGTTCCCTCCCATTTACAAATGAAAGTGTGTGTATTCTTGGAAGGAAAACCTTCCTGTAAGAATTTGCTCCTCTTGTTTTATCGAAAATAGCTGCTGCTTCCCTTAATTTTTCTGATGTTACACCAACAGGCAGCTGTATTATGCGCCCTTCATAGCCATTATCAGCAACATCTGCAACCCTTCTTGCAAATTCTGGGAATACAAAAGAACAAGTGCTGTATGCAGGCAGGCCTGTCGCAAATTGCATCCAAGTCATAAGTTCAAATTTCATGCTTTCGGGCTGTACCACAACCTCTTCTCCAGTTCCCAAAGAAACTGCTTTAACAGGTTTTTTCAGCTTCTCTTGGAAAGCTTTTTGCGTCTTCTCTCCATCTCTAGTAAGCCTTTCTAAATAATCAGGATATCCCTGTTTGTTTTGCATTACAGGTAGAAGATGTTCCCCCAGTTCCCTGCTCATATAAATATTGTCCAATCCAGAAGGCTCAAGCCTCCTTTCCATTATACCTTCCTGCGTTCCGGGATAAAATAGCGGAATAAGAACCCCGTACTGCAAGGCTGGATTTTCTTTTCTTGCAATCTCTCCAATTCTCCTACCAATTTCAGCTCCCACAAGGTATGGAGCATGACCATGACTTGGGCTTAAAACAGCTACAACACTGTCTTTTCCAAATTCCATAACAGCATTTTGAAAGAAATCTATTTAAATGACTTATTATTCGTATTCTCACCAAGCTTTGTTCGCCCTTTAACCCATTCTATAAATTTCATAGCTTCTTTAACCAAATTTTCAGCTACCGCCTTTGAAACTGACGTTCCCAAATAACCGGCAGTATTTCTCATTTCAAGAGCATCTCTTATGATTTTCCTTCCTGCGCTATCATTTATAATTCTTACCACGTCTGTGTGGAATTGTATGGCTTCCCTATGGTCTTTTGAAGCCCGCTTTCCCAAAAAGAATATTGTTAACGCATCGTTTGCATTTATAATGGACTGTGTAGCATCAAACCCAGCTGCATTAAGCCTGTTTTTATTTAAATTATCTGCCGCAGATTCCAAAAATTCTCCGGCTTGTTTCAGGTAATCTGCCGCCTCTTCTTTTTTCACTTCTTTAACCATTCTAAATCACCATATAAAACTTTTCCTTCTTCTGCCAGTTTTACTATAAAGTCATCCATTCTCTTCAACTTTTCTTTATACTCTCCCTGTTTCATATATGTAACTGAAATAAAAATATCATAACTTTCAATGATCCTTTGGACTTCTTCATAGAGTTTTTTGTCTATAGTTTCTTTGCTCCCTTTGTAAATTACTAAGATATCAATATCGCTTTTTTCTTTAAATTCCCCCCTAGCTAAAGACCCGAATAAAATCAAGTTTATAATACCTCTTTTATAGACGCTTTTTGCAAAGCTTTCCGCTATTTTAATTGGTTTTTCCCTTTCTGCCTCAAACAAGCTTTTTAGTTCAGGATAGAAAAAAATACTCTTATTCAGGCAGTATAACCTTGATTTGTCATTTAATTTGGTCTTCAAAATCCTGAACTCCACAAGATCTTTAAGTGCAGGATGGACAGTTCCATAAGAGAGGTTAGAATATTTGGCTATATCCTCAAAGCGCATATATTTATCTATTTCCATCATTGTGCGCAAAACTCGTATTTTTGTTTTGGATGCTATAGCTTCTTCCAGCATACTAATTATTACACAAAAGTTCTATTTAAATCTATCTATTTTTAGATATTTTTATCTAAATTTAGATATTATTCGTATTCCCGCCAGACATGGTTGCATTTTACGCAGCGGTAGAATCTTGTTGGGGGCTCGTCAGCACTTCTTGTTTGCTGCATCCACCAGAAAGCTTCTTCTGACTCACACTTCGGGCATTGTATTTTTGTTTTAGGCATCAATTCAATTTGCGCTTTCTTTTCAACAACAACAACCTGCTCCTGCTTCTTTATTCCTCTGGATCCTATCTTAAACTCCCCGCGGGAAACTTTTGCATAGCTTTTCTTTCCACAATTCCTGCAAACTAATGCAGAGCCCTGTGGCAACATTGATCCCCCACATTTATCACAGAATTCCATTTTAACCCTCTTTTGTGCGAAAACAGAGTTATTTCCCTTTCTATTTAAAGCTTTAGAATATGCGGCAATTTGTTAAGCCTGCGGAGTTTTCCCTTCCAAATTGCCACAAGGTCTTCAATCCTGATTCCAAACTTCCCTGGAAAATACAATCCAGGTTCGATGCTGAAAACCTGCCCGTTTTTCAGAATATCAGTGCTCAGATGGGAAATTGCAGGGCTTTCATGCACATAAAGTCCAATCCCATGCCCTGTGCTGTGTAAAAATCCATCCTTTGCTTTTTCATTTTTCCTCATAGTTTGATACCCATTATTTTCCAGAACTTCGCAAACAGCAATATCCACTGCTTTCGCTTCCCCACCAATTTCCACAGCGTTGTATCCGGCTTCCATTGCTCTTTGAACAGCAGAAAACGCTTCTTTTATCTCTTGAGAACAACTGCCTAAAAGCAAAGTCCGCGTGCAGTCTCCCCAGTATCCTCTCCGGCTGCGCGGGTAAATATCCAGCACCAAAGGGGAATTCTGCTGGATTTTTTCTTTTGGTTCTCCCTGATAGTGTGGGTCAGCTGCTTTTGTTCCTGTAGAAACAATAAATCCTTCAGGAAAATCCATGCCAAGTTTTTCAGCTTCCACACGCATCACACCCTTTATTTTGCCAATATTTTTCCCGGGCTTTGCAACCTTTGCACCAGCAAGAATAATGCTTTCTGTGGAGTGCTGTGAAAATTCAATTGCAGCAATTTCATTTCCACTTTTGGTTTCTCTTGCATCAGAGAGAGCTTCAGTTGATTCAGATATTTTAAACTGCAGGCGGGAAGCAAGACCCCAAGGGAATGATTTTGGCAGTCCCACATTTTTTGCTCCAGCCCTTTTAACCAAAGCAGTTGCTGTTTCTGCCAAAGCAAGACTGGAAGCTTCAGAACGTTTCAAGCCTTTTTTCAGGAAATTTTTATAGAAAGAAAAATAACCCAGCTGCTCAAAAGTCAGTATTTTACAGTTTCTATAACACTCTTTTTTTGCTCTGCCAGCCTCAAACCCACCCACAACTAACCATGGATTTTTGGAGAATAAAGCCAGAACAGGATCTGGAGTTGAGAATCCTGTTAAGAATCTTATGTTTTCATCCTTCCCGTATAGCAGGATAGAATCAATTTTTTCCGCAGACAAAAGTTTTGGAAGATCTGAAAGCATGCAAGAAATTGTACGCACCAGAATAAAAGCTTGTCTCAGGCTTTCTATTCTTTTGCAAGCCCAAGCGCTTCAAAAACCCCCACTTTTACCCAACCTAAGTAAGGAATTTCAAAAATAGCCTTTCCATGTATTTGCGATGCTCTTATATTGTGTTCAAAATTCCCCTGCACAGAATTTGCATCCCCTTTTGTTTCATATGTTCCATCAGGATTAATTGCTATTACCCTGTGTATTATTGGATATCTGTAACCTCCGGTGGAAGCATCAAAAACAACAATATCCCCAATAGAAAGTCCGCTTGGGCTGGACACTATAACCATATCCCCTTTGGAAAACTCAGGAACCATGCTGTTTGAGAAAACAGCAACAACTGGAGTATCTGTATGCAGGGCAAACCCAAGTCCCCAGTTAACTCCAATTGCAATTGCAAACCCTAAAACAATGTAGAAACCAGTTCCAAAAAGGCTGTTTCTCTCGTTTACTTTAGCCCAAAACTCCCGCAGATTCATAATTAAACACTCTTCCGCAGCCTTTTTAAGTATATTGGTTTCTCCTACTCTAACTTTATATATAGGCCTGACAATAAAATATTCATGCAACTTAAACTACCTCTGCTCTCTGCTATATTCTTCCTTATTTTCCTGTTGCCAATAGCATTTGCACACAACAGTGTTGACCAGAAAACATTGGACGATTTTGTGAGCCAGTATAATTCTTTCTATGAGAAAAACCCAAGTATTCTAAAAAGCCTTCTGGGTACTGAAACAATAAAGGTTTCTTTAACTCTTGCAGACGGAGATGTTGCAATTTTCGGTGTAAAAACAGTAGACGGAAAAATAACAGAATCCAGTCCAACAGCCTATTCCGGTTCCACTCTTGCAATATCCTTCTCAGAAAACACTTTAACAAGAATAGGAAACAGCGAGAATCCTGTTTCAGAATTCCAGAAAGCTTGGGGCACTGAAATAAAAATCCAGGGTCTCTCTATTGGAAACATAATCAAGTTCTTTTTCATAAACCTACTCCTTTCTATTCTAAAATTCTTTTCCGCAGCACCTGCAACAACTCAGATAGGAGTTCAGGGAAGTGCCTTTAACTATGTTATAACACCTCCAGCAGCAGTTTCAAAACCCCGATTTCCCTATATTATGATGGGCGATTATCCTGCAAGCGAGGATATAGGTTCCTGCGGTTTCACTGTAAACGGAACCTATTATGGATATACAGTAATCCCTGAAATGAGCTTTACTCTAAAAAAGGATGATGGAAGCTGGTGCAAAACATCCCCTGTAAATATGTGCCTGCATAACATACGTGGCACAAGCCGTCCAATTTTCAAGATAGAAAATGCACCCAAAAGTGGCATTTATTATTTGTCTATTAATCTTCCACAAGGCTGGGGAATGGCTCCTGACAACAGGATAATTGCCGCAGGCGGGGAAGTCAGCACAACAAACAACAAGTCCACACTCAAAGTTATTTTATCCCCCTCCAAAGAACCCCCATACACTTTCTTTGCAATTAAACAGGGCCAGCCCACTCCAGCCCCAGTTTTGTGCGATGGTGTTACAACCTCCACTGTACCCACAACAATACCTACCACAACCACTACTGTACCTACAACAACTACAACAATAGACTTTTCAACAACTACTATTGTTGGCTCTCCTGATATGACTTTAAACAACAACGACGTTACAAACAGCACATATATAATAAATAATACGCCCACACGACGCTGGCCTCAAACTATTTTCCACATATTCAATGTTACAGTAAGAAACATTGGCACAGTCGCCACTGGGCAATTCGATGTTCTTATGCAACCGTACAATATAACCAACCCAGCCGTTTACACATTCCACAACCCAGCAGAACCAGACTACAATAATTATAGAGTAAACAACATTCCAGCAGGCGATAAATTCACAATAACAGTTAATGCTACTTTAACCGCGAGAAATGGCACTTTCGATCCTTTAACAAACTACCATCCAGCAGTATATTGCATCCCGCTTAATATAACAGTAGACAAGCCAAACGTGGTTATAGAATCTAATGAAAATAACAACTTCCTGTCTACAATAGTTTATAATAATTCTGTTGCATTCCCGCATTTCACACCTTGTACCACTTCCACCCCACCCCCAACAACCACTTCCACTACAACATCCACGACCACAACGACCACAACAACCACCACAACTACAACCCTAGGGATGGCTGATCTGAACGTTACAAACGCAACTCTCGTATACCTGTACTACTATAGTGGTGCATCAACACCGTACCCCAACACAAATCCGTATAACGGCTTCTATAAAATAAGAGCCAATATCAAAAACCTAGGAAATGGGGATGCAGGCCCATTTTGGGTCAATGCTACATTATACGATGGTACTTCGGGCTTTCCAGATACATATGACAATCTTTACAACATGACACAGATATATGTTAGCGGCTTGGCAGCAGGGCAGACCACGACTATAGAATTCTTATATTTCAATACAACGAAATTCAATGGACCTCTAGATCCCGTTGGCAATAGGTATACTCAGGTGAGTGTCATGATAAATCCAGACTACCTAAATAACGTACCGGAGAGCAACGAAAACAACAAGAAATATATAGTTTCAGTCGGTAATAGGTTCTATGAGGGAATAAACACAATAGTTTACAGGTTTCCAAGCTAAATTTCAATAATTTTCCTACTTTTTCTTAAAACCTGCCCCAGCTGTAGGTCTATATAATGTTCATGTTAAAGCCGGATTTGTACAAGGCAGTTGCAGCAATTTAGGCTTTTCTGGGCGAGGCATACATGTAGAAACATCTGTAAAACCACGCTCAAAATCTAATCCTGCAACTAAAAAAGACCTGCATAGATTTATGATGACTGCAGCTGTGCCTGGAATGAAAACTCCCATATAGATAGTGGAAGAAAATGGCTTAGCGTTGCAGAGCTTTCTTGAAGGCAGCTTCCAGCTCATCGCACTTTTCTTCTATTGCAACAGCAGACTTCTCCAAAAGCTTTCTTGGGTTGGATCCTTTCACAAGCAATCTAGTCTCAGCCATGAATGGATGTTCTTTCAAAGCAGCAGCTTCCCCCCCTTCTATCCAAACCTGCTTAGATACCAAAGAAGCCAAAGTCATGCCCTCATCTTTCATTTCAATCTTCAGTTTATCTTTCTGGTCCTCAAGAACTTCTATGTTCATGCACTCAGTTATATGGAAAGACTATTTAAAGCTTTTAGGGGGTGTGCAATGCTTAAATTATAGTAAATATCAAATCCACCATGCTTTGGGAAATTTTTCAAGCGTTTTTAGTGCTCGTAATTGTTCTAGTTGCTGGTCATTTAATAGACTACAGGGTTTTAAAACCTCTTCACAGAAAAGAAAGAAAATGGGGGCTAAATATATCCTGCTGTGACACTGATGGGGGAGGAATAAACGCGGATGTTGTAGAAAGGGATATTCCAAATTTTGTTCTCATAAAGGATATTTACAAACTGCCTTT
This sequence comes from Candidatus Aenigmatarchaeota archaeon, assembly GCA_016198755.1. GTDB lineage: Archaea > Aenigmatarchaeota > Aenigmatarchaeia > Aenigmatarchaeales > JACQIB01 > JACQIB01. The sequence continues at coordinate 118,073 of JACQIB010000004.1, forward strand.
CAAAAACAAGCAGTTTGATACTGTTTTATGTTCCCATACAATAGAGCATGTAAAAGAGCCTGAGAGGTTTTATAAAGAGCTTCAAAGGGTTGGAAAGAGTGTTACCATACTTATCCCGCCGATATGGGACATGTTAGGCAGTTTTCTTGATTTTATAGAACACCGCTGGCTGTTTTTGACATTTAAAACCAGACATGATAATGAGCTGCCCAAAAGTATAAAACTCCCATATTGGAGCTTTATATCTTGGTTGCAGGAAAAAACATATGGAAAGGTATTGCCGTAAAAATATTTCGGGTGTATTCATGGTAGAAAAGTTTGGCAGGGACTATTATTACGGAAGGAAAAAATCCAATTATTCTAACTATGAGACAATTGATTTTCCTAGGCAATTCAAAGCTATACTGGAATTTATGCGCAAAACAGGAGCTAAAAGGTTTCTGGATGTAGGTTGTGCATTTGGCTATCTTGTAAACCTTGCGTTACCGTATGTGAAAGAGGCACATGGATGCGATGCTTCACACTTTGCAGTCAAAAAAGCAAAGTCCATGTTTCCTAGGGGCAAATTCAAAGTTTCAAACTTGGAAAAAGATTTATCCTATCCGAATGAATATTTTGATGTTATAACTGCTTTGGATATTCTGGAACACACAAAATCCATAAAGGAATCCATGAAAAATATAATAAAAAAATTAAGGCCTGGCGGATATCTTATAATATCCCTTCCATTCAACGGAAAGTTGAGGCTTATAATGAAGCACATAGACAAAGACGTTACACATATATCTGTTATACCGGAGAAAGAGCTTTTGGAAATCATATCATCCTGCGGATTGGACGTTGTTAAGAAGCTGTATTTTTTGCCTGTTCCATATTTTACAAAGATATACGGCATACCTGCTGAAATAGAGTTGTATCTGAGAAAACCTTATTGAAGAGCTTCCATAGGTTTTCTCATGTCCTGCTGATAGTCTCTTCTGCAAAACTTAACAGCCTCTCAGCATGCTTTACAGCTGCTTCTGCATCTTTTTGCACAGCTAATCTTTCTCCATATTCTGCAGAAGTCTTCACGCTTAGCAAAGAAGATAAATGGCGGGCCGCTTTTTTAATATCTTCATTTTGCGGTTCTATGCTTATTAGCAGCGCTATAGAGTCAGTATGAGTTTCACCAGCATTTCTTATGCCTTTTTTGAACACACAAATAGCATCTGCCGCAGAAATTGAAGCATGAATAGAATTTATAACAGCAGCATCCCAATCGCCCGTTTCCAATGCTCTTATAGCGGCATTTTTACATTGTCGAGCCTTTATCAAATAGTTGCCTGCAAAAGACCTGTCCACGTTTCTTGTTTTCATTTTTCTAACACCACTATGCCAGTTTTTATATTTTCTAAAAGTTTCTTGTTTTTTTCACTCTCAAACTTTTTAGGCGTGTATATAATGAAGGATAGTTTATTTCCATATCTGCGCAGGCATCTATTATCCAGATCAGCTAACATATTAAGGAGCTTATCATTTTCCCTATCCACCAATACAAATAGGTCTATATCACTCTCTGGCATATCATTTTCTTCTGAAACAGAGCCGAAAATAATAGCTTTTCTTACTTCATTTATGGTTTGCAGTTTCAATAATTCCCTTCTTAAATCTTTAAGCGGAGTGTCTCCATCCTTCCATTTCTCAAAAATATGGTTTATAAAATCATATGCATAGCTCTCCTTATTTACGCTCCACATAAAGGCGGTTCCAATGCGCGTGGATTTTATAAAGTTGGCATCTTGAAAAGACTTAAGACTTTTACTAACTGCCGCATTAGATACTCCAAGTATTCTTGCAGTTTCCCGCTCACTGCCTATCACATCACTTCTTATTAATTCCTGCAGTAATAAAATCTTTATCTTCGACCCCATAAGGTTGCATGCGAAATCTCTGAATTGCATACTTTTATTAACTATTGTTAATATTTAAAGTTAACTATTGTTAACTTTTATTAACACTACAAGGCAAGTGCTTCCATAAGCTCATCTGGGTTTATTATAGGCTTTGAAAACTGTATTCTGTCTTCTATAGCTATTCTCGGACAGGCTGTATTTACAATGCAGTCCACTGGAAAATCTTCTATTTTTTCTGGTTTGAGCTCATCGCATGCAAAAATATAGGCTGTCTTCCCTTTCTTTTCTATTATACTCTTTAAGTCCCGCGCAGAAAAGAACTTCTGCCCTGGTTTTGTGCTGATAACAATCCCAAAAGTTTTAGAATCTTTAGCTCTGCTAACAGCAACTGCTTTCTGTTTAAAAAACAGTTCTTTTGCAGCCTCAGCTGACCTGATTTCCCCCCGTTCGATATCCAGCAGGAACAGTGGTTTTTTGGTTTCCAAAGCAACAGCAAGCGCATGGAATTTTCCTGATCCCAAAGAAACAAAACAGTCAACTTTACCGGCAACAGAAAGCCCAGCATTCCCATCGCACCCTAAAAGCTGCCCAGAATGTAGTTCAGGCTTGTCCCCATAGGGTTTTTCAGATTTTCCTATTTCCACTTTCTTTCCTTTTGTTTCTAACAGTTCTTTCAAAACAGGCAGCCAGTCTAAAAATTGCAGGCTTGAAACCAATCCAAAGCTTTTGAATTGTTCTATTTGTTTCCAGTCCCTTTCAAGTATAGTTTTTAATCGTATGCTGTCGCAGGGAAGCCTGTATTCTATAAACTCTACAGGGATTTTGCTGTTTACAAACTTAACATGTCCATAATGGACAATCTTGTCACACCCTAAAGAGAGAGCCTCGGAGTCGCGCAAATCACAGGCTCCAAAGCAGTTCTCTGCTGAAATTATAACTTCATTTCCCTGTTTTTCAAGCTCAGAAGCATAGGCTAAAGCCTGTTTTCTTAGTCCAGCAGGTACCTGTATAAGTATTCTCATGAGAAAAGCTGCAGCTGGAAAGCTCTTAAAGCTTTATCCAGTGAGAAAACGCGAATAATCTATAATATTCAAATACTGCAAAACAAACGGGAGAACTATAAGCAAAGCAATTATAATTGCAGCCGCCTGCAGCCCTTTGCGCATGCCAGCTTCCCTGAACCCAAAAGCCGCCCCAGCTATAATTCCTCCTATATGCGCCCCATAAGCAATATTACTCGCAATTCCTCCAAGAGTGGCAAAGAAAGCTATAAAGTTAAAAGCAGTATAAAAGACAGCAGCAAGTATCAGCGGGACAGGTATAATATAGGGGTAAAAAACAAGGTTAAAGGGCCTCATAATCATTGCCCCGCCCATAAGCCCGAAAATTGCTGCTGAAGCCCCAATAGTTGGTATTGTTGCAGAGCCAAAACCCAGCAAAGCTGTAAATGAAATAACAAGGTCTCCAACCAGTCCGGAAACAAAGAAAATGGCCAGATATTTCTTCCAGTTTACAGATTCCTCAACAGCTCTCCCAAAGAAATACAAAGCAAGGAGATTAACAACAATATGCTCAACCCCACCGTGCAGGAAAATTGAGGTCAGCAGCGTCCACCACTTACCCTGCAAAAGTCCCTGTAAAGAAAATCCAAACCCATCTATAAGGGCTTTTTCAGCTACAGCTCCCTGCAAAAAATAAACAAGCCCCTCATAGAAATAGACAGCAACAATAACACCCATTAAAATATAGGTCAGTCTTGGTTCCTTTTCTTTGTGCAGTTCAAAAGGCATAAACAGCTTTGTTAGGCTGGGAATAAAAACATACCTCAATAAAAAGCCTATTTAAGCATTCAAATAGCATTAGAAAATGATTTTATGCCTTATGTACCTGTCACAGGGAAAACTCTTGTAGTAAATAGCGTAATCTATTCTGAAGTTTTTCCTTTTGCACACCCATCATACTACAGAGTATCTCTCTACCAGCTAAAAGCACATGAAAATATTGTAGATAAACATGTAAGAGAGGTTGCACAGCAAATTAGGGATGCTGGCAGATTAAACAGGCCAATACCAGTTTCCCGATGGTTTTGCAGTGATGGAGCTGGTATAAAATACTCAGATGTTGTTCTGGATGGTCACCACAGGCTTGCTGCACTTAATCTTTTGCTTGGTGATGGGTATAATATAGATCGTGTTCCGGTGCATGTTGTAGAATATACTTCTGACAGGGTTCAGTTAGGGCTCTGGCCAACCGCGAAAATAGCAAGAGTAGAAAAAATGGATGTGGTAGCAGCAGGACTCAGTGGCAGGTTAATGGAACCAAAAACCACAAAACACCTTTTTAATCCACCCCTGCCTGAAGAACCAACTCCTTTAGAAGAGCTGCGCGATCCAGATAGAAGAGTTGTTCCAACAAATGCTGGTTCTTGTTAGGCTGTATTTTCCTTAGTTATAGAGCACAAACCTGAAAGCTTATGTGTAGCTCTTCTCAGAGCTTCTTTTACAATATCATCTTTTCCTGCAGGAACGCGTGCAGTCATTATTCTTTGTTCCGGATAAACACGCGCAGCCTGACCAATAGGCTTTCCCCAGCTCATTCTCATTCCCTGAGAAAACCTGTCAGCACCAGCTCCTGTAGCCATTGGATTATTTCTTAAAACATGATGTGGAAAAGGTCTGATTTTCAAAAAGAATCCAGTCTCACCAAGAGATGCTGTAAGGTATTTTGTGGCAGACTGCCGTGCAGCTTCAAGGCAGTTTGAGCGGAGCTGGCGTTCCTCATTTATAACAATGCTGTAAACCAATGGAAAGCGAGAATGGTTTTTAATATCTCCCATCTCAAACTGATGTATCTTGCTTACAGGAACTCCTTTCACATAGCTTCTCCTCGGTTTTGAAATAGAAATACGTGTAAACGGTTTCTTTGATATGTGGTGAAAACATCTTCCTGGTATCAATCCCATCTAAATCCCCTGCCCTTATACTGCGCGGGTCTTTATAAAACTTCCCCATACCCTAATGCATGCTTGCAGGCTTGTATCCATTTGGACGGAGTGAAGAAGCAGTCGGTTCAAACTTATCTTTCTGTATTTTATATAAAAAATCATCCAGTTTCAAAGGTATAGTCCCCTTATCAAGCGCGTCCTCATAATGTTTTCTATAACTTTCAAGCACTTCTGCAGGTACAACAAGCACATCACTTGGGGCAGCTGTCATAATAATCTGGATAATTAGAGTTAAGAAGCAAATAAAAAGCTTATGTATCCTTAGATGTAGATTTAAAACCAGCCACTTTTCTTTTCTTCATCGGATTTTTCAGTCTTCCAGTGCATAGCAAGCTTGTTCATCCCTATTTCCACAGAAGCAGAATCATTCCCAACACCACACGTGTTTCCAACTCCAATTATAAGTATTTTTTCCTTTGTTCCGGCGCGTTGCACAGCAGCTTCCACCATTTTCAAAGCCTGCGGTGCAGCCTCAACCAGCTCCCTTTTCATCACTGATAAAGCATCCTCATCTGAAACTTTTACAGCAACCGCATCCAAAGGAATTCTTTTAGCAAGAGCAACCTCTTCTATCTCATATCTATCTACTCCACTTCCGCCCATAGCAACTCCAACACCCTCTGCTAAAGATCCCGTTTTCTCCCCTTCCATTTTCAGAGCAGCATCCACTGTAATAATCCTGTCAATTTTCTGCTTTTTCAAAAGCTTTAGCAAAAACTTCCCTGGATAACCAGTTGAAGCCCCCGGACCAAGAGCTTTTGAAACAAAAACATTCCTCCCTGCAATTTTTGCTTCTCCCAGCACAAATTCCTCTTCAGTAAATCTTGTTACTTTTTTCATCATTCTAGCAGCAATCAACGGCCCAATTCCATCCCCAACAGGCATCCCATCAGCAAAAGCTTTTGTAGCTCGCACAGCAGCCTTTGCTACCCTTACAATAAGCGGTATCTGCATCTGCAAAATCATTGCCAGCTGGAAAATCTTGTACTTCTTTATTGTTTCCAAGAAGTGGCGCACAATTTTAGCTATCTGGTAGGATTGCATTGCTCCCAGCAAAGCATCCTTTATGTTAGCTTTTTGGATATCAGAAGCCTGCGGAGCAATCTGGTTCACAAAATACGTAAACCTATAGTCCATCTGCCGCACAACCATGTCTACCTTTTTTACAATACCATACGGATCCATATCCACAGGTGAAACAGCAAAGAATTCCATAAAGTTTTTAACAGCTATTTTTTGTTCTTTTGTAGGCTTTCTGGACACAGCATGCAAAGCAATGCTCCTGCTCTTTTCAGCCATACCCTCCAGTTCAGCCACATCTTTTTCCAGCTTCCAGATTGTTTGTGTAGTCATTAACCGCGGATAAAGAAAAATCATAACCATGAAAAGTATAAAGTAAATTATATTAAGCAGGCCATCCCCGCCCCCTATCTGCGAAAGCATGGGCTTACTTTGTTTGTAGCTGTATATAAACCTTTTCTGCCCTCGCGCAGAGTGCTTTCCTTTGGAAAGCTTAACGCTTATTCTTCCTGCGTTTTATTACTATTATAAAAAACTCCCTGTAAACTACAACAGATACAAACGCAACAGCAACCCCTATAACAATTATTACAGGAAGTGCTGGAAGTTCCTCTATTGGCTGCGAAACTATATCCACTCTCTTTTCAATAGTCTCTGTCCCACTCTCATTCTGGATAGTTATCTGCAGTGAGGTTGGGAGTATTCCATTTTCACTTGAAGCAATTTCTATTTCCACTTCCCTCTCTTCCCCAGCAGCCAGAGTGAGAGTTATTGGCTTTGTTAAAACAGTTATTCCTTGTTGTGGTTTAAGCAAAACTGTAATATTTACTGTACTATTCTGGGTGTTCTTTACAAGTATACGAACCTTACCACCTATTATTCCAGTTATCAAAACAGGCGTTTCAATTCTATTGATATCCAGCCCTCTATAAACCGCGGGTGTAATAGTAAATATTCCCAATGTTCTCACTTCTGTACCGCCGGCAGAAGCCTTGTAAGCAAATGGATAGTTCTTTACTCCAGCTTCTTTCGGAGGCTTAAAAAGAACAGAAAAAGCCTGTTCCTGCCCGGGCTTCAGTATCATAGACACGGGCTTTACTTCAAACCAGCTTTTATTCAATCCTTCTATATCCAGATAAAGCAGAAGTGGAGAGGAAGAGTTGTAAAAGCTTGAGATAGAAACTGTAGTGAAAATAAAGTCCCCAGCCGAAACCCTTACCTCATCCTGATATTTTGTTATGTTCAGCTTTGGCTGGGTTGGTTGTAATGTTGTTGTGGTTTCTGTAACAGCAGCTCCGCCTCCTGCCCCTCCAACACCTTTTGATCCCCCAGACTCAGGTGAAGCCACTACAGTAAATGTATCAAATGCTGTTACATAATAGTCAGCTGAGTGTGCAGTGGCAGAAAGCCTGTAAGAACCTGGAGTTGGGGGAGCTGTAAACTTTACTATCCTTGTGTATGTCTGCCCGTTGCTAAGTGCAACAACATACTGCCCCAGCTCAGTTGTAAGAGAATAGTTTACTGTAGTGTCAACAGTGCCCGAGGAAAAGCTGCTTACAGTTATATTGGCTGACACTGAACCGAAAGATACTGGAGACTTGTCTATTACCTCCACAAAAACATCATATACAGGGGAGTTTGCTGTAAAGTTTGTTATATTGCTATCCCAGAGAACGCTGCGCGTTCCATTGTAAATCTGTGTTGTTATCTGATAGAGGCCAGTGGTATTCGGGATGAAGTTTACAGAACAGTTTTTTAGACTATTGGATGCAACTGTTAAAGAGCAGCTTGTATTCTGGAAAACTCCCAGAGTGTTATTCATTGTAAGGTTTATAAAAAGCAAATCTCCAAGGTTTCCTGTATTCTGCACTGTTGCTGTAACATTAATTGAGCTGTTTGCACGAGGAGAAGGTGTTATGTTCAGGTCTGTAAACCTGCCCACTGCAAGGCTCTGTATGCTTGCATTTGATGTAACAGGCTCTGTTTGCTGGGTAACATATGCTACAGTCGATAATAGTGGGAAGAAAACGTATATTAAAAGGAAAAGAACTGCAACAAAAGCAATCTCCCAGTCTCCAGTAGTTTTAGCATGCATAAAAGAATTGCGCTGCGCCCGCTTAAAAGGCTTATCCCCTACTTTTTCTTTCCAAGCTTTTTCTTCAATTCCTGTTCCTGTTTCTTTAATTCAGCTAACTTTTCAGTAGCGGATATTTTGCCAGCTTTTTCCCTTCCCAGTTTAACAGTCCTGTATCCGGAAACAAGCTTTCTGCGTTCCAAGAAAACACCTATTGCTGTTGCAACAGCTCCTATGGCTGTTATAAAACCTGAAAACATCCCCCATTCCCCAACGAAAACGCTTAATGGAGCCTGTACAGAAGCGCCTACAGCAGAGCCTGTTGCAGCCAAATTAGTTCCTGGAGCATATGAAGCCAAGACCTTTCCTTTATACTGGGCAGGCATAAAAGGCGGGAATCTGGCTGTTGGTGCGGAAAAACAGACTTTCACGGCCCTTCCATCGCGTGGCATTGTTTTTGCAGGTACAGCTACTGCTGCTGGCTCTGTTCTTGTAACCATTCCGGAAATATCCCCCTCCACTTTTATAGAGGCAACAACATCTGTATCAAACGGATTGTAAATATAGTATTGTGTGCAGGTTTCTTTCAGGTCTGGCACTCCAATAGCTTCCTGATCCCATCTCAGCCCAACACCAATATACTGCGCAGAAGCTAAAGTAGGCAGCAGTGATATGGGTATGGCAAAAGCAAGTAAAAGTAATAATGCCCGTTTATTTCCCATATTTTGAACTTTGTTTTCCATATTTATAACCTCAACAGGCTGTTTCATTTTCAGTTCCAAGGAAGTTTACTGTATTGTTGTAAATACCAGCGCGCTGGCCTGAAGGTATTGTTAACCAAAATCTAAAACTGATAACAGTACCTGCCACGCTGTCATTTCCAATACCATCTATATATTTTTTAGCAGTGTCTATTGCAATGCCTGTGCCCAAGAACGGGTCGCGCGGGGCAGTAACGCTTGGTGCATTTACTGTATAGTTTGAGGCATTAAAGAGGAAGTTTATGTTTGGTATTGTTGCTGTATCTCCTCCGGATATATTGGTCAGGTTCGCATTATCATAAATACAGATATCCACTCCCACGTTTGTAGTGGAGGAAATAGATATATTGTACATAGATAGATTTCCGCCCGCATAGTTTGTTTGATTGTAGTTTCCAGAAGCATTATTGTTGCTTGTTCCAGGGTTTACAGCGCCAAATGCAATTCCGGCAGATAAATTTGTTGTAATTCCCAGTGCAACGAACTTGTTTATGCTTACATTAGCTGTTGTGCTCTGTGTATCTGTGGTAGCAAAGCCTGTTAGCTTGCCTCCGAATGAAAACAAAGAGAGGGAAATTGCCATTAGCAAAAACACTGTTACCGTCAATATTTTAGCCCTGTTGTCTCCCATACTATCACATTATTTTTTAACTATTTAAGCCTTGATTTTGTCTTATTTTTACTATATGTTTTTATATTCCCTCCTAACTGCTTTTGTTAGCAGTGAATATTATTGAGTTGTTATACAGACCTGGAGTCTGCCCCGTTGGGATTGCAAGGCGGAACTTAAAGTATACAGTTGTTGTGCCAGCTGCAATCTGGCTTTTAACAAGCTGGTCTGTCAAACTCATTGTCTGGAACGGGGAAATTGTTTCCAGCGTGTTGTCTGTGCTGGAGTTTAAAAAAGTCATATTGCTAATTCCTATAATGGATGTACCTCCTGTCTTGTTTGTTAAATGATCGTTTGCCCTCAGCCAGATATCTGCACTGCAGCCTGCATTTGTTAACTGGACAGAAAAAGTTGTAACTCCTGTTCCATTATTGCCTGTTGCGTTTATAGTAGTCCCAGGATTTATTACATCGTATCCTATTGGAGCGCTCAGATTTGTTGAGAGTCCGAGGGAAATTGAGCAGGCAGCACCTGAAACATTTGCATAAACAGTTCTTGCACCTGCAGAATAGTTCTCATCTCCTGTAAAATAGCCCGTTACATTATAGTTGCCAGCTGTAGAAAATGGTCCTGTAAGGTTTATTAGAGGAGGGGCTCCTGAAGTTGCATTTATCCAGCCAGTAAAGTTCGAGTCTATTTTAACTGTCTGCACTGAAAAGTTCAAAGCCTGTGTTGTTGAATTAAGCAAAACAGTTATGTTCAGTGTATCTGTATCATTATAGTCCCTGTTCCCGTCTGTTCCGTTCAAAAGAACTGTTAGGTTTGTTGCTCCCTTGTTTACAAGGTAATTCAAGCTTGAGCTCCCAACAGTAAAGTTTGTTGTGGCAGTTGAGTTGCAGATATACTGCCATGTGCTAACATTCAGCCTGAATGTTGTGCTGTTTTCAGGAGTTGTAACATCAAATGAAAGGCTTGAAATGTTTCTATAAAGTTTTACTGTAACACCTGCATCAGTGTTTGAACTGGAGCAGTTAGACTGGCTTGTTGTAGGATAAGTTATGGGACTAGAGGGGGATATTGTAAGTGTTATTGTAGGAGTTAAAGTGTTTACTGTAAGAGTGTATGATGCTCCAGTATCATTTGCTGAATAGTTTGCATTTGAGCTCATATTAACTTTATAGGAATATGTCCCTGCCCCCAGCTTTATTGTTTCAGTGCTGCTCTTGGAAACTCCATCTCTGAATAAATTGGCTGTGCCTGCAGTTGAGAAGTTTTTACTTGCCGTGGCTATAATGTTTGCCCCATAGAACATAGCTTTGTTTGAGTTGAAACTAACAGTTCCATTATCCAAAGTCAGGTCCACAAAATTGCTTGTATTTACAGCCACAGAATATGGTATAACTCTGGTTGTGTTTACCTTAGATGTTGTGTCTGTACCAATCCAGCGATACTGGTAAGAGCCCCCAGCCAGATCAGAGAAGTTTATAACATACAGGCCATTTATCTGATCACCAGTGCTGCGTGCAACAGTATAGTTTGTTAGGCTGGAATTCAGGTTCGCTTCAAATAAAACAGTGTCTATACCCCCGTCATCGCTCCAGTTTGCCTGGAATCCATAATTCTTGCCCGGAGCATAGACTGTTGCAGATGGGACAGAAGTAAAGTTGTTTGTGTAGTTTGGATTATTGTTCGGGGCAACTGCTGTATATGTATAGGTAAACCATGCTGTAGGTGCAATATCAAACATCTGCTGAGTTATGACCATTATACTAAAGTTGTATTGTGTTGTTGCATTTGCAAGACCATAAAAATCAATTCCTGATCCAGCAGGAGCTGAATTTCCAGATAAGTTGGAAGCATTAAACAAATGCTGTTCAGGGCTGAGCAAATCAGAGTCCTGCACAACAATCTGCCCCTGCTGGACTTGAGAATGGTTAATCCATGGCCTTATCTGTCCCACTCCAGCTGTTGAGCCTTTTACAGGAATATCTATCCAGCTGTTCCTTACTGCTGGGTTGTCTGGAGTGTAAATATATAGAGCTTGTGTAGAGGCGTTCTGGGCAGCGTTTGTGGTATTACTGAAATTTGTAAAATATCCTATGGTTTTCAGTTGCGTGGAAGAATCATTTGGATATGTATAAATCAAGTCGGCAGTAAACCAAGTGTTTGACTGAGCTTGCGTGCGTGCCCAGAGAGTTACATTATGTCTATTATCACCGGTTGTTGTAGAGTAAAACTCTCCAGATCCATCTGAACCGTTCACAATAATCCACTTCGGAGAGATAAAATCTGTATCAGCAACGCCTATATTATTTCCGTACTGGAGATTTGAACCATTCACAGTTATATTCATTATCCCACCAGCTGTTCCATTCCCCTGCGTATAAATTGTAAGATAAGCGCTCCTCACTGCAACACTACTTTCAGGAATATACATGTCAAACAGGGAAGACCAGTTTGTGTTTGCAGCTATAGAGAAAGTCCTGTTACCAAAGAAGCGTACATGTTTCAGTTGTGTTGTGGAACTGGAATCATAACTGTAAGTTACTGTAGCTTTAATCCAAGCATCGTCCAGTCTGTTTGTATAAGTTCTAAAAGTAACATTATAATAGTTGTTACCTGTGCCCGCATTATAAAACCCATTTACATAATTTTGTGTGTTGTTTGAGGCATTAAATGCCCAGTGTATTGGAGCACGGGTAGAGGTTTGCACAGATCTGTTCAGCGAATAATAAAGAGCAGTTTGGTTTATGTAGACATCAGCCTTCCCTTGTGCTGTCCCACCAACATTTGTTTCTCCATAAACTTCTACAAAGGCGTTCCTTACTGTTATCTGGTTTTCTGGAATGTAAAGATTGAAATCCATTGTAGTGAAGTTAGAGTTTGCAGTTATGTTTGCAGTGCGGTTTACAAAATAAGTTATTGTTTTCAAATGTGTTTCTGATATTATATCATATTCATAAGTTATGTAGGCTTTTGCCCAAGTGTTGAAAAATTGCTTTGCATCAGATTTTATTTCCAGTCCGAATTTGTTATCTCCTTGAGTTATACCATAAAGACCGCTATAAGGGGTTGTTGTGTTAGAGGCATTGAACCTGTAGATTGAAGGGAAAACCTGATCTGCATCCATTATACCTACTTTGCTTGCATAATCCAACGGAGTTCCGTTTAATAGCACTCGTAGGTTGGCGCCTCCTCCCGCATCCCCTTCTGTATAAACTTCTATCCACGCACTTTTAACAGAAACTCCTCTCTCTGGTATATATACAGAAAAGTTGCTTGTGAACACACCACTGGCATCAGTCATGTTGCTGCTGTTAATAAACCATTCTATTGTTTTTATTGAGTGATTGCCTACGAGAGGATTTATTATATATGGTATTACTCCAGTATCATTTATCTGCTGCATTGTGTCGTTTGCAATCCATCTATATTGATAAGTTCCGTTTGTCAAGCCAGTAAAGTTTATTGTATATATTGCCTGTGTTAAATTCCCGCCTGCAAGCTTTGTGAGTGTAAAGTTCTTCAGGCTTGAATTCAGGTTTGTCTCAAATGTTACATTAACAATTTCAGCAACCTCAGTTGAGATATTGGTTGAAAAGCCATAGTTTCCAGTGCTGTGTATTGTATCTAAATCTGGAATGCTGGTTGCATTGTTTATGAAAACTGGAGTTCTGTTTCCTACAGAATATGGTATAACACCTGTAGTATTCACATAATTATCCGTATCATTGGCAATCCATCTGTACTGGTAAGAACCTGTAGATATATTTGTAAAGTTTATAAGATACAGGCCATTGAAGCTGTCGCCTGCAGTCCTGCCAACAGTAAAGTTTTTCAGGCTGCTGTTGAAATTAGACTCGAAAAATACAATCTGCACCCCAAAGTTGTCTGTCCAGTTTGTCTGGAAGCCCCAGTTTTTGTTCAGCTGATATACTGTACCGCTTGGCTGAGATGTAACATTGTTCTGGAATTGTGGAGGAGGGGCTGGAGAGTATGTATATGTAAACCAACCAACAGGAGCTATATTGAACATTTGCTGAGTTATGACCATTATACTAAAGTTGTATTGTGTTGTAGCGTTTCCGAGTGCATAAAAGTCATTTCCTGTTGTTGCAGAAGCATTGAAAAGCCCCTGAAACGGGCTTAGTACAGTGTCTGTATCAGGTATAACAGTCTGTCCCTGATTTATCTGGGAGTGGTTAATCCAAATCCTTACCTGACCTGCCCCTGCTGTGCTCCCATGAACATAAGTATCTACCCAGCTGTTTCTTACTGTTGGATTATCTGGAGTGTAAATGTATAGAGCTTGTGTAGAGGCGTTCTGGGCAGCGTTTGTTGTGTTGCTCTGGTTTATGAAGTAACCTATTGTTTTCAGCTGGCTGGTAGAGTCATTTGCATAGGTATAAACAAGTCCTGCCCTGAACCAGCTATCTTTCTGCGCCTGCGTCCTCACCCACACGCTTACATTATGTCTGTTGCTACCTGTTGTTGTACTGTAAAGCTCTCCAAATCCATCTGAAGCGTTCACAGAAACCCATATCGGGGCAATAATATCTGTATCAGTAACAGCAATATTGCTTGAATACTGCAGGTTAGACTGGTTTATGCTTATGTTCATTGTACCTCCAGCAGTGCCGTTTCCATGAGTATAAAAGTCAAGATAGGCATTCCTGATCGTAACAGAGGTTTCCGGAATAAAAATATCAAAGAGAGAGGACCAGTTTGTGTTTGCAGCAATAGCAAAAGTGCTCCTGTTACCAAAGAACTTTACACTATTTAACTGTGTGGTTGAATTTGCAGCATAAGAATATGTTGCAGTAACCTTTATCCAAACATTGTCCATGCGGTTTGTATAGGATCTGACTGTTATGTTATATAGGTTATTACCTGTGCCTGCAGTATAAAGTCCGTTTGCATAGCTTAAAGTTGAATTAGAGGCGTTAAACATAAGGAATGTTGGGGCGCGCGGCGTTGTCTGCAGGCTCCTATTCAATCCATAATCCACTCCTGTACCGTTTATGTACACATCAGTCTTTCCTTTTGTTGTTCCTGAAACAGCTGGCTCTGTATAAACCTCTATAAAAGAATTTCTGACCTTTACCTGATCCTCGGGGATATAGAGATTAAAATTATAGTTTGTGAAATTAGAGTTTGCGCTAACATTGGCAGTCCTGTTTACAAAATAAGTTACTGTTTTCAGTTGCGTTTCAGAGTTTGTATCATACTCATAAGTTACATAAGCTTTTATCCAGCCGTTGAAGGAGTTCTTTGCAAACCCATCCACTTCAATCCCAAAATTATTTTCCCCCTGAGCTATACTGTAGAGGCCGTTAAAGTTTGCGCTTGCATTCGAGGCATTGAATCTCCATATATTTGGAAAAAACAAATCAGCATCACCAATCACAGCTTTGCTTGCATACTGCAGAGGAGTTCCGTTAAGAAAAATCACAAAATAGTCTCCTGCAGACTCTGAACCCTCTCTATAAACCTCTATCCACGCACTTTTAACAGAAACTCCTCTCTCTGGTATATAGATGCTGAAATTCGAAATAGCATCACCTGTAATGGTTGTCATGTTTGAGCTATTTACAAACCACTCTATTGTCTTTATTGAGGCAGCTCCAGGTATGGGATTCATTGAATAAGGTATAACTCCTGTTGTGTTTACACCGCTTGCACTGTCGTTTACTATCCATCTGTATTGGTAGGTTCCGTTTGTCAGGCCAGTAAGACTAGTGAAGTTTATTGTATAGGTTGCAAAGGTTGTGTTTCCGCCTGCAACAGCAGATATAGTAAAGTTTTTCAGGGTTGCATTCAGGTTTGTTTCGAAAGTTACGTTGATAATTTCTGTTCCAAATGTAGTTATGTTTGTTGAAAATCCATAGTTTGCTGTAGCATTTATTGGGAAGTTAGAAGGCATGGAGCTTGCGTTGTTAACAAAAATTAGTTGAGAGTTTGCTATAGAAAATGGTATAATGCCGGTTGTGTTTATATTGTTTGCAGAATCATTTGCTATCCAGCGATATTGGTAGTTTCCGGCAGAGAGCGTTGAACCAGTGAAGTTTATGAAATAAAATTTCTGAGTTGCATTTCCACCAGCAACAGCAGGTATAGTAAAGTTTTTCAGGGTCGCATTCAGGTTTGTTTCGAAAGTTACATTGTTTATGGAAACGGATTCTGTGGATACGTTTGTTGAGAATGTGTAGTTTGTAAGTGTGTTTATGCCCACTCCGCTTGCTTGTGAACTCGTGTTGCTTACAAAGCGGGGCTTTGGAACATCAGAATAAGCTCCTGTGGCTACAAGCTTTACTGATTTGAGCGGACATGCAACATTAGACTGGCATTTTATGTTTACTGAAAATGTTTTTGGAGTGTCTGTTGACAGGTTGTATACTCCATTGGTGTTTGTTGTTGCATTGTGCCTTATCATGTAGTTGAAAATCTCAACGCCTGCAACAAAAGTATAGTTTGTGTAGCTTGTGTTTTCATCGTATGGTGTACTGTTCATTGAAACAGTTATTGCTGTTGTAAGAGCTGACACATCCAAAAGTCCCTCTACCTGCAGGAAAGCTGATTTCACAACAAAATCATCGTCTATAGGCTTTATTGTAAATGTAGAGTTCCACCAGCTCCCAGCAGAAACAGTTGCTGTGGAAGAGTTCACATAATATTCTTCAGTATCCATATAGTTAGCGGCATCTGAAGTATATGTTATAATAACAGAGGCTGACATTGCTTCGCATGTATCGCCTGCTCCGCATTTCACACCGAAAGCAAATCCATATGTGCTATTGTCTGTTATTCCATACAGTCCCTGCACGCTTCCTGTTACGCTGGATGCGTTTGCAAGTACAACAAATCCATAGCTTGGGGTTGTACCTGCTATAACTGGGGATAAAATGTTCGTTCCATTAAGCCTGAGGTCAAGTGTGTTGTCAGTGGTTGCAGCGCTCCCAGGATAAACACCTGTAAGTTTTATGTACGATGATTTTACAGCAATGTTTGTGCCTGAAAGGGCAACAGTAAAGGTCGAATTCCACCATGTGCTTGTTCCAACACTTACATTTGTGGAGTTGATAAAAACCTCAACTGTTTTTGTTTTCGCAGGTGCTGTATACTGATATGTTACTTTCATTACAGTTCCAAGTGCTCCTGTAGGCGCTCCGGCTTTGAGTCCATAGAGAAAGGTAGATGGGGTAGAGTTGAGCATATATGTCAGGTTGTTGCTTGCATTCCTTACAATCCTTATTGTGGAAGCTTCCCCATTTCCAGCACTTACAGGCGCAGGCCCAAGATTTGTAGAATTCTGTGATACGTTAAGTACCCTATCTACTGTTCCAGTTTCGTCATTTGATCCCCAGGTTTCAAACCATGCATTTTTCACAACAGCAGCATTATCAGAGAGTGCAGCTGAAAATGTGGAATTCCACCATACACCGGCTCCTGTCTGCGGTCCGCTTGCATTCACGAAAAAATCAACTGTACGTACTTCTGTTGCTGCAAATGCTGGTATAGATGTTAATGGGATAAACAACATTATAAAAATAATTGCCAGAAATGTTGGCTTCTTTTTTCGCAATACAATTCCAAGTGGAATAAAAGCAAGAAGAGGGAGTAAACTGAAAAGCCAGTTTAGGATTGATTTTGGTTCAGTATGAGTTTGGGATAGCGGGAACTGGGGCGCAGCATTTTCAGATACAACTTTTGTATTATCTTCCTCAGGACCGGTTCCTGGAGGATCGTATGTATAGGTTATTATAGCGCGTGCAGAGACCGAATTGCAAAGGTCGCCGTTGCACTGCACCCCGAATTTCAGCCTTCTTGAACTGCTGTTTGTTATATTGTAAAGGTTATCGTAGTTACCCGATGAATTATCCAGAATAGTAAAATATTCAGTTTCTCCGGAATTTGTGAAAGAGTATGTATCAGCAGCTCCTCCGTTCTGCGCTATTTTTATATTGCTTGCCGCTGTCCCAGCCTTCCCAAAAGAGCCCGAAACTTCTATAAAGGCTGAAATAACCTGAGGAGTTGGATCAGGGAGCTGCACATCATATGTGCTGTTAAACCAGTTTCCATTTGGCATTTGCGAATCAGACTGGTTTATGAAAAATACAACTGTTTTTGTGTTGAAAAGATAGCCTGCTTCTGCTACTGGAACAGAGAGTAAGAAAATCAGGGCAAATAAGAGCGGCAGAGCCAGCAAAGAGAGAGCTTTCATGGGTTTAATTTAGTGCGTAAGCATATATTTAATGGTTATTTGTGCCTTTTGGAGGTTTAGCTCTGGAAAATCACATTATCTATCAGGAAGCTTGAACCCGGGAACTGGTTGCAGCTGTCTGTGGCTGTATAAAACCGCATTAACTTACCCTTGTCTATAATAGTATTGGAATTTGCTGTTATATTATACCATCCACCTCCGACATCAATTGTGGATGTTTTATACTCCCCCGGAGTTGAAATAATATTCCCAGCCGAATCTATCTCAAACGGAAGGCTTGTATCAGAATCCCCATTTGCAAATAAAACCTCCACACCGAAAGCCCAGTTGCAGGTTGCCCCATTTGTAAAGTTAGGTAGGTAATTAAAGCTTACATTGAATAATCCTGTTCCTGTGGCTTCCAGCTTATCAGAAAAAACCCTTTGGGGTGCCCCAAGGTATTTTATACGCAGTGCTGTTGCAGACTGGTAACCAGATTCCAGAGGATTATATTCCCAGTTTATCTCATCTGCAGCACCGTTTATATCCTGCATGAGCGTCCAGTTCTCGGGCAGGCTTGAATTGCCTGCACGCACGGTTTCCAAATCATAGTTAGATATTCTTGACGCATCTTTCTGTGCACTAACATCACCCCCATCAGCTGAGAGGCTTGGTATAGTCCAGCGTACTCCGTCTTTTTTTCCAACATTGTTCTTATCTAACAGAGCTTTCCTAATATTCTTCTTATTGCTGTCCAATACAACAGAATAATGATATTCCGGTGGTAGCCCAGGAAGATCTGTATTGATTGGTATGTTTTTATAATGATAATCAGATTTTACAGTTACATGTTTTTTATAGTTGGTTTGCTCGCTGTTCAATATACTTTCAGTAACGTATATTGGCGATGTTTGGAAGCGAAAAACCCATGAAGAATCCCCTGGCGGGGCATCAAAAGAAACAGTTTCCTTCCCATGTATTTTTGCATTAGCAGGTGCTGATATTACTTCAGCTCCCTTTCCAAAGTTTAATTTAGTTGTTTTTGCAAATAGTCCTGGATTTTTTGCAATAACTGTCCTATCCCATACTATTGGTTTTTCATAGACAAACCCAGAAACCAGCGAATATGTGCTTGTTGTAGAAACCTCACCTGTTTTTGCTGGCGCAAGACCGGTGTTAACAGAAACATTATAAAGCCCAAGGGCTAGAAAAAGTACTGTTATGACTGCAAAAGCCAAAAGAGGTATCTTTCCCATAATTAAAATATATGATGGTTGTTAATATAGCTTTCTGTTTTAAAATTTAGGCTTCAAACACAACGTTATCCATTAAGACGCTTGATCCAGGGAACTGATTGCAGCTCTCAGTGTCTATATAAAATTGCATAGACTTATCAGGATCTATCAGTACATTTGACTTTGCATCCACATGGTACCAGCCATCAGTCAGCGGGGTTACAACTGTATTATACTCCCCTGGGGTTGAAACAATATTCCCGGCTGAATCTATCTCAAACGGAAGGCTTGTATCAGATTCTCCTGTTGCAAAGAAAACTTCCACACCGAAAGCCCAGTTGCAGATTGCTCCGCTCTCAAACTGGGGATTAAAATCAAAGCTTATATTGAAAGTTCCGGTGCCCAGTGTAGATAGATTATCAGAATATATCCTGTATGTGCCCAAGTGCTTTACTCTTAGTGAGCTGGAAGACTGCCAGCCAGCTTCCAAGGGATCATATCCCCAGTCAATTGCATCAGTTCTGGCAGTCGGATCCTGTGTCAAAGTCCATCCATCAGGTTTCTTATCATTGTTAGCTCTGCCTGTCTCAAACTTGTAATTCGAAATCCTTGAAGGCACTTTCTGTGCTGCAACACCAAAGCTTTCAGTTGATAAATGGGCAACTGTCCAGCGAGTAGAATCTTTGTTCCCATCCCCATCATTATCATACAAAACCTTCCTTGTCTCCTGCCCTGTGCTCTGCGGAGTAATAGAATAAACATGGGTTGCAGGGAGATTTGGTAAAGAAGTTAAAGCAGGTATATTTGTATAATGGTAATTTGAGGAAACAGTAACAATTTTATTGTAGTTTGCTGGATCAGAGTTTAGAACCTGTTCAGTAACAGTTATGGGAGCTGTTTCAAACCTTATAATCCATACAGAATCTCCCGAAGGAGCCTTTATTACAAACTTTTTCTTTCCTTCCATTTTTACCCCATCAGGAACACTAACAACCTCAGCTCCCTTGCCAAGCTTTATTTTAACCTTCTTATTCTTTTCTGTTGGATTGTGTACATATACTGTCCTGTCCCATGTAATTGGCTGGTTCAAAACAAAACCTGAAACAAGGCTGTCTGTTTGCGTGAAAGTAACCTTATTATCCTCAACCTCTGCTGCTTCTATATCATCATCAGCCAGAACAGCTGTAGAATAAGAAGCAAAAAATAGTGCAAATACAGAAACTAAAAGAAGTACACCAATAGCATGCTTCATAGGATACTATTCTATAGAAATATAATAAATACACACACCCCATGACAAATAATAAAAATTTTTGACTATTTTGTTATGAAACCGCTTACAACAAAATTTTCAAATCCTGAGAGGCATCCTTGGCTGTTTGAGGAAATAAACGGCACATAAAGCCTTCCATCAGGGATCGATTCTCTGGTTTTAATTTGTATGTGCTGCCAGCCAAAGTCTGTATTTTCTATGGTTCCTGAGAAATCAGGCAAACCTGCCGGAAGCAAATCCAATGTTGTATTTGCATTTATACCTGCAGTATAGGTTGTATCAGACTCTCCGTTTGGATAGAAAACTTCTATTCCCGCTCTTCCAATCTGGCATTGAGATTCATAGTCTGTTTTGAAATAGAAATCCAATCCAACCTGCTTATTTCCCCCCGCTTGCACCTTTCTGTACATAGTAAGCGGATTACCTGTTTTAAGAATAATCCCGCGCGAATCCACAAAACCTTCTGTTATAGCAGTATAATTCAAATCTTCACTTTCTTCTATTCTGTCGGCATTCGCTCTTGCAAACCAGCCTTCATTTTCTAATATTTCCTTTTCTGTTTTTTTCTTTTGTTTTTGTTTTACATCCAAACTTACTGAAGCTTTTACCTTTCCCTGCACAAGGCTTGTTATAGTATAGTATTCCAGAACCTGTTGGAATCCTTCGCTTGGCCTGAAAATAAGCCTTAATTTTCCTGTATTATTTTGTATATTGTAAATTCCCTCTCCATCAGTTCCCTCAAAAACTAGCTCTTCTTTTCCATTGAAATCCACCCAAATTGAACCTAGGCTGCCTACAATAACCTGACCTGTTGCTCCCTGCAATGTTGTATTTTCTTCTGTTGTAGTTGTTGGAACCGTGGTTGTGGTAGAAATTGTTGTACTTGTGATTGTAGTAGATGTTGTGGAAGTTGTAGTCTGGTTTTCTTGTTGTATGGTTGTTTCTGTCTGATTGGTAAGTACCAGTGTGGTTGTTGTATTTTCTGATGTGGTGTTTTCTAAGGAAGGTATTATAGTGATGCTTGTTGTACTGGTTGTTTGGTTTGCCTGTTCCAACGTGGTTGTGGTTTCCACAATGTTTATTATCTTCTTTCCCAATGAACTGATTTTGAAAGAAAGCAACACAGGATTTTTAATCCCCTCCAAATCAATTATAAAATCCCCCTCAGAAAATGACTTTCCAACAGGGAATTTATCTTCTTTTTCCAGCATACCATCTCCCATAGCATCCACAGAAATAACTCCCACAGCGTCTGATGTGAAGTTTAGCTCTCTTTTCTCCCCGCCTCCTATATTATTAACAAACCAGGAAATTTTCTTCCCTTCAACATACCCATCAACGGGATTTATTATATTTGAATTTTCCGGCAGGGAAACTAAAACCGTAATATTTTCAATATTTTCCCTCCCTATATTAGAGAGTGTTACCAAGAACCCATTTTCCCCAATCTCATTTATCCCTACTGAAAGGGTCCCTTTTCCAAACAGAGAAAATCCCCCTATGCCCTCAGGTGAAAATAGCATCAAAAACCCGAATATACCAAAAATAAGGGCTAGAGACAATGTAATTTTGAACGCAAATGATTTTTCCATACCCCAACCTCAACTATTTATACCTGTCCGCGTATTTATTTAAACAGTGGTTTTATGGACTGGAAGATATGGGCTGTTGTTTTGGTGGCTCTTGGGATAGTTGCTTCTGCTTTTATAGTTTCTTCAGGCAGTCCAAGTGGCTATATTGCATTCCCATCTTTGCCTGAGGAAAAGAAAGCAGCCTTTTCAGCAGATCTTACAGTGCGTTCATTCTCTTTGGATGCTCCGGCAGAGTTATTGACCATTGATTTCAAAGATTCCAACTCAAGCCTTTTTGTTGGTGCAGATAAAATAGATATTCTTTCAGATACTTCTACAGGAACCCTTGTTCTGGAAAAGTTCAAAGGAAAAATAGCTTATAATGGCCTGCTGACTTTAGTGGGAACAGCAGAAGCTGTTTCTGTTAACGGAGTAAGGTTTAAAGCCCGTTCAGTACGTTTGGAAAGCAATTCAATAGAGTTCAGAAAAGTTTCAATAGATGGGGTTTCTATCCCCTCCCTATCTGTAACAGGCTCAGGAACAGTGAATGTGAATTCAGGCAAATACTCTGCAAAAATGGAAGGGGAAACACTAGAATCCGGTCCTTTCTCCGGTAGAATCGATCTCTCGCAGAGTGACAGTTTTTATCTCTCCGGTTCTGCAGCACGTTTACATATTGGAGAGCGCGTACGCTTTGCCTAACTAATCCGGCTTGGGTAGAAAAGGCAGCTTTATATACCACTATATAGTAATAAAATATATGGGAAATCTCTTTGTCCGCGATGGTGTTGTAGGACATCTCTCACCGCTCTTATTTCTCCAGAGCGATAAGCCTATATATTTTGATAGGAATACAGGTATGTATCATTTAATGCCAGAGTCGGAGGGTTCGCAGGTGTCTACAGGTCTAAGTGTTCTTTGTGCTCGGGGTGGAGCATACAACCTTCCCGCATTCTTAATACTTCTGGGAGGAAAAAATCCAAGACAGTCTGGTCATAACTCTGAAGAGAAGTAACTTACCTGTTTTCTTTTCTTTTGCTTTCTTCTTCTAACAGCTCTTTTTTCATTTGTGCCAGCTCATCTTTCCTGCTGGTTTTCAGCAGGGCACGGAAAGGCCATGTTACAATCTTTAAAACAAAAATAGCCACGTGAGCAAACTCATACAGAAGGAACAGGCCCAGAGCATAGCCTGCAAACTGAATGCTATTTTCTATTGTTGGTGGCGGGAGCGGGAAAACTATACCCAGCTTTGCAAAGATTAACGGCGCTATATACAAAAACCCAAACCCTGCGGCAGCAGCTATTCCAGCTCTCAGAGCCAGCTTGAAAAGCCTGTATAGTAGGAAAAGGGCAATAAAAAAGAGCAAAGCCGCTGGCAGTGTTTCTATTGGTATCCCAAAAATCTCTGCAGCCATAACCCTCCTTTGGAAAGCTAGAATAAAAAGCTGCTTATTTGCACTACATTATAATTTTGTTCATTTCTTCTATTTTTTCGAAATCCCTGTCTGATGTAACTAGCATCATGCCATTTTCTATGGCTTGTGCTGCAATAAAAAGATCAGAAAAATGTTGGCCACCATATTTTTGTTTTAATATAGATAATATATGAGCTGTATTTTTTGTAGTTTGTACAACTTCAAAATTTTCTATAAAAGCTAAAGATTTTTCTTTGTTGTGGATGTGTTTTTCCCTTAAGCCGTAAATAAATTCAAAATACGAAATAAAAGAAATTTTTGGTGGTTCAGGATAGTCCACCTTCAGATTTGATACCTTTTCTATGATACTCTTCTGTCTTCTATCCAGATCTATTACTATGGAAGTATCGAAAATAAGCATCATACCTAAAACCATTTTTCCTTTCTAATACTTTCTATAAATTTTTTCAGATCTTCTGCTTCCTTATCTGACAAATGTTTTTCCCCATGTAATATCTTATTCCAGACTTCTTCCCTGTGTTTTGAATAGTGAGAAATCATATTTTCCAAAAGTGTTCCCATATTTATCCTGTCTTTTGCTGCCAAACTTTTAAATTCTGCCCATTTATTTTCTCTAACATTCTTTATAGTTTTTAATGTCATATAAAGTATTATAGTATTACTAGTATTTAAATATTACCTTAATGCATGAGTTTTGCGCTCTGGAATAACAAACCAGAATACGAAATTTGCGCGGCGGTGTTAAGAAAAAGCTTTATAAACATTGTTTTCTTAGCTTTCCCATGCAAAAGGCAGGTAAAGTAACAATTTTGGGCACTTCCCATATATCAAAGGAGAGTGTGGGAAATGCTGTACACCTTATTTTGGAACAGAAGCCAGACTGCGTAGCAGTTGAGCTCTGTCCTGAACGTTTTTTCTCATTAACACACAAAACAAAGGGCTCTTTTCCATCTCCATTTTATTTTTTCCTCCATCTCTTCCAGCAGTATCTTTCCAGCAAAACAGGTGTGATGGCAGGCTCTGAAATGCTTTATGCTGTTGAAGCAGCGCAGGCTGTTTCTGCTCATATAGAGTTTATAGATAAGAATATTTCAGAGACAGCAATGAAAATAAAGGCTGTTTCCGGATCAGAGAAGCTCAGGCTTTTTACAGCCCTTATTTTCTCTCCTTTAGCTTCCAAAAGCTTTAACCTGCAGAAAACACCCTCAAAAAAAGATGTTTCTTCGGCTGTTTCATACCTGAAAGAAAACTTTCCGCAGCTGCACAGTGTTTTAATAGAGGAGAGAGACAAACATATGTTTTCAAGAATATCGGAACTTAGAAAACACTATAAAAAAATTATTGTTATTGTAGGTGCAGGACACGAGGCTGGATTAAAGAAGCTTTTAAGGAGACATGCATAAATCTTTAAGGGATGTTTTAATGGACTTTTCAAAAACAGAAGTCAGGGATATAATAATAGCCACATTAGTGCTGGCTTTTGCCTTCTCCGGCCTCCGTAATCTTTCATCTTTTCTTCCAAACCTGCTTGTAGTAGGGCTGGGATTTATTTTGCACGAGCTGGCTCACAAGTTTGTTGCCCAGAAGTATGGGTTTTTTGCTGAGTTTAGGATGTGGACAATAGGTCTTGCGGTAGCTGCTGTTGGAAGTTTGATTGGTTTTGTTTTCGCTGCACCCGGTGCAGTGTATATAGCTCCTGCAGTGCGCGGAAAGTTTGCATTCACGGTTCACAACATTACCCGGAAGGAAAACGGAATAATCTCTGTTGCAGGAGCTTTGGTAAATATTGTTATTGCAGGTGCATTCTTTGCTATCGGGACTTTTGTTCCTGGGCTAAAGCAGCTTGCCCTACAAGGTGCAAGTATAAACTTCTTTCTTGCAGCCTTTAATTTACTGCCAATCCCCCCATTAGACGGCTCAAAAGTTTTTGGATGGAACAAGCTTGTTTGGCTGGGAACAATAGGAATTGCAGCAGCAGGTTGGCTTTTACTGCATTTCTAATTACTTCCAGCCGGTTCTCAGAATCAGGCCCAAAGAAACAATAAATCCTCCAACCCCGAAAGCAACTGCAACATTAGCCAGGAAAAGGGAAAAGAATTCAGGCATTTTTACAAATGTTGTCAATAACAGCACAACTATACTCAACCCTATAACACCCAGCAGGAAAGCTGTCTCCTCATTTTTCCTAATATTATAGACTGCAAGATAGGCTCCTGTAAGGCCTAACAGGAGTGTTGCAGTAGGCGCAACGAAAACTGCTTTTATAGCTGCCTCAGCACTGCTAGCTCCCCAGCTCTGTATTGCAGAAACAATGAAAATCGCTATAAAAGCTATATCCCCCAGCCTGCGTTCCCAGTCTCCAACAAGTTTCTCCCCGCGCAACGCCATAGCTATAATGTTAAGAAAGCCAGAATATAAGCTTTAAAAGGATTACCTTTAAGTGATAAATTATGGGAACTATCGGTATTAATGTAAAAAAGGTTGCGAGCTCCTCCTCCATGGGGCAGTTGGCTAGGTATTTCCAGTTCCAGCCCGGAAAACTTGTAAGGGAAGATGGAGTTTTTATTGTTTATGTTCCCCCTTCTATGATTCCCAAAAAAGAGAAAGAACAGGAACTTGTTGACTCAATGGGAATTTTTATTGAGGATGTGGAAACCAACAGAAAGGAAAATAGAAGGGGGGTTTATGAAGATATTCTTTCTTCCAGAAAGCATGAAGGCAGGGGAACATATCAGTGGGTAACTGGAAAAAACCCTGCAGATGTTTCGGGAGGTTTTTCTCCTGATATGAAGCAGATGATAGCTCGTTATCTTTCGCAAAACCCACGTCCAACAGATAATTATGATCTTGCCCAGGAGTTGGGAGACGGAACTGCAAAGGTGCCTCACAATCTTGTACAAAAAGCACTGAATGAACTAAAAGAAGAAGGGTTTATAATGAAGGGTTCTGAAAAATCTGCTGTTATAGATTATGGGAAAAATATTTTTGGGAGTGATGGTGCAGAGCTTTTTGAAGCCTATATGGAACCGGATTGGAAGGGAAGGAAAATAGACAGTGAAGCTCAGGCAAGGGCAAAGGCTGTTCTTAATTGCAGGGTTCAGGAACTTTCAGCAACAAATGCGATAAGGGAATTGGCGTTGGATGAAACACTGAATCTTATAGAAGGTGGATTTAATAGAGAAGATATTTTTGCAGAGGATTTGTCAAGTCTCATAAGAAAAGGGCAGTTGGGACTGGCTTATACAAAGATTGTAACTGAAATAGGAAGATTAGAAAGGCTTTACGATCCAAAGCATATAGAACATTTGGAAGAGCTGAGGGACAGGGAACTTCCAAGGCTTCAGGCAGCTGTTGGTGCACTGGAAGATTATGCGAACAGGGAAGCTGCAGCTAGGAAAGAAGGACGCAGACTAAGGGGAAATTTGAGCATGATTAAAGGGTCTTTAAGGTCTGCAGAAAGAGCCGTTGATTCTATAAAATCTGACAAGTCAACGCCTCCGCAGTATTTGGAAGATATTGGATATGCTTTAACACATTTATCAGAAACCGTTGAGAAGGCAGTCAGAGCGCAGGAAGTTAGAACAGCAGGAGTTTTGCCTGCTGTGCTTAGGTTAAAGCCATTGATAGGAAGACTGGCAGAACTTGTTGACGGCAAAGAGCCTCCGGGAAAGTTAAAGATTCTTAATGATGTAAGAAAAGCTGTGGCTGCTCTGGATTCTGTATATGGAATAAGAAAAGGGTTTTATACAGATGCACAGGGACTTTTTGACAGGAGTTTTATTTTGAGACATTTTAATCTGCCTGAAGTGCAGGGTGTTATATCCGGAATGCGGGAGTTGGGAGAGGGTATGGACTCTGTGGAAGTTTATGTGCTGCGCGGGATTGGAAAAGTCGAGAAACATAGAGGTGTTATGGAGCTGCATTCTGTTTCTGAAGCTGAAGCTGCAGTATTGGGAGATTTTGGAGGAAGAGCACATATAAACTCTTCTGAAATGCCTCCGGAAAGCCTGCATACAGTGGAGTCACTTCTGTTGGCCTTGGATGAGCCGGGTTTCCCGTATGTTATTAAAGCAAAAGAACAAATTAGAACAGAAGAAGAGAAGAAAAAGTAGTATTTTTACTACTGTATAGTAAAAAGATGACCTATTAAATAGTTTACGGATTCAAGTTTTATTACTACTATTAAAAGATAATAGTGATTTGTATATGGCAACACCATCAGCTGGTCTTGGGATGAAAGGCAGTTCAAATATTGTGGGAGCTGTAGGTGCAGCTGTAGGAATGGCGCTGACTGCTCTGGGAGGTGCTGTTGTAGAGCACCACAAAGATACAGGAAGTTATAATATCTTTGAACCGGTAGCAAAGGAACCAAAACCAACTCCAAGCAAGGAAAACAAAAGTCTTGATCATTCAGGAGAATTATTGTTCGGGTTTTCACCAGACGGGGCACTGCATGTGCCAGATGAAGATGGATTTGCACATGCAGCGCTCAACGGAACTCCAAACGAAAAGCTGTTGGAGGGTGGTGATGTAGGTCAGATTATTTTGGATCCTGCAAAGGGAAGGGTTAACATAACAATAGAAAAGGATTCTGATACGTACACAGTAAGGGTTCCTTATGATGTGGCTTTGAAGGCACTTCAGAATATAGAGGATACTGCTGCAAAACATGCTGGTGGAAAAGCCAGGAGTGTAAAGCTTGTTCCAGATAATTTTCTTAAAACTCCAACTGGCTCTGCAGCAGAGGCTGCTTATTTGATGCATGCTGATGGGAAGAAGCTTGCTGGGGGTAGTGACGCAAGGTACACCATTAATGTAAGTTATGAATTTATGGATTCTGCAGGAAAACCACTTCTTAAACCAAGGGCACGTGCAACAATAACAATAGATGGTTCAACCCCACGCACTCCTATAACACAGGAAGTCAGTCCAGGTTCTTCTGGCTGGGCAGGTGGGGATGTTATAAATCTGTTGGATGGAGCTGACAATGGAGTTTTAGATAAGGAAGCACATGGTTGGATAGACACACTTCTAGATTCTCTTTTCAATAATAGTATGCTGGAAACTCTCGGAGTTCAGCATGATAATGGATTCAGGGAAGGTAATGAAACTGCAAGGAATGCTATAGTGGGTTTGCTTGGAATAGAGCCGCAGTACATGAATGGTTCTGCTCATTTGAATGTAACAGACACTTTAAAGGAACTTGCTTTCTTAAGGAACCTGAACAACACACTGAACAATGCAAGTGCAACCCGCGAAAGCTTTACAGATGGGGTACCACCAGTTGTTGATGCACTCTTCCGCTATCTTGGATTTGGAAACGATACTATACAAAAGCTTCTTTCAGCAAACGGACTGCCTTCCGGAGCAAATCAAACTCCGGCCGGTTTAGATAATCTTGTTACAAAAATGAACTACAGGATAGGCGAACTTCAGGGAAACCTGAGCAAACTGGAAAGGACAGATACACTCAATTATAGACAATTAATGCAGGCATATGGGCAAAACGGTTCTCTTTTATCAACACTTCTCAAAGGTTCCATGGAAGCCAGATATTTCAGTGATGGGAAGAATGGATCAGCTAAAGTACGGGGAGCTGATGTTTACTTTAGGCCAAATGGTTCAAGCGAACTTGTTGTTCATGCAACAGATGGAGACAAGATAATAAATGTAAGCGCTGAACAGGCTTTGGACATTTCACTTGAGTCTGCAATGTTAAAGGGTTCAACGCGCGAACTTGCCTTTGAACGCGGTAATGAAGAGCTTGGATATTCAACAGATCTTATAGATGCATCTTTAGGTAATTTGAATGCTTCCCTGCCTGAGCTGCAGGATTATTTCTTGGGGACATTCTCCCCGAACAACAGCCTTCTTTCACACTTGCCGAGCATTGGTGTGGATAACTTGGCAAACGTAACAAATGTTACAGTTTATGATACTCCTAACAGCGTGAAAAAGAGCGGTATGGGAGGATTTGCTGTTGTCAGGTATGATAATAACAATGTCGGTGTATTTGGAATAGCAAAAACTGATATGACTGCATTTTTAGGGGCTCTTGGGGAAGCTTTGGGGTAATCGCATATGGATGCAAAAAAGATAGTGCTGGTTGCGGTACTGAGTTTTCTAGTCTTAATTATACCTGTCTTTGCAGCAAACTATAATCTTACTGTATATACTTATGATAAGAACACGGGAGTAAGTCTTGGTACAGACTACATAAAGGTTCTTGATTCTTCCGGAAATGTTGCCTGCCGAACAGCAGGTGCAGGGTTTAGTTCTCTTATATGTAACCTTCCAAAGGCACAATACACAATACAGGCATACAATCCAAAATACAATCCTATGGTAGACACATTTACACTGCGCTCAGATCAGACGCGTCATTTATTCCTTGTCCCTGATATAACTTTGCCCATTTCAGCACTTTCTGCATCAGGTACAAAGGGAAATCCTATTAATGGTGTGGACTGGTATACAACTGCAGTTGTAGTGGATATATCATGTTCTGATGCTTCTGGCAGTGGTTGCAACAAAATTTATGCCACGCTTGGTAAAGACTCTTACGTAAGCCAGTCAGGTCAGCCACTTTCCATACAAGTTAACTCCGATGGGAGTTATACTCTAAAATATTATTCTGTTGATATGGCAGGTAACAGGGAAAATGAAAAGGAATATGTATTTGGGGTAGACACAACACCTCCTGTTATTGCTGGTGCAGGCTCAGATTGGACAAATGTTGCACAGCAATTCAATCCATCCTGTTCTGATCCTGAATCGGGCTGCGGAACATTTTTTGGATACGTTTCCTCTACAGTTATAGCACAGTGTCCTGCAACTCCCGCATCTTATAATGTTCCATTGCCTGCTGCAGTTTCTACTCATGTATTTTGGTGTGCTGGGGCAGCAAATAATGTTGGACTTTTCAGTTTTACTCCATTGCCTTTTGAGTTCAAAGTTGATTTAGTTCCGCCAGTTGTAACATCCAGAGATATTCCCAATGGAACAGTTTATTCCCCTTCTCAGGTTTACTGGTTCAATGCAACCATTTCAGATAATGAAGTTCTCCAAACAGTTGAATTTGATTTGGATGGGCAGCGCTTTTTGCCTACAAATGACAACGGAGAATATGGAATTAATTTTGTTGGACTCGGTGCTGGAACACATTCCTATCGCTGGAGAGCAGTGGACATGGCAAGGAATGACCATGTTTTTGTAAACAATCTCGTAATAACAAAGGCTCCAACAAGCATGTCACTAACAGTAGATGGATCTTCCCTAAGGCAGATGATTGATGTTGATACACAGTTCACTCTAAGAGCAGAGCTGAATGCATCAGGCTTACTTTCAATTACATCTGATTTCCCATGGTTTTCCCAGATTTCAAGCCAAAGTCCAACACAGTCAGCAATAACTTTTAACAATACAGGCACATTTACAATAACAGCAGATTTTGCAGGTGATAACAACTATCTGCCTTCCTCAGCTTCAATCATTATTGATTCTGTTGAAAGGCCTGATACAGAAGCTCCTGTCTTGGTTTTTGTTTCCCCTTTAAATGAAAGCACTGTGCAAACTTCAACTGTTCCAATAGAATTCACTGTATCCGATGCAAATCCCTATACAATAAACCTGAGCATTGATGGTGCAACACCTACAGTTATAACAGGCAGCACAACTCTTAACCTCTCCCAAAACTCTGTACACACTTTAACATTTTCTCTGCAGGATATTCTAGGAAATACAGCAAACTATGTTCTGCAGTTTACAATACCTATTTTGAGCACTGTGTCAGACAGCATTATAGATGGCGTTAATTTTACAGGTGACGTTTTGAATGCTCTCGAAGGAAGAAGCACTTTTGTGCGCTCTGAGATTGTAAACTCCACAGTTTCTATCTCAAATCTAACTGATTCCAGACTTGTGCGCAGCACAATAGAGAACACAAACTTAACAAATTCCAAGGTTACTGATGCAACTCTTAAGAATTCTGTTTTGCTTCGCAGCACTTTCATTGGAAAGGAAGCTGAGGATGTTTTTGCAGAAGACAGTTTCTTGGATCCAGGCAACTTCACAGGTTCAAAATTCAAAAACTGCAATATTGTAAACTCTAATGTTACCTATAGCAATGTTGCAGACTGTTCAATAACAGACAGCAATGTTAATGGTTCAGTAATTGTTGGAAGCACGTTTAATCTAAAAAGTTATGTTTTCAACAATTCAGATGTTCATGGAATTGATGGAACAGGAGTTAACATAACAAATGACAAGCTTGTTTCCGGTACAGTAACATACAAAGGCAACAGCTTTACAGCACCAATGACTTTGTCAGATATTTACAATTATGTTGCTTCAGAACAACAAAAAGATCCGGGCCCATGGGCTACTGGCGGTGGCGGAGGCGGTGGAGGATTTACTCCAGTCTATTCTGTTTCAGCTTCAGCTGATGGAAGTTCTTTTGATATGAAACAGGGAGATGTAAATAGGCTGACAGTAGAATTGGAGAATAAAGGAAATATGATGCTTACAGGTTTGACATTTACACTTACAGAAATACCTGCTAATTGGTACAGCTTTGAAGGCCTTCCTGCTTCTCTTGAGGCAGGGCAGAAAACAAATATAACAGTGGTTTTCGCTCCCACAGGAGTAAGTGCTGATAAAACAGGAAAGCTTTTGGTAAACAGCACAGAAGGAGCTGTTTCCGAGGTTCCAGTTTCAATAAAGTTCACAGGCTCAGCTCCTCAGACAACCACAACAATACCTGAAGTAAAGGTAAATGCAACTCTCCCAGGAACAACAACCACAACAACAGTAGGACCAAATCCATTGACAGGTTTCTTTACGGTTATTGGAGGCAATCCAGCAGCAGTTGCAGTTGTAGGAATAGTGCTGGTTGTTATAGGTTCAATTGGCTGGAGCATGAGAAGTGATTCTGCAAAGAAAAAGCGCGCAGCTGTAGCTGAGGCAGAAGAAACCGAACAGGAAGGCAATAACAATTAAGGTTTTTCTAACACTAAACAGGCGGCTTTATATACTATGAGAGAGTAATAAATATTATACGACAAGAGGCGATGGTATGTACGAAGAAATGTTATTGCCTGAAGACAAGAGAAAGGTAGTTGAGGAAGAAGATAAGAAAGAAGCTACAGATCCTGAACACAGAGTCAGGGAGTTTGCAGCAGATCTATACGACTAACCATAGATTTACTCTTCTTTTTCTTTCCCTATTGTAAAATCAGTAAGCCCTTTTTGTTTTTTCTTCCCTTTCAATTCCCTTACAGTCTCCCAGCTATGCCTTATCCATTCCAGATTCTTTTTTTCCTTTAAACATTTTTTAACAAATTCTATTGTTCTTGAATCATGCGGATATCCAACACCAAAATTCACACCTACAAGTTTCTTTATTTGTTCAATTTCCCTGTCTCTCTCAACTTTGGCTAAAATAGAAGCTGCTGAAACAACAGGCCAGTTCTTATCAGCATAATTTTCAGCTATAATTTTTGTATGGTTCTTTGCCATAGCCAAAAGATAGGCTTTGAATTTCTCCGTTGAAACCTGCGGCGCATCCACTACAGCAGTATCGGGCCCGAAAACTTTTATTATCTCAGCCATTTTCTCAGCTTCAATCCTGTTCAGGTTCTTCTTTGCAGCTCTCATTTCGTCTATTTGCTGAGCTGAAATTTTAATTAACACAAAATCCTTAACAACAGCCTTTATTTTAATTTCCAGTTTCTCTCTTTGTAAAGGAGTAAGAAGTTTGCTGTCTTTCGCCCCCATTTCCTTTAGCTTTTTTTCATCCGTCTCCTCTATAACAACCCCGCCAATAACCAATGGCCCGACGACTGCACCACGCCCAGCCTCATCAATACCCAAAAGCGTTCTCATTCTCACACCTCCTATAATGTCTTTAATGCTGAGCAGAATATAAGCCTTCTCAAACCCCAAGGGACTTTAATCTCAGCCCATGTGTTAACAAATGCCAGTTCTTTCCTGCTGGTGCTGTTGCAGGTACAATATGCCTTCCAACAGGGTTGTGTGTATCAGCGTAGAATGTACTGTATTTATTTCCTTGTAAAAGATTATAAAGCCATGTTCCGCTTATAGTGTCCCCAGGAAGGCTTTCCATATACATAACAGCTCCGTGCAAATCAGCTGTGTGGTGAGCATCAGCTTCCACAACTTTTCTTACATCTCTATGTGCATAAACATCCTTCAAATCCTGTGAAATATCCAATGAAAGGCTGTTAGAATTAGGCATTATAGAGTTTGCTGTTGCAACTGGCAGGATTTGTCTTCCGCGTACTCCAGACCTGAGAATACTTTTAACTGTAGACGGAGCCATTCTCCATCCATATCCATGGTGGCTCTCAACTTCCTGTAATCCATCAGAAGGTGATGGGTGTGGAATAATCGGAAATCCAATGCCGCTGATATAAATAAGGTCTGAAAGCTCCTCTGCAGTAGGGTTTCTTGCTCCCCTTTCTACAAATTCATCATAATGTGTTTGCATAAATTCAAGAGTTCCGTTTTCATCGAACGGTGCAAAAATAACATGAGGCCCCCCTGTCAGTTCATTATCTTTTCCATATACTGTTGAAAATTCTGCCCCCACAATAAATTTAACTCTGTCTTTCAATTGCCTTGCTAGATCAAGTTCCCTTTCCACAACACCATATTCCGGATCATGGTCTGTTAAAAGAACGACAGAAACTATCCCAGCATTCTCGCAAGCATCAGCTACCTGTTCCATACCCTGCACAGAATCTCCCGAGCCTTCAGTAACGTGCGTGTGCAAAACAGTTCCTATATAGTTCCCGTCCAAAGAACCCTTAAACCTTCCCTGCCTTTCTACTCTTCCTCGCGAAAGCATTGGGGCTGTCAAACCCTCGTCTATAAACCTTGCAAATCCATACAGGCTCTCCCATCCCATAATTGGAGTTGGAAGGAAATCTTTAAATATACAGTATTTTTAAGCTCGCATGCACAAAGCTGTTGTATGAACACTATATACGAAATATTCGGGCCAATAAAAATACACCCGCTTGGAAGGTACAGCTATATTTTATCTGTTGTTCTAATGGCTTATCTGGGTTCTCAGAGGTATGGGGAGGTTTACTGGCAGGCTGCTCTTGGATTTGCGTTGGTTTTGTTTGCAGCGCGTGCATTAAGAAAATGGTGGAAACTTACTTTTACTGCCGGTTCGATTATTCTGTTAGCTTACTTCCAGATACAAAATAATCTTTCCACTGCAATACAGGATATTTTACTCTCCCAGCTCTTCACAGCGCTTTTCTGGGGACTTTATTTCAGGATGTTTGTCTGGAGGCTTATGGGACCCGAACATTACCATAAAGAAGAGCTGTTTGATCATTCAAAATTCTGGAGAAGGCCTCACTCTCTTATAATGCCAATACTTTTCAGCCTAGTTTACTCTATTGTGCCCATATTCATATTCAAGTTTTCTTTAACAACAGTAATCTGGCCCCTCTTAGTTCTGCTTTTTATGGGTTTCATTTTTTTCGGGAAAATGGAATATAACGAGAGGAACCCAACAAAATCCAACAGTGTATATAATTTGCTTTTTTACGGGACAACAATAGTACTTTTCTACATGTTCTATACTTTTGTGTTTTCTGTTGCTTAGAAATTTTTCCAGTGCAGGAAAGCCTGTACTGACTATTTATATAGACTGCTGTTCAATAGGAAAAAAGGTGAGCGTGATGTCCAACCAATATGTAAGAGGGGGAATCAGGAGCCAATTTGCAAAGGCTCGGTTAGCCTGAAAAAGGTTCTTCACCGCGCCCTTAACAACAATCAGATACTGCTTCTCAACGAGATTGGAAACAATGGACATGAAACCATAACAGCTCTCACAGACACACTTTCAAGAAAATCCAATATACCGCTTTCTACATTAAAGCTGAATTCTGCAATACTGAAAGAGCTAGGACTGGTAAAAATAGAGCTATGGGAGCCTGTTTCCCTTACTCATGCAGGAAAAGAAATCCTCAGGCTTTTGGGTGAGGGAAAATGAGAACAGTGGGGGTTCTGGGAGGGTTCGGTCCTGAAGCTACATCAGAGTTCTATGTTTCTATTGTAAACAAGAACCGCGCACTGAACAAGATTGCACACCCGAGCATTCTGATATACAATGTGCCAAACCTGTTCAGGCTTGAGGAAGCAGCTGTTAAAACAGATGGAAATCTGGGGGAGTTTTTGCCTCTCCTGCTCAGTGGAATAAAGATACTGGAAGAGAAATCAGACTTTATTGTCATGCCCTGCAATACATTGCATATATTCATAGAGGATATAAGGAAAGCCAGCAGGGTTCCTGTGCTTAGCATTTTGGATGAGACTGTTGGAAGGATAAAAAAGATGGGTATAAGGAAAATAGGAATTCTGGCAACAATGAAAACAATTAAGGAAAAGCTGTTTGAAGAAAAGCTGGAAGAAAATGGAATAGAAACAATAAAACCAGATATTTCTGAGCAAAAAAGGGTTTCAGAAATAATCCACTGTATACTGAAAGGGGAAAAAACAGAGGAGATGAAAACAGAGCTCTTGGGCATTGTAACTGGACTGAAAGAGAAAGGTGCTGAGGCTGTTATTTTAGGCTGTACAGATTTACAGCTATTGATAAATCAGGAAAATTCTGGTGTAAAGCTTATAGACACTGTGGATGTACTTGCTGATTCTGCAGTTAGAATTTTAAATGAGGGTGGCTAAAATGAAAGAAGAAAATCTGCTTGGGATGGTTGGGAAGGAGTACTTAGTTTCCCATTCTATTCTGGGAAAGGATTTGGAAAGTTCAACCGGTCTCTTTTTTGGGATTGGGTTGAGCAACAAGGAAACTGTTACTAAAGATTTACCTTTTGATGTGATAGGTATGGTACTGGCAGGGGAGCTGGTAAAGAGGAATCTGGGGCTTGAAAGCGCTACTGTTCTTGTAGCTGATGAACATGCAAAAACAAACGGCTTTGATCCGCGGGAGATAGATAAGATAGCGCTGGAAAGGAGGGGGGAGCTTTCAAAAGCAGTAGAGAAGCTTGGTTTTGTGGGCTGGGATGTTGTGCTTGCCTCAGAGATGTCTAAGGAGCCTTTATACGCAGAAGTACTTTCTTCTGTCGGGACTGGGAACGGTTATGAGAAGTTTCAGACTGCAAATGTTGAACATTTCAGGAGACTGGGAAAGGGAATAAAGATTGGATGGATGCATGAGGGAATGGAACGTGATGAGAGGAGGTTTGATATGCTTTACAGCTCTGCTTTTGGAGACCGGGAAACATTTATTTACACGAAGGCTGGGAGAGCTCTGGATGGAACTCCTCTCCCTCCATACTTACACTCCCCAACAAGGGGCAGGCTGTTCCTAAAGGAGGGGGAAGATATAAAAGGAAAAGTGAAAAGTATGCCAAGAGCTGTTGTAAAGCATTACATTAAGGTACTGAAGTGCCTTTCGGTTCTTCATGGTGAGACATTTATAGAGAGAGACACGTACGCTGCATCTGATAGCTTGGCAGCTGGGCTAAAACAGGTGTATAGCTCAATATTCGGGTATTTTGGCCCGCAAGGGTCTATAATTTTTTATATAAAATTTATATTGGTATATAGGAAGAAGCCTCAGTTTAGGCTATTCATATTTCAATTAGTGAATGTAGTGGGAACATTTATATAGTAGTGGGAACATATAAATACCTATGGGAACAAATCTGCTATCGCCCATAGCACTTCGTCTAATACATACTCTCCTAGTTAAAGTTAGAGCATCCCCTTTCCAAGGCTCCGAGGCATATTCTACCCTGAAAATATCAGGGCTAAAAGGCCATCCAGAAGCCCTTGAAAGGGGTCAATCGTTTGAAGCTCTTACAAAACCACCTTCGGTTAGGGACATATCAAAATTGGCAAACATACCGCTTTCCAAGTGCTCCTCTTATCTCAGTGCTCTGGAGAAGATTGGGTATATACAGAGAAGACCCAGACTTATGATAATAGATAGAAGAATGGTCTATATACTAGCATATTGCTATCCTTTAAGGAGTATACCGTTTGTTGGCTTTGAAGGGTTGGAAAGACCTGCTTCTTATGTCCAAAAAATTGCAACCATAGGAAAAGAGAAAAAAATGAAATATGCACTTACTCATTTGGCTGCATCTGAAGTCATATCACCCTATAAATTTTCTAACTTAGTTTATTTTTATGCAGATCTAGAAAAAGTCTCTGAATGGAAGGAATCATTAAAGAAAGTTGGAATAGCCGAGAGTGCGAAAGGTTCAATAAGGCTGTTAATATCTGATCTTAATCCATTTACTGGTGCAAGAGAAATTAATGGTATAAAGGTAGTTTCTTCTCCACTGCTTTATTCCGATCTTTATAGTTCAGGAGAAATCGAGGTTGCAGAATGGATTGCAAAGAACGAGGTGCTATTGAATTATGGCAATATATGATCCTGTTGAAACAGACACATCAAAACAATATGTGCTTAAATTGTTTAAAGAGACTGGAAACACTGGTGGCATAGGTCTTCTGGGCGGTTGGGCAGTCTATCTTTGGGTTCATGAAAATTTCAGAAAGGCAACGGGATCCGAATATCTAGGAAGCAGGGATATAGATGTTTTTATAGACGTTGATTCAGAAGCCGCAGAAAAATTAAATACATTTATGCAAAGAAATGGATTTCTGCCAAGCGGTTATTTTTTTAGATACCAATTGATAACAGAAAGAGAAACAGGCAGAGAGTTGACTGAGGAGGAGTCCAAAAAGATTCAGAGTTATAATCTTTTCATTATATTTTTGGATATCTTCGGTAACAAAGAGAGCAAAGAACTAAAGCTCTGGACCTCACAGCTAATAGCCGAAATGTTTGAAACAGACTCTAAAGAGGTTTTAATCTTTGAAAATATGCCTATTTTGGTTCCTTCTGTTGATATATTGCTGGCATTAAAAGTAGAAGGATTTTTAGGAAGAGAAAATACAGAAAAAAAGCAGAAGGATGCGGCAGATATATATGCACTATTTTTTTATAGTGGAGAGTTAAACTGGGATAAATTAAAACATAAAGACATAATTCGGAAATCTGTTGATATTATGCTCTCTTCGGAATCTTATATAAGATTTATTGCAAAGGAGTTATTTGGAGATGAATTGAAGTTTTCTCTTGTAAAAGCAAATCTACTCACAGTTTTGGAGAGTCTAAAATAGTTCCGTCTTTCCAGAGCTTTCTCGAAACTCCCAGCCCCTTCCTTGCAAACTCTATCCAATATGGGGACTTATTGTAAGTTGAAGCTATCAGGTAGATAGCATATGTTGCCTGTATAAGTATTGGAATAGCTTCTGTCTCTTCTTTTGTAAGTTTTCTGATACTGTTGTATTTTTCCAGAACAAAATAGTATATTTTCCTGCATTTTCCCACAGAATTAACTGGAAAGAAAAGCGCAAGGAAAATTGCCAAATCAAGAACAGAAGCATTGTAATCCATACAGCCCAAATCAATTATACACATATCCCCCTTGCTGTTCTTTAGAAAATGATGCCTCTGCAAATCCCCATGTATAATGGATTTCCTAAACTTTGAAAAGTTTATTTTTCCAAACTCGCGCACAGCAGGTTCCACTAATTTTCTGTCTTTTTCCCGCAAAAACCTTTTCTTTTCCCTATACTCCTTAACTAAATTAACTGTTCCCCACGAATCATAATTATGTTTTACTTTAAACCTCAGCCCGTGTATTTTTGCCATAAATTTTACAATATTATTAAGTTCTTTTTCAGAAACACTCCTCCCCTCAAAGCTTTTCCCAGTAAAAAACTCCATTAAACACATATAGCTTTTTCCAATTTTTAGCAAATATTTCCCTCTCGCTTTCAATAATTTTGGAGTTGGAACACCAGCTTTTCTGAATTCTACTAACCCTTTAACAACATCATTTATTTTTCTGAGAGTTTTTAATTTTGAGAAAATCTTCAGCACATACTTTCCTTTTTTCGTCTCCAAAACGATATTCGCATCCTCAAAACCCATCTGTATAATCCTGTAATGCAAAACATTCCCAATCCTATAGGCTTCTGAAACCTTTTCTAATGCAGACTTCAAGGGAACCTGCAAGTCTACTCGTTTAAGAATATCCCCAGCTACAATATACTCTCTCATCACTTTTTCCCCTTCTGCTGCCCATAAATTGTTTTCAGCCTTTCCAAACTATCAGCTTCCTCTGGGGCTTTATCCGTGCGGATACGCAAAAACCTCGGAAATCTCAAACCAAAACCAGACTCGTATGTTGGAGATTTTTGTATCTCCTCATAAGCCACCTCAATAACAATTTTTGGCTTAAATTTTACTTCACTCTCCTTCTCTGAAAGAATCAATGGCTTAAGAAGTTTTGTGAGCTGCTCAAAAGTTACACTGCCTTCTGTTTCCTTTTCTTTAACTCCAGTTCCCATCATTCCACAGTCTAAAAACTTTCCAGTATCAGGATCGCGACATCCCAAAAGCAGGGATCCAATCCATCCAGCTCTTTTTCCAGTCCCCCAAGTCCCCCCAACAATAACCAAATCCAGATTCTCCAGCGTGGGCTTAACTTTTAACCAGCCACCCGCAACCCTCCTCCCAGGCTGGTATAAAGCCTCAAGATTTTTAACCATTACTCCTTCCTGACTTTCATTCAAAGCCTTCCTATAAAATTGATCTGCTTCTTTCAAGTTTTTTGTTCTTAATTGTTCCAAAAGCTCAATTTTTCCTTTCTGTGGAAAAACAATTTTCTCGAGCAAAGCTCTGCGTTCTTCCAATGTTTTTTCAAACAGACTTTCCCCATCCAGAAAAACAACATCAAACAAATTCAATTTTGCAGGAATTTCCTTTAATGTTTTTTCTATATCATATTTTCTCTTTATCCTTTGGGAGAGGGCCTGGAAAGGCAAAGGCCTTTCAGTTTTTTTATCCACAGCAACACATTCCCCCTCTACAATATAGTTCTCTGCGCGAATCCCTTTCTTGCAGTATTCTATAATATCCGGGAATTGTTTTGTTACATTTTCCAGTCTCCTTGTATAAACCCAGAACTGATTTCCCTTTCTATGTACCTGTAATCTTGCTCCATCTATCTTCTGTTCAATCCCAACTTTCTCAAAGCTTTCTATCGCTTCTTTCAGTGTGGGTGCTTTCTCAGCAAGCAAAACAAAAACCGGGTTCCCAATCTTTATTCTCACTTTTTTCAACCCTTCCGTCCCCTCCTCCTTAGCTATCCTTGCAATTTCCCCATAATCCTGATTTAAAAACCAGGCATTTTCCACATCTTCCGGGGATACAGAATAGGCTTTTGCAATTGCATCCCTTACAATACCTTCAGCCACACCAACCCTTAACTGCTCTAAAACAGTGCGCACAATATACCTTGCTTCCAGAGGCTTTGCAGAAATAAGAAGTTCAGCAATAAAGTCCAGCTTCCTCTCCTGACTACCAGCTCCAGAAACCTCAGCCAGCTTTCTCAGGCCCTCGAAAATATGCTCTACTGTAAGTTCCTTTTTCCCAAAAGAACGCTGCTTTTTTTCCCTTGATAGTTCTTCAGCTGTTAATCCCAAATCCCCGCTCTTGTTAAACTGCTTTTGCACTTCCTCCGGAGAAATTCCTGCAGCTCTTGAAACCGCGCGTATCATTAATTGTATGGCAACCCCAACTTCCTTATCAGACCAGACAGGAAAAACCCTTCCACCCAGCAAAAGTACAACCTGTTCCAAATCTGCAGCAGGCGTTTCTTTCAAAAGCTCAGAGACAACCTCTGCTTTCTTTATTTTGCCCGAGTGCTTTTCCAGCTCCGCATAAACCTCAACAAGAATAGAGTACTTCATACTGGAAAATTTGCAGAGCCAGAATAAAAGCTTTCAAACCGGCTGTTTAAGCGGCTCGTACCTATAAAGTGTGGCAAAATCAGCCTCTTTCTCTATTGACCTATCCACATCGCCAATTACTTTGTGCTCCAGAGGCTTTAGCTCTGGAGGAGTGAGGTTCATTCTCCGCTTGATTAATTCCTGTATAACTTCATTGTCACTAGGTCTATGGTCTATTGGATCGAATTCGGGAGTTGTATAGAAGAAAAAACCCCCCGGAGTCAGGAACTTTAAAAATTCTGATGGCGGAAGCGCACTCCACCCCTCTGCAGCAGATGGATCATCAGCAGTAACGTTCATTCCAATTACCAAATCGAATCTCTCCCCTGCCCATGGATATTTTATATCAGCATGGACAGTTTTACTAGATTTTAAGCTGCAATCCTCAACACCCAAATCCAAGTAGTCTTTACTCAAGTCCATAGCATATACATCTGCAGCTGGATAGAGTACATATAATATTCTGGTGAAAAATCCGGGTCCAGAGCCCGCATCTAAAACCCTGCGCGGGTTAATTCCATATTTTTCTCCAGTTCTTTTCAAAAAAATGAGAGCACTATCTATTCTCTCCTCTCCCGGCATTCTAAATGATGGAATCATAAAAATAGTCTGATAGAAAACGATTAAAAGCTATTTCTTTTCTAGCAAAGACCAGAGTTATTAATCTTTATCTAGTCATTATTTTTGAAATGAGAAAAGTTGCAGTATCAACAGAAAAAGCTCCCGCACCAATAGGTCCGTATTCGCAGGCTGTTTTACATGATGGAAAATACACGCTTAATTTATCTGGCCAAATAGGAATAGACCCGAAAACAGGGAAATTAGTCAGTGGTATAGAAGCCCAGACAAGACAGGCTCTAGAAAATGTAGGTGGAATTTTATCTGCGGTGGGATGGGGTTATGAGAATGTAACATCTGTTACAGTATACTTAGTGGATATGAAAGACTATCCAACAGTAAATAGATTGTATGAAAGGATGTTTTCTGACACTAAACCAGCTAGAGCTGTTGTTGGTGTATCCTCTCTTCCACTGGGAGCTTTAGTGGAAATCCAGTGTGAGGCAGCAGGCGACACTGTTCCCCGCAGACTACTGGAAACTCCAGTTATGAATAATGCATGAAACCGCCGCTATAGCAAATCGCTTATTTTTTTGTTTCTATGTACCTTTTCCTGTCCAGATTTCACCCTCCTATCCAGTTCTATCAGAGAGTTCACAAAGCTGGGTTTGAAGGGCGGTTCAAGCACTCTTTCTTCAAATTGTACCATATTATTTCACCTTGCCCAATCTCTAGGCGGGAATGGGATGCTTTGTTTCTGTAGATTTTTTACTTTCTAAAATCTCTTTTGAAGCCATATCAGCAAGGGTCAATTCCAATTCTATTATTTTTTTGACTACCGGACTCTCTTCATTAAGCTTATATAATTTTGTTTTCCCAAAAATCCTGGACACCTTTACGATGTTTGTTTTATCTAGCTTGTTCCAGTATTTAAAAAGCGTAAGCCTTCCAATTCCCGATCCCTCCGCTATCTGCTTTTTTGAATAATCAAAGAGTCTATTTTCTAGAAGGAAATCTATAATTCTTATGATAGGATGGTTTCCTAAATACTCAATGAGTACGGATTTTTCAGTTTCTTGCATACACAACAACCTTTGAAAGTTTGTTTAAATATACTTTGAACGGTAAGTTTATATATAAGTGCCCTTATATGTATATACATATTCGAGAGAATATAATGTGGTAAAAATGGATTACACAACAATTAAAATACCAGAACAAACCTATGAACTTACTAAAAGATTGCAAGCGGAAATAGCAAAAAACGGATTCAAAAATCTCCCACTCGAAGTTAAAGGTTTACTTGCAGACAAAACATGTCCCTTTGATTTTAACACCCTACAAAAAAATGAAGAATTAGGATATAATTGGTATATATGTAGAAAATGCAATTACCAGAAACAAATTGTAGATACATATCAAGCTAGTACACAAGAGATATTGGGATCTATTGCACTGGCGGCTATTATAACATTGGGTCTTGTTGCACTCGCAAATTACTTAGCAAAAAAGTGATAGTATGTCTGCCAAAATATCCGATGAACAGATAG
Organism: Candidatus Aenigmatarchaeota archaeon; assembly: GCA_016198755.1. Lineage (GTDB taxonomy): Archaea > Aenigmatarchaeota > Aenigmatarchaeia > Aenigmatarchaeales > JACQIB01 > JACQIB01. The sequence goes on from JACQIB010000004.1 coordinate 161,131, forward strand.
AGGCAGACATACTCCACAAACTTTACAGAAAAAGAAAATGGGGCGCTTCTCATACAGATTTTACACATTTGTATAAAGGCGTCCCTCCAGAGTACGTCAGAGAGTATAAACAAATGGCAGAAAAGCTGATTCGAGAAGGCGTAATATTACGCAAGATAACATCTTATGGATTACACGTTTCCCTAAATCCCAATATGAGCAAATATATAAAAGTTCGTATTAGGAAATTCTTTGAAAATATAATCTAACTTTTCATTTTGATAGCTTCCAGCGCCTTTTCAGCCAGCTCTTTCAGGTTATTATACCCAATTCTTTCTAAAACTTCTTTCAGTTCAACCCATTCTGCTCCCTTAATTTCCCACTGTACCTTTATTTCCCCTGTCCCCCCCATTAGGAAAACATGAACAGTTTTAGCAATTGTTTTACCATCCCTCCTGTAAAAATACTTGTTCTCCCCCAGCTTTTCCAGTATTTTTGCCTCAATCCCAGTCTCCTCTTTCACTTCTCTCAAAGCAGCCTGTTCAGGAGTCTCTCCCTTTTCTATTAATCCTTTTGGCACAGCCCATTTCCCATAACTGTCCAGAATAAGAAGCATTTTTCTGCTCTTTTTGTCCCATACAAACCCACCCGCAGAAACCTCGATTGGCATGCTAAATATTCGTTTCACAGGAATATTAACATATCACAAAATATTAACCACTTTAAAGTAACAAACAATAGTTAGCTTTATATAGAACTTCAACCCTATTATTTGTATGGCATTTAATGGTTCGGCTGGTGGAAAAGCATTTCCCTTGGATGACAGCCACCTTTGTGGAAGGGAAGATGTACAGGCTATTCTAACAACATATAAAGGCCCTCTAGAAACTGCAATGAGAAAAGACTTTTTCTCTGGCTACTGTCCTGAAACAAGAAGGGATTTGGGGCAGAGAACAGTGATTAATACTGCCAGAGTAATGAGAGGTATGCAAGACGATCCTGCGCTTGCTCCATATTTTCAAAGCCCAGCACAAAAACTGGAAGCAATAGGAAGATATGTTAGGGATATAAGATTGGAATTGATGGAAGAGCTGGACAGGGAAGCTACTCTTGACAGGTCTGCAAGGGACTAGATAATCTATTGGCAACGGAACTGCTTTATAAATGTGAACATATAATATTTTATTGATAAAATGTCCACTAGCACAAGCTCTGTTGTAGTAGCATTAATTATTGTTGTTCTTATTGGTTTATTTTTCTTACAGGTTTCTACTGGTTATATTACTACTAATGGAGCATCAGTAACTCTTCCAGCTCCTGGAGGAAAACCAGATCTATATGTGAAAAGCATTAGTTTTTCCAATGGGAATTTAGTTACTGAAGTCGGGAATAAAGGAGGTTTGGCTGCTACAATAAATGAAGATACTGTAGAGGCAGGAATACTCGGGAAGGATGGTATAGGACCTACAAAAGGATTATGCACTAATGAGGGAGCATATTGCAGCCCTGTATTTTACCCAAAATGCGGCGGGATAAAGCGTGCTGTTTGCAATACTAACACAAATCCAGGGCATTATTGTGCTTGTGGTTTCCCTTATGGAGATAATGAAAACAGTATAAAAAGCTATACAGTTCCGGCAGGTGGCAGCATCAAATTAAGCAAGTCTGTTTCCGGAATACCTGCGGATGAGTACCAGTTTGTTGTATCACTAGATACAAAGAATACTATAGCTGAGGCTGATGAAAACAATAACCAGCTTGCTAAAAATATAAAAATAACAGCTTCTACACTTTCTCCTTTAGGCACACTATATAATAGGATAATATGCACAATTTTTAAGACTTCTTGCTGATAGCTACGCAGTAGGCTTAAATATTTGGAAATCTATTCTGAGGTATGGTTTTTAAGGAGCTGGCGGCTTTTGGCGGGAAAAAGAAGCCTTCTCAGAGGGATTTGGCGGAGGCTGTTCTGAAAGCTATACATACAATGGGTTTTGTAAGGCATTTTAAGGAAAAGGATATACCGCAGGATGTTCTGGATATGGTTTTGGAAGCTGGGACTAAAGCTCCGAGTGCTGGAAACCACCAACCATGGGAATTTATAGTTGTTAGAGAAGAAGGGTTGAAAAAACATATACAGGAAGCTAGTTTTGAGGAAGACTGGATGATTTATGCTCCAGTCTATGTTGTTGTTTGTATAAACACTAAAATAGCTGCAACTACTTTTGGAGAGAGAGGAGAAAAGCTATATGGTATACAGGATACTGCAGCTGCAGCAGAGAACATGCTTTTGGCTGCCCATTCCCTTGGTTTGGGAGTAAGCTGGGTTGGTGGGTTCTCAGAACCGCAGGTTAAAACCCTTTTAGAATGCCCTGAATTTATCAGACCTGCAGCAATACTTTTGTTAGGCTGGCCAGCAGAAGAACCTGAATTGCACCCTCGCCATCCCTTATCACAGGTTTCCCATTATGAAAGATTTGGGAACAATGAGCAGTTTAAAAGATCAAACCCGCGCGAGCGCAGATATTCTCACTAGCAAAAACCCATGCTTTCTTAAAGGTTTCTTTCCAACTAAGTTTGGTTAATTTATGGTATTGAAAGGCAATATAAAGGGAAGAGCAGAATATTTAGGGAAAGGACAAATTACAGACAACCCGCTATTTAATGTAGGAGTTGGAAAATTTGAAGCTTGGTTAGAAGGAAGCCAGCAGAGAGGATTGGTATATGGCGGTCCAGGTTCTGGAAAAACCTTCCTTTTAAGGCATTTTGCAGACAGCGCTGGAATAGTACATTATACTTTAGACAAGGAAACATACGAAATGAAGCATTTGTCTTCTCCTAGAGGGGATGAAAAGATAGTTGTATGCGATGATGCCAATTATGCACTGAAGGCTGCTAGGATACGGGAACTTAGGGGTGAAAGGGGGATAGTTAACGAAGTTGTAGAACGTATTTTGGGGCTTGAAACAGAAGCTGAAAAATCAGGGCAAAGATTTTTGCTTGCAAGCACAGAGAATATTGGAACTCTTGCCAGCAGGATAAAAGATCCTGAAACAAGGACAAAATTCGTGCGCAGGTTTGCTGATGTTTGCACTCACTACGATGTGGGTGCTTTAAAGTATGCGGGTCTTCCACCTATTATAGAAATAGAACATTTAGATAATGTTATAGAAAGAGAGTTTGATCCTAATGCCAAGCACGAAGGATTTAGAATTAGCGGTGCTGAGCGTGAACTTGAACTTATAGTTAGAGAAAGTTTTGGTATGAAAAATATACCATTTTTATGGAAATATAATTGGGAATTCGAAAGCCAAGATCGTAAAACAAAAAAATGGGTAATGGATCATGATAGTATGTTTATTATTGATTTGAAATTACTTAACTCTTTCGATGCTATATCACATTTGAATATTGGTTGGAAATTAAATAGCTATATGTATCTCTCTACTTTAAGAAAACTTTATTTAGCACAATCAGAATTAGGCAGAATTTCAATTAATTCTATAAATAGATATCTCGATAAAATACCCGCATCCAGCAGGTTACCAGTACCAATAAGCAGAGCTATTCCAGAGTCCAAATTGCCAAATGACGAATGGCATTTCACAACTGATAGCAGGCCCTTAGGTACTATAAAATTTGTTCTGGATACAATATACAGGGAGGCTATGCACGATACACTGTCCACTGCACGGGAGCTTTTCAGTGCACCAACAGATCAGGAAGCTGAAGCAGTTCTGCTTGGAACAGCTATAGCTGCGGAGTAACAAGTGAATTTTATGAGTGACAGGATTTTGCTTTCTATAGCACATGGAAGAAAAGAACTTTTAGATATGGTAGAACAGGCCATTGGACTATATGCGCCTAAAACTCTTGGTTTAGAGCTTCCGCCTTCTTATGAGGAAATGTACAGGAATGGCGTGGATGTGAGCTTTCTAGGTCCTTTGTCAAGATATGCAAAAGAAGGCAGGATAGGTGTTATACCCCTTGATGATGAAGACCTTAGTGCCTGTCATTTAATGCTTGGCATGGCAAAGGAAGAATTGAAGGGTAATAATGAAATTGGAAAAACAAGGCAAAGGATAGCACAAATTAGGGCCAATAGTAAAATGCTAGAACATAAAAGGAACTATGCTGCCGCTTATCTTGGAAGAAGAATTGATCTTGCTGAGAAAACACTTTCTGCCCTAAAAGAACTCACAAGAGAGGAAGCTCTTGCGGAAGTTGGAAAAGAATTCAAATTGAAGCTTTCCCAGCAGGCAATACACGCAAGAAAGATTATTGAGGAGAGAGCACCAGACATGGTAGCTCTTATAGATCAGGGAGCTAATTTACTTGCCCCACTTATACCTGACTATACTGTTGTTGTAGTGGCTTAAGCAGGCTTTCTATAAGCCTATTTATGCTTTTAATATTGACGAAGAATATAATGATGGGAGCTATCATTTCAAGGATCCTTTTATCCCAAAGGAGGGCAAAATACCCGCCAGTGAAATTGGAGAATGGATTATAACATATCCTGTAGCTTATATGCTCTCTATATAGTTTACCTTCCAAAAAAATTCCATCTGCTTTGGGTTGTAGCTGCCACCAATTCTCTGTCAGAGCTTTTCATCAGCCCCAGTTTCAAAGCTTCCGGAAGCGGCAGGCTCTTTAATCTTCTAAGCCCATCCCTGTATGGACTATCAACTGCGCAGGAAGGTGCATAGTTTGTATCCTCCGCATATCCTAATTCCTGTGAAACCTGATCAGAAACCCAGGAAGCAAATCCCTCCCTTAACATTTTTGATCCACGCATTTTATTTTCATAAGATCCTAGTTTATCTCCCCGTTCTTTTACCAAACTTCTATATTTTGTCATTTTATCATTGAAAGTCGTTGTATGTCCATTAAATATTGGTATTAGTCTAAGCATAGCATTGCTGAACGCATCTGATGTAAGTGGGGCTTGAGCAGGTTCCACACCTTTAATTTTACATAGTTCATTCCAGAGTGCTTGCATAGAACCTTCTAAAGCAACAAATTCTTTTGCATCCATTCCTATAGCTCCATACTCAAACTGCGGTATATGCCCTAATTCATGTGCAAGAACCCTCTGAAAACGTTCCTTAGGCAGAGACAGCCTTGGGTCTGTATACATCTCTATAATGTATCTCCACTCTCCATCAACTACGCGGGGAATAGTTAATCCCCTATCTACAACACCAGCCATTCCTTTTACAAGTTCTACTTGTATAGCAGAAATATCCCCTGTTAATCCCGATTTATCTAAACTCCCTTCCAAAGCTTCATCATACCTTTGTTCTTCTGTTAGTAAAGTTGCTTTTACCCTATCATAAGGTATAAATTCCTCCCTACCTTCACCATCAAATAATTCTTTAAATTCACCAACAACTTCATCTGCAGCTGTTTGAAATTCAGCAGAAGCAGGAACAATGCCCAATGACCTGTGCATATTAGAAAGGCCCCTTTCAGCTATGATATCAAAAACACCATCCAGCTGTTCTTCTGGTAATTCTCTCAATGCCTGTTGGATAACAGCCTTAGGCTGCACCATCTCTACAGCTAGCCTTCCCATACTATATAATTGGTTCTAGGTTGTATATAAAGCTTTTATCACTTACAAGTGGTAATATAATTGACTCTTAGCCTCAGAACCTATACTCCTCTATCTTGTAAACCTGTGCGGTTGTAACTTCTTTCCACTCTGCAATTAGCTCAGAAAACTTCTGCCTTATGTCCATCATAGTTTTGCTCATGTTTGAATTATTTTCAGAAATCATTAACATATACAAATCAAAATCCCCCATCATTGAAATTAAAATAGGGATGCGGTCATGGAACTTCAGGTAGTCTATAAGTTCCTTGTAACGAACTTCAGTAATGTTCTGAAGCCTTATGTAAACATGGGAAGCAACTGGAAAGCCAAGCTTTGAGGGATTTATCATTATTGTAAACCTGTCTATAACCCCATTTTTCTTTAGTTTATCAATCCTGTCCTTTACAGCATCTATCGAGAGCCCAACCTCCTTTCCAATTTCTTTCAGCGTAGCTCTCGAGTTTTTGTTCAAATAATTCACTATAGCCCTGTCTTTCTCGTCAATTTTCAATTTCCCCTCTAGTTTTTCGGTTTTTACCTGTTCTTTTCCTTCCATATTAGCTAATTATTCGTTCTAATATATAAATATACCTTTTTTCTCGCTCAAAATAGGGCAAAGTATCTAATATATGGGATGCTTAATAATAGATAACTACTATGAGGTGATTAAAAAATGTTCGCATCATCAAACCAAATACCAGACCATATACAAAGGATATTGGACACAGAGAACAAGGCAACGTTCTCAGACCCAGAGAAGAGGTTTAAAGAACATGACCCTCTCCTGAGCGAGATGGAGACATAGAGGAGAGTTAAATGGGTGAAAATTCAAGCGATCCAAAAGAAGCTGCTGCTTTGCCAGTAAGGACAAGGTATGCTTTTGATGGGAGAGGCGGCAGGGACAATCCACATTATCTTGCAAATCTAAAGGCTGTTTTAGAGGCCGAAACTGGAGGTAGGGTAACACAGGTTTTACCTGGATTAGCTGTAGTTGAGAACCCCCAAAAGGCTTCGCATGAAATTATGTTAGGAGCAGATAGATATGTACGTGGAGGGGATGAGTTTCCTGCTCCAGAAGTTAGTGAGCCTGAAAGCCCTCCAACCAGAGCAGCCTATGGGATTGCAAGCGTTCATACTCTTGATAATCCACGCGGCTGGAAACAAATATTAGATAATGGGATTTCAGATAGGAAAGCTGCAAGACATACATACGCTGAAACAGTGAGCAGAAGATTGAAAGAGACAACAGGAGGGGAAGTCACACCAGACGGGATTGATATATATTTGATAAGCAATCCTCCAGCGAAGCTGCCAGATAAAGTAACAATTCCGGAATTTGGAGAAAGGTTTGAAAAACTCTGGGAAAAATGGGAGGGATAAAATGGATAATACAGCTGCCCATTACTTAGATGCTTTTGAAAAAGCACAAGCTCTGCCTTTTGACAGCGACCACATAAAGCCTTTCCCGCGACATACACTTACAAGCGCTTATGTTTTCTCCCCAACTTACAAAACTGATGTTTTAAGGGAGAGGATTGAGGAGGTTGTTGGTGTTATACCCAAACTTCCAGAAAGTATAGCAAGAGCTCCGGTTTTGTATGTTCTTGAAGCTGCTGTGCCAGAAGGGTTTGGAAAGGCTTACAGGGAAAACATTATGGCTAACCAGAATTTGGAGTATTCTAGAGAAAAAAAGATAGAAATGGTAGAAGGATTTTTGGCATCCCTTCCAAATCAACATACAAGTGCAGTTTTCATGAGGGCTGCAACAAATCCTCATGTAGATGATGAAGCAACAAAAGCCAGTGGAAATGTGCTTTTGAAAGCATTCGAACCAATGGAAAAGGAAATCTCGTGGAGGTTTAAAGAAGCAAGTCAACACATGATGACTCCCATAATGGAAATACGCGATATTCTTCGGTCCTGTGATCCGCGGCTGGTAGATAGAGAGTTCAATAGATGAATGAGGTAGAGAAAATGAGTGATGTAAAAACAGAAAACGGGAATGGGGTTAAGCTTGAGATACATAAAATTGGGGAAGGGATAGAAAAATACAGGGTGCTTAACTGGCCAATGCCATTTACATTTTATACAGATCCTGATGTAAGGAGACTTACTGGTGTCTATTCCCCAGGCGTTGTGCATGTTAAGGATGGGCTGGGTGATATAAGCAGCTCAAGGATTGGATGTGCTTTCCCTCCACAAGAACTGGCACTAGAAAAGGTTGTACATCCAATAGTTTCAATTTCAACTGCTCTTGGAGAGTTTGGAGGCGTTGATTTAGAGAGCCACAGTACAGCTGTTAAATGGGCTAACTATTTTCTGCAGGAACAGAAACATCCTTTTAGGGCAGATCATAATCCGGAAAATCTCAAAAGAGCTGAAAAAGCTGGATACTTGCGTGTAGGAACTATAGAAGGTGTAGAAGTTTATTTCCCGCAGGAAAAGGCTGTGAGAGCAATGTGCAATCAAAGAATGGAGGATGTTCTTTATTCTATATCACTGCATACTGGAGCAGCAATTGGAACTGGGCATAAAAGGCCCCCGCCCGATTAATTAAACCCGTCTGACTTGAAAAGCAGGAAAACTGGGGGTGCTTCTCCGACCCAAACTTCAAACCCTTTTTCAAACTCCATTTTTCTCAACTCCTAATTTTTCATCGGGGGTGGGAAAGTATTTTGTAAATATTGTTAATACAGCTTCTCTGTCCATTTTCTTCACCCTGTTTTTTGTTTTTTTATATGTTAGTTAAAGTAGAGGGGCGGGCAGCCCATTTGGTTGCGCTTGTTTCCAATTCACTTGCTGCGCGAAATTGTTAAGGCTGCCCAGCCCCAGCGAATGCCCATTCCACACCGCTAAAGTGGGGGTTGTGCGGTGTTTACTCAGGCATTGCGCAAAAGTACTGGTTCATTCTACCGCAGTATTACGGGAATGCCCAGTTCGCTCTCTCTTGCTCTGGCGACTTCAGCCTTTTCCATAGGTCCTAGGAGGTATGGGCTTTTTACTCCAGTGACTATTGCAATCACTTGGACTTTACCTGTGTATTCAGGCAATACCCTCGCTCCCCAGATAACCTGTGCTTCCGGGCTGAGTCTCTTGCTTATCAATTCACCAGCTTCATTTATCTCAGCTAGAGTGCAGTCTGGTCCGCAAACCACATGTACTAGTGCTCCCAAAGCTCCCTGGTAATCTACCTCGAGCAATGGATGGTTTATGGCTTTCAGTACAGCATCCTTTATCCTTGTCTGGGAATCAGATTCCCCAACGCAGATTGCTGAAACTCCTCCGCAGCTCATTATAGCCTTTACATCTGCGAAGTCTAGATTTACGAGTGATGGTACTGTTATTGTTTCTGTTATTCCCTTTATCATCATTGAGATTAACTCATCTGCAAGGGCGAATGCTTGTGCTAGAGGCATTGAGCCTGCATACTCAAGCAATTTCTGGTTCTCTATTACAACAACTGTATCAGTGACTTGGCGCAGCTTGGAAAGACCATCTTCTGCTTTCTGTATCCTTGTACCTTCCATTTTGAAAGGCATTGTAACTGCTCCAATAACTATTGCTCCTAAACTCTTTGCAATCTCTGATATAACTGGTGCAGAACCTGTTCCTGTTCCTCCACCTAGACCAGCTGTTACAAAGACAAGGTCAGCTCCCTCAAGAGCCTGTTTTACCTGTGTCCTGCTCTCAGTTGCTGCCTTTTCTCCTACCTGTGGGTACCCACCAGCTCCTAACCCTCTGGTTGTATCCTTTCCTATAAGGATTTTCTTATGAGCTTTTGTGATTGAAAGGTGCTTTGCATCTGTATTCAATGCAATAATCTCTGCTCCTGCTGCCCCAAGATCTGTTAACCTTGTTACAGTGTTGCAGCCTCCTCCTCCACAGCCAACTACCATTATTTTGGCTTTGTGCATTTGGAGATCAAACTCCTCTTCAACTCTCTTCTCCCAATCTTGAGAAGCTACATCTTCTATTCTGCCTTGTACTCCCGGTGAACGGGCTGTTGTTTGCGCTGGCCCAGAGCCGAAAGCCCTGTCAAACGCTGAACTTACTAGGGATGAATTCGCCATTCAAACCCCCTCCTTTTTCCTGGTTTCCCAGTGTTGTCGTGTGTGCCAGAGCACACTGGTTTTGGAAATCTCTACTGCGGAAGCGAAATGCTTTTAAAGCACTGTTGTTAATCTTACTGTACGCAGAAATCTTTTTGGAACACCAATTCCTGAGAGATACTTAACACTGTTCAACCAGAACCCAGTCTGCACAAACAAAATCGCGCCAACGATTTTGAACCAAACTCTGCGCCAACAGAGATATGGAAAAGTACTATTATAGTTTTACTCAGCCTATTTAAATAGTTTCTGACACGTCAAAATAGATTTTACAGTATATACTTCGTGCTTTTTTATTTTATTATAAAACTATTCTATCAAACTATTTATACAAAAAAAGAAATATTTAGAAAAATTTGTGGAAAAATTCTATAATCAAAGATTGTATATTTATTTCTTTTTCAAATTTTAATGTAAAGGCTCCTGTTGCGCTGGAAGTTCTTGCCTGCTGTGCTGCAGCCAGCATTTCCGGTGAAACCCCATCCACAGCAGGAGCTCCTGAATTATACCAGGCTTCCCAGCTTGTAAATCCTGCTGGAGGAGCCGGTTGATTATAAGGCTGTGGGGCAGGCATTGGAAGTGTTGTTGGAACAATTATTGTTGTGGAAGTGGTTGTTGTAACTGAAGGCAATAAAGGCTGGATTTGCTGTGCAGAGTGTGCAGCATTTACCCAATCCTGCGGTATCCCATCTCCTGCAGGTGCTCCAGCATTATACCATTCCTGCCAGCTTGAGAAACCAACAGGAGCCTCGGGGATAGTAGAAGGAACAACTGGAGGAACTGTTGTGGGAATTGGTGTAAATATTGTTGTTGGAACAGTTTGAACATTGTTTGTAACAGGAATTAATGTAGTTTGTGTGGTTGCGATGGACTCCCTTGCTCTTGTAACAATATCGCTTGAAACCCCCTCAACAGCAGGAGCTCCTGAACTATACCAATCCTGCCAGCTCGAGAAACCTGCTGGAGGAGCTGGTTCCTGTTGAGCTGGAATAACAGCTTTGTCTGACGGACAACCTTGAACCCAGCCTTCAGGAAGGCAGTTGTTTGGGAATGTTGAACAAACTAAACTAACAGGATTATAAGCCTGTGTTATAACCTGCATACATTTCTGTAATATAACAGTGGTTGTTGTTACAGGCGGAAGCCCATGTGCCATAGCATAGACTTCACTTGGTACATCTGGTAGGTTAGGAGATCCTGCTGACTGCCAGTCCTGCCATGAAGAAAACCCTTTCGGAGGCTGAAGATTGATAGATTTCTGTGCAAGCGAACGTGCAAAGTTCTCATAATCTGTCCAGCTTGCAAACCCTTCAGGAGGGGTTTGAGGCGGGGAACCAGGGATATAGGGCTTTCCAGCAGCTTCCCAGTCTGCAACAGAACTATATGGGAAAGAAGGATTTCCAGTTTTTAATCCCTCTGAAGAAACCATATCAGAAGGCGTTGGGACCGCTGTTAAGGTAGGTTCTGAACGCCTCTCAGGCATACTTTCTAAGTATTTTTGCATATCAGCAAGCATTGTTTTCTTTTGCTCCAAATCAAAAGAGCTTAAGCTCTCTTCTGGTATACTTTTTATAAGCTGGTATATATTTTCTGCCTCTCTTATACCAACTCCTGTTTCAGTCGGAGACATAACCATTCCAGAATTAGCAAAAATCCTTGAACATTCCTCAGCTGTCTTTCCAGAACATTCAACAGGCCTGTCTTTCTCATAAGCTTCTTTTGCAGCTTTCTGCACAATCTCCTTCAGTGAAACAGTCTGGAAAACAGCAAAAGGCGTTGGATTATCCACTATTTTCTTATCAAGATCCATACAGGCTTGCTGATCTCCCTGAAACCCGCATTTTAATGCATTTTCACTGTTATGTACGCAAATATCCCTATATTCTTTAACAAGTATAGCAGAACAGTCACACTTCCCTGAAGATACACAGTTCTGTACAACTCCAGTAACAGCCTGTTCAGAATCCTTCTCAACTGCTTTTACTTCACTCTCAACAAACCTTCTTACCCCATCACTTGCTTTAGTTCCAGAACAATATGGGTCTGATTTAACGGCTTCTATGCTCTGTTTAGCAAGAGAACCGCAATATTCAGCAGCTCTTACAGCAGCTTCAGCTGAAACCATCATTTTCTCAGATCCTGCAATAGCTCTCTCAGAAAGCTCTTCTGTTGGCAAAGAATCTCTATTTTTCTGAACAAAACGTATTACTTGATTTGATAAATCCTTTGCATTTTCAGCCAGCTGCGGCGGCAGTTCCCTTTGCGCAATTTCCATAGTTTCAGTTGAGTGCTGGAGAGCAATTTCAGACTCTGCTGGCTTTCCAGCTTCACTCATCGCACTAGCTTCATACAACCTTTCTTTCGCTATATCCATTGCAAGCAAAGCTCTTTCATCCCCTGCTGCTATTGACATTGCAATATTGTCCATGAAAACGTCCATCCCATATAGTATATTGTCAGGAGCAATTCCCCCCCTATTCTCCTGTGCTAATACAGGCATTCCTAAAACAAGTAAACTAACTAAAATCCCAGCAACTGCTTTTTGCATATAATATTTTGTTTCCAGCCTGAATAAAACATACCCCCATTAGACAGTCGTAGGTTTTGATTTGTCAGACATGTAAATGAAAAATTTGTCAAAATTAAGAAGGTTTAAATAAACTTCTTTCGAACCCTGAATATGGGAATGAAACAGGTTTGGAGCGGAGCAATTGGAAGAAAGCCGGATATGGATGCTCTTGCAAAAGAAATCGGAAATCCTCCTATGTACTGTTTTGTCCCGCGCTACATGATTTCCGGAGGTATGAAAGAGCTGTTCGGAAGCTATTCTCTTACCAATCCTTTTGAAATTTCAATACCTTGGGAGTTGTTTGCTGATCTTTTAGGTGATACAGATTACAGAATTAATAAATCTGCTTTTTCTGATCCTATAAGAAACGGTGTTAATAGAGGCAACAATTTAGTTGGGATGTATTTTGTTGAGTATGATGGACTATTGAGGGGAAGCGTTTCTGTTGTCAGCAAAGCAGAGACCAAATGGGGATCCCATTTAATTGCACTGAGCAAGCCACATACAATACCACTGACTCCTCATGAGAAAAAACAACTGGAAAAAATTGATGGTTATAGATCACATGCCAGAACGCAACTGGAAGTTATTGGTAGTCATAAATCACGTATAAGCAGAGAAGCTTTTAATAAATTATCTGGCAATGATAAGGATGGTCTGCTCATAGCTTTATTAGCATCCACACCCTCTGGAGCTGTTATTGAGGATGTTACTCCTATAGGTAATGTTACTGGCTATGAAGAAGCTGTTAAGGCAGCAGAGTATAACAGAGTTCCTGTATCTGATATAGGAGAAAGGTTCAAAGAACTGGAAGCAGAGCTTGCAGAATTAAAAACCGCTTACAAAACAGACTTTCCAGATGTTGTTATGTTCAACGGTACTCTTCCAGAAAGATTAAAGGGCACTATTCCAAGCGAGTTTGGAACAAGGAGAGAAAGGATTTTGGCCAGATTAGGTTCTGAAGCATTTATCAGAGAACTTCGCAGTCAGAAGCTTGCTGCCCCAGTACTTTTATAAGCTTTCCATACACAAACTACAGCTTATGCCCGGGTAGCTCAGCAGGAAGAGCGACTGGCTGTTAAATTGCGGAAACCAGTAGGTCGCAGGTTCGAGTCCTGCCTCGGGCGCCAATTATTCGTTTACGATAGCTCTATTTACCACGTTTAACCTGTCTGGATGGTTTCTTACTAAAGCTTTGCTGTAGGGATCTGAAACCCATATTATTGCAGTTCTGTCAGGAACATTTTCTATAGGGTAAAATTCCGGAGGTGCAAACCCTAACAATTCCAGTTGAGCGCTCATAGCTGTTTCAATCTCTCCTATATTATAGTTGTCAGGATCCTTATCAAAGAACGGCTCACATATTTTCCTTGCACCTTTATATCCCTTATCGCCCATTTTTTTCCATCTCTCTGGCACTGTTTCTAAGAGTTCTGCACAAAGCCTGCTCTTGTCAGGCAGCCACCTATCAAAGGCAGCTTCGAGGACCCCTAACTTCATAAGTTCCTCAGCAACACTAAGATCTATAACTTCTGTTCCAAACAAATCACTTACAGCTTTAACATCTTCTTTTTCACAAACCATCCTATAATGGGCGTCACTGCTTCTATTGAATGCAGTTAATTGAAGTTGAGCTGCGTTGTAAATGTCCAATAAGTCTTGCTCCCTTAATTCTACTCCGCCACTAATTCTGGGGTGCATCCTCCACAGATAGGCGTGTGATATATTATCCTGTATACCTGTATTTAGCTGTACAAGCGCTTTTTGAAAGCTATCTTTAACATTATCTGTGAGTCCGCTGGGATTTTTGAAAGTGCATGGAACAAACCAGGGAAACCCATTTTCTGCCATGTTTATGTGCAAATATTCATGGGAAATATTAGCTGATGTAGGGTTGTTTGTATAAATTACCCAATATCCCTGTTCGTATCTTGTATGTGTTTCTGAAACGCCCAAAGGATTTGCAGGCTTCCTTCTAATTTGTATATTTCCCCTAATGCCCAGTTCTTCTTTCCAGTTTACAGCTGTCATTTGGAAGACTAAACCACAAATCTTTAAATATGCACTGTTGTGTCGCAGGTACCATAAACATTAAATAGTCTGTTTTCCAGAGTTCTTAGCATGGATTCTGTAATATCCCTTGAGAACGTTGGAAAAGTTTACAGGAATGGAGGGGTTGATACGCCGGCACTTAGCAGTATAAACCTGAAAATAGGGAAGGGGGATTTTGCTTCAATAATGGGTCCTTCTGGTTCAGGCAAATCTACATTATTGCACATTATAGGAGCATTAGACAAGCCAAGTTCGGGAAAAGTTATTATTGACGGGAAAGAAGTTTCAAAGTTAAAAGAGCCGGAAATAGCAAAACTGAGGGGGGAAAAGATAGGTTTTGTTTTTCAGTTTTTCAACCTTTACCCTACTTTAACAGCCTTAGAGAACGTGGAACTGCCAATGGTTATAGCAGGAAAGGAAAAAAAAGAGAGAGTTAAACGAGCCAAGGAACTGTTGGAAATGGTTGGGTTAAAAGAAAAGGCAAACAGCTTCCCTTCCCAGCTTTCAGGCGGACAGAAACAGAGAGTTGCGATAGCAAGGGCGCTTGCAAATAATCCATTATTTGTGCTGGCTGATGAACCAACTGGAAACCTTGACTCTAAAAGCGGAAAGGATATAATAGATATACTGGAAAATCTGAACAAGAAAGAAGGAAAAACTGTTGTGATTATAACCCATGACCAGTCAATAGCTTCACATTCGAAACATATAATAAGGATAGAAGACGGAAGAATAGTGGGTGGTGCAAAATGACTGTATTAAAATCAATTATAATTGCAATGTCAATAGTTTTAATTTTCTCTTCAGCTGCTATTGCAGCTGCACCTGTAGTCCAAATAACTCTTGTAACAAATCCAATAACAGCTTATCCGGGCGGAGACGGCTATATACAGGTAAACCTGAAAAACACTGGCACAGCTTCTGCACTAAATATTAAAGCAACAGTTACACCTCTTGATACAGGAATTGTTACAGACCAAACACCAATTAATATAGGAGGTTTAGCTGTAGGGGACAGTATTTCACAAACATTCAAGTTTTCAGTTCCTTCAACAACACCAGCAGGCCTTTACAGGATCCATATTGAAATAAGATATTGTCAGGATACTGGCTGCAGCGATACAGACCAGTATGCAATAATAAATGTGCAGTCGCAGCAAATATTGGAGCTGACTTCTATAACTCCAAATATAGTTAGCATTGGAAGAAATACAACAACTAAATTCAGCGTTTATAACAGTGGTCAGACTGATATCAGCAACGTTGTTCTTACATGGCAGGAACAGAACAATCTTATTCTCCCCCTAGGTTCTAGCAACAGGATAGTTCTTCCTATAATACATGCAAACCAGACATTTGAAATACCCATAGAAATGGTTACAAGCCCAAGCATTACACCAGGAGCTTATGCACTGAACATAAAAATGGAGTATACAGACAAGAGCGGAATAAAACAAAATATCAGTTCAATTGCAGGGGTTATTGTTGGGGGAGCAGGTGATATTGATATTTCAATGCAGGAGTTTTCTGGCAGCACAATAACACTTTCAATAGCAAATATAGGCGTTAACCCAACAACTTCGGTTTCTATAACTACCCAAGACCAGAAAGATTTTAGGATACTGGGTGCACAGACTGTTTTCCTTAGCAACATGAACCCTGGTGATTCAACGGTTGCAACTTTTAATGTTGTTCCTCTTGCAAACATAAGCCAAGGAAGTGGGGCAAATCAGGGAGGTAGAACAGGAGGGTTTAGAGAAGGTGCACAGACATTGCATGTGACACTCTCATATACAGACACATCAGGCTTCAGGCAGAGTGCAGAGAAAGATGTTAAAATAACAGCAGGTGCAGCAGTTTCAACGGGGCAAACACAGAGGTTTGGAAGACAGGATAATACAGTATATTATTTTGTTGCAATATTGGTTGCTGTAGTTGTTATTGTTTATGCTTACGTAAGGTTTAGAAGGAAAAAGGAGTGAGCTATCCTATGCGGATAGAAGATATATTTAGGATGTCTTTGAACACAATTCTAAGCAGAAAACTAAGAAGCGGACTGACAATACTCGGAATTGTAATGGGTGTTGCAGCTGTTATAGCTCTTGTTTCTATTGGGCAGGGGTTGCAGGAGAGTGTTAACCAGCAGCTAAGCTCTCTGGGCGGAAACCTTGTATTGATAACCCCAGGAAGTGAACGTGCAACACAGGGGTTTGGCTTTGCTGGTGGGTTTGGAGGGCAGAATTCAAAAACGCTTACTGATTCTGATTTGAGGATAATAAAAATAATCCCTGGTATTTTGTATGCAACAGGGGTTGTTTCCGGATCTGTCTCACTCGAATATAACAGCCAGAAATCCGAATCAAGAGCACAGGGAGTTGAACCTGGTGTATGGGAACTTGTGCAGTCTGTTGACCTTGAATCCGGCAGGTTTCTTTCAAAGAGCGATCCAAATGGTGTTGTTATAGGCAACAGGGTTGCACACAGCCTTTTTAAAAAGGAAGTTGGAATAAACAGCCAGATAAAGATAAATAACAAAATTTTTCATGTTGTTGGTATATTGAAATCTACTGGAGGTTTTATTGGCGGTTCGGGAGATAACAGCGTAATAATATCCAAAACCAGCGCAGATGACATAAATCTTGTAAGTTCAGGGGAAAAGGACAGCTATTCTACAATATATGTAAAAACCACAGAAGGTTCTGATACAGAGACAGTTTCAGGCTATATACAAGACAGGCTTAGGTCAAATCATCATGTTTCAGAGCAAAACCAAGACTTTACAATTAACACTTCCAAAACAATACAGGCGCGCGTTGGTACGATAATAGGCACGATAACTCTTTTTCTTGGAGGTATAGCTGCAATTTCTCTGTTTGTTGGTGGGGTTGGGATAGCAAACACAATGTTCACATCAGTAATGGAAAGGACAAAGGAAATAGGCGTTCTTAAGTCCCTTGGAATGGCTAATTCTGATATTCTAAGGATGATACTTGTAGAGTCAGCTCTGTTAGGCCTTATGGGCGGTGCAATAGGAGTATTCTTCGGCACTCTTGCTTCTTCTATTATTTCCAGTATAGGTGGTATTTCTCCTGCTGCAGGTCCGCTTGCAGGAAGGGCTGTAGGAACCTATGTATCTCTGGAAATGGTTTTGTTCGCTCTTTTATTTTCTGTTTGCGTGGGCGCTGTTTCAGGCTTGTTCCCAGCAAGGCGTGCAGCAAACTTACAGCCAGTTGAAGCTTTGAGATACGAGTAGGAGTATATACAACAAGCAAGTTTATATACTACCTAATAGTGATAATATATATGCATGAACTCTCTGGAACAGCTAATGGGATAGATGTTTTAAAAGCTGCAATTGATAGCGTTGGCGGGAAAAGTCAATATTTGGGAAAAGGCAATACTGGTTTCGGTTCCTCTATTTTACATTCTGGGGAGAAAACAACTTCCGTAGTTTGGAATATGAACGGCGGACAATACAAAATCCGCGTTGAGGGTCCGCAGGAAGGGGAAGTATCAGGATCAATACAGCAAGCTTTGGAAGGCGCTGGAACAGTCTCTTCTTTAAAACCAAGAGAAATGAACGGACCTTATCTAGTAAACGAGCGCGGAACTCCATTGCTAGAGAGTTGAAATATAAAATTTACAATAGACCTTTTGGAAAGAAATTCAAGGTAAATTCTTCTGTTGTAATCATTGGTTCAATATCCGTTAAAACTCTGAAAAACTTGTTTTTAATATCTCTTACAAGAGCTTCAGCATTTTCCTGTTTATCTGTAGCATACCAGAAATATATTTCAGGCCTTCCAATAACTTTGAATGCCAGATGTATGTCATGTGTACTTTTGATATAATTTACAATTTCTGCTTCTATTTTCTTTGTCATATAACGAAAGTTCATTTGTACAAAATACTGTATAAGGCCTAATTTTTTATGGACAACAAAAGGGAAAAAAGTTCTGATAATACCATCATGTACAAGCCTTCTGAAATGGTTTCTTGCTGTTTCCATTGAGCTTCCAGAAGCTTTCCCAAGCTCCTGATAGTTTGCTAGCCCATCCACAGTATTTAGATGGTGAAGAATCTTTTTGTCTATATCATCCAAAATATATATATTTTCTGTTGGAATCTCTTTATGTATTTTTTTATATGATTTTTTCCTTGTAAAAATCTGATGATCGAGTTTTATATTTTCCATTAAAGTTTTCGAATCATAAGATTCCAAACTATCTCCAAGAAAAGTTAATACATCATCCAGTATATTTTCAAATTCTGCGGGTTTTTTAACAAGAAACTGCACAAATAGATCCCATCTGCCGAATATGCTTCCTGCCCAGACAACATTGGGGTGGTTTTTGAAGTACTCTTTTATTTCTTTTTCTCTTTCAGCAGAAGCTCTAAGTTTAATAAAAACATGATATTGATAAATATCTAATTTCTTATATTCAACAGGAGCGAAAAATTTCCATATAATTCCCCTTTCCTTGAGTTTTCGTATCCTATATAGTATGGCATTCTTGCTTAAACCGACTTCTTTTGCCATTATTCCGAGAGGAGTCCTTGAATTTTCAAGCAAAACAGCTAAAAGCTGCTTATCCTTCTGATCAATATTATATATCATATATGGTATATTATTAAACTGTATATTTAAATCTTTCATTTTATAACATAAATATATCCAATGGCTTTATATAATGAACTGATATATCTACTGTAGAGTGATAAAATATGATAGAGAAAAAACCTGTTGAAGCAAGAAAAGTAGTTCCGTTTAGAATAGTTCCAAACACTCCTGGAGGATTAGGTGTGTATGTTAACAGTTCAATAGATAATCCAGATGGAGCAGAAATATCTGGTGAATTTTCCACTCTTTTACTGCCCAATATACGAGTAGAATCCGGTTCTGTATACGCAGTAGAAGGAACTAAAGCAATTTCGATGCTTCTAACAGGTCATGTGCCAAAGGGTGTAGATCTTACAGAAATGTACATTGAAAAAGAACTTGCTGCTCAAGGACTTGGAACATATTACTTAAAAGTAGGGGATGTAAGCGATCATATAGACGTTTCATGGGCAAAGATGGGTACTCTAGATTTAACCCTTTCTACATATTGTCCAAGCCTTGATATGAGAAGGGGAATTTTTGATACACTAGACTTTGGGTATGATGTGAACAGAAAAGTTCGCGGGCTTGACTTGAGAAGCACTACAATAAAGAATGTAGAAGGTGTGTTGCCAGCTGACACATCTGATATACAAATGGATAAAAATACGAATGTTCCTGAAAACTTAAGAGCATATTTGAAAAGAATGAGCGCTGTTATATAAACACGTAGGTTAGAATTAGTCTTTACAAATCAAGCAGTGGACATAGGAATTATGTTTTGAGGACCAGAAATAAATCTTCTTCCCATATTCGTTGGATAATAAATTTTAGACTTTCCTGAAGTACGCTTACCCTCGCCGCGTCTGCGATACACATAATGTCCGCTTTCCAACTTTCTAACAATCTTATAAGTATAGCTTGGATCTTTTCCTAAACCTCGGCAAATATCAGGAACAGAACTGCTAGGGTTATTTACTATATACCCAAGAACCTGCATCTCAACAGTACCAGTCCTTGGAACATATTTTACCATGAAAATAATTCGATAGAAAACCTTATTAAGCCTCCTTAACATGCCTAAATCAGATTCACATCAGCTGTCCTTCTGGGCTCATATACATCCTCTTCTGAATAACCTTCCTGTAGAAAATCTCTTTCCAGTCTCCCACTCCACTTGAATTCCCCCCCAGTGTTAAAGCCCAATTTCTTTATTTTAGCCCTAGTGCCTATAGGCACAAATTCTTTAGCAAGCGGATTGAAACCTTTCTTTCTAACTGCTTTATGCAAAACAACCACATCCTCCAGAATACACTCCATAGCAGTTGGTTCTGTTATGTTCCTTTCAATTCTATATCTATAGGGCAAAACCAGCAATGGCAGTTGCCTGCTCATCATAGAACTCAATATTCCTGGGAGAAAATCATGCGATTGGAAGCTTGTCTCGTACATATCTCTCAGCTCTACCAAAGCACGTGTATGAGGATTTGCAACCCACGGGTCAAATTTCATTTTGTCTCTTGAAAAATCATTTGCACCCATAAAATCATCAACATAAAATGGACGTATAATACCAGCATCGTCCAGAACAGCATACACGCCAGGATATCGTGTCATCTCATCCTGTATTCTCATCTCCCCAATAGCCAGAATAACACCCCTGTTAACCAGCAAGGGTACTCCAGTTATCTTAGCTGGTCTTGACGAGCCTCTGTAAACTAATGAACCCGAACCTGAAGAAGTTTCTAATGCAGGCCCCATATCAGGCACAACACCAAAAGTTACATTATAACCTTTCTGCACACTATTCTGCAAAAATGTTCTCATTCCCTTAATATCCCTGCTGCTTATGTCTACCATGAAATTCAAATTATAATCTGTGGAGAAAAGGATAAATGTGTGTGTATTTGTATAGGATTCTGCTATTTTTTAGGAGATTGTTTTCTGGAAGCTAACTCGGCTTCCCTGAGTGTTGTTTCCATCGCATCCAAAGCTGTCTGGAATTTTGTCATATTCTTGTCAAATATCGAAAGCCTTTCATTCCATGCCGGTATAGAAAACTCTACATAAGGTTTTCCAAGAACTCCGAGTGCAGATTTCCTATTTGACCTTCCGGGGAAGCACAGGCTAGCATAATTTTCCACTTCCTCTCCAAGACCGAATGCAGTTGCATACACAAGATATTTGTCCCAAATAATCAAAAATTTGGGTGGCCTCTCCTTTAATATGCTGAAATCTTTGATGAACATTTTCAACCCACTCCATTTTAGGAAATGTTCAGTTCCAAGTTCTGTGTAACACATTAAATATTTCTTATATTTTGAAACAAGAATTCCATAAAATAGAGCTATAAAAAAGAGACTGAAAATTGAGAAACCTATAGTGGGGATAAATAAAAAGAAGGCAAGGATGAAGTTCAGAATAAAAATTATTTTGGTCCAATATACAAACCTTTCTAAGCCTGTAAAATCTACTAGCTTCAGTTTTTTAACATCCTCTTCTACAAGTTTTTCCCAGTTTTCAATGAATAATTCATATTTTGGGTTCAAATACACCTTCAAAGCCAGTTGGCTCATTTGTATACTATCGCTGACCATGTGTTCAGTATACAACTTATAGACAGCTTCCTCATAGGTCTTTAATCCCGGCTTTGAAGTCCTTTTCAGTCTAGTAATTAAGTAGTCCTTCTCCTTTCCGAATATTTTCAAGTATTTCTTGTGCCCAATTTCCTCTATCTTAAAATACCCCCTTCTAACCAAATCCAGAAATGTAGCTGTTATATCATCCTCCTTCAAGTACATATCCAGAATAAAAGAAGCTATAGCAGGTCCATAATCATATGGTATTTCCCTAACATAAGCCGATTCCGTTATCTCTGGCTTTTTCCCATACTTCTTTGAAAGAGAAAAAAATAATAGTGTTTCCAAACCAGCAAAGATAAAAAACAAGGCCAACGCAAAAGAAAATGATAACAAGAATATTATTCCGAGACCTGAAGCAATAGCTCCTATACAAAAGAACATAAACCATAAAGAGAAGAACAACAGTACAAAAATCACTGGACGCATAAGTATATTTATGATTCCCTATAATAAAACCTTTGTACTCCTGAAAACCTTTTTCAGTTCTGTAAAAGGCAGGGTGTTTACAACATCCTTCTGCTCAAGCCAGCCTCTGCGCGCTGTTTTTATTCCCAGTTCAGTATACCAGAAAGTATTTTTATCATGTGAGTCTGTGTCAATTGCAAACTTGCAGTCGAATTCTCTTGCAAGCCTTATGTGATCATCCTTCAAGTCCAGCCTGTTTGGCTGCGAATCTATTTCTAAAACAACTCCCAGTTCAGCAGCTTTTGCAAAAACCTTTTTCAAATCCAAATCAAAAGGCTTTCTCCGTGTTATTAACCTTCCTGTTGGGTGGCCCAAAATTGAAATTAATCCTGTTTCCATTGCTGCTAGCACGCGAGCAGTGATTTTTTCCTCCGGAGCTTTAAACCCTGAATGAATAGAACCAACAACAATATCCAGCTTTTTCAGCAAACTATCAGGATAGTCAAGAGATCCGTTTCCTTTAATGTCTACCTCACTTCCAGAAAGAATTTTTATTCCTTTAATTTTCTTCCTTGCCTCCTCTATTGCTTTCAGGTATTTTATCAGCCTCTCCTCGCTCATACCATGCGCTTGGTACTCTGATTTTGAATGGTCCGTTATTGCAATATACTCATACCCTAGGGATTTGGCTGCAAGAGCCATCTCCTCAATAGAATGGTTTCCATCAGACCAGTTTGTGTGCAAATGCAAATCCCCGCGGATATCGGAAAGTTTAACAAGTGCTGGCAGTTTTCCTGCAGCCGCAGCTTCAATCTCCCCATGATTCTCTCTCATCTCAGGCTCTATCCAGTGCAGCCCCAAAGTTTTGTAAACTTCCTCTTCTGTTTTTCCAGCCAATTGCTTTCCAGTTTTCCTGTCAAATAACCCATATTCGGAGAGTTTATACCCCTTTGCAATAGCCATTGTCCTAAGCTCTACATTATGATCCATGTTTCCTGTAAAATACTGAAGAGCAGCTCCATAGCTTTCAGCTGGAAGTACCCTCAAGTCAGCCTGCAGCCCATTTTTCAGGACAACAGTGCTTTTTGTTGGCCCTTTAGAAAGAACCCTCCCAACTTCAGAAAGTGTTGTGAAAACTTCCATTACAGCAGCAGGCTTCCTGCTTATAACCAAAATATCCAAATCCCCCACAGTTTCCTTCCCCCTTCTTGTTGAACCAGCAATTTCCGCCTGTTCTACAGCCGGATTTTTCCTTAATTTTTCAACTATTTGCTTTGCAATCGGGAGCGCCTCGCCCAGCAAATAGCGTTCTTTGCTTTTCTTCAGCATATCCACAGACTGCAGAATATTTTTTTCAGATTTTTCCCCGAAACCAGGCAAGTTTCTTAATTTCCCTGCTTTTGCAGCAGCAGCTAAATCCTGCACTGTTTTGACTTTTAGTTTCTTGTAAAGGAAAATAGCTTTCCTCGGCCCAATACCTTCCAGTTTCATTAGATTCATCAACCCTTCAGGTATCTTCTTTCCCAGCTGTTCTATCTTATTTATTCTTCCGGTTTTCAAATACTCCTCTATATTCGAGGAAATTGTTGCCCCAACCCCTGGTATCTCCTGCAGAGCTTTCACTCCCCCCTGCTTGTAAACTTCAGAAACCTCTGTAGGCAGGCTATCCAATACTCTGGCTACCTTCCTGTAAGCTATAGGCTCCCATTTTACTTCTAAAATATCCAGCATATCTGCTATTTCGTACAGCAGAGCAGCTATCTCTTTATTGGCTGAAGGCATAATTATCTATAAACCTCCTTTCTATGTTCAAACCTGAGCAATATTATTTTATCTCCTTCAATAGAATAAATAAGCCTGTAGGGTTTAATGTATATTGTTCTCTCTCCCTTTAGATCATAACTAAGAGGTTTTCCAACTTCTGGCCTTTCGACAATCTTCTTTAACTGTTTTTTTATCTTCTCCTTAAGAGAACCATCCTTTATTTTTTTAATTTCTTCCTCAAATTTATCCGTTGGTATAATCAGCTTTATTTCTACCATTTTTCCAGCTCTTTAAAGAACTTTTCTTTAGTATAAATTTTATATCTGCCCTCTTCTATATCTTTCCATGCTTCCTCAACGAGCTTTAATGTTCTCAAATCTTCTTCTGTCATTTGTGTATTCAATTTTTTCAGAATAATAGTATCTTTTCTTGCGCTCACGGCAAATGAGCTACCTTCCCTTATGCCAACCATCTTCCTTATATCACTTGGTATAACTATCTGTCCTTTTGAGCTGGCGCGTGTTATCTCAGGCAATATGCTCTGTTTTCTCATATATGTAAGATATTCTTACTAGTATATAAATATATCCTATTAATATTAGAGAGGAACATAACTCTTATAAACCTTCCCTTCCCATTCTGCGCATGGAAGAGCAATGCATATTTTGTTCAATTGTAGAGGGAAAGATACCCGCCGCAATAATACATGAGGATGATGTTGGATTGGCTTTTCTGGATATAACTCCGGCAACAAAAGGGCATACTGTACTTATTAGCAAAGAGCATTATGAGGATATTTTTTCTGTACCTTCTGAAAAACTTGAAAAACTTATTGTATTTGCAAAAGGGCTGATGGAGCATATAAAAGAAAAACTTTCTGCCCAAGGATTCAATATGGAGAGTTTTATAGGGTCAGCCTCAGGTTCGATGATAAAGCATTTCTCTTTCCACTTAATACCCCGCTATGATGATGATGGACAGGAAAGGCCATTTGCAACGAGAATGAAGTTTGGGAGCAAAGAAGAGCTAACAAAGTATTTGGAAGAAACTGCTGAGAAAATAACAGAATAATTAATATTTTCAACACATTTACAAGCTTTGTTGAGGTGCTTTTGGTATTAACAACTCTTCTAACTGTTCCCTGACAGCCAAAAGTCTAGCCCAATTATCAAGATATGTAACCTGTTCTGTCGGAACCCACTCTTTAGACTCTTTGGCTCCGTCAGCAAGAAGTTTTTTCCTGAAGGCATCATAATGATCACTATCCACTCTTCTCGCCGTATAGATTGCAAATATATCTGAAGATGGAGGTGATGTTCTGGGACTTTCAACAGGTTTTACCAAAAGTTTCAGCGAAGGAATATAAACAACACGTCTTGCACCATGTGACATAGATTTTCCATCAGGAAATTCTGTGCTAGTATCATAAGTAAAAACTATGGCCCGTATAGCAGATATTTCTGCAGGACTTCTGCCAGATAAAGAATCACTTTCCATAGAAACAATTAAGTATACATAAAGGATTTATAGGCTGTTGATATGTAAAATTCCTTTACCGAATAGTTATAAAACACATTTTTCTTCAATCAAAATTATTTTCTTGTCTGCATCTATTGAAACCTTAGCTCCGATGGGCAGGGTTGCAACAGGAGTATGGTGGCCAAAATCTTCTGTTTTCAGAATTGGAAAATCCTTTCCAGCTGTTAGCTCCAATAAACTTTGTTCCAGCTGCTTATCTTTGGGCCATTCTTTCTGCAGCCCATAAATAAAACCCACAACAACACCCTTTACTTTATCAAAAACTCCCAACTCTTTCAATTTTTCCAGTGCTTTGTAAACGTCATCACACCTCATGTGGTAGTCTTCTAACATTAGGATAGAGTTTGAAAAATCAGGCCAGAATTCTGTTCCAGCCAATTTAAGCAGAGCCCTCAGGTTCCCTCCCAAAAACTTTCCCTGCGCATGTCCTGCGCGGATTGTTTTTCTCTCTCTCAAAGCAGGAACCTCCCCTATTTTCCCTTTTACGAGCCTGTCTAGGAAAATTTTCCTGTCATAATCTGTAGAGTATAATCCAAAGCAGTGCCTTATTTCCGGTCCCTGAAAAGTTATAAGTCCTATTTTTACATAGATTGCATTCAACAAAGCTGCAACATCGCTGAAACCAACAAAAACTTTTGGATTTTTCTTTATTGTTTTCCAGTCTATAAATTCTAAAGTTTTTTGTATATTATTCCCCCCAACCGTAGAAACAATCCCTTTCACCTCAGGGTTCTGGAACAGCTCATTCAAGTCCTCAGCTTTCTTTTTTGGGTCTGTGCTGTTAAAGTTTTTGCTCAGTAAAACCTTAAACCCAAGCTTTTCCAGCTCTCCAACACCCTTCAAAAAGCGCGGATCATTTGGCCCACCCTCTA
Source organism: Candidatus Aenigmatarchaeota archaeon (assembly GCA_016198755.1). GTDB lineage: Archaea > Aenigmatarchaeota > Aenigmatarchaeia > Aenigmatarchaeales > JACQIB01 > JACQIB01. The sequence goes on from JACQIB010000004.1 coordinate 187,261, forward strand.
CTGGGTCAGAAGGAGTGCAGGTTCCCAGTTTATCTCCAATTTTCAAACGCTTTGGTATAATCATAATGTCTCACTCAACAATCTTCTTTGATTCGCAGTTGTCTGTGCAGGGTTTTGGGATAAATTCCCTTAAAACCATTGTTTCACCCTTCACTAGCTTTGAAAAATTTTCCTCAGCTTCGCGTGCCTTCTCTTTCAAAACCATTTTATAGTGCATTGGAATTGTAAGCTTTGCCTTAATAGTGTTAGCTGCCTCAGCAGCTTCCTCCACGCCCATTGTAAATTTTCCCCCCATTGGCAGGAGAGCAACATCTATGTTTTTCAATTCTCTCATCTCAGGGACAAAATCTGTGTCCCCAGCATGGTATAATCTGCCAGCAGGCAGGTTTAGAACAAACCCAACCCAGTTATTTGCACGTGGATGGAAGCTTAGCCTGTCTTCTTTAGTGTTGTAAGCAGGAATTGTCTCAACTTTAATACCGAAAATATTGTAGGTTTTTTGCGATTCAACTGGTATAAAACGTGCTGGAGAAACCAGTTCTTGCTGTAGGTTCGCAGGCCCAACCAGAACAGTCTCGGGCTTCAATATTCTTTTCAAATCCTGCTCACTAAAATGGTCATAGTGGGCATGGGTAATAAAAATCACATCAGCTTTCTCTTTTGTTTCAGGTATTTGAAACGGGTCTATATACAGGAAGTTTTTCTTGTTCAGGAAAATGGAAAAGGAAGCATGCCCAAACCAGCGCAGGTCGCGAAGTAAGTCTGACATGAAACCTATTGGCGAAAAGGATATTTATAGGTTTGAACCTGCGCAACTCAGCCGCTGCGGTTCATAACAAGTGATAAACTCTCATTCAAAACACCCTTTACTGTTTCATTTACAGTGTGTGTTCCGAGAGTTGCTGTGTTCTGCAGGTTTAATGTTATCTGGGCGACAGCAACAAGCACAACAGCTGCAACCAAAAGCATTGCCAAGTACTTCAGAGGAAGGCCTTCTATTCCCTTTAAACGAAATACTTTCATCATTTATATCACGTCAAACTCTGCAGCAATAGTATGCGCGTTGCCAATAATGTAACAGTAAAGACTATTAAAACCGCTGGAAATGATTCTGCCAGTTCAATACCGTTTGCAACAGGATCAGAACCCCAGCCTATCTTGCTAACATACCTTACAAGTACAAAGTTCAGTCCAATAGCATAAATCCCAACAATAAGTAAAAGTATATCAGGAGTTATGCTTGGTTTTGAAATAAGTGTCGGACCTATGTTAGGAAGGTTCTGGGTTTGTATAGACTTTGTTATCATTTGAAAGAGCACAATTATAATTGAGGTTACAAGCGGGGAGAAAACCAAAGCTGTTGCCTTCATCATTGTAAGGCTTTTTCTTAAAAGTTCTTTTATCCAGTCATCAACAGCATTCAACTTCTCTAGATAAGACAAAATAAGGGAAGCTGTGGAAGCTGCAGCAGCTGTTCCTCTGCTAAGGGAAGCTGCAATAAGTATAAGGAAAGACCTTATTAATTTTGAATCTATTTTCTCAAACTCAAGCGCTTTATTCAAAGGTAAGGAACCTGCACGCACTTTGTAAACAAGCCTGTCCAAAAGCCCTGCTATATCGCTCCCTTTGAGCAGTTTAGCTGTATAACTCAGAGCTTCTTCTATTGGCTTTCCCTCTGCAAGCTTGTTGCGTATATGGTAGAGAGCAGCAGGAAACTGTTCCTCTATCTTTCTAACCTCTTCCCGTTTTGCCTTGAACGGATAATAATTACTATAGTAGTAAACAAAAAACCCTATTCCAATACCCCATATTATAGGAAAAGTTGAGAGCGGCTTTACAGCAAGCAAAAACCACTGGTTAATAATAACCCCAAAATAACCCAAAAGATAAACAAATCCCGGGAATGCAACCAGAAGGGAAAGCAAAATAGCAGCAGGCAAGCTTTTGTTTTCCAATTTGAACTCTATACCTCCCATTGAGGGGGGCCTTTTCCTGAGTATATGCTCTGAGTAAAGAAAGCTTGCAAAAAGCGTTGTAAAAAGGAAGAGAGAAGTTGGCAAAGGACCAACATCTGCCCCTAAAAACGATATTATTGGAAAGAGGGAGATTATCATTAGCGGGACGATTGTTCCTATACTGAAAAGCAAAAGTGTTGGTATATGCAGACCTGAAGCATACTCTTTTATTTTTGCTATCGTATCCTTCAAAAGCGTTTTTGTTGCCCTATCCAAATCCTTTATTTTAGCTTTTGGGTCAGACTCGCTGAAACTGGCTTCTATAAGAGAAACAGAAGACTGAAAAGCAGGGGAAAATTTCCCCCATTTCCTTCCAACTTTATCCAGTCCTTCCAAAGCATTCTTATACTTCCCAACAGCAACCTTCCAAACAGCTTTTTTCAGGTCATCAGCAACTAATCCAGTAGAATTCTCAGCTGCAAATTTCATTGCTCTCTCGGGTGAAGGGCTGCCTCTCAGGTATATGGAAAGCTGTGATAAAACTAAAGGAGCAGTACCCATGGCCTGCATAGCCTTGTCATTCGCAGCCATTTTAGGGTATTCTGTGAAAAGATAGAAAGTCAGGAAAGCTAAGGGAACTAAAAGTATAGTGTAGATTGGATTAAAGCCGAATAAAATAAATGAAAGAGACAATATTATTGCTACTGTTGATAAAACAAGTAAATAAAAATAGCCGGCTCCTAATATTACCGCAGGCTCTGTTTTCAACTTTAACAATTTAGCAGCATTTATCAGTTCTTTGCTTGGCTCTGATTTTAACAGAGAACCTGGAAAACAGGCTTTATCAAAAAGGGAAATATAGTTAACCAAGCTCTCCCCTCAGCCATTTCTTCCATCTCTGGAAGAGATTTTTCTTCCCTGATTCCAGAAGGGTATAATACATGCTGTTTGCACGCGCCAAAAAGTCGGCGCCCATGGCTTTAGGATTTTTCTTTGAAACTTTCAAAAGCTCAGCCTTCATTTTTCCCCTTAATTTAATATTTTTCAAAACATCTCTTATTCCTATTCCTTTGCTTTCTGCAATCTTTTTCAAAGTCTCAGACTTCTCAAGGCCGGAAACCCTCCATTTTCCTGTCTTCCTGTTATATTCCAGCAGTGTTTTGAAAACAGGCTCTCCCTTCCAATTCTTCCCAACCTCCTCTATGCTAAGTAGTTTCCTGTACCTTTTTAGGCTCTCCCCTTTCCTTATGCTTCCTGCAACAACCACAAAATCCACAGCCTTAAAGCTCGTGGAAGGAACCCCTAAATCATTTACAACCCTGTCCCATGTATCATATGCTGAAGAACCATGAATAGTTCCCATTACAGCATTTCCAGCTGCACCTATTCTCATTGCTTCAAACAATGCATGTGCTTCCTTCCCTCTTACCTCACCCATAACCAGCGTGCTTTCTCCCAGCCTTAAGCTCGTTCTGAGAGCATCTTCAGCGGAAATTTCAAACCCTTTTGCAAAAGCCTCCGTTTTCAAATGTTCAATCTTGTATCCTATGGTTTGCAAAGCACGCACAGGTATTTCAGCAGTATCCTCTATTGTTACAATTCTTGTAGATTGTGGTATCTCTGCCATTAGAGAAGTTAGTATAGAGGTTTTACCTGAACCCCTCGAACCAGTAACCAGTATAGAGCTTTGTCCATCAACTAAAAAGCTCAAAAAACCTGCAGCTGCACTATCTAACATTCCTGCATTCATGAACTCAACCAAAGTCCATGGGCTTGTTTTTCTCCTTCTGAAAGCAAATCCTGTTCCTGAATAGGTAGAAGGCTGTGTTATACCACAAACCCTGATTCCCAGCTCCTCCAGCTCTGTATGTAAAACAGGGGTTGAAGCATCCAGCGGTCTGCCTGAAAGTTCCCTTAGTTTTGAGGAAATTTTCTCAGCACCCTCTTCAGTTAAAATAATGTTTGTTATGCATTCCCCGTGCTTTTCATGTACAATATGCACTAATTTAGAACTTGAATCTATATACAAATCCTGTATTGCCTCATCCCTTAGCAAAGTATCCAGTGCTCCAAACCCTAAAGTATGGCGCAAAAGCATACCTTTCATAACTTCCCTGTCTTCAGGCTCAGCTGCCATTGAAAGCTCTTCTACCCTTCTCCCAACTTCCTCTTTCAAAAGATCTGCTGAAAAGCTCCAGTCTGCCATTACAAGTTTTTTATAGGCTTCAGCAGCCTGCTTTGCAGCTTTTGCGGTCAAATCCAATTCAGGAAAATGAATAAAATAAAGTAAATCAGGCCTGTTTTCAATTTTGTGTATGCTAACCCTGATTTTGCTCACAGAATAGGAATCTATCTCTTCCCCTACTTTTTCTTTGTCCAAAAATGCTGAAACAAAAGAAGGATATCCCCATGCACTGAAAACTTTGTAAGCATCAGAAACTTTCCCAGCTCTTACAGCCTGCCTTATTAAAACCCAGCTTTTCAGTCTATCCTTTATTTTATCCAATTCAGGATTGCACTGTTTACATGTTCTGTTATGAGCAAGCAGGAAGAAACGCACAGGATCTTCCCACCTGTTTCCTAAAGTTTGTTCACATCTTGGACAGAGCACAAACTTTCCCAGTTCTTCCAAATACTTTTTATGCTTTTCCATTGAATAGAACTTGTAAAATCTCTTTTTCAGGGCAATCTGGTCTGCGCCCTTTTGCGCAAGCTGAAAAACCCATTTCCTGCATTGAGGGAGTTTTAGGCTTGATTTGAAAATACAGTCTTTACAGTCTATTTGTAAGACCTTCCCCTTTGGCAAAACCTGTAAAACCGAAGGGCATACCTCTTCCTGCCCATCCTTTGTGCGCAACATGAAAAGTATTGGAACGAAAGCTTTTTAAACCCTGCTCAGGGGGATGTTTTCCACCACAATCTAGACCTCTTTATAAGCTTAAATTCATAGCCTGCAAATTTTCCATGTGTTGCGCATGAAGGGGTTTTCAATAACACCTGTTTTAGCTGTTGTACTGATACTTATAGCTGGCTTGACCCTGCTTACAATCTATACCATTGACAAAGAACAGGCTGCAGGAATACAGGCTGAGATAGAGGTAAACAGGCTTGGATATGAACTGGACCAGAACCGGACTTCAGAGCAGAATTTACTATTCCAGTTTGCTGCACAGGAGGCTGCTGATTCTAGTACAGATATAGCCACTTTCAAAACAGCTGTTGAGGGAGATTTGGACTTAAAGACAGGAACGCTGCTCTTGGATGGTTGCAGCAGCAAGTGGATAAATGTTTCCATTAACTCAGCTTTTAACTATACTATAGGCAGAGCTGGAATAAACGCACCCTATTTTGCAAATGCCAGCATTAACTGCGATGCTGTTAAGCTATACGGTTCCACAGCAAACATAAACTGCGGCGGTGAAACTTTCAGCTGCCCTTAACAGAATCTACCTGCGTTTCCAAGCCCTAGAGCCTTTAAGTCCGTGCGGAAATCCTGGGCGCGGGAAAGCTCTCCAAACACCCATTACACCATCCACTTTCCTTATCTCATTTCTGTGGAACCTGCTTACTTCCCTAGCTATTGCAGGTACATCACCATTATACCAAGCATCCACAGCAGGTTGGAGCAAATATTTTGCTCTTCCAATTGAGCTTCTGCGTTGATGTGTAACGTTTGATAAAGAAACCCTGATAATTGGATTTTGTGATGCCATGATATTCGATCTTACTATCCAGCGATATGGTTTCACATTATCAACACGAATATGGTCAACATAACGCTGCATCATTCTGAGAGAAAAATGATCGAATATGTTGTATAGACTTCCCATTAAGTCCAGAAAAGTTCCGTTAGTGGAATATTCAACATTCTTTATATTGAGTCCTGTATTTAATCTCAAAAAATCTAATTCATCTTTTGCATCCATAGAAACGCTGGGGTGATAAATTGTTCTTTTTACGTCTTCACTGACAACTCCAACTTGTAACCTGTCGCTTGCATGTAAATCCCTGTTGCCAACCAACCCCAAGCTCCAAGCATAGGCAACAGCTTTTGTAAGATTGTCTATACTAAACTCTTTATCAGCAAAATCCTCTTCCATTGCTGGTAAAACATGGGTTTTTGCAGAACCTCCGCATGTATATTCTAACGGCCCACTAAAATCAACACCAGATGATTTACGTAATTCTATCTTGTAAATCTCCGGATCACCGTTATGGAAATTGTTGCCTACAATTATTAGCGTACAGTGGAGATCTCTTTTTTTAGAGGCTTCTCCCCGCGCTATAGCCACAGCAGAAAAGTACGGTGACATCCCCTTACTGAAATATACCGGATTATTCAATAATTCTTGTATATAATCTACACTTCCAGAACTCACAACCAACGAACCGCCACAGTGATATAGTTTTTGTCTACCATTATACTTATGGTCAGAACCATTGGCCAAGTCATCTGCTACTACAACGGCATGTTTTGCCCTTGCATTTGTAGTTGGTACAGTAAATGTAAATGCAGCTATATTAGTCATACAAAAAGCTAAGAATGAAACTTATTTAAACCCAACTTGCTCCCCTGTTAAAGAAAGTTTCAGCTGCTAAGTCTGCACTCATTTATATATGTTTCTAAAACGGAAACGATATGTTTACAAATAGGAAACACAATGTTTCTATTTTGTTACCCATGTCCCAGTTTCCAAGTCCTCTGCTGCACATCCACGTCCACAGAAATACCAATTTTCTTTAATTTTGATTCAATCTCCTTTACCATTGTCCCTATAGAACCGCAGGCTCCGCAAGCCATATCCGGCGGAATAAGTTTCATGTGCAGCATTTTCCCATCCAGCTTTAAGTCCTGCAACATTCCCATCTGCAACAGCCCCCCGCCTGTATCAGGATCTTCCACGCTGTCCAAAACAGCCAGTATACTTTCGGGTATCTCTTTAACAGCCTGTTCCATGTAAAACTATTTAACAGCGTCCTATTTAAGCTTTTTGAGAAGCGTATTTTCCAGCTAAGCTGTTCAGTCTTATCTTAAGTATATCCAGAAACATTTTTGGCACATCCCTTATTACTGAAAGCTTGCTCTCTCCCTTATCAACCCAGCGCACAGGAACCTCCTTTATTTTCATTTCCTTCTTTTTGGCTATAAACAATAACTCTGTATCAAAAGCAAACCCAAAAATACTCTGCTTTCTCACTATATCTTTGGCAAGCTCTGTTTTAAACAGTTTAAACCCACACTGGGTATCTCTTATTCCAGGCAAAAGTAACAGCCTTACAATCAGTGGAAAGCTCTTCCCTGCAAACTGCCTGTGCAAAGGCTGTTTCACAACAATATCCGACTCCGGAAGGTTTCTTGAGGCTATAACAACATCATATTCCTTTGTATACTGCAAAAATTTTCCCAGCTCTTCTATTGAGGTTGCCAAATCAGCATCCATGAACAGAACAAACTGATATTTTGCCTCTAAAATACCTGTGTGTACAGCAAACCCCTTTCCCATGCGCTTTTCATTGTTAATTATTCTTACCCCCTTCCCAAATTCCTTGACAATTTCAGGTGTATGGTCCCCTGAATAATCGTTTACAACAATAACCTCAAACTTTTCAAAATTCTTTTTACAAAAGGCTAGAACAGACTCTAAACAAGCCCTAATCCTTGTCTCTTCCCTGTAAGTCGGGATAACTATAGACATGTCCATAGAACTATAGGCTGGGAAAATAGCTATATAAACCATTCAGAATTTCTGCGCTGCAGCCTGTATCCTCAGAAACTCTTCCACCGCGCTTTCTATATCCTTGTCAGAGGCATTGCTTAATCCTCTATTCCTGAGAAACTCCATAAACATTGATAACAATAGCTTGTTATCATCCAGAGCTTTTCCAATCCTTTCCCTCTCCTCAGGCTCTGAAACCCCCAGTTCCAACAAAATTTGGTCTCCCCAGCTCATTTTAACCACTAAGTATTAGAAGCTTTAATATATAGGCTTTCAAATATTGTTATGGTTGATCCAATTCTTTGGCTGAAAGTCCTGATAAAACCGAGGGAAACGTTTAGAAAAGCGAAAAATAAGGGGACTGTTGAAGGCATATTATTCAATATTGTTCCTGCGGTAATATCAGGAATTATTTTAGACCTATTGTCAAGGTTTGTTCTTGATCCCACTCGCGTAGGAACATCAGAAATTTACATAGCAAATTATTTGTTATCAGGCATTGCCACCACCATTATTTTATGGACACTTATTTCCTACATTACTTATTGGACATCAAAAATTTTCCATGGAAAAGGTACCATTAAAATGCATCTCTGGTTAATCTCCCTGTTCACGGCTCCGATGTTCCTGTTATTAAATTTAGTCAGCTTCGTACCTTATATATATTACAGCAATGTTTCAAAGGCTATTATTGTTGTGTATTCACTGTATTTGTTGTTTTTGGCGCTTAAGGAAACACATGGTTATTCTAGTATAAAATCTATTGTAAATATTTTAATACTGTGGATGTTTGCTATTGTTTTGGGTTTTATTATGACTATATTATATCCACCGTTGTATTAACTAAATAAAAATTGGTGGACTCGGTGGGATTTTCTCCAAACCCTTTTGGGGTTTGCAAAGACCTTTTCGGAAAAGGGATTTGCTTTGAACCCACAACCTCTTGCTTGCAAAGCAAGCGATCTTCCAGTTGATCTACGAGCCCATAAAGTTTGGGTAAATAGTGCTTAAATAGGTTTCATCTATACTTTTACATATAATATACAAAAATATATCGTATTTGAGAGACCTTTAAATAGGTTGCTGTTCCACATTTTATACAGGCTATTTGATGAACAAATACATTAAAATTTTGTCTGCGGTTGTCGTTTTATTGCCATTGCTGTCTGTTGGAGCTTATGCTATGGGCCAAACAGAAGTTACTAGTACAACAATTGATCCAACGAGATTCACTGGTATGTCAATTGCTCCGGCATTTGGATCTGATGGAATAACATATTTATCAGACACAACAGACATCTCAGCAGGCGTTTATGTTGGTGTAAATGGTGCTGACACAGAAAGCTGTAAATATAGTATAGATGGAGGGAATTCTTGGAACGCTGCAAACTGGAATAGCGATACAGGAGAATGTTATGAAAACAATATTGACACAACCAATGCCCAGGAAGCTATACAAATGAGAATAAATGATAGTTCCGGAAATCCAGTTTCAATATCCACAGTTGGAGCAATAGTTGTGGATACTACAAAACCAACAACCACAGCCACTGCAGATGGATATGTTTTTGGTACATATGCAAATCAGGATGTTGGAGTTACACTCTCCTGTAATGATGGAGACGGAAGTGGATGTGATTTAGTAGGGTATAAAATAAGGTATTGCACAGATACTTCAGATTTATGCTTTCCAGATTCACAATATGAAAATCCAGTTGTCATAAGCGATGAAGGTATTACGTACATAAGATTCTTTGGCAGAGATTATGTTAGTAATACAGAAGATGTGAAGAGCGAGAAAATAATAATAGACAAAACCATACCACAGGTATCAAGTGCAGAATCTTCAATGTCAACAATTACTGCAGATAATATTGGGAATACTCTTACAATAACATTAACATACAATGAAGAGATGGATCAGGGCAGTTCGCCTGTTATAGAAGTGGCAAAAACAGGTGTTGAAGGACCATATTCTCTTGGACTTGAAAACCAGAGAGGCGGATGGACAGATTCTACACACTACGAGGCAGTTTATGACATTTCCTCTGTTGATGGGGAAGGAAATTATGATGTTAATATAGACTCGGCAAAAGACCTTGCAGGCAATACACAGGAATCAAGCTCAAATTCAAAATTATTCATGATAGATGCTGCTGCACCATCAACAACAGATGATATGCCTATAGATTCTGGATGGACATCAGGTTCTGTAACTGTAATTTTAACAGCTACTGATGATGGTAGCGGTGTGTCTTCTATAAGATACTCAATTGATAACGGGGAGTGGCAAATTGCAGATTTCTTAACTGGCAGAGACAGAGTTGAACAATCTATAAGCATAGAAGGAGACGGGAATCATTCTCTAACATACTATTCTGTTGATGTTTCAGGAAATCCTGAAGATCCGAAAACAATATATATTGGAATTGACTCTGCGACACCATCAACATCTGTAACAGGAAATGGGGGGGAATATAATTTTGAGGATTGGAGCAATATACCTGTAACTGTTATGTTATCCTGTACAGACGAACCAAATGAGAACGGAAACTCAGGCTGCAACACAATATACTATAGGATGAATGAGGATGATGATGTTACAGAATATACTGGTCCTATATTATTTCCTGAAGATGGAACATACACACTATATTATTACAGTACAGACGGTGCTGGAAATTATGAGGATGAACAGGAGACTGATATATACGTAGATAGAACACCTCCTGTAATTTCTGTTTCAAGCCCAGCCAGCGGCACAACCTATACAGAGAATTCCGTTGAACTCAATTATGAAGTGTCAGATGATTTATCTGGTTTGAACCTAAGATCAGAAGTAAGTCCATGTTCATATTCATTGGATGATGGAGAAAATGTAAGTGCTACATGCGGCAAGTCAGTAACATTCTCTGAGCTTTCAAACGGTATGCATATGCTTACACTCTATGCAACAGATTATGTTGGAAATACAAACAAAAATCCTATATCATTCTATGTTATAGTTCCGCAGGGCAATCAGACAGTTCCATTCGATGAAAGCATGACTATAGATGGAGATATAAATCAAATAATATTCGCTGCCGGCAGCAATCTAAAAAATGTTATAGTGCCTTCAAACATAGCCGATGATAAAGAAATATTTATGGATTTCTCCTATATTATGAGCGATGGAAAGATCACGCTCTCAAATGAATTTACTCTTGAGAGGAATTCAGATAACGATTATACTGTTACAATACCTTCAGGAACTGTTATAGATGGCGGGGCTTTATGGGAAGGAAATATGAATGTTCCAACTCTGAAGAGTATTTCAGACTATACAGCACCATCAGGATCCGTTGATATAGCAATAGATGTTGGAGCTGGGGTGTCTTTGAGTTTCTCAAAAGCAGTAAAGGTTGTAATAGGTGGAATGGCTGGCAAAAGAGCAGGATGGATTAGTGGAACAGGAGCATTGACAGACATAACAACTCTTTGTGACAGCGTGGATAATCCTACTAATATAGCAGCAGATGGAACAAGAGAATGCTATATAGATTCTGGTAGCGACCTTGTTATATGGACATATCACTTCACAACATTTGCAGCTTACACTCCATCATCTACAACAACTTCAAATTCCAACAGCAATAGCGGAAGCGGTTCATATAATTACTTGGAATCTCCAACAACCACAACACTTCCTCCAGTAGTTCCACCAACAGTACCCGAAACAACAACCACACAGGTATCTGAAACTCCAACAAACCCAAGCGAAACAACAACTACAACTTCTACCACAACTACAATAAAACAGGGTCCATCTGGTCTTGCAACAGGATTGCCAACAAGTACTATAGTATCTGGCGCAGTGGTTTCTATTGCAGTATTACTTGGGTTGGTTTATTTTGGAAGAAATAGCATAAGAAAGAAATTCTTTTAAATTTACTTCTGCCCGCGCGCCATAAGCTGTATTCTTATAGAATCTGGTCCAGTAACAAACTCATTCACAACCTTATACCCTAGCGCCTCCATGCTTTTGTAGACCTCGTCCAAACTGGAAACCCTAAGAGCAATATGGTTCACAGACTGAGTTATTGGAAGTTCTGTCTTGAACAGGGCTATTGTCTGGCTCCCAATAGAAAGGAAAACCTCCCCCTCATATCTGCCAGTTACTTTCAACCCCAGCCCTTTAGCAAAAAACTCTTCTGCTTTCTGTAAATCTGTTACATACAGGGCTATATGGTCTATCAATAAAGGCTCTGCCATAACCCTCCTATTATATAGGAGGAGGATTTAAACCTTGCTGGACTCCTATCTCATGTTCTTTCCCAAGAATTTGATACTGTTTATTTTTTTTCCATCCAGCTCAATCAGTGTATTAACATGCGAACCAAATCCAGCATTCAGTGCAACCGCACCCTTTATTTTTATTTTTCCAAAGTGCTCATGTATATGCCCACCAACAGAGACCAACGGTTTGTTCCACTCTATAGCTTTTCTGACTAAAATTGAACCTGCATGTTTCCCATAAGCAGGTGAACGTTTATCCAGAACTTTGTCTAATTTTGTATTATACGGAACATTATGGGACAAAAAGATAACATGCCCCTTTGCTTTTTCAAACAGCCCCTTTAACTGGGAATAAGCTAAAACAAACTCTGCAGGCCCTTCAGGAGCTGTGGAAATTGCCCCTCCCCACACTGGATAACCTATAAGTGTATAGCCCATAAAAGTTTTTGATTCAAAACTAATATCCCTCAGATTTTTTAGTCCCTTTATCAGCTTTGAATATTCATGGTCCCAGTTTCCCCGAACAATAAACACTGGCTTCCCAAGGGAATTCAGCTTCTTCAAAACTCTCCTCCCATCTGCAAAAGATTTTTTTATCAGCCCCTTTGCTTTTTTAACTCCAGTAATTTCAACCCAGCTTATTTCCCTTCCTTCCTTCAAACTTTTCCTATAGGAAATCCACTCATACTTTCTCATAGGATCCGAACAAAAATCCCCCGGAGCTAACACAGCATCAAAATTCTTTACTCCAATTTTAGGAACCTGCCCATGCAAATCCCCTATCACTAAAAACCTGAATGCCATACAAAAGATTAGCTATTTACCCATATTTAATAAACCACCTAACTTAATTATGTGTATGAAAATTAGCATATTTCCTTTGGTAATTATCTTCCCCCTGATTGTTGCAGGCTGCACTTCCCAGAAACCAACAGAAACAACAACTAATACCCTAGTACAGCAGCTTTCAGAGCTCTGCATACAGGCCTGCAATAATGTTCTGGCTGCAGGCCAGCCTTTGGAAGAGGGGCCCTGTTTGTTGAATCCGATCCGTGAGGACAGAATATGGGTCTGCGATGTAGCACATAACCCACGGCAGCCCATAGACGATCTGCCTGAAAACCAGTGCTCTGCCTACATAAGCGGGGAAGCAAACCATTTTGTGGAAGTTACACCAGACTGTAAATTTATAAGAGCCAAGTAAGTCGGTTGTTAGGAATTTTTGGAAATAGCTAAAGCTAAGCTGTAAAAATAGGTCGCGGCCGATGATATTAGCGCCCCGAATAAAAAATTTTGGAGGTGATCCAGCCCCACGTTCCCGTAGGGCTACCTTCTCATAGGAGTGCAGCCTGGCAAAATTATCCCTCTCAATTCACCTCAGTCCCCACTTGGGGCCCGCCTTTCTTTCTTTCATAGAGGAAAAATACAGACTACACTTCCTGTCTGTCAGTATTGCAGCTTTCACTGCAAAACATATGACTTAGCCTTTCTTGTAAGTCTCTGGCTCGACTCTTCCCATACCCATTGCTGGAAACGAAAAAAGCCTCGCCAAAGGCTCACTCAAATGGCTTGACAGGCGGTGTGTGCAAAGAACAGGGACGTATTCGGCGAACGAATTCATGCTAGAAGCTTCGAAAAAGGTTTTATAATATTAATCAACTTATACACTGATTGATTAACAAGAACATCATTATATTCTTCCTTTACAATATCTATAGCATCTTTTTGTATATTGCCTTCTAATATTGCTATCAATCTTACATAGGGATATTTTTGTCGAATTTTCATAGCTCTATAAGCAAGTTCTACGGCTTGCAAACGTTTCCTATAATTGAAATTCATTTGCTTTACCTCAATTATTATTTTGGGTATATTTTCAGAAGGCAAGGCAAAATCTACTACAAAATTTCTATTGGTCCTCACTAGGGCATGAAACTTATGTGAAATGCCCAATTTCTGAAAGATTTCTATATATCTTTTTTCTTGTTCTGTAGGACCTTTTATTATTGCACCTTTCAGAGATCTTTCTTTAGACGCCTTTAAACTCATTTTTCTTGCGCGTTCAGTATCTCTAAAAGTGCCGCGTTCGGAAATTTCATAATACCTGCGTATTAAGATTTCCCTAGAAGGAATTCTTTGCATGCATTTAATTTCTTCAAACACTTTGTTTATTACTTTTTCGTCTACACTTTTTCTAAATCCTTTCTCTATATTATAGACTGTGCCTTGACTCTTCCCTATAAACTTTGCTAATTGCCACTGACTCATATTCAATATTAAACGTAGAATCAGCAATCTCTGCGGTTTTGTATATATAATTTCAGGTTTCAGTTTCCTTAAACTGTCTGTTGTTCTATATACTTCATCACAGAGATTTTTTAATTTTAGCTTGTTTATGGTAATCACCGATATTATATTATATCGGTAACTACTATTTAACCCTTTACAGAGCTTCTAACTTTATGACGTTCGCCTACTATGAATTCCGGCTTCATGTGGGCGAGTTGCAGCCCACAATCTGGACTAAGATTGGGTTTAGGGGGTTAGCTTTGCCTTTCGGCATTGCATCCCATTGTCCCAACCATTGTAGGACGCGTGTAGCCCAGAGAATTCGGGCCGTACGGACCTACCGTCGCCCACTCCTTCCTCTGCTTTAGCAGCAGCGGTCCCGCCATTGTGCTCTCTCCCCGGAGGGAAAGGTGGCAAATGGCAGCGTGGGTCTCGCTCGTTAACGGACTTAACCGCACGCCTCAAGGTACGAGCTTTCTCGTCTTAGCAGCCCTCATACAAAACATTATCTTACTTTTCTCTATGTTTTACATAATTAGCATTCCACCAACGTCGTATCAGTATTAAGTTTGAATACTGGTTGCATATCGTTGTTGAAATTTTTCAATATCCCAATTAAATTGAGACTGCCAAGATGACGATGGCCATGCAACTCCTCTCAGCTTGTCTGGTAAACCCGTTAGGCTGACCCTCATTCTGCTGTCTTCTCTGGTAAGATGTCCGGTGTTAAATCCAATTGAACCGCATCCTCCACTCATTGTGTGTTCCCCCGCCAATTCCTTTAAGTTTCAGCCTTGCGGCCGTACTCCCCAGGTGGCCCGCTTAACATCTACACTTCGGCACTGCATGTTCACGTAGAACGTGCAACACCAAGCGGGCATCGTTTACGGCTGGGACTACTGGGGTATCTAATCCCAATCGCTCCCCCAGCTGTCGCCCCTCACTGTCAGACTCGTTTTCGGTAGACGCCTTCGCCACAGGTGGTCCTCCACGGATTAAAGGATTTAACCCCTACACGTGGAATACCTCTACCGTCTCCCGATCTCAAGGCTTGGAGTATCTCCAGCGCGCCTGACAGTTAGCTGCCAGATTTCACCAGAGACTTTCAAGCCCAGCTACGGGCGCTTTAGACCCAATAAACGCGATAGCCATTTGGACCGCGGGTATTACCGCGGCGGCGTGTGCGAACAAAGTCTACTGACTTTGAACATGGCACCCGTCTTACCCAGTCCTTATTCGCCTAGGTTTTTAGCCTAAGCAAAAGCTCGTGCAAAGCACGAGCACTCGAGGTTCCCTTCTCACACGCTAATGCATTGGAAAGTTTTCGCTCCTGCTGCGACCCGTAGGCCCTGCGCTCATGTCTCAGAGCGCATCTGGAGGCTCACACTCTCATGTCCCCTACCCGTCACAGGCTTGTCAGTTTTATAAAGCAGGTAGCTTATGCTACCAAAAATTATTTTGGCAAACTAAGTTTGCCTATGCACTTTACACTGACAACAACCTGATAGGCCGCAGTCCCATTCTATGGCGCCGGAGCTTTCACTTTTGGTGCATTCCAGCATCCAAAAACTATGGGGCATTAGCCTCACTTTTGCGTTCACTTTCAAAAGAAAGTGGAATTCGCAAGATTATTCCCCACCATAGAGTAGGTTAACTACGTGTTACTCAGCAGTGCGCCGAGGGCAAGAGCGGATTAAATAGAACCTTACCAGTCTTTTTACAATAAAAATAGTTTTTAAATTCCTTAGAAAGACATCTTACTTTTTCTAACTTTAGTGGATGTTTAAATTTTATTATTCTACAAAACTTTCTAAAATTTTTAGCACCTTTTATTCGCCACCAATATACATCGTTTTTTCCATAAACTTTTGATACATGAATACCATATGTTTCTAATAATTCTTTACTCCATATGCAAAAATCCTTAGATTTAATTTGTAGTTCTATTACAGGATATTCATATATAGACATCATGGTCTTTCTCTTATACCTTTGGACTTCTTTGAATACGGAACAATCACCATCAAAAAATCCTATAAGAAAATTCATCTTTTCTTTTCTATTTATGTGCACTGGTGGAGTGATGTCATGAGACTTTTTCCCTGGTTTTATATGATAAAGTCTCTTAAATTTTTCGTATAGCTTACGATCACTTACCCTTATCTGAAATACTCTTTTTCTTAATTTGTAAGTAACCTTGTTTTTTGCAAATTTTTGAAGATTTTTTACTATATCATCTCTGAAGCGCTTGTTATTTGTGTAGACATAGACATACGGTCTATATTTTTCTAAATGACCATCTGCAGCTATTAAACCGGCCATATAAGAAAATTTCATATATTATTCTATGACGATATACAACTTATAGATTTCTATGTTTCGTTAGTAGTGTTCTACTTAATCCTTTACCCCTCTCGGCTCGCATGGATAAATCGAACCCCGATAACGGCTATCTCCGGCAGGATCAACCGGAATTAAATTAGGGGGGATTTCACAAACCTAATGGTTTGCGTTCCCTGTTTTCTTACTCGGAGTTTCGCTAACATCAGCCACGACTTCTAATCATGAACTCATCCGCACCCGCGCGCGCTTCCAAATTTCCCTCGCACTGGTCCGCTCATTGCTGCGTAAGCAGCTCGTTTGTATTTTTTCCCACAGGTTGGAACTGGGATGCTCATAGCGAGTTTACACTCTTGCTTGCAGCCCACACAGAAAGAGATGGAACAGCAGCGCCGTACCATTCATTTTGCCTGTGAGTACAGACTATAATAGCGTTATCGAAGGCTTTTAAAGGTTACTGCGGATGCCGTTGGCTGGGGTTTAAAAGGTTTTCTTACGACCACTTTCTTATGGCAACCTCAAAACCACAGCCACAATACATGTTTTTGCCCTAAAACCTGACAGCACCCTCCAAAACTTTCAGCAAATTCACAGAGCGCATTTTGATTGTTTTTGTATGTAAACCTGGATTGAAAAAAACAAACTCGTTTTCCAGAACAGCATTGCTCAAATACGTTTTTAATTCCGTTTTCAAGCCAAAAGGCCCCACAGCCCCTATCTCCACTCCAGCTATCCTTTCAACTTCCTGCGGGTTTGCAAGCCCAATATTTTTGCAGTTTTCTAACAGGCACAGTATTTTGGTGTCTGCCCTGCTGTCTCCTGGAACTAAAACCAGAATAAACTTTCCAGCATCTGTTTTAAAAATTAAAGACTTAACACCAGCGCGCGCAGATGGCAGGCCGCGCACACGAGATGCATCTTCTGATGTATAAACATGCTCATGCTCTGTCTCTTCGAATGGGATTTCTTTCTCTTTCAAAAGCTGTACTATTTTGTTGTATACAAAGAACATTTTTAGAAGTATGCTGGGCAGGTATAAAAGCTTGGTGGGCTAAATTTTTAGCTGTATGATATACAAGTGTAGGTATAACAGAAAAGTAAGCTTTATATACTACTTAATAGTAATAATTAATATGTCTGGAGATACATCTAATAGTCCTGAAAATGCTAGGAATAGATTTATAGTTGCACGTCATGTTCAGGGAGGAATAAGATCGCCTGTTCTACATGGTGATAGCGCATTCTATAAAGAAGATGCTATGAGAAGGGCTGAAGAGCTTAATCATGGAACCTGGCCTTTGGGAGATTCCGGCTGGGGAGTTTATAGTGTGAGGGAGGCTGGAAACAGAATTGCTGATTCTGTCAGAACTTTTTTAGGAGGCGGAAGCTATGCTATCGGAAATCCAACAGCATATGGAGGATTCTATTTACATAAAAAAGATGGTGCAGTACCTGTTTTTGGATGGAGATCACAGGTTGAAAAGGCTGCAGCCAGATCAGATCTTAGGGTACTTGTATTGACACCTGTTTTCTGATAGTAAGCAGTTTAAATATTTAGCTGTAAAATACTTGTTTAGTGGACTTATGTTAAGCGAAACAGTCTGGAACAGTAACCTGAAAGAACTGAAAATAGACTATCTATACCATTTGGGGCTAGATAATACAGAAGATTTAAAAGGCACTTTCAAAGATACTAGATTTGTATGCATGTTCGGGAGCGCTCTAAGAGCTGAAATGTTTGCAAAAAAAGCAGGAAAACAACTTGGCTTTACTGTTGAGGGACCAATAGGAAAAACTGAGAGATTTTCACTTTACAAAATAGGGCCAGTTATTTCTGTTTCACATGGTATGGGCATGCCTTCTCTCCTGATTTTGCTTCATGAGATAACAAAATTGCTACAGTATGCTGAAGCCATAGATGTAGCCTATATAAGAATTGGAACCTGCGGGGGTGTTGGTATTGAACCGGGAACTGTTGTTATAACAACTGAAGCTGTGAATGAAAAATTGGAAGCTGTTTTTGAGCATATGGAACTGGGAAAAGTTCGCAGATATATAACAAAACTTGATAATAAGCTGGCTGAAAGTATTTTGAAGAGCGCAGGCGATATTAAGGCTGTGCTTGGAAAAACAATGGGCACTGATGATTTTTATGAGGGTCAGGGAAGGCTGGATGGAGCTTTACAACCTCGATATAAAGCAGAGGAGAAAATGGAATATCTGAAAAAAGCTGCTGAGATTGGGGTTTTGAATATAGAGATGGAAGCAACAGCTTTTGCTACCTTTTGCTCCAGAGCAGATATAACTGGAGCTATAGTGGATGCCGCATTGTTAGACAGGCTGAAAGTGGATCAGATTTATGTTGGGAAAGAAGAACTGGCTGGATTTTCTGAAAAGGCACAGCAAGTTGTTCTGAACTATATAAAAAGCAAAATAAACGGCTGAGCTGGCTAAGGCTTTTATTCTGCTTTCCCTAGGATTATGTATGGGAAAAACTATTAAAGTTTTTAACACCTCCAAAACCAAGAGGTTTTGATTGTGGCCAAGACACAGCTCTCGTTCTTTGAGATACTCTCGGTAACTATAGGCACTATACTTACAACAGCAGTGTTTTTGTTGCCAGGCCAGCTGGCTGCTGAGCATGGATTTTCCTCCCTATATATTTGGATTGCTATTGCTCTGTTAACAATACCAATAGGGCTTTCTTTTGCTGAATTGGCTGGTATGTTTTCACAGAGCGGAGGGCCTTTCATTTTTGTCAGGAAAGCTTTCGGAGACTTTGCAGGATTTGTTGCAGGCTGGAGCACATGGGTTTACTCTACAATTGCTATTGCTGCACTTGCAAAAATCACTGGAAGTTATTTTTCCTTTCTTTTTCCACTTTCAGGATGGGGGATGGCTCTATTTTCTGTTGGGATTATAGGGATTTTTACCCTGATTAACCTGTTAGGGGCAAAACAGGGAGCTAAGGTAGATATGCTAATGATTTGGGTTTCAATTGGAATTGCGCTGCTTTTTGTTGTACTTGGCTTTGGAACAGTGGATATAACTAGGTTTTCAACTCTTCCTTCTGCTTCTTTGCCAGCGCTTGCTTTAGCTGGTATACTGGCTATGGAGCTGTTTATTGGCTGGGAATCTGCAACAATTATATCAGAAGAAGTTAAAAGTCCGAAAAGGCTCATACCTCGCGCTTTAGTATGGACAATTTTTATTGCAACAATAGTTTATCTTTCTGTTATTTTCGTTTTCCTTGGGAATGCTGATATTGGAAAAGTTTCTGAGAGCCTGAACCCGCTTGCTGAAACAGCAAAAAGCTTTGCTGGAGCTTTTGCGCCCGTGTTTTCAGTAGGAGCTGTAATAATAAGTCTTGCTGTTGTAAACAGCTGGATTCTGACTGTTGCCAGACTTCCATATGCAATGGCCAAAGGGAAGCTTTTCTTAAAATATTTTGAAAAAGAAAACAAGTACGGAGCTCCATCTCATGCTCTGCTTCTGCAGTTCCTTTTTGCTTCTGCAGCTGTATTCTTCGATCTGGAGCATATTCTGCAGGTTTTGCTTTCAGTTGCCTTTATATTGTATATTGTAACCATGGCTGCCTTAATCAAATTGAGGAAAACAAATGAAAGCAGCTTTAAAGTCCCTAAAATACTTCCCTACATTGGAATTGCACTTCTGCTGGGAATGCTGATTTTTATTCCATGGGAAATACTTGCTGTGGGCTTGGTTTTGCTTTTTACTGGCCTTCCGGCTTTCTTTGTTGTCAAGCTTTTCACGGACAGGGCTTTTGTGGAAGCTTACTGGGACAGGCTTGGAGGATTAATGGATGTCTATTTCCGCAGCCTGCTGGAAGGAGATATACTTGAAAAAGTTATATTAAATGCTGATATAAAGAAAAACCATACTGCACTGGATTATGGATGCGGTTCAGGGCATACAACAGATGATGTTGCAAAGCTGGCTGGGAAAGTTGTGGCCGCAGATCTATCTGTAAACCAGCTGCATAAAGCTGTTTCAAGCATACATAAAAAGGGTAATCTTACAAACATAATTTTTGTAAAACTCTCAAAACCAGCTCCTTTTGAAAAAGAAACCTTTGATAGAATTGTCTGCACACTTGCAACAAACTATTTTGTAAACCCTATAAAAGAATTTACAGCTCTTGCAAGGGTTTTGAAGCGGGGAGGAAAAGCCAGCTTTTTGTCTGTTCGCGCTGCAGGTATTCCGGAACATGATTTCCTGCACAAAGATGGCTCAATAAAATCTGTAATGATAAAAGCAGGATTTTCCAATATTGAAATAGAAAGGCTGAAAAAAGGACACAGGGAATATATGTTCATTGTTGCTGGCAAATAGGCTTATATTCTGGGCAGGCAAAACATCTCTATGCTTGTTAAAGACCATATGACTAAAAAGGTTATTACAGCAGAACCTGAGGAAAATCTGGGCTCTATTATAAGGAAGTTTGTAAAATATGATATTTCAGGGATTCCTGTTGTTGACGATAAAAAGAAGGTATTGGGAATTGTAACTGAAACAGATGTTGTGAAAGCAATAGACGTTTTCACACCTAAAATACACTTTGATACTGAAACTAGCTTTGCCTTAGTTCTGGCTTTTTTGAAAAAGGGGAAGGGTATGAAACCGTTTAAGGAAGAAGTAAGGAGGGGAGAATCCGTGAAAGTTAGGGAATTTATGACATCTCCTGTGCGTACTATAGATTCCCACAAAACAGTTCTGGAAGCTGCCCAAATGATGA
This sequence comes from Candidatus Aenigmatarchaeota archaeon, assembly GCA_016198755.1. Lineage (GTDB taxonomy): Archaea > Aenigmatarchaeota > Aenigmatarchaeia > Aenigmatarchaeales > JACQIB01 > JACQIB01. The sequence goes on from JACQIB010000004.1 coordinate 208,593, forward strand.
ACAACTATGGAATAAACAGGATACCTGTTGTGGAAAGGGAAAAATTGGTTGGTATAATTGCCCGCGCAGATGTTATCAGAGCTTTCGGCAGCGGACAGTAGATGAGATTTTTATTCTGGTAATATAAGAATTTATAATGGATATGAAAGGTTTCTGGAAACTTATTAAGAAAGAGGAAATGAAATATGGTAACCTGCTCCTGCTTTTAGTAAGCCTAATTGTTGCCTATATAATTCTAACCCCGTCACTTTTCGGCTCTCTGGTTGAAGGAATAAAAGAAACTAGGGAATATGGGCTGTTGGGAGTGTTTATAGCAGGATTGTTTTTCTCATATGGATTGACAACGCCTGTTTCTATTGTTGTTTTGTATGCTTTTGGCTCTGTTTTTAACCCGCTTTCCGTAGCAGCCATTGGAGCTGCAGGCGCTGCCATATCAGACTATATAATTTACTATTTTGTAAAGAGGAGTTTTTCAAAAGAATTTGATAAAGGCTTGAAAAAATTTGGAAAACTATCAAAATGGCTCCATTACTTTGCCCCTGTTATAGCAGGATTGATAATAGCCAGTCCCCTGCCGGACGAGCTTGGAGCAGCTTTTTTAGGGATTGTTAAGTTTGAGAAACGCAGGTTTTTTGTGTTCGCCTATTTTGCAAACTTCTTTGGAATACTTTTGCTGGCTTGGCTGGGAAGTGCTATCTAGAATTAAAATGGGGCCCGGACCGAGATTTTCCCGCCCCACCTGAGGGGGTAGGGCTGTAGGGGGAAACTTCCCCCTGAGCTTTGAACTCGGGTCTAGGGCTGTCTGCTCCGCACGCCTTAAGCGCGCTGGGCCACAGGCCCACATGCTAACCACTACACCATCCGGGCCATGGTTCAGAAATATCTAAGCAGAGGAGATTTAAAAGGTTGCGCGGGATGGAAAAAGTGCTTGGAAACTTCGAAAATGTTGTCTGTTGGAAGAAGTATTTTTCCTATATTGACAGCTTCGACCATTGGAATATCATTTGCTCCATCTCCAAAAGCCATAGTAATTTTGGCTTCGCAAAAGTCTGAAAAGAAGTGAATCCAGCTGTCTTTTACAGAAACGTTTACCTGAACATCAAAGAGCTTCCCGCTCCTGAACAAAAGTTTATTGCATGCCAAATAGTCTATTCCTAGCTCTTTGCAAACCAGTTTGGCCTGCAAATCAAATCCTCCTGTTATAACAGCTGTTGCAAAATTATTTTTCTTAAACATCTTAACAGCTTCTTTTACTCCTTTTTTCAGTGTATACTTTTCTGATACTCTTAAAATATCCTTATACTCGATTCCCTCAAGGATTTCAATTCTCCTTCTTAACCCATCTTCCCAGTTTATAACTCCGCACAGACCAAATTCTGTTATTTTCTTTATTTCCTTTTCTTTTCCTGTAAGTTTAGCAATTTCAATTAACATTTCTTCCTCTATCAAAGTCCCTTCTAAATCAAAAACAACGAGTCCATTGATTGGCTGTACATCGCACTCAGAAAACTATATTGTAACAAGTGCTTTTAAGCCTGTTAGGCAGAACCATTGACCAGTAGAATCAAACTGGCTTTGCAGGGTATATTGCCACGTAAATCGCGCCAATAATTATAAGCGCAGCTAAAATAAACTGAACAATTCTTTTCAGGTTAATTACCATTCAAATCAACAGCAGCCACAGCCGCCCTTGCCTGAACAGTCCCCGCAACCGCAGGAACTACCATGCTTTTTCTTTTCTTTTGCCATTATAAAAATTAGATAATTAGCTATAAAAAGCTATATCAAAAACCTCTTATTTGTGTAAATACAATAATTTGTATGGCTCTTTCAGCACAAAGGTTGATGCCACCAGAGCCCAGAAGGGTGGCACCTATCACACCTGCAGAGCTGACAGATAGAGAAAGATTTGGCTGGCTTTACTCACCTCCGCGTGGAAAAACAGTTGGATTTGAGTATATAGAAGGGGATAAGTTTTGTCTTGTAGTTGGTGAATTAAGTTACAGAAAACCGCCAAAATATTCTACAAGAAAACCATATTCTATAGATGTTACATTTGCAAAATACGAAGGTAGGGTACTTGGAGATGTGCTGGACAATACTTCTGCACGCATAGCTCCGGAAGGGCTTTTGTTCCGTTCGCATACCCCTGTTCATCTGTCCAGAGATACATTTTTGGAAAAGGTGCAGACTGTGAAGGGAATTATCAAAGGGACTAATGAACAGATAGATTATTTTGAAGGTATAGTTGAGGGAGAAAGATTTGCAGCAGACTAATGGTTTATTAACCTTTTCTATTGAATAGGATTCTATGGGTATGGGAGGTTGGGGCATTTGGTTTGCCTTAAAAACTGCTGCAGAACAGGAAACAGCTACTAAGGCAAAATATGAAGTGGTGTTCCCTATAGCTGACATTTTAAGGCCAGCAGAATATGAGAGGTTCATAAATTGGGTAGGTCATAGGGCAGTTGGAGTTGGTTATGTTAATCCAGACCCTACTATGCCGCAGATGCAACTTGCAGTTGGTAAACTATCTACTATAGCTCCAACGGGAGGAAAACAGGACATTTCACTTAATTTTGATGGGGAAGGAACAGTGCTTTCAGCAGGTAGTATTTTTCACTCCGGAACAATGGAACTCCCTAAAAACACTCCTGTATATACGGGAAAGGCAGATTTTCTGCGAGAGGTAAGGAAACTGGACCCGCTTGTAAATTCTAGAAGGGTTGTGAGAGAACCTTATGAAGCGTTTATGAAAAAAGTGGAAGAGAGCAGGTTCCCGTTCCAGTAGTTTCTGGAAAGTAATGGGTTTTTATCCTTTCTTATATAATAACTTTCTTATGGGAATTCTTGGTTGGAGGAATGGAACGCGACACGAGCCTAGGACAAAGCCAACCAATGGACAGACAGCAGTCAATTATCAGCAAAAACTTTATGTTAGCTCTCTGCTGGATCAAGCAAACCAACCAGCCTATAGGCAGCGGCTTGTTGGGAAAAATGTTGGAATTGCATACGAACAACCTTCTGGAACAGAACCCTGTTTACTTTCTGTTGGAACAGTTATGACACCGCCAGAAGGTGTTATGCCTTGGAGACATATAAATAAAGATGGGATAGATTATGTTGAACTAAAGTTTGCAAATGGTATTTCTGTAGATAGGAATAGACTGAAAGTTAATGTTACTGCAGTAAAGGCCGATACTGTTGGGGTAAATGCTGATACTAGTGCAGAACCGTTCCTGCCAAGTGCTGTTATTTGTACTAGGAGAAAGGAATTCGCAGATTTAGCTGACAGAGTTGCTGGACTTATAATGCGAGATATGACTATGCAAGTTAGAATGGAGGATTATTATACTATACTGAATAAAGCCAATAAAGATCTGGAAATATAACAATAGAATAGAGTTTAAAAGCAGGCTTTTAGAATTAGTTTATATGCCTGAGGTCTGGGAAATAACTGCTGGTGAGGTTTTAAAAGAGTTAAATGGTTCTGAAGCTGGGTTAAGAACAGAAGAGGCGCAGCGCAGGCTGAAAAAATTTGGGCCAAACACAATAGAAAGAAAGCATGGACATGGCCCGTTAACAATTTTTGCAGAGCAGTTCAAGAGCTTTTTGGTTTTGCTTTTGGTTTTTGCAGCTGTAATTTCAGTTTTTTTCGGGGAGTTTATTGACTCTGCTGCTATAGCTATAATATTAGTTATAAATGCATTGTTAGGATTCTGGCAGGAATATAAGTCTGAAAAAGCCATAGAAGCCATTAAGAAAATGGTTGTTGAAAGAGCTATTGTTCTGAGGGATGGGACTAAATTGGAAATTCCAGCTGAAGAGCTTGTGCTGGGAGATATTGTTTTTATAGAAGCTGGTGAAAGAATACCAGCAGATATAAGGATTTTGCAGAGTTTTGGATTAAGGCTGGATGAATCTATACTTACAGGAGAGTCTGTTTCTGTTGGAAAAATTACAGAAAAAGTACAGGGAAAACAACTGGGAGACAGAAAAAATATGCTTTACATGGGAACTTTGGCTGTTGAAGGTACAGGAAAAGGTGTTGTTGTAAGCACAGGTTCAGGAACAGAAATGGGAAAAATAGCAAAACTTATAGAAGAACCTGAGGAACCTACAAAATTCCAGAAAGATATGGATAAGTTCGGGAAGAGAGTAGGCTATATAATAGTGGTTATTGCACTGGCTGTTTTCCTTTTGGATATGCTGCGCGGTGCTGGTCCAGTTAACTCTGCACTCATTGCAATAACTTTGGCTGTGGCAGCTGTGCCCGAAGGTTTGCCTGCTGTTGTAACAATAACCCTTGCAATAGGAATCCAAAAAATGGCAAAAAGAAACGCTTTCGTGCGCAGATTATCCTCAGTGGAAAGTTTGGGTATGATAACTGTTATTTGCGCTGACAAGACAGGCACAATGACTTCTAACCAAATGACAGTCAGGAAAATATGGGCTAAAGGAAAGGAAATTGATATTACTGGTCTGGGCTATACTCCTGAAGGGAAATTTTTAGACGGGAAGAAAGAAACAACACTTGGAAAGGAAGAACTTTTGCTTTTGCGCACTGGTATGCTCTGTAATAATGCTGCACTCAGGCAAAATAAAGGCTGGGAAATTATTGGTGACCCGACTGAAGGGGCATTAATTGTAGCTGCTGAAAAAGCAGGTGTTAATGTGAAAGTGGAGAGAATATATGAAATACCCTTTAGCTCTGAAAGGAAGATGATGAGTGTTGTTTCTAAAGAAAAAGACGGTTTGTATGTGTATACAAAGGGAGCGCCGGAAATTATTCTTAATCATTGTATAAGAGAAATCGGAGGGCAGATGACATCAAGTAAAAAATACAATATACAGGAAGAGTTCAGGAAAATGGCTGAATCCGGTTTAAGGGTGCTTGCTCTGGCTTACAAACCTTTTGATGGGAATCTGAAACGAGCAGAAGAAGGCTTGGTTTTCATTGGATTAGTAGGTATGATTGATCCTCCAACAGAAGAAACAAAACATTCTGTAGCTGTCTGTAAGGAAGCTGGTATAAGGCCAATAATGATAACAGGAGATCATTTGCTTACAGCAAAAGCAATATCAAAAGAAGTTGGTATAGAAGGAGAAGCTGTTACAGGGGAGGATTTGGAAAAGACAGATGAGGAATTGACAAAAACTCTGGATAATATTTCTATATTCGCAAGGGTTTCCCCGCTACAGAAGCTAAAAATTATAGAAGCTCTGCATAAGCGCGGAGAACTGGTTTCAATGACAGGAGATGGTGTGAATGATGCACCGGCTCTGAAAAAGGCTGATGTTGGAGTTGCTATGGGCAGGAGAGGAAGCGATGCAGCCAGAGAAGCTTCAGATATAGTGCTTGCTGATGATAATTTTTCAACTATTGTTTATGCTGTGGAAGAGGGGAGGGGAATTTTTGACAATATAAAGAAATTTGTACATTATCTTATAGGAGCGAATATTGCAGAAGTTCTGGCTGTCCTTGGTTCCTTAGTATTTTTCCTTCCACTGCCCTTTACTCCATTGCAGCTTTTATGGATAAATCTTACAACAGATGGTTTGCCTGCATTGGCGCTGGGCTTTGAGAAAAAACAGAAAGAAATAATGAAAGAAAAGCCAAAAGGAACTGAATCTGGTATATTGAAAGGGAGCTGGAGTTTCCTGTTTGCTGTAGCTGTTGTAGGTGCTGCAGCAGTTCTTTTTAGCCTGTTCCTCACACTTCCTCAGGGAATTGAAAAAGCCCGCACCGTGGCGTTCACAACAATGACGTTTTTTGAGTTGTTCCTCGTTTTCAGCATACACGCTGGAAAAGATGGGCTGTTAAAAGCAAACCCATTCTCAAACACTAAGCTTGTGCTGGCTGTATTAACTTCAGTTTTGCTTCAACTCTTAGTTATTTATTTTGTTCCTCTACAGACACTTTTCGATACAGTTCCACTCGCTTTAGGCGATTGGCTAACTATTTTGCTCTTGTCTGCGACAGGTCTATTTGTTTCTCCAAAGCTTTTCCTCGAGAAAAATCAGGTTTAAATAGATTTCTTTTTACAACCTAATTATGACTTCGATATCAGCTCTGGCTGGCAGTAGGCAAGTAGGTGGGATGCTCGGCAACACTGAAAGGTTTGTAGTCACGCAAACAGACAGCCAGGAAACCTTTGTAGATAACCATGGTCCATACCAGAAGGATGGGAACGCACTTAAAACAAGGTATTTGGGCAGATGCCTTGTAATGGGCACTGGCCAGGGATATCTTATTGAACATGCTACAGATAATTCACACATATTAGAACAGGATACACCAAAAGAGGTTGCAGAAAAACTTTTTGAAACGACAAACGGGAGAGAATATGGAACAAAGGGTCTGTCTTTTATAGTTGCCGGGAATGATGGGAAAACCTCAGAAATCTACCATGTACACGCTTCCCCAAAGAAAAGCAGGAGGGTATCAGGACCAGTTGGTTGGATATTTGACGGGTCTGGGGCAAGGTTAATGAGGCCTGCATTTGAGAGAGATATAAAAAATGGAGCGCTTAATCTAAATATGGGCACCCTTCAGATGAGCATGGCAGATCTTATCTCATATCAGTGGAATCTTGGGGACAATGCAGCAAATGATATAGGTGTGAACGATAGGTGGGAAGTTGGATTGGTTACTCCTGATAAAATACGGACTCTTATAAGCCCAACAGTTCCTTTATGGAGCACAGCTCTTGAGGAGTATATACAGCTTAATTTAGGTGTGAACGTAACAGATTCGGAAAAGATGGGTCCTTTCTGGGGGGTAATGAACGACCTGCACCATGCGATAGAAATAGGATGCAGGAGACTGGGTCAGGCAGATTATAGGCTAAATCAAACCTTCGGTAATCAAAAATACAGACCCGCTGGTAATAGGGTAGACGAACTGATTAAAAGCAAGCTCTCTGAGAGGGATGAAGAACGCAGAAAACTGGGTGTTCTGGTTGATGCATGGTATTCTGGAGAGTTGGAAACTGTTGTAACTGCTCTTGATATGTTTAGCGATGAAAGGAAAACTATGAGAACGAAGGCAGTGGAAATTGCAAGACAAGCTGCTTAAGCCTGTTTAACCTGCTCAGCTAACAAAGGCTTTTTTCCGCCGAGCAAAACAATTATTTTGTCTGCAAAATCCTTAACTTCACTCTCTCCGGCAGATGTTAGAACTTTCTCACTGTCTTTTGGTATTCCGGCAGAATTTAACAGGGAAACTGCAGTACCGCTGGCTGCAACAATTTTCCCTGCATCAAAAAAATCCTTTGCCATTTTAACGGCTGCAGGGTTATTTTCCAGTCCTATAAAACCCGGAGAACAGCCAATAAAAACAACACCATCATACTCGTTTACCCTAACCTCTTCCAGCCTCATGTTAGGTAGATAGCTTTCCCCTTTCAAAGAAACAAGAGAAGTCTTCTGCGGCCCGCAAACAAGCTGCAGAATACCTGCGGCATCTATAAGCTTGCGCAGCTCAAAGAACTCTGCATCCGGAAACCCGCGCTGGGGGGTAATTTCTATTATTAGCATTTACCACATTGGAAAAGAAGGTATAAAAAGGTATAGTTAACACTCATTGCTTTATTTACAATCTACTATATTATGATTGGGGGGAGAGTGTGAGAACCTTAAATAGTAGCGTCAAAATATTTATAAATATGTCAAAAAAACTCTCGCCTGCATCTGTTATCGTTGCTGTATTAATTGTTGCCGTTATTTTCCTGACATTTAGTGGGAATATTGTACTACATGCAGTAACTCCGGGACAGAATGTAACAGTCTGCGACGTGATAAATGCAGCAGGGAACTACTATATGAATGCCAGTATAGGAAATAGCGGTTCTTCCACCTGCGTAGATATAACCCAGGGCAATGTGCTCTTGGACTGCAGGGGATTTGCAATAGATGGAATCGATACTTCTGGCACAAACGGCATAAGAGCAGCAGCCACCAACAATGTAACAATAACAAACTGCACAGTTTCAGACTGGGGAACAGGAATAGACCTGTTAGATGTAAAAAACGGGACTGTAACAAATGTTACAGCAAGCTCAAACGGAAACGGTATATATATAGCTACGCTCGGTCCTGGATCACATAGCATTTTGGTTGAAAATTCTACTCTGAACTCAAATGTGGATGGTGTACATATAGAATCTGCACATAATGTTACAATAGCCAACAGCACTGTTTTTTCTAACACCGGCTATGGAATATATGATTTTGCAGGCAATAACACAACGATATTCAACAATACCATAAGCTTCTCTGCTCTGGATGGAATAGCCATTTTTGCCAATATAACAAACATAACAAACAACACAATAAACTCCAACACAAGATACGGCATAAACATAACTACCACATCAGATACAAACGCTAGCATTATGGGTATGAATTTTATAAAAAATAACACAAAAGCCGGCATACGTGCCTATGGATACGGTTACTATATAATTAACAACACTCTGCTATCAAATGGATGGGATGGCATAGAAGCGTATATAAACACTAGTGCTGTATTGAACAATACAATAACCTCAAATTTCTACAGCGGAATTTTTCTCAATGCTTCCTATAACACAACAATACAAAACAATACATTGGCCTCTAATTCACAGGCAGGCCTGAATACCACAGACTCTAGGAACAATACAATAAGGGGAAACATTATAAAATCCAATTCCGCGGGCGGGGTTTTCCTGAACTTCTCTTCTAACAGCAGCATGGAAGGCAATATGATATTTTCCAATTCGGCGTCAGGCATACAATTTATATTCAACAGCACAAACAACACTGTTGTAAACAATACAATACAGCTTAGCGGCCAGAATGGCATTTATATTTTAGGCAATTCCACGAACAACTCTGTGATAAACACACTGTTGCTACAAAACAGTATAGATGCCATAAGAATAGAATCTGTTAGCAATTACACAAACATAACAGGCAACTTTATATCAGGCAACAACCGCGGCATTTATATTACAAATACAGGCGGAACAAGGCTGCATAACAATACTATGAGCTCAGATGGCACCGGAATGTATATACAAAACTCTGGGGGAGTAAACATGACAAACAACAGCATATCCAGTCTGAATGCAAGATTTGATGTGAGAGGATCTGTTGTTGCCGATTTTGACAACTGGATAGACACCAGCAATAATATAGATTTCAACCCGATATACTACTGGGTAAGGCAGTATAACCAGACAATGGATTCTGCTACAAATGCTGCCTATATAGCTGTGGTAAGCAGCAGCAACATAACTGTCAGAAATATTAACCTAAAAAATAATGCTCAGGGAATTGTATTTGTAAATGCTTCAGATTCCATAATAAACAACACTAACACAACGTCCAGCAGCCAGTATGCGATATATATCCACCTCTCAAACAACAATAGTATTGGAAATCTGTCTGCCGGTTCTAACAGCTTAGCTGATGGCATCTATATGTCAAACTCGACAAACAACACTATTAAAAATATAACAATAAACAGCAATTCGCGGGGAATGAATATTTATTATTCAAACAATAACACAATTTATAACAATACATTCAACTCTAACTCAGGCACCGGCGTAGACTTGGAAACTTCACATAACAACACTGTATCAAACAACACTATACGTTCGGGTGGCGGCCATGGTATAATACTTGGTGGAGCGAGTAACAATACTGTCTCAAAAAATATTATCAGCCTTGTTAGAAACAGTGGTATACTTCTGCAGGTCTTCAGCAACGGCAATTATATAATAAACAATACACTTTCGAACAACACGCAGGAAGGGATTTTAATGACACAATCCAACAACAATACTGTTAATAACAACACTATATCATCTAATATGCAAAACGGTATATACATAACTGGTGTGAATACTGTCGGACTGAATAGTATCAACAACAGCATCAACTATAACACCATATTTTACAATGGTAACAACGGAATTTATGCAGATACTGCCAGTGATAATAACAGTTTTACAAACAGCACGGTCTCCCACAATATCCTGAGTGGCATAAACCTTAGCCAGTCCAGTAATAATACTTTCCACAACATAATTCTCTCCAACAACACTCTATGGGACTTCTTTTCTGACAGCAATTCCATGAATAACAGCGCAACTTCAATGGCAGTTGGCTCGACAACATTAAGCTTTAGTGGAAGAGATATTGGTTTAAAGAACTCCAGCTCACCTGCTTCATCCCCTAGCGGATATACAGCTCTTGGCAAGTATGTTAATTTGAGCAATGCTACAACTTCCTCATGGTCTATATTGAACTTTTCCTATTCTGACTCTGACATATCGGGCCTGACAGAAGGGAGTGCTATAATAGGTAGATATACTGAAAGTGCATGGGGAACTAATGTTTCTGCTTTTTCCTCGGGAGTTACAATAAACACTGCAAACAATTACATATATACAAATGTAAGCAACTTCAGCATCTTCGGTGCGTTTGCCCCCACTACTACCACTACTCCGTCTTCCCCGTCATCTACGAGCAGCGGGGGTGGAGGAGGTGGTGGATACAGCCCTTACGTACCATCTTATGATATAAAAGTGCATGCCAGTGAAACTGTTTTTAAGCTGGAAAAGAACCAAAATAAAACAATAACAGTAACTTTGGAAAATAATGGTACAGATAATCTTACAGGCATAATTGTAAGGCTCATTGGGATTAACAATGCAACATATAGGGTAAATGGGCTGCCTGATTCTCTAAATGTAAATGAAAGTGTTGTCTTCACAATTACATTTACCTCAGCAGAAGAAGCGTACAATGTAAAGAGATTATTTATAAACACAACGCAGGGTGTGCATACTGAACTGTCCCTTTCAATAACACCTGATGGTGCAACAACAACCCTGCAAAAGCAGTGCTCTGTCTGCCCTGCTGTCGGGGAATTCGGTATATGTGAAAACTTCAAACAACAACGCACAATATACAAGTGCGGTCCTGATACAGACTATGTTTGCAAAGCAAATATAGAGGAAAGTGCATGTATACCACTAACTCCAGAGGAAAGGAAATCTGTTTCTGTTATAGCCATACTATCGATATTCTCTATAGTAATACTATTCAAACTTAAAGTACACGCTATAAGTTCCTTTGTAAAATAATGCTAAAATAACAATCAAAGAATGATATAATACTGCAGAATACCTGCGGCATCTATAAGCTTGCGCAGCTCAAAGAACTCTGCATCCGGAAACAAAAGAGTATTTATATGCAGGTTTTGTATAAGTGTATTCATGCCAGAGAAATACCATGTAAAACTGCTTATACTTGCATTGTCTATATCCATAGCAATTAATCTAGTCAGTGCTTCACATTGGATTTATATTACTAGTGCAGAAATACTAGCTGGCCCCCCAAACTCCACGCTAGATGTTGAACATATAGTAGACAATAACTTCCATTTGGATTATAGCAATAGCACATGCGTAAACACGCATTTTTATATTGTTGCTCACATAGACGATGACTTCACTTTTTTGAACCCAGATGAAGCAATAGATTTACAGAAAACAAATGACAATATAGTAATAATGTACCTGACTGCAGGGGACAAGGGAAGCGTATACCCAGACCCTGCAACAAGCAAGTTTTTTTGGCAGTCAAGGGAACTGGGAGGCCAGAAGGTAATTGAAACTCTTTTAACTGAAGCAAATAAGTCATGGACAAAAATAAATGTCACAAGTATTATAGATGTGGGGGGGGCAAACAAAACATTATACAACATAAGATACACATCTGGGAAGAGGAATATCTATGTATACTACTTCAGGCTTCCTGATGGTTTCCCAAATGGATGCGGCAGGATAAACAACGGGTTCAATTCATTGCAAAAGTTGTATATAGGTGGTAACAATTCTATAGATAGATGCAGCTCAACTGGAACATATAGCATAAATACAGTAAAATCCTGCGACCCGGAAAGACCAAATGAATACTGCACAACGTGGAAAAAAGAGGAACTTACAACAGCAATAACCAGCATACTTAACTATAATTCAGCTCCTCAAGCATGCGATAATATAGTAAATATTCCACATCCATTTGAAGATGAATGCTGGGCCCCTAATAATAAGCCTTATGCACATGCTGACCATGAATATACAGGCAAATTTGCATTCGATGCCTACAATAACTTTTACAAAAACCATAATAACACTCACTATGCTGCCTATAGAACTGACACACTTGCATTCGTGCAACGCAATGTCACTAAACGGCAGAGGGATGCTGATTACTTGCTGTTTTGGAATGTTTATGCACCAGAAGTGCTTAAAAACTGGCCAAAATATGTGGATGATGAGGAGTATAAGAGCAGCGGCAGGATTTTTGAAACCTTCTACCTAAAGCAATGGAAAGCTGTTGATACTGTTTCATGCAATGCTCTACCATATCCCAATCTGGAAAATAACCCAGTATCAAAATAACAAAAGATATCCATGGAAGTTATAACTATAATACTTTGGTTTTTATACTTAATGCATAAAGCTTCTCTTATGATTGAAATTGATGGAAATGATGCTGGAGGGCAGCTTGTCAGAACCGCTGTTTCTCTGAGCGCCATAACAGGAAAGGCTTTTAGGATTGTTAACATACGCGGGGCGCGACCCCAGCCTGGACTGAAAGCACAGCATATGGAAGGTATTGGAACTGTGGCAGAACTCTGTTCTGCAAAAGTTTCGGGGTTGGAGTTAGGCTCAAAAGAGCTGGAATTTATTCCTGGAAAGCTGGAACCAAAAAATTTGGAGGTTAAAATCTCTACAGCAGGTTCAATTGGATTAGTTTTGCAGTCTCTGTTAATTGATGCAACAAAGTTTGAAAAGCCTATTAATGTTAAGTTTTCAGGCGGTGGAACATGGGGAAAGTGGGCCCCACCCATGCTTTATCTGGAAAAGGTTTTTCTGCCCTGCTTATGTTCAGGTTTAAAAACAAAAGTTAAGAGAGAAGGTTTCTATCCTCGTGGTGGGGCAGAAGTAGAGGTTGAAATAACTCCAATTAAAGTAAAATCTATAGAGATTCTGGAGCATGGAAAGCTGCTGGAACTGAATATTTTCTCTGTTGCTGCCCAATTGGAAGGGAAAAAAGTAGCTGAGAGGCAGGCTGAGGCTGCGCGCAGTTTCCTAGAGGAGAGGATTGGGGTAAAGGTTTCTGTGAAAACAACCTATTCTGCAGCAGAAAATCCTGGCTCTGGTATTTTGATTGTTGGGAAGTGTGAAAATTCAGTGATTGGAGCTGACTCTATTGGAGAGCTAAATGTTCCAGCAGAGGAGGTTGGAAAGAGAGCTGGAAAGGATTTTTTTAATGAGTTTGCAAACGGGGCTGTAGACAGGCACTGCGCTGACATGCTTTTGCCCTATATTGCTCTGGCTGGAAAGGGAAGAATAAAAACATCAGAGATAACCCAGCATATTGTTACCAGCATAGAACTAATAGAAAAGTTTCTGCCTGTAAAGTTTTCGATAGACAGGGAAAAGAAGATTATTTCTGTGCTATGAAAGCTATTTAAAGTTTTCTTACTGTTTATTGAACATGGAACTGTCAAGAGAATTCCAAAGACCTGCAACTGTAAAACATTTTATAGGGAAGGACGATATAACAGGCTTACAGGATGCAGTGAGAGGGAGATATGTTGGCATAACGCCTCCTCTCGGTAAACCTAAAACCGGAGCTTTTGCAATGGGAAGGTTAACAGGAAGAATTAATTCTTGGGAAGGAAATGTGGATTTAGGGCTTACTGATGGCTATCAAATTAGATGGAAAGATGGTAAGTACATTATTGAATCTCTTGCATCTGGTGTAAAAGTACCTGAAACTTCTATTCTGTATACAGATAGCACGCTTTACAGGCAGAATACTGCCCGCTTTTTGAGGGGATATGCTATTGGGAGAAGGTTTAACGAACAAATGGAAAGGGAAGAATTTGGCTGGACTTCAGAAAAAAAGAGAGTGGTTTTCCTTGGAGGAGTACATGGAGTTGGAAAAGGGACAGCACTCTCTAAAGCAGATACAAAAGGTCTGGTAGTTAAAGGGTTCAGCGATGTAATGAAAGGGCTAATTGCTGGTGAAAGTAAAGATTCACTTAACAAAAAAAGCTATGAAGAAAGGAGAATAATGGTTGAAGGTGTATACAATATTTTGCTGGATATAGGATCTCCGGGTGTTATTATTGACAGCCACTTTACAATGCCTATTAGAGATCCGCAGGGAATTGGAGTTGAAAGATGGGAGGTTGGACTGCCTGCACGCTATATACCGTATGTAACAGATTTTGTTGTGGTTACAGCTGATGAATCTCAGGTTTATTCCAGAAGGGCTGGAGATCCAGCTGGCAGGAGAATAACAACAAGACATTTAATTTCTGAGGAACTTGCAAACGAACTAAGCGGCGGAAGAGCAGCTGCAGGCCTTTCAGGCAGGTCACTGGTTGTTGTGGACAATAATCAAACTCCGGAAGAAGCCGGAGCACAGCTAACTGAAATATTTGCCTCTGCAGCAGACTAAGTTTGGTTTATTTTAGAAAATAGTTTGGTGCGGGAGGCAAGATTTTCAGCCCTTTTGGGGTTTGCAAAGACCTTTTCGGAAAAGGGATTTGCTTTGAACTTGCGTAGGGACTAACCCACTAGGTTTCTCATGCAGGTCTCTGAGCAACGCCTGCTCCTAAGCTTCGCTTAAATCATCTAGCGCCTTTGACCTGGCTGGGCCACTCCCGCAAGAAAAGTATAGGGCAGAAGGTAATAAAAGCCTTACTCAGCCTTTCCAGGAGCCAGTTCTTCCCCTGTATCCATGTTAATAACCTTAATAACACGCACAGGGCAGCCGTTTGCACCTGCAATAATCCTGTCAATATCATCTGTTTCAATCTCTTTAACCCACTTATCTCCTTCTACTGTTAGCTTTGTTCCCTCAACTAAATCAGCTTTAGCTTCATTATCATTCATTGCAAAGTTCTCAGAATCAATGGAAACACATGCCCAAGCTGCTATGCAGCCTCCTCTATCATACTCTATTCTCAGCTTAACCATGCGGAAATAAGGGTAGAGAAGGTATAAAAGCGTTTTGCAGCTTAGGTTTTATTCTCTCTCAGCTCTCCCAAAACCTTTTCCAGATCCTGTTTTGTAAGCCCAAATCCTGGTATTCCATTTGCACGGGAGGTTTCTTTCCCTTCATTGAAAGCTACTATTGTAGGCAAAACGTCGACAGATATTGTATTATATAGGGGGTCATCTGGATCATCCAAAAAACACTGTGAAAACTTCAGGTTAGGATTCTCTTTTTCAGCCTTTTCAAACAAAGGAAAAAAAACCTTGCAAAAGCCGCACCAGTGTGCTGTAAACAAAACAATTGTTTTTTCTTTTTGCTTTATCTCTGTGCCTGAAAAATCTGCTTCTGAAAGGGTTATCATGTGAGAAGTTATGATATAAACAAGATAAATATGTGTCTCAAATGCTATCTGTAAGATTCTTTATTGTTTCAGCCTTGTCGAGGAAGCCAATTGAAGGAGAGCCTTTTTGCAGGGCGCGTAATAAAGTTGCCCGCAAAAGCGAATCAAGCGTACCAGAATCTGACCAGAACCCGTCAACTTTTATTGCTTTCAGCCTTCCCTGTTTTAGGTACCAGTTGTTCACATCAGTTATTTCCAGCTCGCCCCTGCCAGAAGGCTTAAGTGTTTTTATAAAATCAAAAACATCTGCCGGGTAAATATACAGACCTGTTACAGCAAAGTTGGATTTTGGTTGGGCAGGCTTTTCCTCTATTTTTAGAATGTTTCCTGAAGAATCAAACACAGGTACACCAAAGCGTTGGGGTTTTTTCATCTCTTTCAGGAAGATATAGGCATTGTCATCTGTAAACGCCTCTGGAGGTATGGAAACCCACTCGAAAATATTGTCCCCAAGAATTGTAATAATCTTCCCATTGTTGGAAAAGTTTTCTGTCTGCAGCAGGGCATGGGCTATTCCAAGAGCTCCATCCTGTATCTTGTATGTCAGGTTAACTCCGAGATCTGAACCGCTCCCCAAAAACCTCATAAAATCTGCCATATACTCCCCGCCCGTTATAATACAAATATCATTTGCCCCAATACTTTTCAGAGTTTCCAGCGGATGTATTATCATTGGGCGATCGAAAACTGGCAGTAAGTGTTTGTTAGTGACCAGTGTTAATGGTCTGAGCCTCGTTCCTTCACCGCCTGCTAAAATAACTCCTTTCATACTATCACCAAAATCATAACATGATCTTATGATATTGTAATGTTTAAATACCTAACGGACCACTGTTCTAGATATGGAAAAATTGCTGGTTATAGGAGCCGGCGGGCTTTTGGGAGGCAGGGCGTTTGAGCTGGGAAAAGGTAGGTTTGAGGTTTTTGGGACGTATAATTTCCATCCTGTAAAGGGGGAAAAAATGTTTCAGATGGATGTCACAAAAAGGCAGGAGGTTTTCAGAATTATTGAGAAAATAAAACCCAATATTATAATAGATACACACGCACTCCATCCTGTAGACTACTGTGAAACACATCCTGAAGAAACTTGGAATATTACAGTAAATGGAACAAAGAATGTTGCGGAAGCCAGTAAAAGAGTTGGAGCTAAATATGTATTTTTTTCTACTGATTATGTTTTTGACGGAAAAAGGCTTTCATATACAGAAAAAGACAAACCAAATCCCCTGAACTATTATGGAAAGACAAAATGGGCTGCTGAAATGGTTCTGGAAGCGCTGGGAGTGAATCATATTGTTGCCCGTGCAGCCGTTCTGTATGGCATGGGAGGACATGGAAAAGTGAGCTTTGTTTCTTGGGTAATTGAAGCACTGAGGAAAGGAGAGAAGATTAATATCGTTACAGATCAACATAACAACCCGACATTTGCTGACAACCTGATTCAGATAGTGTTCAAGCTTTACGAGAAGGATTCTGAAGGACTGTTCCATATTACAGGTAAGGAGTGTTTGAGCAGATATGATTTTGCAAAACACATTGCAAAGGTGTTCGGACTGAACAGCAAGCTTATAGT
The DNA here is from genome assembly GCA_016198755.1 of Candidatus Aenigmatarchaeota archaeon. GTDB lineage: Archaea > Aenigmatarchaeota > Aenigmatarchaeia > Aenigmatarchaeales > JACQIB01 > JACQIB01. The sequence continues at coordinate 225,647 of JACQIB010000004.1, forward strand.
ACCCATAACCACACCGGATTTGGGTCAGATATCAACTAGGCCTGAAAAAATAAATATATCAACTAAAAAGGTTGAGAGAATATCTGGTATAAAAACGATGGGAATAGATGAGGGATTAAAAACATTAAAAATGCAACTGGAGGAGAATAAAAGTGATTGATATAGAAAGGAAAGCACCTTTGGCTTCAGTGGAAATTATTATAGAAAAAGATGGAAAAATAGTTTTGATAAAAAGAGAGGGGCCACCATTTAAAGGGAAGTGGAAACTGCCTGGGGGTATGGTAGAGTATGGGCAGACTGTGGAACAGGCCGCTGTACTTGAAGCAAAAGAAGAAACAAACTTGGATGTGGAACTGCTGGATATTTTAGGAGTATATTCCAACCCACAGAGGGATCCGCGCTTCCATTCTTTAGCTACGGTTTTTGTTGCAAAGCCCCTGAACGGAGAGTTGAAAGGTGATATTGTAGAGACAACTGATGCCAAATGGATCGATATAAAGTATCTAACAACAGATGATATGGGATTTGATCATGGAAAAATATTGGAAGATTTCAAAAAATGGCTTAGTGGAAAAAAAACATTTTGGACGGGGAGATAAATGGAAACCGGAATTGAAGGACTGACAATAACGCTGAATAAAGTTGTAAATGACTGGCGTGGTTCACTTTATGAACTGCTTCCGGGTGGATCTGGAAATCAATCAGTTTCCGATGGCATAGGCAACCTATATGTTTCTGTTGGGAAGAAAAAATTTGTATGCAGAGTAGGGCATTATCATAAGAATAATACAGAGAATTTCTTTACACTTGGAGGTGCTACTCTCTGGATTTTTTGCGATATGAGAAAGGGATCGAAAACAGAGGGAACGGTTTTCGGTGGAATTTTCGGAGATGAATTCCAAAGTAAAACTTCCTTGCAGGTTATGACTATAGATAAGGGTACACTGGCAAAAGTGCGCGTTCCCACGGGAGTTTGGCATGCATATTGGCCTATCACAGAAAAACCATCAATTATTATAGCTGTTGGATCTATCCCATACGAAAAGGAAGATAATGAAAAAGTTGAATATTCTGACATTGATGATGTTGTCAAAATACTGAAAACTGAGGGTGTAATAGATGAATAAAAAACTTCTGATAACAGGGGGGGCAGGTTTCATAGGAAGCAATTTTGTACACTACATACTCCAAAATCATCCTGACTATGATATTATTGTGCTGGATAAGCTGACTTACGCAGGCAACCTGAATAATCTGAAAGCTGTCACAGACAAAATAAAATTTATCCGCGGGGATATATGCAACACTAAGGATGTTGAGATGGCAATGGAAGGTGTGGATTTTGTTGTTTCATTCGCAGCTGAGACTCATGTAGACAGGAGTATATCTGGAGCAAAGGAGTTTGTAATGACAGAAGTTTTCGGGGCCAACACTCTCTTGGAAGTTGTGAATAGATTTGGGACAAAGAAGTTTGTTTTGGTTTCTACTGATGAGGTTTATGGGGAGATTGAAAAGGGCTCTTTTAATGAAACTGATCCTCTCCATCCAAGAAACCCTTATGCCGCCACAAAAGCTGGGGCTGACCTGCTTGCGCTATCCTTCTTCGAAACTTATGGTCTTCCTGTTATGATAACGCGAACCACAAACAACTTCGGTCCTTACCAGCATCCTGAAAAATTTATTCCGCGCGCCCTTACTTCTGTGATGTCTGGAAAACCAATACAAATATATGGGGATGGGAAGCAAATAAGAGACTGGATTTTTGTAAAGGACAATTGTGCAGCTATAGACACGGTTTTGCAGAAGGGTAATGTGGGGGAAGTTTATAATATCTGCGCAAAGAACGAGAAAACAAACATAGAGATTGCCACAAAGGTTTTGCAGCTTTTGGGAAAGCCTGTGGATTCTTTAAAGTTTGTGCCTGACAGGCCCGGACATGATAAACGATATTCTCTGGACCCATCCAAAATACATGCCCTAGGCTGGACATGTAAAGAGACTTTCGACTCTGGAATGAAAAATACTGTAGATTGGTATAAAGAAAATGAATGGTGGTGGAAGCCTCTTATTGAAAATATGGGCTGAGGGTACGGTAAACTTATAAGCGTTCCACCATTTATGAGTTGCATGAAAAATCCAAAAACCAGCATTATAATACTTAACTGGAACACGGCTGTAGATACTATAGAATGTTTGGAATCTTTGAAAAAACAGACTGAGAAGGATTTTGAGATTATATTGGTGGATAATGCCTCTGCACCTTCTGATATCGAGAAGTTAAAATTTTATTGTGAAAAAGAGAGGCAAATGGGAATACAACTTCTATTTAACAAGGAAAACATGGGTTTTGCTGGTGGGAGTAATGCTGGCCTTAAACTTGCACGAGGGGAAATAATTATTTCTCTGAACAATGATACTGTTGTGACAGAAGATTGGCTGGAAAATCTTCTTATCCCGTTCAAAGATCAGTCTGTGGGGGCTTCTGGATCCAAAGCTATTTACTTTTATGAAAGGGATAAAAAAATTGTACAATTTTCCGGGGGTAGGGTAACATTCTATGGTGCAGCAGTATGCGATGGTCAGGGAAAACCTGATGATAATATACCTTCTGATACGGTGGAATCGCAGTGGCTGATGGGAGCTGCATTTGCATTCAGGAGGACTATAATAGAAAAAATGGGCGAGTGGTTTTGTGAGTATTTCTTTGCATATTATGATGAAGTTGATATCTGCTGGAGGATAAGATCTATGGGATATAGGGTAGTATATTGCCCGAAATCCACACTTTACCATAAGGGTTCTGCCTCAGTTAAAATAAATAAATTCTCTTACATGCAGCAAAAACTTTCTTTTAGGAACAAATACCTGACTTTCTGGAGAAATTTGCCTGTGTATAAATTCTTGGTTGTTTTGCCTTTCCTTTGCTCATATGACCTGCTCAGGTGTATAAAATATTCTGTTAGGGGCGAATTTTATTTTGCTAAATCGTATCTAGAAGGCATGATTGGTTTTGTTCTATCCTTGAATAAAGTGCACAGAATGCGCCTTGGTAAACTGTCCGACCTATCATTAAAATAAACTATACAATCCTTACATCTGGCACCGGAATTATGAATTTTCCCCCGCTTTTCCGGAATTTTCTTTCCTTTTCTATTATAACCGCGGCATAATTCCATGACAAAAGAAGAGCATAATCTATATGTGATTTGTATAAGCTGTCTGGTGGCAGGATTTTTATATGTGTTCCGGGTGTGTACAATCCCTGTTTCATCGGTGTGGAATCAGTAACAAAATCTAGAATTTTGCCATCTATTCCGCAGTAATTCAGCAATGTGCTTCCCTTTGCAGGTGCACCATATCCTATTATTGTCTTACCATCCCCTTTAAGGCTTAAAAGCAGCTCTACCAGGGCTTTTTTGTTTTTTTCAACCCTATCTGCAAATTTCATATATGTCTCAATTTTGTCAAGACCTAATTCCTTTTCAAGAGTAATCTGCCCAAGCACTGCTTCAGACTGCTCACGCCCTGCGGAAACAAATACTCTCAACGACTCCCCGTGTATGGGCACTTTTTCTACATCGAAAATATCCAAGCCGACAGACTTCACTATGGTAGATAAAGCGTGGAGAGAAAAATATGAGAGATGCTCGTGATATATCTGATCGAATCCTCCATCACCTATAAGATTTCCAACCCAATGTACTTCAAATACGAAAACTCCTTCTTTACCTACCAGAGCTTTTACACCGTTGAAAAGTCCCCTAAGGTCGTCTATATGCGCCACAACATTATTTGCAATAACAATCTTCGCATTTCCGTATTTTTTTATTATTTCTGCTGCCAGTCTCTCGCTGAAAAATTCTGGTATGGTTTCTATACCCCGTGATACGGAAACTTTAGCCAGATTATCTGCCGGTTCTATACCGAGAGTTTTACACCTGTTATTTATCGCATACAGTAAAGCCCCGTCATTGCTTCCAATCTCAATAACCAGAGACGAAACCGAATTTACAAACTTATTGACAAGGTCTTCGCCCATTTTTCTAAAATGTTCCTCCAGCGGTTTGCTTGCTGATGTAGAATATGCATAATTATTGAACAGAATTTTAGGGTTAACAATATCAACGAGTTGGACAAGATAACAATCCATGCAAAAATAGACTTCCAGTGGAAACTTCTCATCCTCTTGATACGAATTTTTAACGAACGCATTTGCTAACGCCATTTTTCCAAGATTCAGAAACCTGTAGAGTTTTCGCCCTCCGCATACTCTACATGTTTCTCTGTGAGAAAAATTGTCCATTTTAATCAATCAACTGTTGTGCGGAACGTTTATAAATCATATACGTATACAACGGATTTCAGGCCAAGAACTTCTGACCTGTCATTATAGGTATTTATATTCTAGATATGGCTGATTGGATTGATGGATTACAAAATACTTTCCTTTATAGTTGTTCTTGCACTGCTTGCAGCAGGCTGCACAGGACAGGGGGAAAAGAAAGCTGTATCGGGGGATACTGTTTCAGTTTTTTATACAGGAAAATTGGATGGCGGGACTGTTTTTGACTCAAATGTAGGAAAGGAGGCATTAAAATTCAAAATCGGGGAGGGACAGGTTATAAAAGGGTTTGAGGATGCTGTTGTTGGACTGAAAGTCGGGGAAACAAAAATAGTAAGAATACCAGCGGAAAAAGCATATGGAAACAGGGATGAAAAGCTTGTCATAGAACAGGAACTTGTGAATGGTACACAGATTGAATTGAAACTGCCGCGCCAGCCTTCTGCTGTGGAAAAGATAAACGATACTTATGTAAAGGTTGATTATAACCCAAAGTTTGCAGGGCAGGCGCTAAACTTCGAGATTAGGTTATTCTCAATAGAGTAGCAGTATTTATACTATCTGTTTTAATTGGTATTCTGACTTTTATGCCAACATTAAAAGAGAATGCGCTAGTTTATCATAAGAAAGGAAAGCATGGTAAATTGGAAGTGCGGGGAACAAAGCCTGCGCGCACAATGAAAGATTTGAGCTTAGCTTACACTCCGGGAGTTGCTGAGGTTTGCAGGGCAATAGTTGAAAATCCTGAGAGAGTTTATGACTATACAATAAAGGGGAACTGCATAGCTATCCTAACTAATGGAACAAGAGTTTTGGGATTGGGAAATATTGGGCCCAGCGCAGGGCTGCCTGTAATGGAAGGGAAGGCGTTAATTTACAAACTGCTGGGGGGTGTAGATGCTTTCCCTGTTTGCATTAAAGCTGATTCCGTGGAAGAATTTATTGCAGTTGCAAAAGCACTGGAACCTACTTTTGGTGGTTTTAATTTGGAGGATATACGCTCTCCAGACTGCTTTGATATTGAAAGAACACTGGAAAATGAGCTGGGTATACCAGTTTTCCATGATGACCAGCATGGGACTGCTGTTTCTGTCTGCGCTGCCCTGATAAATGCATTAAAAATTATTGGAAAGGATTTTGCTGATGTGAAAATTGCAATAAGCGGAGCCGGAGCTGCAGGGTTGGCTGTTACAAAGCTTTTGAACTCTGGCTTTGGAGCCAGAAAAATTGTTGTATGTGACAGTAAGGGTATAATTTTTCCCGGAAGGGACAATTTAACAGAGGATAAGAATGAAATTGCTATACTTACTGCACCCAAAGAACGCGGTGGACTGAAAGAAGCCATGAAAGGAGCTGATGTTTTTATTGGTCTATCTTCCGGAGGCATTGTTTCTTCCCAGATGGTAATCTCTATGGCTTCACAGCCAATAATTTTTGCGCTTGCAAACCCTGTACCTGAGATTTCCCCAGAAGAAGCAAAAAAATCAGGAGCCTATATAGTTGGAACAGCAAGGGCTGATTATCCAAATCAAGTAAACAATTCTGTTGCTTTTCCAGGAATTATGAGAGGTCTGCTTGACTGTAATGCAAGAAAACTTAACATGGAAATAAAGGTAGCTGCTGCCCGCGCAATTGCTGGCTGTGTGAAGAAACCTACAGTAAATAATATTATTCCAACTTCTCTCGACAAAACTGTTGCTCCTAAAGTGGCTGCAGCTGTTGTAAGCGCAGCTCAGGATAGTGAGGTTGCGAGGAGAGGAATAAAAGATTTGAAACAATATGAAGCAGAAGTTAAGAAACGCATATCATCTGGCTAAGCTATAATTCCTTTGAAAAAGAAAGCTAACAGGAAAAGTATTGCCCCGAAAGATATTATTGCTGCACCAATATACTTTCCTTTTCCAGATTCCCCCCTTCTTATTTTAGTAACAAAACCAGCAAGCTGTAGAGCTATTACCAGTACTGTAACAGAAATTAACAAATAGCCTGGGGGAGTGAAAAGAGCCGGAGGGTTCATCCGTGTATAGTGGAGTATAGAGAAAATATAGCCCACATAAATTAGGCGGTGGATTGCTTTCCAGCGGGCAAAGCCTAATTTTCGCACAGCCCAATCTGTTGAAGTGGAATAGAGAGGCAAGAAAATAGCGAAAGCAAAGACGCCGAACAAAACAGCATTTGCAAACGGATTCAGGGAAAAGAACAGTGCAGCAAAATCAAAACCATATACATAAGCTATGGCTGACAGTGCATGTAAAATTATAATAGTAAACCCCCCGACTCCGAAAGTCCTTCTGTACTCTACAAAATTGTATTTTGGCTTGAGCAGAGATAAAGGCCCGAGCATTATCGCAATACCTATTAACGTTGCACCAGAGAATGATGAGGCACGAACAAGTGACAGAGAAAGGCTGCCATTGGAAAATGAGAAATACTGATAGACAAACTGCACAGCCCAGAACAAAATTAAAAGGGCTGCTGTTTTTGCTATATAGGCTTTTTTGCCCCATATTTCCTTTCCAAGGGAATGTTGCTCTGCTTCAGGACTCTGCTTTTCTTGGTCTGCTTTTCCTGAAAGGTTTATTTCAATATTCTCTCCGGAAACACGGGTTTCGTATGCTTTAACAGGCATAGTGGCTGGCGGCCCTAAAACTTTCCCTGTAGTAACATCAAACTTTGCACCATGGTATGGACACTGGACTATTTGTCCTTTTATTTCACCCTCAGAAAGCGGCCCGCCCGCATGTGTACACATGTTGTCTATCGCATAAATTTTCCCTGAAACATTGAAAAGTGCGATCTTTCTACCGCCAGCAGACGCGCAGAAAGGCTTTCCTTCTACAACATCTTTTGTAGTTGCAACTTTTGTAAATCCGTGAACAACTTGGGCCTTTGGAATTTCAGGTAATTTAGAACCTGCGCGGGCAAAGGAAAAAATATCTGTATACTCATTGTTTTTCCCTGAAACTAAATCAGAAAGCAAATTAGCAGCAACAGCTGAAAAAACCAGCCCATTCCCTCCAAAACCTGTCACCAGAAAAATCCTGTCTTTGAACGCTGGATGAGCTGAGATATAGGGAAGACCATCTGCTGTTTCAAAAAGGCTGCCAGACCACTTTTTCTGGATTTCAAACTCTCCCGGCAAATAATCCTCCAGAAACTGCTTTAGTGTTTCATGCGGATCTCCCTCAGTCTTTACTCCAACTGCCCTGTCAGCTCCGCCCAACATTAGAGTTTTGTCATCAATCTTCCTGTAGTAATAATAAGGCCGGAAAGTATCTGCAAAAGTATTATCTGGTATTGTAAGGTTCTTGTACTTTGCTGTTATTGCAAACGTTATTTTTGGCTCAATTATGTGGGAAAAATTCCCAATAAAAGCCGGTGGTGAGCCTGTTGTGAAAATAACTTTCTTTGCCTTTACTCTGCCTGAAGCTGTTTTTAAAATAACAGTGTGTCCAATATCCTCGAAGGATAAAACCTCAGAATTTTCAAAAACCTGAATTTTTGCCCTCTGTACAAGAGACAGGACAAACTTGCGCGGGTTAAATCTTCCTTCATTTGGAAAAACTATAGCCTGCTTTATTTTTCCTATATCTTCAGAAACAAGCTTGGCAGAAGTGTCAGCTTCCCGCACAGTTTCCCATTCCTTTTTCAGGAAGCTGTCTGTTTTGGAGTAGGAACAGTAATAAAGTTTGCAGGGAGAAAAATCACATTCTATATTTTCCTTTTTTATCGTCTCAATAAAAACCTCCTGTGCGCGCGCAGTGCAAAAGAAAAGCCTGCGCAGGAAAGCTTTCCCATACTTTTTCTCAAGGGCTGATATATTTGTGTCTGGAACTCTCGTTAAAAAGCCTGTTGAGTAAGATGTATCACCGGAAGCTATTTCCTTTTTTTCCAAAAGGACAACTGAAAAACCTTTTTTAGCCAGTGTATATGCTGTGAAAACCCCTGCTATCCCGCCCCCTACAACGCAGACATCAGCTGAAATGTCTGAAGAAAGGCTTGGATAACCAATACTCTTTGCTGTAGGAATCCATGGGGAAGAGCTGCTTTCCATATACCAGAATTTGCTGTTTGGAATATAAGCTTTATATGACCGGTTTTTTCCTGTCTATTTTGACATTTACGTCTTGAACCATGTACTATGTTGGGTGGGAGGAGCAGCATTATCTGAAACCATTGTTACCACTAACCTTGTATCCACTTTTCTAGGCACATCCAGCGATATTTTATACCAACCGCTTCCAGCAGACTCTATATCCAGCGGAGCGCTATATTTCTGGCTATATACCTTATTTGGATCTGAAGTTTCAAAAGCCACATAAACCTTTGTGTTCAGAGCTGTTTCTGAGCCCTCATTTGATACATTGACAGTTATAAGATAGTTAACTTTTTTACTGTCATAACTCACTGACTTTGCAGTCCATTCAAAAGTTAGATAGGGCTTGGCTATCAGAGGCAATACCTCAACCTTTTGGTCCTTGTATTCCTTTGGTATTTCCCCTATTTTCCAGTTATCTCCGGTTGTTTCAAGATAATAATATTTTTTTCCTTTGAACTCATAGTATGTTCCGGATTGGCTTTCTAAATTTACGCCGACAGCCATGTGTCTGGGCGGGGATATCATAACAACATCATATCCCATTTCCTTGAGAAGTACAGATGTCAATATAGCAGTGTCCTCACAGTCCCCGCCATTATCCCAGAGTGTTTCATATGGATATCTCTGATATTCATCAAACCCTGTAGTTACATTGTCTGAAGTGTATGGCAGACTTTGAACAAAAGAAATTACAAAATTTATAGTATCGCGGTCATTATATCCTTCCCCTGAAGCTGACTGTTTAAATAATTCAACAATAGTCCGTATTAGTTCATCATCATAAGGGTCTGTTGCATATGTTGTATATTCATCTGTCCTTTTCTTGGATTTATAGAAATTATAGGTATCTTCTGACAAAGTCAGATCCCAGGTCCAGTCATTCCCATTAAAGTCTGTCCAGTTAAAATGCCTTACAACTGTACCATTCGCAGGTGCTGGTTGAGTTGTTGTTGTAACCGGAATGTTTACCATTGTTGTGGTTGTTGTAGAAGTTGTTGTGGTCGAAGTGGTAGTAGAAGTTGTGGAAGTTTCAACTACTTCCTCTGTGGTAGTTGTTGTCCCTCCATCTCCGCCAGAATTTGTGTTGTCATAATCATTTGAGCTCTGATCCACACAGCCGGCAACAAAAACAGCCAAAATAAGGATAGCTATTATTTTTTTCATATATTATTACCTCTCACGCTCTTTTAGACTGTCTATTTTTCTTTGTTTAGAATATAAGGCTTCCTTTGCCTGAAAAACAGGAAGGGATTTAAAGGTTTATCTCCTAACTGTTCTCAGTGATAAAATGGAGAAAGGCTTAAGACATTCTCTGGGAACAGCGGCTGGTTCAAACATTAGGGTGGTATTGGGTTGGAAGACAATATTTGATACGAATGTTTCTTATGGGCTTTTTGACCTTTCCAGATATGGAGTACATGGAACAGCTTATGTTTTAAGGGCAGTTTTAATAGGAGATGGAAGATATGAAATTGGAAAGGTTGAGACCTACCTAACAGATAAAGGCCCTGTTGTCAGGAACATTGAAAGAACAATACCATTTGGAGCAAGGAACGCCGTTGCGGCGCCGCTGGTTTCCATTTGCAATGGAGCCGCTATGGTTTATTTGCCTGATGCAGACCAGTTTGACGGGAATGGAAAACCAAGAAATCCTATTTTATATAATGCACCAACACTTTCACATATGCCTCCGGGAGGCATTGCTGTTTTTGAAAACCCTGAGAAAAGGAAACTTTCGGATTTTTTTGACGGTCCCCATTGTTTAGATCCTTCTAATCTTTCAGGACCCAGAATAATGACTGTCAAAACAGAAGAACTTGAAAGACTGCCCGAAATAAAACCGATGGGGGATGTAACTCTGTTCAGAGCTTTTCAAGAAGCTGTTGTTTTCTAGAACTTTATTATACTTCCCTCAGGAAACCACTTTTCTTATTTCCTTGGTTAAAACTCCCTCATTCTGGATTTCAATCCAGTAGCGCACGCGAAAAGCTGGTTTGTTTATTTTTATCAGTTTCTGCAGGTTTATTGGAGTGCCTACAATAACAGAATCGCAGTGAGCAGAATTAATTGTCTTTTCCAGCTCTTTTAGCTGTTTAGGATAATAGCCCATTGCAGGCAGTACTTTTCCGAGCTGAGGGAATTTTTTATAGATGGCTTTCAGTGAACCTACAGCATGTTTCCTTGGATCTACTATTTCCAGCCCCAAAGAACGTGCAGCTGAAAAAGCAACTCCAGTATTCATTCCCCCATGGGTTAAAGTTGGCCCGTCCTCTATGCAAATCACCTTACCCTTTGGCTTTCCATCTATACTGAAAGGCATGCATGCAAATAAAATTTTAGCACTCGGATTTATTGCTTTAATATTCTTTTTCACTGTTTTTGCGGCTTCTGCTGTATTTTTATCAACCTTGTTTATTAGAACAATATCAGCCATTCTTGCACAAGCTTCCCCTGGATAATAGCTTATCTCATGCCCAGGCCTCTTTGCATCTGCAACTGTTATTGTTAAGTCAGGTTTATAGAAAGAAAAATCATTGTTCCCCCCATCCCATACTATAACATCAGCCTCTTTCTCAGCAGCTCTCAGTATCTTTTCATAGTCAACGCCAGCATAAACAACTGTTCCTCTTTCTATATGCGGCTCATATTCTTCCCTCTCTTCAATGGTTGTATTGTACCTTTTTAGGTCAGCAAAGTTTGAGAAGCGTTCAACCTCTTCCTTTTCAAGCCTGCCATAAGGCATTGGATGGCGTATAACAACAGGCTTCAATCCAAAGGATTTTATAATATCCACAACCCTGCGGGAGAGCGGACTTTTTCCAGAACCTGTGCGTACAGCACACACAACAATAACAGGCTTTTTGCTTTCCAGCATGGTTTCCTCAGGCCCCAGCAGTGAAAAGCTTGCACCAGCAGCTAAAACAATTGAAGCTTTCCTCATTACATCTGTATAGTTAAGGTCTGAATAACATAGAAAAACCTCCTTCACTCCAAACTTTTTTATTAGCTCAGTTAACTTTGATTCATCGTATATTGGTATTCCTTTCCTGTATAGTTTTCCTGAAAGTCTTGGAGGATAACACCTGTCTGTTATATCAGGTATCTGGGCTGCTGTGAACGCAACAACATTATAGGCTTTATTCCCGCGGAAGAAAACATTAAAGTTATGGAAGTCCCTTCCAGCTGCCCCCATTATTATTACAGGCTTTCCATGTTTTTGCATAATAGATATTGCACAGCTGGAATAAAAACTGCATTCATTGACTGTGCAATGAATATTACTCAGCAATAACAGCCGTACGGACCTCTACCACATGATACGCAGCTGTTGGATGAGCATCTTTTACAGCCTGAGCATTGGGAATCAGTTGTGCATTCAACATCCACACACTTTTTGTTGCTGCAAATTTGCTTGTAGCCGCAATCTGATTTGGAGCTGCACTCTTCCGAAGAAACAGTAGTAGTTGTGGCTTTTGTTGTGGTTGTTGCAGAGATTGTGGTTGTTGTGGGTGGTTTATATTCAAATGTCTGAATGTTAGCTTCGAAAGAAAGTTTAGAGGATTCTTTCCCTGATGAGTCTGCAGCAACAGCACTAAACTGAACTATTCCGCTCTCATTCGAAGTAAATATCCAAGTATTAGAGCAGGGTTTTTTATTGTTGCAGTCAAAGGAGCCTGACTGACCATAGTTTTGAATTGGCTTTGAAGATGTCCACGATATACTCTTGATTGCCCTGTCATCGTTGGCATCGATTGTTAAATTAAATGGTTGTCCGCGGGCTGGGTTGGAAGGACTCATGCTTCCTTTAATTGTTGGAAACTCGAGATCTGGAGTTACTGTAGAAGCTGGAAGAGTAGTTGTAGAAGATGCGGGGAATGTGGTTGAAGATATTGTAAATGCGGCAGTTGTTGGAACCAGTGTTGTAGTTGTCTCTACTGGAATTGACTGCGGCTTCTGGTTTATTGCTTCCCTGACCATGCAAACTGTTTCTAAAGATGCAGAATTTGTCCAGACTGTTAGCTTTGTGTTTGAATCTGGATCTGTCAAGACTGTTTTGTAATAGCTGTATAATTTGACATCATTGTTATCGCACTGTTCCCTTATCTGTTCTAGCTGTCCGGAAATAGAATCGTTGCCAAGAAGGTTTGTTGTTAATTTAGCATTAGGATACTCAGCAAGGAATGCCTTTACTTGAGGGCTGGATTTTACAAGAGAGTCTACTCCAAAGCTCTGGCCTGTACAACCTGCAGCTATAACTACTATTAAAAACACGGAAGCGCATAGCAGCGCTAACCTGCTGGAAAACATAAGAATAATTTATTTCAGCTTATATAAATAGAAATCGTCTGGTGAGGTTACATTATTTTACAAACTGGCAGGAGCAACTCTTCTGCCAAATAAAGTGCCTCTGCGATGCTTTTTAAGAAACGGTGTAGGATAAGACAAAAGCCATGGCTCCCTTGTTTCACTAAAGTTCCAGAGAAGGACTGTATAATCTGTTTTGCCATCAGGTGATGGATCATGGACTGCAGCTTCATCAGCACCAAGTGCTTCCCTCCATTCTGGCGTTATTTTATCTCTAGCTTTCGGAGTTTTCAGTACAACAGGAGTTAATCCACTGATATCAAATTTTCCTCCCACGAATATTGCTCCCCTATAAAGCTCTGTATTACCCTGTCCATCAGGCTTGCATAGCTCAGCAAAAATACAGTTTTTCAACATCCCTTGATACAGTTCTTCAAATGCCTGAGCCAAATTAGCTTCTGAAAATATATCTGTAATAAGCCTCGGGTTTGCACCGTATCTAATAAGAGCAGAATAGTTTGGCCTGTCTCTTTTCAGGCTGCGCAAAACAGCATTTATAGAAAGTGAAGGATCTATCGGAACTCTTTGTGGATCTGAATAAGAGTGTATATCATTCCAGGAACTGCCGCTCATACCAACAGCAAGTTCCACAGCTCCGGCACCAGGAATATCAGCAAATACTGGCATGCAATCAAAAGTAAATGGTTAGAAAAAGGATTTATATAGGTAAAAATTGGTGCGCCAGCCGAGATTTTCCAGCAAGAAAGGGACTTTCCCTTACCGCCAACCAAAGGGGGTTAATAGGGCGGTAAGAAGGGGTCTCCCCTTCTTGCGCTTTGAACTCGGGTCGCGAGCTTTCTGCGCTGCGCGTGGCAAGCATATACCTTGCAAAGCAAGATCGTATCCTACCACTAGACTACTGGCGCGTTATTTAAGATTGAGAGTCTATATTTATAAGTGCTATAAGGTGGTAGATAACCTAATTTTTCTAACACATCCAACTTTGATTTCTGAATAGGATTTAATATTGGCACAAGTTTTATAAAACTGTACAATCTATTACCCTTTATTGTTATATGATATACATTTTCAAGTTTTCTGTAATGTATATGATAACTGATATTGTTTTTAGAGAGAAATCTTGAGATAATATCTATAAGAACCTTGGAGGCGCTAACATATGTCATAAGGGGGTACTTATTAATATTGTTCCCGTTTTTACTTATTATAATAGAGCCGTCTCCAGATATCAAACCTGCAATAAAACTCTTTTCTTCTATATTGCATTTAGGTTCTTCTATATTTTTATGCTTTTTGCCTTTATATGGAAAGATTGATCTAAATATTTTTTCTATTTTTGATGAGTTAATAGATAAAACATAATTTCTCTTTATATCATGCCGTAAAGTTGTTTTACAATTAAAAACCTCTGCTATCATAGGCGCTATTATATTTTCAAAAAAAAGGGCGTTCCTCTTCAGAACAAAAGAATCTGACTCTTGATATATCTAAGTTGCCATCTGAAGCAAAGAGTCCTAATATAAAAGATAATTTATCTACTTGAATTTCTTCCATATGTTGAAATTATTATTCACGCTCTTTTATATAGGCTTCGGCTGCCTTGTTGACAAGCATAGACAGCATATTTTTAACCTTTAGCCTACAACCCTTCTGAATGCCAGAATCGGAATTTAAAGGAGGAGCTTTCGAGAAGGCGCAGGAAAGGGGGCAGAAGATTAAGGAAAAGCTCGGGAAAATAAAAAAGAAGATTGCAGTTTACAGCGGGAAAGGTGGTGTTGGGAAGACGATGGTTGCTGTGAACCTTGCTGCTGCGCTGGCTAAAAAAGGATTTTCTGTTGGATTGCTGGATGCTGATATAGACTGCCCGAATGTTTTCCGCTCTCTTGGGTTGGAAAGCAAAGGAGCTGAAGTGGATGAGAATGGAGATTTTGAGCCTGAAAAAAAGTTTGGGATAAAAATTGTTTCTGTTTCCCCTTTCCAGAAATCTGAGGAAGAGGCAACAGTCTGGAGGGGACCGCTGATTGCAGGGGCTTTAGTACAGTTGGTAGAGCATTCAAAATTTGGGGAGCTTGACTATTTAGTTATAGATCTGCCTCCGGGTACCTCAGATTCCCCTTTAACAGTAATGCAGGTTTTGCAGCCTGATATGTTTGTTATCGTAACAACTCCGCAGAAACTGGCTGTGCTCGATGCTAAAAGGTCTGCTAACATGGTTAAAAGGTTGGGAATGAAAATTGCTGGAGTGGTAGATAATATGGTTTCAGAGGAATTTGGGAAGGATAGCAGGCTGACAGAAGAGCTTGGAGTTCCACTGCTTGCCTCAATTCCGCTGAAAAAAGAGATAAGAGAAGCTGCAGACAATGGAATTCCGGCTGTTCTGGAAGATAAGGAGCTTGCGCTGTTATTTTCTAATATAGTGGAGAAGATAATTTAAGAAACATTAAAGTCCTTTGAGTCTATATTATTGTTTTCATTTGTTTCAGCTATTTGCATGTCAGAATCAGCGAAAACTCTTACCGTGTATGTACCTGCAGAGGGCATTGTTTTTGTGCAGGTTCCAGAGACCATAGAGCCAGCATTCAATGCAGTATTAGATGTGCAGCTGTCTATTGGGTTAGGATTAGGCGCCTGATAAAAGCCCACATCTATCTTAGATGTACCCGAGTTTCCGGCGCCAGTGTTCGAAACACTCCAAGACGCTGAAGCACTTCTGCCAGATATGCTGGGTGCCTGAATAGAGGATGTAAAGTCAACCGTACTCGGTTGCGTTGTCGTGGTTGTTGTAGTTGTAGATGTTGTAGTAGTTGAAGTAGAAGTTGTTGTAGTTGAAGAGGTGTTTGGTTGATCAGCACAAAATCCACTAAAGCAGAAATTACTAGAGCACTCTGAATTGCTCGAACAGCTTTGTCCCTTTGCTTTTAGGCCTGCAGCAGTTGTGGTTGTGGTTCCACCTGCTGTGGTTGTAGTGCTTGAGGTTGTTGTCTGGCTTTGTACAGGAAGAGAAGTATCAATATTTTCATTTGTAACATTATTATCAATTTCATTGGTTTCTGGTATAAGCCAATCTGGATCAGCTACAGCTCCGGCAGCATATTTATGCCCTAAAACATACCCCTGAGAAGGATACAAGTAACAGAATGTCCTCTGAGTTGAACCCACTTCTAAGAGCGGAGTTATATAAGTGCAGTTGGAAAGCATACCATGTTCTGCTATAGCCATTAACATACTTGCATTGGTAGCTGGTTTATCTCCTATGTTCCTAAGAGAATATTTTATCCTTAATACAGAAGCATCATAGAATATTTCATCTATGCCTGGAACAAGATTAGGACCGCTTGATAGAATAGGTACTGTTATTGGTGTTTGACCTGGGACCGATGGAGTTCCTGGAGCAGATGGAGTTCCACCGCTACCGCCAGAGCCTCCGCCTCCGTTTACACCGGAAGAAAATCTGCCTGGTGTATCATCTGCACAGTATCCAGCTGAACAGAAGGTAGTGGAACATTCTGAATCAGCTGAACATTTATCCCCTTTGGCTTTGGGTCCTGGAGACATAGTAGAAGTGCTAACTAAATCTGAATTTTTCACAACAACCTCTATCTTTCCTTCAGCCGTTATTTTACAGACTGTACTTCCTATATCATTTACCCAGACTGTTGTGGAGCTGTTTGATACGGAATCAGAAAGTGAAACTTTCCAGTATCTTGGTTTTTTCACAACATCCGGACAACCTGATAATATTTCTTCATATAGAGAAGGAGCTGTTATATTGTTTACCAGTTCAATTCTAACAGTTGCATTAGGATGAAGTGACTTAAAGCCAAAAACATCAGCATTTATTTTTATAAAATCCTCTATGCTTTGGCTTACACAAGCTGCTGCAAAGACAACCAGAAAAATTGCTAACAACCAAAATCTCATAAATATAGATAGGTGCTTTGTATATAAAACTTTGTTCTTATATTGGCGCCGGCGGCAGGATTTTCAGTCCACCCAAAGGGAGAGGGTGGAGGGAGATACGCAGTTTCTCCTCCTTTGAACCTGCATGCCCTTGCGGACACCAGTTATCTCTCTTTCTCTACCTTTCAAAGAAAGGCTGTTCGAGACTGGCACGATAACCTGGCTCTGTCACACCGGCAGTCCAATCTGGGGGGAATCTGCTTAAATTCTTTTAAAAATACATAAAATATCTGCGTGATCCTCCTTGAGATACATTTATATACGGGTTCGCTTCATTTTTGTTTAAACAGAGTTGCTCTCTGTGCTTTGGGCAAGATTAAAATGAATAAAACAATAATAATTGCTGCACTTGTTGCTTTTGCTTTAGTTGGTTCTGTTACTTTCGC
>JACQIB010000005.1 GCA_016198755.1 Candidatus Aenigmatarchaeota archaeon
AACATTTCTGCAAACATAACTATGAATGATGGAAGCTATCTGCGAGCAAACGGAACTATAGGATACTTTAACAGCTCAAATACCACTGCAAGCGGCTCTGGGCTGCCAATACACAGCATGATAATACAGGGTGGATCTGTAAACCCAACATTTATTCAGGGGGATGGTTTTGCATCTGTAACAATAAACATGAGTAAGAGCTTTAGGGATGGTGGAACATATGCTCTTTCAGTAAACAGAATATATAACTTTACAGGCACTCCAACGATACTTCCAACACAGGGCTTTACAATATTGCCTATTAATGGATCCTCGTTTAACATAACTTATAATATTACAAGTAATGCTATCGTATCTTTCAGCTGGATAGCTATAGGGTATTAGTTGATGGCGATGAAAAATGATTTGTTGGCTCTGTTTGCGGGTTTGCTTATAGTTTTGCCAGCTGCAGCTCTTGCTTTGAATGAACTTGGGGGCTCTTCTAACAGCTTTATTTTAAACAATAGTCAGGGATTTGGAGTTGGCTCTGGAGGGGGGGCGAGTGGCAGTTTTAATGTGAATATGTCAGGTGAGGTTGTTACTGGAAGTAACCTAAGCTCAAATAGTTTTCTTGTCTGGCTTGGAATGATAGCCGGAGCAACTGAAACAACAACTACTACTACTACTACAACTACAACAACACAAGGGGGAAATACGAGATCTACCCCCACCGTTACAGCAGATATACAGAATGAAACTATTGTAGCTAAAGTACATTTTATCAGACCAGATGATACAACAACTGTTTCTATCCCAGCTGGAACTTCAAATATGACTCAGATAAAAATTACAGCAAAAGAGCTTTTAGTGGATATTGTTGTTACAGTAAGGGTTGTACAGGGTTCTCCGGTACCATTGACAGTTGAAAAAGTTTTCCAGTTCATAGAAATCAATAATACGGCTGATAACAAGGATGTGAAAGAAGCTAAACTAAGCTTTAGTGTAACAAAGAAATGGATTGCTGATAATGGAATAAATGCTGAGAGCATAAAGCTGAAAAGGCTTGTTGGAAGCACTTGGACAGACCTTACTACAACAAAAGTCAGCGAAGATTCAGATAAAATAAACTTCGAAGCTACATCTCCAGGATTCTCTATATTTGCTATCTATGGACTGCCAGTAGGTGTTACAACCACAACAACAACACTTCCAGGAGGGAACGTAACAACAACTACAGTATCAGGCAGTACAACTACAATAGAACGCATCGTAGACAAACTACCGCAGGACCTGAGAGGGTATGCTATAGCAGGGATTGCTGTAGTTGTTATTGCAGCTGTTGGGTTTGTAGCATGGAAGAAAAGGGAAAGTAAAGGCTACTCTTTTAAAAAATAAATCAGCGTTTTCTATTAAATTTTCTTGACATTAGCAGAAGCTCTCCGCTCAGGTCAGCTCTTGGTCTATAACCCAGTTCCCTCTTTGCTTTCCCTATATTGTAAACTCTGTTTGAGATTCCTATCTCCAGCAAGTGTCTCTTCCCTATTGCTGTAGCCATCATTCTTGCAAACCATACCGGAATATACACTGGCCTCTTTCCCATGTAAGCAGCTAAAGCTTCCATAAACTCTCTTAATCTAACCGGCTGCTCATCTGCTATTATATAGGGGCCCTTTCCCTTTTTCAAAGCCAATAAAACAGCATGCGCAACATCTGAAGCATGAACCAAATGGTTATAATTCCCAGAATTGATAACAGGAAACCCGCCTGCCATACTCCTCAGAATCATATCAAACCAACGGGAACCAACCCCATAAACAGCAGCTATTCTCAAAGAAACTGAGGGAATGCCTGAGCGCAAAACTTCCTCTTCTCCCAGCAGTTTTGTAAGCCCGTAAAAGCTATATGGACGGGGTTTATGTTTTTCAGTTATTGGTCTTGCAGATGGCCAGTGAACTGAAACTGAAGAAGCATAAACAATCCTTTTTATCTTAGCTTTTTTAGCAGCATCCACAACATTTCTGGTTCCAATAACATTTGTTTCATACACATCATCTATATTGTCAAACTCAACCAAACCAGCCATATGCACAACTCCTTCACACCCTTTCATTGCTTTTTCCAGTGCCTTTTTGTCTAATATAGATCCCTTAACAATAATTGCTTTTGGAAAAAGTTTTTTTGCTTTTGCAGGATTCCTTGCCAACAAAACTATTTTATATTTTTCTTTCAAAAGCAAAGGCACAACACTTTTTCCTATAAACCCTGTACCCCCAGTAACCAGAATGCGCTGCATAAAAATAGTTCTCTGCACCCCCATATAAACCAATTTATACCTTTGCCAACATAACTTTACTATGCCATTCAACTGTGCACAGTGCACACAGCAGTGCTCTGAAGATCCAATAGAATTAGACGGAGTAAACTTCTGCCCGCGCTGCGCGCGCGAGTTTGCTGAGAACCCCTAGTGGTAACTTAGTCCTTTGAATGAGGGATTTTTCTGCTCTGCTCCCGCAGAGCCTGGAGCGCGGGAAGCGCTTGACCAGTTTGAGAAAAATTCAGAAACAATTCCTGCAGTCCTTTTTGGCTCTCCCCTCCCATCCTTTACAACCCTAAGTATCCCAAATCCCCTATCATCCTTCTCCAGCAAATTCCATACAAAACAACCCTGCAATTCAGCTGCTGCTATCCCTTTCAACTGCTCACTCAATCCAACGATCTGTGTGTCCTCATCATACTGTGTATTAGGATGCTCTGCTAAAAACTGGGAGGCAAATGAACCCTGCTCTATAGCCCCCTTAAAACTTGCAGTCCCAAATTGGGAGAGAACAGTGGGCTTTCCAGCTGCCTTCATCCTTCTCAGAACCTCCCCAAACCTGCCCCTGTTCCAGTGGCTAAGGTAAAGGTTTGTGGAAGCAAAATCAAACTTCTCCCATTTAACTTTTTCCCATGGAGCGCATGAATATGTTAAAGGAACTTTAGCTGTTCTGGCTTTCCTTGCTAGAACAACCAGCAGCTTGTTCAGCTTTTGCTCAAGGCTCTTGCTATAGCTGTCTGCTGCTCTCATAACCCTTGGGAAAAGCTTAAGCTCCTCCTCAGGAGCCAAAACAATCTTTAGATAGGCTGAAAGAGCCTTTGCACGCTCCTCATAATTCTTCCCTTTAATTAACCCCCTGCACTCCAGTGTAAGCTCATTTCCAACTGAGAAAACTATCTGCGCTGCGGGATTTGCCTTTTTAAAATCCCTAACAAACAAAACAAAAGGCTCAATAGCTTTCAGGTACTGTGCAGGTGTTTTATTCCTGAAAATTGGAACAATCCAAACCCCCAACTCAAGCTTTATTGCTATTTCAGCCACAGATTTTACCCTTTCCAGCTCTGTTCCAACAATCCTGACACAGTTCCCGTTCATGTTTTTCAAAAGCTGCAAATGCTGTTTCACAACCTCCGGCTCGACCGGCTCCGGCCCATCCAGCACATAGTTTGCCCCTAGAAAGCGCATGCCATAAAATTACCCTTAGTATATAATAAAGGTTAGCTTTGCGTAGACGTTGTACATGCTAACCTTCCACGGCCTTTAGGAACTCCTCTCTGTCTATTTTGGCCTCTCTTATTATGGATCTTAACAACCCTCTTCCTATTTCTTCCCTATAGGGCACAACTGTGGACATGCCATCAGCATGTTTTAGTATTATATGGCTTCCTTTTTGCCTTACAACTTGAAACCCAAATATTTCTAGAGTTTTGATTACTTTTTCTGATGAAAGGGGTATCAGCTTCATAAAAGCCCTCCTACCTCAAAGGAATTTCTATCCTTTGCATTCCAACGAATTCCATATGGTCTTCTATTGCCCCCTTATTCACTTCTAGATAGAGCTCTATGGCTTCCCGTATCCTTTTCATCAACTCGTCAAGATTCTTAGCTTGTGTGTGGCATCCAGGAAGTTCGGGAACAGTGGCTACGAGATAACCATCCTCATCCTTCTCTATTACCACATCAAAAATCTTGTTCAAAATATCACCTTATACTTTATTGTATTCTAAGCTTATTTAAAGATTTCATAGAGCATAGTTTGCCCCTAGAAAACGCATACCCCTATATTTGCTTTCCTATATAATGAAGGTTGGGGTTGACATCAGCGTAACCACCAAAATTGTTTAGGCTGGTTGGAGTGGGAAAGAAGCTCAATCATGTTCTCTGCATTAAGGTGCTCTCCATACCTGATAGATTTCCCAACATCCAGATAGGCATCCCCAACCCTTCCTTTGTCTATTGTGTTTTTCAGCCAAGTCTGTAACAATAACCTAATATTGCGTATCTGTGATAAGCTTATTATATTATTTTCCAAAAGCTGGTCATACATACCAAGAGCCATTCTTGCGAGATTCCTGTCTCCAGTTCTGGATGCAAGCAACTCTGCAGATATTATCTGTTCTATATCGCGGGGAGTAAATGCTTTTTTATTTTCTATTATATAATCCATTTCAGCCCCTGTTTCCAGTACCAGCCTTTTAACTCTCTCGTTGAAAGCTTGTTTTCCAACAAACCTTTTTATACTAGCATCAGCCTCCAATTCTGTAAGCCATGTCTGTCTATAGTATTTTGATGTAAAATCTGCATATTCTTTAATATCCGCAAACCTATTCTGAGCTACCCATAAATGTCCCATCTCATGCTCCACAACTCTCCCTTCCAGCATATCAATAATAGGCACAGACTCGTCAAAAACTAATGTATCATAACCTGCCATGGCAATGGAATTTTCCATTTTCTCGTAAATTATTGTATTTAGAGAAACTCCATATTTTTGTGCCCCCTCCTCCAACGACGGGACAAGCTGTGCCAAATGTACCCACTGCTCATCTGTGAGATCTGGGAGGAAACGAGACATCTCAGATCTTACAGCTGTTATTTCACCCCCGCTACCCATTTTGAACGCAGCTTTATGAAAGGGTATTTTATTGGGATCCAGCCTCCCATATCCCACAACTTCTACAACCTCTACACCCTGCTCTTCAAAGAATTTTATAACATTCCTCGGCATATTGGATTTCGGAGTGGTTGTCACCCACTTTATTCCTGCACCCTTATCCAGAGATCTAAATCTATTGAATGTAGTTCTATACTTGTTTATGAACTCTCCAACACCGCCCTTGCCTTTTATGTGAGTAAGCGTATCAAATTTTGACTCTACAAAAAAACGTTTTGATCCAATCTCAAAAAACCCATCTACATCAACCTTCCCAAATAAAGAAGCTTTCTTCCAAAATGAAGGTACAGTCTTTCTGGTCACTTCCCCGGTAAATTTCAGCTCCGCTCCAGAAGCCCTGTATGCTTCATTCACATTCAATTCAAACTCATGTCCCAAAATATTTCCAGCTAGACCACGAGCTGAGCCAGACCTTGCAGTAGCCATTTCTAACCTGTATGCGTCTCCAGCACCACCAGAAACTCTACTGGCAGTTATTGCAGCATCCCCAAACTCAACAGCTTTTTTAGCCCCGTTTCCCATTTGCATGGTTAATTTAACATCCCTTACGGCAGTCAAGGCTTCAGCCGCGCGCGCAGCCTTCCCAACCTTGCCTACATTAGCTAATTCTGCTATAGGCGGCATTGGCGCAAGTAACTGTATTGCCTCCCCTGTGCAGTTGCCTGCCCCATAAGCAGAGCCTGTGCAATATTTCCATATGGAAGTAGCTGCCCCTGTTATAAAATTTGATGTACCGTTGTAGTACTGCATAAATCCTGGACTATCCGCAAAATACCATATCACCCATACAGGTGTGCCGAAAACCAAGGCAGCTCTTGTCACATTTACGAGAACTTGGCCGCCAGCATAAAGGAAGTTACCTATGGAATTACTTTTATCGTTAAGATATTGATTGAACCCATCCCTGTCCAGAAGCATCCATCCACCCATGACGATTGGATTGCTGAGGATTAACGTATCCCTTGTTAAGTTTGTGAGAAACTGGCCGCCGTTTTGAAAGGAATCCCACATTCCATGTCCAAAACTAATGGCAGAATCGCGCTTTTCAGCTAACCATTTTGACGCTCCGTTTGGGTCAACAACAGTCCACATAGGCAGCACAGATACGGTTAGAGCATCCCTTGTCAAATCCGTGAGAAATTTCCCCCCCCCTTCAAGATTGTTCCACAAACCTCCTAGGAACCCCTGTTTATTTTTTTCTACTTGAATACGCTGCTGCTCCAGTTGCCATTTCCATTCCTGCGCAGCCTGCTGGTCTGTTATAGCATCTGAGTTAAATATTCTGACAGGATAACCATTGTGAACACGTGTTATGTTCCTGATTGATATGGAACTTTCATTCTTTATTCTTATTATGTTGTCATTATACATATCTACATATCTATTCTGTTCAGCAACCAATTCGTCCTCGTTTTCATCTATAAACCCTTTCAAAATTCCCATACTATCCTTAATTCGGGCTTTCAGCTCAGGGTTGATGCCTGGGCGGTTGTAAATTGACTGCAACCCATAATAAAGTTCTATTGATTTCTTAGTACTATTTCCATTGTTGTTCTGTATCAGTGCATTAACATCGTCTGCAACCTGTTTGTCTGTTCTTATCTGCTCTACTGTTTTTGAGATATCTTTCTTAACTGCAGAGTTTAGGTAAGGATCTGAAGTTAGCTTTTCAAGACTATCTACATCCGTATCAGACAGAAGGCCGTTTTTTGCCTTCTCTTGCAATCTTTCCAACTGATCCAGCGCAGGCTGGTCCCTTCCTGTAACTTTCCCGCCAGAAAAAGTCCATCCCATTCCATTAACAGAAGGAACAGAATCTGGATGATCCCATGGGTTCTGTGCACCCGGGACAGAACTCCAGTATTTTCCATCGCGGGTATAGTAGCCATCATTTCCTTTTATCAGCGGTATCCCTCCGCCTGCTTCAGCTGCCTCCCTTTCAGCTTTCATTTGCCTCTCTTCCTGAAGTGAAGTAAATAGTGCTTCCGTGCGCGATTTAATTTCAGATAACTTCTGCCCAGTATATTCTATAAGTTTTTGCACATCCTCCTTCAGGCTCCTTGTATAAGATTTAAGTTGACCCACAACGCCTTCAGGTATTACTCCGCCATTGGATTTTGGATAAGTTTTAATAGGGAGCCTGCTTGAGCGCTGGTACCTTAGTCCAGTATAAACCCCGCCTGCAGCAATAGCTGAAATTCCCAATGTGGTAGCTAATGCTGTGCCGTTTATAGGAGATGCATTGTTCGCAGGCTGAGGAGAGTTGTCTCCTGAACTAATAACAAATGGATATGCTGCGACAAAAATATTGGTATTGTTATTAACAACGACATCCTTGGATTTTGTTTCGTATCCCATCCTCGAGCCTGAGATGGGGATTACAGAGCAAGCCACCTTGTCACCTGCTTTAAATGCAAAATCTGGAGCTGCAACAGCTTCATCATCCCCTGTGAGCGATTGCGAAGTTGAAACTTTCGTAGCATTCACATACCAGTTTATTTCAACCAACCCTGCAGCATCAGCACTGCCCCTTCCCGCAGACTGAATATGCTGATACGCGCTCTGTATCTGAGCTGCTGTTAGTTCTCCATTCCAGATCTCAAGCTCATCTATCATTCCGCCAAAATTATAGCCATCCCCAGTTGCCCATCCACTTATCCTCGCATTTGGATTTACAAGACCGGAAGCTGTTGAGCCCAATCTTTGGGTTAGAGTTTGCTGCACACCATTAATATATAGCTTGTTTGTTTTCCCATTTCCATTGCTGAAAACAGCAGCAACATGAACCCACTTGTTTGCTAATCCAGCACTGCTTATTCCCCAGACATCTGTATTGCCTGTGTTAAAGCCAAACGAACCATCCTTAAAATAAAGATCGTACCTATCAAACCCAAAAGGCATCTGTCCATGTGACCCTTCAGAACCATTCCAATACATCCAAAAATCAACTGTTACATAACTGCCGGGAGCTGTGTCAATCTCAGGAATTATCAAAGCAATATAATCATCTATCCCATCAAAGCTGTATGCTTCCTGTACCTTCCCCGGAACATTCGTTGTTCCCCCTTTCAAAATTCCTGTCTGCCCACCCATAAAACCATTAGGATTAACATCTCCTGACCACCAGCCCAAAAAGTTTTGTGGGGGGGTAGCTGACTGGTCAATATAACAGGATAACATATCGTCTGTTGAAGGATTATACGGCTCTATATGCGCGGAATCCACAATATTTGGTTGTGGAAGGAGCTGGATTTCCGCGGAATTTACTTTCTCCCCCTCGAATATACCAACAACCGGCACAGCTGAACAGTAAACTCTATCCCCTTTATTGAAACTATATGTTTGCAAAATTTTTCCAGTTCCAACAGCCTGCCAATTAACATACCATATTATCTTTGTCTGCCCAGCACTCTCCACATCGCATTCCATTTTTTCCCCAACTATCGGATCTGAGGGGTAGATAGAAATAGAGTTTATCGGTAGAAAATTACTAAAAATATAAGTTTTTTCAGTTTTTGCAATGGAAGATAGCCTTGTTCCGGAAGATTGGAGAGAAAGCGCATAGCAATGATCCTCAAGTGTATAGGAAATTTTTATATGACTATTTACGCAACTATTCCATCCTGTTTTACTGTTATAATCCTCTGTCCATACCGGACCCAAACAGACTATGTTGGGATTGTGAGTGGGTGGGTTTGTGCCTGTTGTTATACAACTTCCCCCACAACTCTGTTCATATCTTCCAAGGAGCTGCGGGTTGGCTGTATACAAATCCACAACATCATCCTTTGTAAACGTCAGCTTTGCAGGTCCTTGGGGACTGTTGGGCTGAGGACCGCTAAATTGTCCTATGTTTATTCTCCTTAATGGTTGTGGTTGCCCAAGCCCATAATATCTTAGTTCTATGTTATAGGTTCCCTGTTCGTTTGCTGTTATGGATTTGTCAGGAAAACTCATCCAGGATCCGCCACACTCGTACGTGTTCGCCCAGCCAACAGGAACCTCTGTTTGTGTTTCTTGTCCGCTGGGAGAAACAATGATACGCGTGAATTTTGTTTGGCAAGTAAAATCCTCCCCTCCATTGAAGCCTTTTGATCTTGCAAGATTCTGCAAATCCGCAAACCACCGTTTAAATTCAGGTATATTAACTGATATGGGAGCTGTTGGTGGAGGTGGCAGTGGTTGAGCATATTTCCATACTGTTGCCCCCGGAATTTCTATATGTCGTACCTCTATTTTATACATACCAATTCCCTCTATGTACACGGATTTTTGAGGCAGACCCCTTTGGTTATAATAGTGAGCAACTGGGCACGTTATTGAAGTTGCTGTTTCATGGAACTCACTCGGAGTTTCAGATTTTGTTCTGGTATAACAATTGCTATCTGTAGCCGAGCTTGTTGGTTGATTGCCAGGGAAAAAATACTGATCTATAATCTGCTCTGAGCCATCTGGTTTTACAAGAACCCTGTAATAAATATGGGATAACATAGCAGCTATATTATCAGCTTCAATTTTCTGCCCAAACACCCGAGCCACAGAGCAGGTTTCCTCCCATGCCCCGTTTACGGGCTTCCAGTATCTATCTGTTGACTCTCTGTTAAAAGAATAGGGAGAGAACCATTCGTTCAACGACAGGGACTCTGCAGGAGCTTCTATTATCTCAGCGAAAACAGGAAAAGAAAACAACGAGAACAGAAAAACTATCATAACAACAAAAAGCATATATTTTGTAAACAATTGTCCCCGCCATTTAATTGTATGGGTGACAATATAAACGGGAGTGATAGTTTGATATAGTAGTATGTATACTGTTATACTATGCACCACATAAACTTGGAGGCTGCTGGATTAACAAAACAGCAGGGTGATATTATAAGGTCTATACTTTTCCTGAAGTCTAATGGAATAAAAATTGCACCTATAGAGATTTACACAGCATACCAGAAAGTTGCAGGAAAAGCCATACAAAAACCAAATCTTTTTGCACAATTAAGGACCATGGCAGATTTGGGTTTTCTTGTTAAAACTTTAGGGGAGTATCATGTAAATATGCAGGCTGTTGTAAAAGCTGCCAGAGAGAAAAAGAAAAATCTAGAAGCTGAACTTGAAAGGCTAAAGGAGGAAACAGGAAAGCTGGAAAAGTTTTCCAAAAATCCAGAATTCCAGTCAAACCTTCCTGTCTTGCAGTATCTAGACCAAAATTCATACTTTGATGCCGCAGCATATCAGATGGCAGAATCAGAAGAAATTTACACAAACAGCGTATTTCCATGGATATGCTTCCCCTACCCCATGGCAGAAGCTGCAAAATCCATAAACTACTGTGTACAGATGCAGAAACTCTGTGAGAAACGCTCGCTTAATGTGAAGTATATTTCCGCATTTAACTGCGAATACTTTGCAGGCTTGGCTTTGAAAGCAGCTAATGGAAATAGGAAAGGTGCATTAGATTTGTGTTCACAAGCTTTGCAGAACATGAGGAATATGCTTAAACTATACCCGACACTTTCAGTCAGGTTTATGCCCCGTTCATTCGATATGCACTTTATTGTTACAAAACCTAAGGTGGGAAATCCCTATAATGCATACTTTTATTTTTACGCCGGTCCCGGAGTTATACAGAGCGGTGTTGTAATTAACTCCCCTGAGCTTGCCTGCAATCTTTACAATGCATTTAACAGGGAATTTGACCGTGCAGTGGATTTGCGCTCTGCGCGCGGTAAACATATTTTAGATTCAATTGGAAAGGAGCTTAGAAAGCTGATAATAAAAAAGCTGGTTTAATCCTGGGCTTTAAGCGGCAGCACATGCGTGTCTTTTGATTTGTGAAGGGCAAACATTGTTACAGTTCTGGCCACTTCAGGCATGTTCCAGAGACTGTCCACAACCCAGCTCCCAACAGCTTTTTCATCCTTCCCCCTTACTTTTATCAACGCATCATAATCTCCGCTTATTACATGCACCTCCTCTGCTTCAGGTATCTTTGCTAGAGTTTCTCCTATATTCTCTGATTTTATCCCACCCTTTTTGTGGTATGCTCTCCTCACAAGAATAAATGCTGTTGTAGGCAAACCAACCTTTTCCGGATCCAGAATTGCAGAAAATCCCGTTATAACTCCGGTCTGCACAAGTTTTTTTATTCTCAAATGGATTGTTGTAGCTGGGATTTTCAGCTTCTTTCCCAACTCCCTTGTAGACTGCCTGCAGTCTTTCTGCAATTCCACCAGTATTGCCCTGTCCAGCCTGTCTAAATTGTCCATTTATTTACCTCTTTTACTGTACAAAATACATATAAACTGCCGTATATTTAAAGCTTCTGTGTACATTTGTTCAATTGAAAGTACAGTTATATACCTGCCTGCACAAACTCTGGGTGGGGGAAGTGCACCACAAAAATAATATGTTCATTCTTATCTTCTTTTTCACTTTAATTGCTGCGCTGCCTTCTGCTGTTATTGCTGCTGATGTTGTATATACTGCAGACAACACTCCAGAGCAGGCTGGCTGGAGCGGTTCCGGCGGGGGTTCTGTTTCTGTAAGCAGCGGCATATTGGATGTAAACAAGCCTGCTAATACACATTATTATTTTAACAAAAATGTTCCTGAACTGGACAATTCTATAGGAACAACGTTCGAGGCAAGAGTAAAAATTGTTTTCGGAGGAATGACAAGTGGCTATTTGTCTGAACATGGGACAGAACATGCTTATGGAGCCTATTTTGATATAAGGGACGGGACAAGACTGGGTGGAGTGGCTATTGGGGATAATAAAATAGAATTTGGAAAACAGTTCTTTGCAATGGACACAAAAAGTGATTTCCATGTTTACAGGCTTACTCTACGGGGAGATTCTATGCTGTTGTATATTGATGGAAACTTTGTTGCAACTGAAAAAGCTTCCACAGCTTCTGGTAGTGTTATAACTGCTGCTGTTTCAACAAGCAGCTGGACTGGTAATGGGGAATCTTTGTGGGATTATATAGCTTACACATCTACTGGAGCATACCCTGCAAATTCTTATTCATTTCCTGGGCTGCCTGTAATCATTAAAAATATCTTAATAACTCCTATTGCTGTTGAAACTACAGCATCCACAACAAGCACTACCACAACTACTATAGCTCTTACAACACCAGCATTCCCAGTTAATGAAATAACACCAAAAAGCTGTCCTATATACATTACAAACCCATGCAGCGCAAGCGAAGTATACGATGATAAAACATGTTCGTGTGTTAAAAAGCCTGAGCTTGATATGATAGAATATTCCGGAGATCTTCTGCCAGCCAAGTCAACCCCTGCATGGACAGATATAGCTGCTACATGGGCAAATTCTGTTTCAGACGGGGTGTTAAAAATAGCTGGCCCACCAGGGGAAATGAACGGATATAAGCTGAAGTTAGAAATAACACCTTACGATGATTTTACAATAGAAGCTAGGCTGAAGATTGAGGAAGCAGACCCTGTATATGGATTGTTATTGGAGTTCTGGGATGGAAAAAAGAATGAAGGGCTTATTCTGCATAAAGATAGAATAAGGCTTATGATGGGAAAAACAGAATACAGGATGGATACAACAAGCTACCATACCTACAGGATAGAATTTACGCAGAGGGATAAAAAAACAAGGGTTTTTGTGGATGGGAAAGAGGTGCTGAGCGGGACAGGTGTTTACTATACTGATGCATACAAAGGAATAGCAATAGGGCATATAGTAACAAACGTTGGAACAAGCAAAAGTTATTGGGATTATGTAAAATTCTGGTATGGGGCTTCAGAAACACCGCCGGAAAAAGAAAAGGATGGATTTGTTTCCACAGGAACTTTCTGTTCAGACAAGGAACCCTCGGCCTTAATTTATGCTCCTTATACAGCCTCAACATCTGCTTTCCGGGCTGATTACTATGTAAATAGTGTTCCGATGGATTATACGGGTCAGGCATGCGATTCCCCAACGCCTTCAACAGGCTTATACACATACAATTTCAAAGTTGCTGTCGGGTCAGGAGTAGAAAAAACTACACACCAGTATAGGGGGCAGGTTTGCCTTCCAACTTCCTGTAAAGAGTATATTTCCAGCTTCAAAAAATCCAAAACATTAGAACTGCCAGAGGGAAAGTACATGCTTTCCCTTTCAGCTTTCGTTAATGATATTGCAGCCAGATCACAAATAGATTCTGCAGCTGAAATTTATACAGCAAATAGGCTGCCTGGCAAGGAAGGGTGGAACATTGTGGGAGGTGTTGATAGTCTTTCTGTAAACGGCGGTATACTTTACTACAATGGCCCAGCAGGTATCCACTACCTATCCAGAGATATAGCTGCTGACAACTCCATTGGAACTACTGTTGAGGCCAATATGAGAGGTATTCCCAAGTCTCCCCTTGCAGCTATAATAGATGTGGCTGATGGGAAAGGCTATATTGAAATGGAGTTGAAACCCAGTTGGATAGTTTTTGGCGGGCAGCAATATGATTTTGATGCAAGAGACAGCTTCAATACATATAGGATAACGTTGAAGGGTAATGTAGCAACTCTCTATCTAAACGGAAAATACTTTGCTACTGCAACACCCATAGAGACCAATGAAAATGAGGTTATTTTTGGAAAATCCACAAAAGAGTCTTCAGCTGCTGCAAACTCCCAATGGGAATATATTGATTATACAACCTCAGGCGCCTACTCACCCGATGATTATTCATTCCCGCAGATTTCATATACGCATACTATAGAGGTTTCTGCTGATTATCCTGTTATATATCCACAAATAACGGAGCATATTTCCATACCATCTGAAAAAATTTCCCTTGATTCTTGGACAGACCCTTATGATATTAACACACATACTTCAACTGGCGGCTGCGGCGCAAACAGCTGCAACAGCAATGAACAGAAAGAAACGTCCCCATCCATAAAAATCGCATCTTCCAATAAGTACACTTTAGACACATATATTTTTTACAGGGTTTTAGTAAAGCCTGATGGTTCAGAGGAAATAATAGACCAGTACAAGTATAACAACCATATATCAACTAGGTCTGAGCCTGTACAAGGGCAAACTGGAGTTAACAGGTATTTTGCTGAGTATACCCTGCCAGAGAAGATTTTGGAACTGAAAGGGGCTGGGGATTACACGGTAGAGGTAAGAAGGATAAGAATACCGGCTCTGACTGCAGAAAAAAACCCAAACATCGGCATAGATTCTGTTGTAAACTTGTACGATGCGGAACTTATAAACAACCATACATTTGAAACAGGTTGGGAAAAGTTTCCAGGACAAGAGCGCAGCTGGAATCATGACTACTATATGTGTACCAAAACTCCGGCGAGTATATTTAGCTCAACTGGTTCCTTAGACCTGACAAAAGTGACAGACAATGCATGCGTAAACCTGAATATGTTCCAAGTCAATGAAAGCTATTGCAAATTCCCTTACCAGTCCTACAGGTACCTGCATACCAGCTACCAGAGTCTTGTATATAACGACTATTATGATCTTATACAAGATTGGAAATATCAGAGCTGCTGGCTTGAGCTGCTAACCAATAAAAGTATAAGCACAAAGTCTCTAGGAGAGAACATAGCAGCTTATGTTTATAGTGCAAACGATGGGGGCGTGGATGTTGCCCCAGCATACGAATACAGGAAACTTGCTGTGGGTGACAGGTTTTCAATAACGCTATCTAATGGCTGGAAAATAGAAAAGCTGGACACAAACTATATTTCTGCAACCCACGAAGGCGGCCTTTGCACAGACAGCATACCTCCAGTATGCTCCATACCCTATGAATTTAAGGCGCTGAAAGAAGGGAACACAAAAATTGTCTTGAGCAGTGTTGGAGCAGGTATAATAGAAATAAAGGTGGTGGAGCTGGATATAGAAGGAAGTCCTGCTGCATTCCCATTTGTGCTGGATGCCGGGCATGGTAATGGTACTTCCGGTGCTACAGGGGACAGCACGAGCAATACAGGAACAGCTCCGCTTGCTTTTGTTATAACACTTGCTGCTGGGGCTGGAGGAATTTATGCTGTTTCCCGTGGGGCTTTGGCTGGCAAAAAGCTTTTCGGAGACGATACTCTAGGAACTGGAGAGAGAAGGAAAGTGCCGCTGGAGATAAAAATTGACGATAGCAAAAGAAAACCTGCGCACGTGATTTATACTGGAGATGGGGAGGTAAGATTAAGAGGGGAATTTTTAGCTAAGAATGGTATACAGGTTTGGAACGCGAATGAAAATACATATGTTTCTCCGCTCCTAACTCTTCCCTTTGCAGAAAATGCAAACGACATGCTTCCCCCTCACTCAAAGCCCACATACCAGCCAGCCCCGCCTATAAAAACCGTGCCCGGAGGAAACTGGGGAATGAAAGGAGCTGCGCCTGTGCAACGCCCACCAGAAACAAAGGCTAGCAAAGCAACTGCTGCGATTGTGAACAGCGCCAAAATAGCGTTGGGTCTAACTGGTTCTGCAAAAACTTTTGGCCCTAATAAAATAGTAAACGCAGCAATTCTCGGCTCTTTTGCTGGTATACAAAACAACACTAACAAGAAATTAATCACCATGAAAGATAAAATTATTAATGGTGTCGGCTCTTTATTTGGAAAAATAGGTGGAATGTTTGGAAATATAAAAAATCCAGAAGAATTTATGGATAAAAATGGTCCCTATATAGCTCTGGGACCAAGTGGAATAGGATTCAAAGCTGCAAGGTCGCTTACGCAGCTTTTTGAAAATAAAGCTTCTGGCATCCCAATCTTAGGCAAGATAGCAGGCGGTTTAAGGGCAGTTGGAGACTTTGGCTATGGTTTTGGTAAATCCCTATATAATACTGCTAAAGGACTCGTTTATGACTTACCTAAAGCTGTTTACAACTGGGCTACCACAAGCAAGGACCATTGGGGAGATATTAAGAATGCTGGTAAATTCATTGCTAATGGAGTTTCTTGGATGGCTATCCATCCAGCAGAAACCGGGGGAATGATTAAAAACCTGGCCCAGCAGGCCTGGAATTACTGCACAGGTTCTTTTATGAATGCTGGTGAGTGTACTGGAGAGATTGCACAATTATTTGTTGGGGGTGGAACCGTAGGAACTGTTTCAAAGATCGGGAAGGTTGCTAAGGTTGTTGAGGGAGTAGAAACAATTACAAAAGCTGAACGGGCTTTAAATGTCGCTGGAAAAGCCGGAGGTATTGCAAGAAAAACGGAAACTGCTACAACCGTTATAAAAACAATAAAAGTTAATTACGGAAAGCGCATAGGGGAGATTGTAGAAGGTATAGCAAAAAACAGCAAATATAATAATCCTGAGAAGTTGGAAAACCTAGCAAAGAAAATACAGGCTCTGACCAAGAGTGACGAGGCTGGGGCTTCAATGGAACTCAGGAAACTTAGGGAAGCTATTAAAAATGGGGATGAAATTTACGACATCAACATGAGGGGAAAGATTACAAAAAATATCATAGATATAGATAGACTTGGCAAAGAAGCCAAAGGAGCCAAATATGCAGCTGAAGTAAAGTCTGTTACACCCCAAATGATGCAGGACGCAAAATCGTGGAAAAATTGGATACGAAAGGATATATTAGATACAGGCAGAAAGTTGTCGGATGCAAAAAAAGAGATACCAGAACTTCGTGATATAACCAAGCTGAAATTTGAGCTTCCAACAGATTCTTTAAAAGCCAGGCTGCCAGATGGTACATCCTTTGAGAAACTATTGAAAGAAGAGTTAAAGAAAAGCTTAAAGATGGACAAACCTGATTTTGAAGTGGTTCTGAATGGGAAGGTAGTAACTGCAGAAAGTGGCTTGTCTCCCGCTGCAGAGGCAAATCTCTGGAGGGCTCTATTTCCTATGGAAAAATCTAGTGAAATAACGAAAATTGAAAAGGTTACTAGCAGCATAAGCAGAATAGAAAAACCTACCGGTAAGATTTCAAATTTAGGCAAAACTATAGAAGCGGAAGAGTTAACAAAACTATCATCATATAAAAAAGCAACCCTATCTGCAGAAAAGATTGAAAAAACCTTTAATCAGGAATACAGAAAAGCCCTTCTGAAAGAGTTTCCTGATATGAAAAAGACAAAGCTAAAAGTAGAAGATATAACAGAAAAGTTCGTGGGACATATAACGCAAAAAATGCCGCTTGCCTCAACTAGGGATGTCGAAGGCCTTTGGCAGAAATTTGGGGGCAGGATAACTGATATAACTGTTTATAGAAAAAGGGTACAGGGATTGGTGAAAAATGGATTGGATGGTGTGCCAGAGCTGACAAAAACAGAGAGCACAAAGTGGATTGTACAGCACGAATTAATGCACCAAGCGAGCAAAGAGAGTGATATATTCTGGCAAAAGTACTGGAGACTGCTATTTAACGAGAAGGCTCCTTCAGCTCAAGTAAGGGCTGAGATACTGAAGGATACGTACATGGGAGAGGTAATAGCTGATATAGCAACAGTAGATAGGTATCCAAAATACAAGAAATTCGCTGATGTAAGATATGGGAGGGATTTTAACAAAGTAGTAAATGATTTTAAAGATACTTTTAAGGGCAGAAATACTGTTCTAGGATAACGAAGTAAATATACATCATGCGAGGTGAAATAGCTTCATTTTGTGCTTTGCGTATGTTACAATTTAACATATTGTATGTTATATAATATTAACATAAAATGGTGCCCCCAATGGGATTTTCTCCCTAGTTTTGAATTCATGCTACGCGGAAAATTTGCTCCGCGCAGTCCCATGTGTCAAGCTTGAGAAGCTTGCATCCTTCTCCGTGCCCTGGCTACCTGAGGGGGTAGGCCGGTAGGGGGAAACTTCCCCCTGCGGGCGGACCGGACTAGACGATGGGGGCAAGAGTTGTTTGGGGAGAAGAAGTTTAAAAGCCTTATGTTTAGGCCTGCGCCCCTATAGGAAGAAAAGGGATTTAAGCCTTCTGTGCAAGGCATTTGCTATGGGAGAAGAGGTTGTTCTTGCCGGTGTAGTTGGCGTATCCTTGGGCTGCGCTGGCGCTGCTCTATATGCTAACTATAGAAGGAGTTTAAAATTCGCTTCAGGAATTATGGATAATCTGGAAAGAGAATATAAAAGTATTATTGGAGACCCGGCATATCGCGGATTTGATAGGTTCCCAAGCAGAGAGTGGGCAAGGGGAAGTTTGCAGAGAATGCGGGGTGTAACTGCTATAAAGCTGTCTGAAGTGAAAGAGGCATGGCTCATAAACTGGACTGTAAGGTATAGGTTAGAGGAGGATTTTGGGATTATGGGGAGGGCACTGGATAGGATGTATGATCAAGCCGGAAGCAACGCTGGGTTAGAACCTGTTTGGACTTATCTGAAAAACTTGAATGAAACTGGAGAAGTAGCTGGTGTACTTATAAGAAAAGGGAGGTTGTAATGGAATTAGAACAACCTTCTGTTATCTTCAATCCACTTGTACAGTTTGCCTATTCCCTCTTCTAAAGAAATTTTCGGTTCCCAGCCCAGCAATTCTTTGGCTTTAGAAATGCCGGAAACATAAACTTTCTGGTCGTTTGGCCACCAGTCACCCCAGTTTATTTTCACTGTTTTCCCGCTTATTTTCTCCAAAAGCTCCTTAAGCTCTAAAATTGAAAGATTCTGCTTTGGCCCGCCGCCTAAATTGAACACTTGTCCTGAAAGTTTGTCTGCTTTATCTATAAACATCTGCCAAGCTCTGATTAAATCTTCAACAAAAATTGGATCTCTTACCTGTTTACCATCACCAAAAACAGGCCATACTCTTCCCAGAGCTGTGGAAATTGTGAAATTAGCAATCCAACCCTGCTCTGCATTCCCAAACTGATTTAAACCATAGATAGTAGACATGCGGAAAATTCCAGAGCGGATCCATCCCCTCAGCCCATAATCCTGAACATACAAATCAGCTGCTGCTTTAGAACAGCCATATGGAGTTCTTCCGCAGCCGTCTATTGGAAAGGTTTCCGGTATCCCTTCTGCATCCAGTTTTTTATCTGAAAAAGAATAGCGTTTCTCCCCTTCTGTTACAGGCAGTTTATTGACATTATCCCCATAAACCTTGTTTGTGGAGCAGAAAATAAAAATCGGCTTTCTCCCACCCTTCCTTGCTCCTTCCAGAACATTAAAAGTTCCAAGAGTGTTTGTTTCAAAGTCTGTTCTCGGATCCTCTATACTTTTAATTGCTGCCACTTGAGCTGCTGTATGGATTATTAGATCTGCCTCTGCAGCTAGCTTTTCTGTTAAAGCTGTATCTGTTGTGGAGCCTTCTATTTTCTTTATTTCCTTAGGCAAACGGTTCCAGTTCCAGTTTGCAGCTTCAGCAGGGAGATTAGAGTTCTTGTGACGCGAAAGATTGTCCAGAACAGTTACAGAATGCCCCTGCTGGGCAAAATAAATTGCAGCATGGGAACCTATAAAACCGCCCCCGCCTGTTACAAGCACTTTCATGCTACCAGTTTCTAGGGTAAGCTTTTAAAGCTTTTGGGCTTAGAGGTAGGTTTCAATCCAGCTTTTCAGTTCAGCCTTTCCCCTCAAACCTATAAGCCTGGAAACCTGCTTTCCATTCTGGAACAAAACCAGAGTTGGTATGCTCATTACCATGAACTGCTGAGCTATTACAGGATTTGAGTCCACATCCAACTCGAGAAACTTTACTTTTTTCATTTCCTTCTCCAACTCCAAAAGAAGCGGGTGGAGAGCATGGCAGGGACCGCACCAATCTGCTGAAAAGTCCACAAGAACTAATCCTGTTCCAGTATCTTTGCTAAATGTTGCATCCACTGTATTTTCCATGAGCTAGAATAGTGTTTAAGCTAAATAAAAAGGGTTATGTTTCTGTTTTTTTGAGTTTACTAGGAAATTACTGCTATCTTTGCCCCTGCCAGCTTAATCAAATCCCCTACAGAAAGTTCAAGTCCAAATTTTGGATTGCCTGAGCTAATGCTTACTTTTCCTTTTGCAGCCAGCTTTTTATCCACAATAACAGGAAGTATTTGTTTTATTCCTATAGGAGCTGTTGTGCCAGCTGGCATTCCTGTAAGCTTTTTCAGCAAGGCCTCGGAAGCAAACTGCAGCTTTCCTGTTCCTACAATATCCCTTACAAGCCCAGCCTTTACTTTCCTATCACCTGAAACACAGGCTATACAGCTATTTTCCCCGTCTGTCAGTACAATGCACTTTACAATTGAAGAAGCTGGCCTGTGTCTTTCTTTTGCAATTTCCTCAGAGGTATAGGCTGCCCTGCTATGGGGAAGAGGGCTAAAAGCCACACCATGCTCAAGCAGGTATCTTGTAACTGGTGTTGAGGGTACTTTTGGTAGTTTTTCTTTTACTCTCTTTACTGCTTTCAGAACTTTCTTAACTGCTTTTTTAGCAGTTTTAACTGTTCTCTTAACACCCTTTTTGGAGTGTCTTTTTGCCATATATAATATTCTGTTTTGGGAATTAAAAGCTTCTTTTTTTCCCCTTAAAAATCGGGTTTTATAAAACTTACTTTCCTAACTTTACCATGCTGCAAACTCTTAGAATGAGAAATGGTAGCACACTCCAGCATGGAAGTATAACATTGCTTGATGCAAATGTTTTAGTTGGTGCAGCAACTGGACGACACAAGTATGATACAGGATTTGTAGATGACATTAAAAGCGGGCTGTATTCTACTCCTGTTGCTATAGCTGATGTTACATTGGATGAAGCCAACGCAGTTTGTAAAAGACCTGATGTTGGAGGAGATTCAAACAGTATTTGGAGAGATATATCAAGTAGCAATATTCCGTGCTATTTGATAGATACAGGACTTTTGGATGCTTGGAGGCAGCCAACCACAGTTGTTTTAAAAGAACTTTCAAGGTACGAAACTTCCATAAATCCCGCTTACAGGCAGCTTGTGCAAAGAATGCCGCTGCATAATAACAATAACAAACCCAGAAACTCCTGCGGTGACAGGATAGTTGCATATGCTGCCCTATATTTGAGAGAAAAAGTAGCTGGTAGTGTCAGCCTTCTTACATGGGACTCTGATTTTAATGTTATTGCACAGGACATGAAAAGGCTTGGAATTTGTGTGAATAATACTAAAGATCACATAAAAGGGATTGGAATGAAACCAGAAGCATTTAATGGCAGACCTCTTTGTAAAGAGCGGGCAGATAGCTTATCTCCTAAACCGGAAGATCTAGACAGAATGACTGTAACAGAAGCCCTTAGAGCCAGTGGAATTACTGTAACAATAAAAAATAAAACATCTTAGAAAATCATGCTTTTAAAACTTACATTCCAATTCTACACATGCTGCGAAATGTATATATGAGAAAAAACAACGATCAACCACACTACAATTCAGTGGCACTTTTAGATGCGAATACATTTGTGAGTGCGGCCTGTGGAAGAGGAGGAAAAGCCTATAATTTGTTAACATCATCCTTTCTAAAAACTGCTTCGGGCGCATTGGCTATGGCTGATATTACAATGAGAGAGGCAGAAGGTGTGTGCGAAAGAACGGTTAATCAACAACCATTTGGTAGATTAGTTGGCTCTATTAAAGGTTCTCCAATGCCTTTCCTGCTGATAGAAACAGGATTCTTGA
The DNA here is from genome assembly GCA_016198755.1 of Candidatus Aenigmatarchaeota archaeon. Taxonomy (GTDB): domain Archaea; phylum Aenigmatarchaeota; class Aenigmatarchaeia; order Aenigmatarchaeales; family JACQIB01; genus JACQIB01. The sequence continues at coordinate 21,557 of JACQIB010000005.1, forward strand.
GTGCATGGTATAGAAGTGTGGAAGCCACAATAAAAGAGTTAAATGAATACGGAAGCCTTGTAGACTCTACACACAGAGAAATTGTACAAAAAATGCCTGTAGATATTAGAAGGCTGAGAGCTTCATGCGGGGATAGGATTGTTGCATACTCTGCTCTTTATTTAAGGAAAAGTGTTGCAGATTCTGTTTCGATTGTTACATGGGATTCTGATTTCGATGGTATAAAAGAGGACTTGAGAACACTTGGAATTGAAGTCTACAATGCAAGAGAATATTTAAATCATAAAAAAGCAGTGGCGGGCCCGGAGGGATTTGAACCCCCGGTCTGATGGTTTCTTCTGCGCCTCCTGATTGGGGAGGTGCCGGAACCGTTAAGGTTCTGGCTCCGAAGCCATCTGCTCTATCCAGGCTAAGCCACGGGCCCAAATTGTTTTGTTAGTGCGCAGTTTTAAAGCTGCGTTCTGATGAGCTTAAATAGATTTATTTTAATGGAGTATACATGGTATCAAGTGGGAGAAAAAGCATTATTTATGAAGGGTGGGCAGGAGCACGAACCGTGGACACACCTTTTGTTGTTGAACGGCAGCTAGGTCCAGATCCTAGAAAATATACTATATTCCCGAGGTATATGTTAGAAGCTGGCGTGTACACACCGGAAAATATATATACACATATAAGAATGCCCAAGGAAATAAAAGAAACTGTACTTACAGGACAGCTTATTCAGGATATAAGAACTGGATTTGAGTCTAACAATAAAAACGGTCTGAACATGATTGGATATATAGTCTGCCACTATAGAGAGGGGGAAATAAAAATGAGGGTTGTTGCTCTTTCACCTATACACACGGGTTCGCCTATAAGCACACGCGAGCATGGTAGAAAACTTGTTGCACTTAGCAGAACAAATAGTGATCTTAGATTTGAGGGTATGATACCATTACATGATTTTGAAATTTATGAATATGGGAAAGCTCTTGAAATGGCTGCTGCAGACGTAGTTAGAGATGCAGATAGGTTGACTGAACTGGCAGCTGAGTTAACAGGAATAAGAGATGAATATTCCAGAATGTATGGATATAGGTATGATGAACCTCACAATCTTTTAGTACCTGCCAGAGCTTAAGGTTTAATCCTATCCATTGTTCTTGGGAATGGTATAGTATCCATTATGTGTGCTGAGCCTGTAAGCCACATTACTAATCTTTCTATTCCTAACCCAAAGCCAGAGTGCGGAACAGAACCATATTTTTGCAGGTCAATATACCATTCATAGTCTTTTTTGTTCAGCCCAAACTTTTCCATAGCTTCTGTCAGGTCCTCTAACTTATCAATCCTCTGCGATCCCCCAATAACCTCACCCACTCCAGACAAAAGCAAATCAGCAGCCAGAACAGTTTTCTTGTCTGCAGGCTTCATATAGAAGGCTTTCATCTCCCTTGGGAAATGTGTAAGGAAAATTGGCTTGTTCCCAAGTTTTTTAACAAGCTCCCTTTCCTCAGCATCTGTTATATCATCCCCCCATTTCTTCCCCATTTCCTTTAGCATTTCCTCATAAGTCATTCTTTGGAAAGGGGCTTTCAGCCCTCTTAATTCCTCCAAATCTTTTCCAAGGGCTTTCAGCTCCTGCTCGTTTTTCTCTAAAACATACTTAGCTACAAAAATCACAAGCTCCTCCTCCAGCTTTAGCATACCCTCAAAGTCCATCCAAGCAACCTCTGCCTCATGGTGCCAGTATTCAGACAAATGCCTTATTGTCCTGGACTTTTCAGCCCTGAAACTGGGGGCTATTGTAAATATTTTTTCCAAAGAATAAATCAAAGCCTCAGCATGCAGCTGCCAGCTCTGGGCAAGATAGACTTTCTCCGGCTTTCCATACTTCACTTCGAAAAGCGTTGTCGCCCCTTCACAGGCATTTGTTGTGAAAATCGGGGACTGTATCTCATAAAAACCGCGAGCAGTATAGAACTCGCGTATAGCTTGGAACACAGAAGAACGGATTTTAAAAATATTTGTAAGCTTTTGCGAGCGCACCCATAAGTGCCTAACATCTCTTAGAAACTCCTCGCTCTGGTCCTTTGTTATTGGAAACCTTTCAGCCAGCCCAACTATCTTTATATTTGTTCCGGCAATCTCTGCCCCTCCCGGAGCTCTTGGATCTTCCTTAACAACCCCTTCAATTTCCAGTGAACTCTCTATAGTAACTTTTTTTGCTTCTTCAGAATCCTTGAAAATACACTGCATAAGGCCTGAGCTATCCCTGAGAATAATGAAAACCGCACCCTTCTGCTCCCTTACTCTATGTGCCCATCCTCTAATCTTAATGGTTTTTCCGTTGCTTTTCAAAGCCTCTGTTACGGGGATAAACATGGAAAATCTCTGGTTTCTGCAGAATAAATAGGTTGCTGGCTGCGCGCAAAGCTATTTTAACTGGAAAAAACAAAGCTGAAGCATGAATAAACATGAGCGCAGGCATGTGCCGTCTTCAGCAGGAGCAATAAAAGACATTGTTTTTGGGGTTGAAGATGGAGTTGTAACAGCCCTCGGAACTGTTTTGGGGGTGGGAGCTGCTGTTTCTGATGTAAGCATTGTTATAATAGCAGGAGTAGCAGCGTTGTTTGCAGAAGCTGTTTCAATGTTCTTCGGCTCTTATCTCTCTGCAAAAGCTGAGAAGGAGATACAGGAAAGAAACATTATAACAGAGAGAGAGGAAATAAAAGAAAAGCCTAAAATGGAATTTAGGGAAATGGTTGGATTCTATATGCGGAGGGGCTTAACAAGAACCGAAGCTGTAAAAGTTATAAAAAGGCTGGGCAAAGAAAAGTTCTTTAAAATAATGCTGGATGAGGAATTTGGGCTTAGAGACGGGATACTAAAGAATCCACTGAGAGTTGCAACAGTATTTTGGTTAGCAACCATGGTTGGTATAATGGCTGTGGTTCCCTTTGCATTTACAGCTAATGTAAAGCTTGGAATAACTATAGCTGTTGGGTTAAGCATAGGAACTTTGTTTATTGTAGGGGCGCTGAAAAGCAGGTTTACAAAAAGGAACTGGGTTATTAGCGGGGCTGAGATGGCTGCAATTGGAATGGTTGCTGCAATGGTAGGGTTTATTGTTGGTTCGGTTTTCCATGTTGCTGCCTAAAGCTTTCTTAGCATTTTCTTTACATTTTTAGGTTCTGCCTTTCTGTCTGAAGCTTTCATTACTTTTCCAACAAGAAACTCCAGTGCTTTCCTGTTTCCTTTTCTCAGGATTTTTGCAGCGCTCTTTTCTTTCTTTATAACTTCTGAAATAATTTTCTTTAACTCCTTTTCAGATAAAGTTCTATTATCTTCTATAAGCTTTGTTAACTTTTCAGGCTTTAGAATTGCTTCCCTTAAAATAAGCTCACCTGCGCGCTCGCTTAACTCCCCTTTCTCAACAGCCACAATCAACTTCTCAAACTGTTCAGGGCTGAGTTTTATTTCAGAAACTAAAATATCATTATAATTCAGGGTTTTTTTCAGTAGCAGCATCCAGCGCGGAGCGCTCTTTGATTTAAGTTTCTCAAAAAACAGTGCAAGCTGCAAATCTCCTGCAATTGATTTTGCAATTTCCCTCGGCACACCAGATTTAATAAACCGCGCTATCTTTTCCCTTGGAAGCTCTGGCAGGGTTTTAGATATTATTTTCATGGATTCTTTGGATATTGAAAACCTTGGTAAGTCTGGATCAAAAATATAGCCATAGTCCTCTTCAGTTTCCTTCTTCCTCATTGTCCTTGTAACTTTTGCCTGTGCATCCCATAGTCTTGTCTCCCTCTCAACCTTCTCCCCTCTTCTGACTAAATTGTTCTGCCTTACAATCTCAAACTGCAGTGCTCTTTCAACTTCCCTATAGCCTGTAACGTTCTTTACTTCCACCCTCTCTCCTCCAGTTACAGAAATGTTTGCATCAGCTTTCAGGGAAAATAAAGGATGGAGAGCGCCAATATACCTTAGCACTGCTTCCAAATTTTGCAAAAACAAGCGGGCTTGTCTGGGTGTTTTGAAAACTGGATCAGTTACAATCTCGCATAAAGGCAAACCAGAGCGGTTATAGTCGAGCAAAGTATACTTTGCCTCTGTTATCGAACCTCCAACGTGCTCTATTTTCGCTGGATCCTCTTCTAGGTTTAACCTTGTTATAGAAACTGAAAAAGGCTTTCCAGATTCGTCAGCACTCTCCATTTTTCCTTTCGATGCAATGGGTATCTCATATTGGGTTATTTGATAATTCTTGCTCATGTCTGGGTAAAAATAGGTTTTTCTGGAAAAGAACATCTCTTTGGGCAGCTTGCACTGCAGTGATAAAGCTATTTTCAAACCAACATTTATTGCACTGCTGTTTAGCACCGGCTTTGAGCCTGGCAGACCTAAACATGTTGGACAGACCCTGCTGTTTTCTACAGCTTCTGTTATGCCAATAGTCGAACAGGAGCAAAACAGCTTTGTATGAGTATTCAGGTAAGCATGAACCTCTAACCCAATCTTAACCATGTTTACCACCAAAAATTTTCTCAGCAAACCAGCCTGCAGATATTATTTTATTTTCAGCCAGATGATTGCCTATAAAATGCAGGCCTACAGGCATTCCTTCTGATTTTCCGCAGGGAACTGAAATCTGTGGCAAACCTGCTAAATTTGCCGGAACTGTTAGAACATCGCTTGTATAGTGCTGTAAGGGAGTTAAGGAAGCTATTTCTGAAAAGCGCGGAGCAATCATGGGCATTGTTGGAGCTGCCAGAACATCCACGCTTTTCAAAACTCTTTTAAACTCAGCAATAACATTTGCACGCACTTTCAATGCTTTAAGATAGTAAGCTTCTCTATAGCCAGCCATGCGCGCGAAAGTTCCCATCAATATCCTTCTTTTAACTTCCTGACCAAAACCTTTTGTCCTGACAGAAGAAAAATATTCATTAAAACTGCGTCCTTCTGGATTTTCTGATAAACCATATCGCAGCCCGCAGTACTTTGCAAGGTTTGTGCTTGCCTCACACATTGCTATAATATAGTAGGAAAAGAGTGCGGATTTTGTAGAGGGAAGGGAAACTTCCCTATATTCTATACCTTCGGCTTCAAGCTTTTTTATAGCAACCCAAACTGCTTTCTCAACTCCTGTTTCAACACTTTCAAAATATTCTTTTGGAACCCCGATTTTCAAATCTTGTGGTATGCAGTGTTTTGCATATCCTCTGCGTTCTAATGGGAGGGAAGTTGAATCCTTTGGATCATGCCCTGCAATAATTCCAAGAGCAAAAGCAGCATCCTCAACTGTTTTTGCAAGCAGCCCAATTTTGTCCAGACTGTTGCCATAATCTATCAGCCCATACCTGCTTACCAGTCCATAGGTAGGAGTTAGTCCAACAACACCGCAAAAAGCTGCAGGACAGCTTATAGATCCCCCAGTGCTCTGGCCTAAAGCAAATTTTGCATGTTTGCTTGCAGCAATATAGGCTGCTGAACCACCCGAGCTTCCTCCGCAGCTGCGATCAGTATTCAAAGGGTTTTTTGGAACCTTGTAAGCGCAGTTTACAGAAAAAGTTCCAAAACCAAATTCATCCATTGCTGTTTTCCCAACAACAGCAGCCCCAACAGCCTTCAGCCTTTGCACAACGGTTGCATCAAACGGAGGTATATAGTTATGCAGTATTTTTGAGCCAGCTGTTGTCCTTAACCCATCTGTGCAAATATTGTCCTTAACAGCCAAGGGAAACTTTCCCTCTGCTTTCTCAGCTAAAGTAATAAAAATGTTATATTTTTTATCCAGTTCCTGCGCTTCTTTTATCCACATTTAAACCGCCCTCGGTCCTTTAATGAATTTTCCCTCTTTCTGTTCTGCATTCTGGAGAGCTTTATCTTCAGTCAGGCAATGCTCTGCAATATCTGCACGTACACTATCCCTGAGAACTATTGGATGGAAAGCAGGTTCTTTCCCGGCTTTCGCTTTCTTAAGCTCTTCAAAAGCTTCCATAATAGAAGATAATTCATGGGAAAATTTTTCCAGTTCTTCCTCTGTAAGATTAAGCCTGGCAACCTTTGCAACGCGGCCAACTGTTTCTTTTGTTATCATAGCTACCACTGGAAATTTGATCTGCCAGAATAAAAAGTACTGGCTTAAGATATATTGCCGTTCTTTAGGAAGCTTAGAAGCCTTTTTGAAAAGTCTGCTCTGCTCAAAACCAAATCACAGCCTACGCGCTGCGCATCATCAATTAAGCTCTGTTGGGTATGCTGCAAATAACCCACAATCTGTATTCCCCTAGTAGCAGGATTCAGTTTAAGCTTGCGTATTGTTTCTATAGGATAGTGGGCTCCTGAGTTTAAATCTAAAATAATAAGTGTTGGGGGCTCTGCTCCGTTTATAACAAGCTCCAGCTCTGCGCGCTTTGTAGAGTAAACTGTTGGAAGCTGCAGCGCAGTGGAAACCTCCTCTATACGGGATCTGAAAAATAAATCCTCTGATGCAAATAAAACCTTCCCTGCCATGGGAAAATGTCTGCCTTTCCTAGGATTTAAACGTTTCTGATGCCCTGTAAATTTTAGAAAATATTATATTTTAGAGAAAAATTTCCTAAAAAAGTTTTATATGTGTGCAATGTGTATTATTTATCAATAAAATTGATAGATGTGATTAAAAAGTGAATGCAGGAAATGTATTTGGTAAGAAAAAGTTTCTTTTTGTCTCTTGGGAAAGCCTTAGCGGAGATGTTGCATGGCAGCTGAAAAAAGAAGGACATGAAGTTAAGTGCTATATTAAGGCAGAGGAAGATAAAGATGTTTATGATGGATTTTTGGAAAAAGTGGATGACTGGAAGAAATGGGTGGACTGGGCTGATTGTATATTTTTTGATGATATATGGTTTGGGAAGGAGGCAGAAGAATTAAGAAAGAGGGGGAAGCTTGTTTTTGGCGGCTCTGTTTATACTGATAAGCTGGAGGATGACAGGGAGTTTGGACAACAGGAGATGCAGTCCGTTGGGATAAACACGCTGCCGCGCTGGAAATTTACTAATTTTGACGAGGCAATTGAATTTATAAAGAAAAATCCTGACAGATATGTTTTCAAGCCTGCTGGTAGGGCGCAGAATGAGAAAGAACTGCTTTTTGTAGGGAATGAGGATGATGGGAGCGATGTAGTAGGTATTTTTGAGAGGAGTAAAAAAGCATGGTCAAATAAAATAAAGACTTTCCAGTTGCAGAAGTTTGCCTCTGGGGTGGAAGTTGCTGTCGGAGCTTTTTTCAACGGGAAAGAATTTATCTATCCTATAAACATAAACTTCGAGCACAAGAGGATGTTTCCTGGGGATTTGGGCCCGCAAACCGGAGAAATGGGTACCTTAATGTATTTTTCTGAACCTAATGCCTTGTTCGATATGACACTGCAGAGGATGAAACCAAAACTTGCAAAATCCGGATATGTTGGATATGTGGATATAAACTGTATTGCAAATGCAAAAGGCATTTACCCGCTTGAATTTACATGCAGGACAGGATACCCCCACATAAGCATAGCAATGGAGGGTATATCCATGCCTATTGGAGAACTGATTTTCAGGCTTGCGAGCGGAGAAAACTTTGATTTAAAAACCAAAAAAGGGTTCCAAGTTGGGGTTGTGCTGGCTGTACCACCCTTCCCTTTTGATGACCAGAAAGTTTTTGCCATGTATAAAGACTCTACAATTTATTTCAAGAAACCCAATTTTGATGGTGTACATTTGGGAGATGTGAAAACAGAAGATGGGGACTGGAAAGTTGCTGGAGCTTCCGGATATGTTTTGGTTATAACCGGCTCTGGAACAACTGTAGAGGAAGCCAGAAAACAGGCTTACTCAAGGGTTCAAAATATTTTCATGCCAAACATGTTCTATCGCACAGATATCGGTACAAAATGGTATGGAGAATCTGACAAGCTCCAAACATGGGGATACATGTACTAATTTATAAACTAGGAAAGGAAGTTTTGATTTATGCACTTGAGCGTTGCTGTAGTTGGGAAGAACAGAAATATACTTTCTGCTGCAGAAATGGGAAAATATGGGTTGAAACTAAGCAAAAAGCCAAAGTACGTTATTGCAATTGGAGGGGATGGGAGCCTGCTATACTCTGAAAGGGCTTTTCCAAGCCTACCTAAATTTTTTATAAATCATAAATGTGCAGGCTGCAAAAAACATGATTTTTCTTCTCTGTTGAAAAAGCTGAGAAAAGGAGTATATAAGAAAACTGAAATTTTAAAGCTGGAAACTACAGTAAAGAGAAGAAAGCTGCGTGGGATAAACGAAATTGCTGTGCATTTCGAACCCCCGAGTGCACTGAGGTTTGAGGTTTTTATAAACAGTAAAAGTGTGGGAAAAGCTGTCGGGGATGGGGTTGTTGTTTCAACCCCTTTAGGTTCAAATGCCTATTTTCATTCTATAACAAGGAAGAGCTTTTCCAGCGGAATTGGTATTGCTTTCAACAATTCAATTGAAAAAATAAAGCCAAAAACTGTTTCAGAGCAATCAAAAATAGAAATAAGGATAACTCGCGGGATAGGGAGAGTTTTCGCAGATAATAACCCAAACCCAATTTGGGTGAGCAAGGGGGACAGGATTGTTGTAAAAAAGAGCTCTCCAGCCTTTCTTTTAACAGAAGGGAAAAGGCATGTTTTTTCTCCAAAGGTTTATTAAGTAATCCATGGAAAGATTTGATATGAAGTTTGTTATTTTTCATGGGGCTTATGGAAGCCCTGAAGGGAATTGGTTCCCTGAACTGAAGGAGAGTTTAGAAAATCTGGGACAAACTGTTATTGTACCTGAGTTCCCTGTGGAAGACTGGAATAAAGTAATAGAAGCTGGGAAGGGATTCAAGACCAAGAAACAATCTTTGAAAGCATGGCTAAAAATTTTTGAGAAGACAATGAAAGTGTTCAAAAAAGGGGAGAAACTATGTTTTGTTGGGCATTCTCTGAGTCCAGTGTTTATTTTGCATATAGTAGAGAAATATAAAATAAAGCTGGATTGCGCAATATTTGTCTCCCCGTTCATGAGAGATATAGGAGACTGGAGATTTGATATTGTAAATAAAACCTTCTATAAAACAAACTTTGACTGGGAAGAAATAAGGAAATATATACCTGTTTCCTATGTGCTATATTCTGACAATGATCCTTATGTGGATAAGAAATATCCGCTTGAGTTTGCTGAAAAAATGGGAAGTTCTCTTGTTTTTGTAAAAAGAGCCGGCCATATGAACAGGGAGGTAAATCTGAATGAGTTCCCATTGGTTTTGGAGCTCTGCAAAACAAGGATTGATCTCTCATTATACCAGAAGTTTTTAGCACATAGAAGAGAGCTCTTTGCAGTGCCCTATGTAAAGGGTAAGACAGAGGAAGTTGTATACCTGAAACCGCATGAGGTTTTTGCAGAGGGAATTTTCCATTTCAGAAACCTGAAAAACGAGGGGTTTGCAACCTTCTATACTGCCCTAAGGTTCTGGGATACACAATCCGTGTACATGGAAGAATCTAGGAAAGCCGCCCAGAGAATGGGTAACTTTACAAGAGTGTTTATAATAGACAAAACCAGCGATTTGAAGAGGAAGAACCTGCTGGAGCAGATAAAGCTGGACATAGAAGCCGGTGTAAAGGTTTACTTGTGTACGCTAAAGGATGTGAAAAATAAGATAACAGAATTAGATTTTGGTATTTGGGACAATGATTACCTCTGCACAGTGCATTTTAACAAGAAAAAGGCTGTGAACGAAGTTAAGGTTAGTAGCAGAAGAGTGGATTTGAAAGCTGGAAACAGGTGGAAAGATACTATATTGAAGCAATCCATACGCATTTACAAAATACGAGATGTGGAGAAATTTGCAGGGTAAAACGAGAGGGGATAGGGCTGTAGGGGGAAACATCCCCCTGAGCAGGCTTTAAAAGCTTTTCTATTCAAGACAAAGTATGGTTGAGATAATATTTCAGGCTGCTGCGCTTGCAAGCTTTCTTGCAGGTATTCTTATAGCAGAAGCTGTGACTTATAGGGTTTTCGGGAGGCCAAAACCCACTGTTGTAATACTGGATATTGTGCTGTTCGTTGTAATTGTAACAATAGTATCAAACCTGTTTTCCTTTTCAGAGCTCTCATGGTTTGTCTATGTAGTTAACTTCCTGATTGGATTGTTTACTATCCTTATTACAAGGACAATAGAGGGAGCGCTGGGGCTGACTGAGACTACTGTTGCAAGGGATAAGCTGCTTGTGAATGTTGTAAAGGCTTTGAGTAGAGCTGGACTGTCAGAGGAGGAGATTGAAGATATATTGAAAAGGTCAGGCTTCTCGCCGAAAGCTGTTGAACGTTTTCAAGAGCTATTGCAAAGCTCTGCACCTCCGCTTTTGGGAAAACTTGCGAAAATTTCCGAGGATTTAGAGGAAATTAAGAAAGAATTGAAAAATCTGGGAAAAAAGAAAAGACGCCTTTAAACCTTTCTAAAACCCTTTAGTTTTATGTGCTGGGAAAGACACATGCCCTAGTGGCTGTGCTCCTGACAGCTGTTTTGGGTTTTGGGATTATAGAAGCTGGAATAGCAGCAATTTTCAGCCTTCTGCCTGATGCTGATTTGCCCTACTCCTATGCTGGAAAGGTTTTCCCCTTCTCCTTGGCTGTTAACAGAAAATATGGGCACAGAACTGTTACACACAGCCTGCTTTCTCTGGGCTGTGTATCTGCAGTTGCGTTTTTTCTATATTTTCTGGGTATAGTTGGGTTAAACTTTGCAAAAGCAGCTATACTCGGTTATAGTTCTCATTTAGTTTTGGATCTGCTAAACCCTACTGGTATCCCATTGTTATGGCCAAAGGATTTGTGGTTTATTCTGCTTGGGGGAAGGATTGTAGTTGGGGAATTGACAGAACAGGCTGTTTTCTGGATTTTGTTAGTGCTTTCTGCCGGCTATTTTGGAATAGAATGTTTTGGATTTACAAACTTTGGTTTTGGGGGTGGGTTGATTGGTTTTTGTAGGTAGGAGGGTGGAAATTGGGAGAATAAAGGCTGCTCTGAAAGAAGGAAGGAATTGTATAGTTATTGGACGGTCTGGAGTTGGGAAAACTGCTTTAATTAGGTTTTTCTCTAAAGGTGGAGTGTACATGAGGAGCCCGCGCTCTCCAAGGCTTTTGCTGCAGAGGCTCTGCTCTGTTTTGGATATGAAAAGCGGGAGGGGAAGCAGCGAGGAGCTGTTAGAAGCTGTTTTAGAAGCAAAAACAAAGGGAACATTGAAAATTGTTTTGGATAACTTTTCCTCCTGCCCAAAGGCTATGGTTGATGTGCTCAGGGAACTTTCCCAGTTAAACTGGATCTGGATTTTAGCTGCTGCAGAAAGAAAGCCTAAGGGAAGGGTAAACTGGATTTTTAAAGAAAGGATTTTTATTAATCCACTCGGGAGAGAAGAGAGCAAAAAACTGGCTGAAAAGCTTTTGGGAAAGAAGGTTCCTGCTGAGCAACTGTACAACAGAACACATGGTTACCCTGCTGCTGTTCTGGATGCTGTGGAAGAAATGAGAAAGAAGGGGGTACAGAAGGGGTTAGATAGATTGAAACCACATCCTGTAACAAGGCAGGGGAGGATTGACTTACTTCCTCCGGAATATCTGACTGTTATTGCTTATTTTCTTTTATTTGTCAGGTATGTGGCTTTAGGAGAAGGAAGCGATGCTTTATTTATTACTGCAGGAGCTTTAGGTTTTCTCACTCTTGCCTTTAGCAAACTTGGGAAGCGCTAAACCAGTAAAAATGCAATATCACTGTTATATGCCGTAAGTTGGGTCATGTTTTCCATATGTAACAACATTTATCCTATGGAATTCCTCATCAACAGAATAAATGAGTATAAAATGGGAATCTATATGTACGCTGTAATATCCCTTCCAGCGACCGACTAGCGGTTCCCCGTGAGCATATGGGTTCTGCCTGACTTTTTCCAGTTTTTTATCTATTATCCTTCGTTGATGGGGGTTTTTCCTGAAGCGCTTCTTCAAATCCTTTTCTATATCCTTCTCATAAAGAATAGAATAATCCTGGTTTTCCAACGTGTGCTCAGCCAGTTTATCACCAACTGTAATAACAATGGATTTTAAACTTGCTTAAAGGCGTCGCTTTTACAAAGGTTTTTTCCAAATAAATCCGCAGGAACGCCCAAATACAGAATTAATCTAGCGGGTGCGGGATACCCTAGGTGAAGACCTAAGTATGTGATCTATCATCTCTCTTGCTGTTCTAAATGGTCCTACATAGGTACCCTTCTGTTCGGCACGCTCTAAACGCTTTACAGTACCAGAATCAAAAGGCCCATGACTATCTCCAACATAATCCCCTCCCCGATTCCCGTATCCTTCCATGCCACTTATCTGCAGGGCATATAATATAAAGGTTTACTCTACTCCTACGGCAGCAGCAAGACAACTGCTTATTTTTTGGCAGAAAGCTGTTGTGCAGCCTCCCGAAGGCTTACAATAGAGAGCTTTAGCTTTTCAGCAATCTCCCTTTGTGTTAAATCAGAGCAGAGATAGAGTGCTGCAGCAGCCAATATTTTTCCGCTCCTGTTTAATTTTGCCCTTTTCAACAGCTTTGCTGCTGCTGTTTCAGCCTCTTGGCTCAAACCTAAGATAGAGGCATAGCGGGGGAGAAAAAGCTTTGCCTGAGCTGGCAGGATTTTTATTTCAAGTGCTGGAGAGAGGCGCTTTTGTATATTATATAGCTCCTGCGGATCGCACTCTATAACAGCAGCAACCTCCTCTGCTGTGCGCGGGCTTCTGCTGTGAGCTGCCAGATAAACAAGAGTTGCACATACTGTTTCTGTCCTGAGCCCGCGTGTTTTCCCTTTTTCAGATAATTTCCTATACATATCCAAAGACTCCATAGAAACTGTCCTTGGAAGAGCAAGAGCAGAACAATATTTGTTTATCAGAGAACGGGCAAAGAAAATGCTCCTCTCCCTTGTTGTATAGACAAACCGCTTGATAATTTTTTCCTTATCCCTCTTTTTGCCCACAATATATTAGTGAAATTTATACCATATAAAGGCATCTATTTTATCTTTGTTATAATGAAGAAAATATAACATTATATTGCTGAACTGCGCTATTGTTCTGGGGGTTTCTTGTGAAAATTGGTATAACAGGGACGCACGGGGTTGGAAAAACTTCTCTTGCACATTCTCTTTGTGGAGAATTGAAAGAAAGAGGAATACATGCGGTTGTAAGTTCTGAGCATGAAAGACAATCTCCTTTTCCAGCTGGCACCGAATCAAGAAATAGTGTGGAAGCTCAGTGCTGGATTTTGGGAAAGCAGTTTTTGGAGGAGATAGAACTCTCCTCAAGATATCCGGTTGTTATATGTGACAGGACAATGCTCTGCAACTATGCATACTTTTTATGGAACCTGGAAAAAGCCCCGCCTGAAGTGCAAAACAGCCCAATGGTTCAGGTTATTAAAAATATGGTTAGAGAGTGGCTGAAAACCTATACATACTTCTTTAGAATACCAATTTCAGACCAAAAAACACTAATGGAGGATAAATTCCGCAGCACAACCACTGACTGGCAGAGGGAGATTGACAGAATTATAGACAAAGCTGTGGAAGAGTTTGGGATAAAACAAATTGTTGTTCCATTAGCCACAAACACAAAAAGAGTGGATCAGATTTTAAGGGTTGTTGGGAAGGATATTGGTATAGAAACCCAACCTTAAGGCAGTTATTTAAAGGTTTGGTTGATGAAACTTATAATGCCACTGGGATCAGTTCCAATATCAATGGATAGAAATGCGCTGAGAGTTTTCCATCTTACAACTGGAACCAGATACAAACATGCAGTGCAGGGGGTTGTCTATGGACTTTTCAATCTGCCTGATGATGAAGGAGTTCTTGGGGTTGTAAGACCTATGCCAATAAAAGCTGGAAATTTTGACCTGTGGGAAGGGACAACTATTCCAGAGCTCTCAATTGCACTGTCTGCAAATGCCAATGCAAACCCTGTTATTTTAAGGAATGGGGGAAGGATTGTTGCGTATGTTGCTGGGAGTGATCCATTCCATGAGAATAAAACTCCATCTATTATGTACGATGCCCCGCCACTTTCGCATATGCAGCCGGGTGGGATTGCTGTTTTCAGGAACATAAGGCATGGAGCAAGAGCCTTTTATGAGCAGACTCAAGGAGAGCCTAGAATGTTCCATGTGAGGACAGAGTTGCTTGAGAAACTGGATGAGATACCCCCAGTTAGAGATGATACTCTTCTGGAGAGGTTTGAAGCAAGGGTTTTCCAGCACGCACCCGTTCCCATGCCACGTGCGTAAACTGCAGAAGCTATAAATATACTCTGCTTCTTTTATTGTGCGGGCTCGTGGTATAGCTTGGTATTATTCCAGCCTTGGGAGCTGGCGACCTGTGTTCGAATCACAGCGAGCCCACCATTTGTTTTACTGTATTAATAATTGCAACCTATACAAATGGATTTTCCTCTATACCAAGATAATAAGGCTGCCTTCCAATGAAACCTGACAATTCTCCTTCTCTGGTCCCTATTGCTTTGGGTCTTTTAAGAATTTCTAGAACCTCATATGTATTACAGTATGAAAGGTCCATTAAAGTCATCCGAACAGTTGTATCACCGTCTCTGCTAAGCTCTGCTACAGGACAGACAGAAAGCGTTGTTTTTCCTGCTTCACTCTTCTGTATCATACACCTATACATTGTATCTGAATCAGGAGCTCCCTTATCATTTGTTCTTGTAATAGGAATTAAAATGAGGGTTGCAATCTCTGTGAACCCTGGCATAGGATATTCATTAACTGACTGGATGGGTGGCACGCCTGACCATAAAATAGCTTCAGTTGGTTTGTAAATCGTATTTCTGGATTTGTATTCTCCAGTTCTTTTAATATCGCCTAAAATCCTCCGGAACAGCGGTGGATCTATTGTTCTCACATAAGCACGCGGCATTTCCATAGGTTTTCTTGAAGAGAAAAGCTTTTAAACCGCACACTTCTCCTCTGTTTATAAAGATTTCTTTCCACTGCTAGTTATGGTTGCAAAGAGGGGAGATATTGCGAAAGACTTGAAAGGGAAAAGCCCAGCCCAGAGAGATAGATATTTGTGCACAACCTTGGGGCTGACTCCGGGAGAATTGTCTGGCTTACACACTGGTCCTGTTTATTCAAGGTTGGAAAGGGGTGTTGAACTTATTTATCATGGAGGTCATGAGAATGGAAATAGAGAAAACCTATCCTTCATAACAACCTCTTTGCTAGCATATCTTGCAGGGGTTACCGTATCTGATGTATCAACCAGTCTTATGGGAAGATATCGTGATAGGAGAAAGGAATTATATGATGCGCATAGGTTGAATCCACCGTATATAGAGCTTTTGAGGCATGATGTTAGCGGGGAGAAACTGCCATTTACAGAGGAAAGAAATGTTTGGAAAGGATTCAAGCCAAGTGTAGATGACTGGAGAAGGGACGTTACTCTTCCGCTTCCGCCTTTCGATAGAGAAACCTCGCAGGTTCTGGGTGTTATGTGGGGGGATGGGTACATACAACGTGGCAGGAACTTTAGTCTTATTGGGGGTACTAGAGACTCGAAGTTTTATGATATTATCGTCTCGCGTATGTCTAAGCTTTTTAATTTACCCTTGGAAGTCAGGATTCGTGAGTATGAAGATTCTATTAGTGGGAGAAGGGTAGATGTTTCCTCTCCTGTTGTAGATGTTTCCAGCAGAGCTGTTTGTACATGGCTTGCAAATGACTTGGAGTTCCCTCTTGGAAAAAAGGAAAACTGGGGAAAGAGGAATGTACAGCTTCCTACTACTCATTGTGACAAAGAGGGGCTTTTGGAGGGTTTGAATGCATCAATGGGAACTCTTATGAATAATAAAAAAGAGGATAGGTATATATTTTTGATTTATGACAAGGATAGGAAATTTGTAGAGGGGGTACATAGACTTGCAAAAGAAGCGGGTTACAACCCCACAGCAGTTTTTGCAATCGATAGCCAGCTATTCAAAAGGTCATGGAAGTTTGCCTACAGAGCAATGGACACAGGACGCTTAGTCTTCCTTAACCCAAGGCACAGACAAGCTATTCAGAGCCAGCCTGTACCTGCCCCTTAACTGCGCGTGCAGTGGCAGCACCTAAAATCCTCTCTAAAACATCTTCTGGGGCTTTTTTTAGCTCTGCAATTCCCCTTAAGTTGGAAGCCCAGAGCCTGCGGGCACGAATCCTTCCAATTCCCTTCAACTTTACCAGTGGGAGAAGCTCTTCTTTAACTCCATACTTCATCCTGACCCTGAGCTTGCGGATTGATTTCTCTGCATCCCTGTTCTGGGAGAGCAGAGCCAGCTCTGAGAGAGAATAAAGAAGCCAGTCTGCAAGCTCCCTTTTACCATGGATTTCTCCGGGAGAAATTTTGTATTTCACATTCAGTTCCTCTTCTGTGCGCTCTGTGCACCAGTCCTCGAAAAAGAGTGCGGTTTTGAAAGTTTCAAGGAAGGAATCATAGTCTGAAGACCAGTCTTCTGGAGGAACAATCAACAATTCATCGTTCCTTTTAACAACAAGCTCGTTTATGGCTTCGAGCTCTCTGCTATAAACAGAAAGGGCTGGGGAGAGCTCCTTTGCGCTGGAAATAAGCTGCAGCAGGCCAATAGAAGAGGGGAAGGTAGACAAATTGTCCAAAAAGTAATGGGCTGTTTCAGGATCTATGTATAGTTGGGAGACGCGCTTTCCTATTGTTGTAGGTTTTAGCTCCTGCCCGATCCTTATTATAAAGCCCCAGTCTGCCAATTCTCCCAAAACAGAAGAAAGTTTTCCTTCAATATCACCTTCTTTTCCAAATTGGTGTGCATAAAAGGTTTTTGAAAAAACCTCTAAAAGATCAGTTTCTGATTTAACAGTCTCGGAAGCTATAAGGGATAAAGTGTGCATTCTGAGGACAGGCTCTGCTGCAAGCTTGCTGTATATTTCTTCGGCTTCTCCCATTACAAATTTTTCATAGAGCTCGCGCGCTTCGCGCTTATCTTTTGCAATAAGTATGGATTCTCCCCATTTATCAAAAGAAGGGCGGCCAGCCCTCCCAATCATTTGCTGGTATTCTAAAACTGGAATAAAAGTATATCCATAATGCTGGTAATACCTTTTACAGTCCCTTATAACAGCGCGGAAACAGGGTAAATCCAATCCAGCTGAAAGAGTTGGGGTGGAAGCTATTGATTTTATAATCCTGTCCCTGAAAGCCTGCTCTATTGCTTTTCTCTGTGTGTTTGTTAACCCTGCATGATGGAAGGCTGTACCTCCACGTACGCATTCTGCAAGCCTGTGGCACTGCTTTGTTGGGGTCTCAAGAACTTTTTCAACTTCTGCAGCAAGCTTTTCCAGCTTGATTTTCTCCTCTGGGCTAAGTATTTTAGAGAGGTGGAGAGCAGAGCGCTCTGCTATTGATTCTGCACTCCTTCTTGTGCTTGCGAAAATCATGGATTGTTTTCCTTCCTTTGCTGTTTTCTCAGCTATAGAAACCTCAGGGTCCTTTTCCGTATCCAGCTCTAAAGGTTCTCTGTCTTGGAACTGGACTTTTTCCCCGTCATAAACTCCTTGGTATAGTTTAACAGGTCTCCATTCGCTTTTTACCAGTTCCCCATCTATCCAGCCTGACAAATCCTTTGAATTTTTTATTGTTGCTGACAGAAAAAGGAATACTGCACGCGGGCAGAGTTTTCTAAGGTTTGTAATAACCATTTCAAGTGTTGGGCCGCGCGAAGGATCATTTAACAGATGTACTTCGTCTATAACAATTGCAGCTGTCTGTTCTATCCATTGTGCTTTGTGCCTTAATATAGAGTCTGTTTTTTCTGCTGTCAAAACTACAATATCATAGTCTCTCAACCAATTATCAGAACTGTCATAATCCCCAGTGCTTATACCAACCCTATAGTCTTGGAAACGTTGCTTAAAGCTCTCATACTTTTCATTTGCCAGAGCTCTCAAAGGAACAATATACAGGGCTTTCCCTTTCTTTTCTAGCAGGGTTTTGGAAATAAGCATTTCAGCCATAAGGGTTTTCCCTGAAGCTGTTGGAGCTGCTATAACAAAGCTCTTTTTCAGCTCTAACAATCCTTTATCAACAGCAGCCTCCTGAGGCGGGTTTAGTTTTTCTATTCCTCTTTCCTGCAAGTTTCTTAAAAAAGCTCCCGGAAGCTCTAGAGAAGATATTTGCATGGGCAAATTATGTGCACAGAACAGATAAATGCTAACGTTATATAGTATTTTCATGGTTTCGGGAAAAATTGTGCATATAACATATTTTGTGCATGGGACAACAGTGGATAATGAGAAAAATAAGTCTTCTGGCTGGTCTGATATCGGGCTTTCAGAGCTTGGGAAAGAACAGTCTATAAAGCTAAGAGCATTGATAAGGGGGAAAAAGTTTGATGTTGTATTTTGTTCTGACCTGAAAAGAGCTGTGGAGTCTGCTAAAATAGCTTTTGGTGGGCTGAAAATCGTTGTTGATAAGAGGCTGAGAGAGTGCAACTATGGGGATTTAACTGGAGCTAATTCTGAAACTGTAGATAAAATGTACTATTCCTGTATAGATAAAAAGTTTCCAAAAGGTGAGAGCATGAACGATGTTGAGAATAGGATGGGGGATTTTCTGGGAGAGTTGAAAAAACATTGGGCTGGGAAGAGAATTGCTATTGTTGCCCATAAATCACCACAGCTGGCTTTGGAGGTTTTATTAAAAGGGAGGAGCTGGGAACAGGCAATAGGAGAGGATTGGAGACTGAAAAAACCAAAGGAATGGAAACCTGGTTGGGATTACGCTCTTGTGTGGTAGGGTTGTATGACTACATGAGACTATAGATAACAGCAGAGAGAAAAAAGCATATACTTTAATATATGTTTTCCAAAACAGTGTTATGGCACAGGGGAAGTTTCTTGTTTTGTACGGTATAAACCATAACCTTAAGGTTGCTGTAGGGAAGCAGATAGTGGAATTTTTAAAACAGAAAGGAATAGAAGCTAATTTTATAAAGTATCCAATATACACTGTTGCTCCCTCAGGGTTTTTTATTGAGAAAGCTTTGAAAGGGCAGCAAACAATGAGCGAAGAAGAACTCCAACTATGGTTTGTTTTAAACAGGTACCAATACCAGCCTGTTGTTCTGAAAAATTTGAAAGAGGGGAAGTGGGTTGTAGCTGAGGACTATATTTGGACTGGGGTTGCTTGGGGAGGAGCAAAGGGAGCTGACAGGAACTGGATTGCAAAAATAAATGAACCTTTGCTGAAAGAGGATATTTCAGTGCTTATAGATTCAAAGCAGTTTGCTGGAGCAGAAGTTACAACAGGGTATGCCAATTATGATATAACAGAAAAAGTTAGGTTAAGGCTGCAGGAGTTTGCAAAAGAACATGGCTGGCACACAGTAGACGGGAACAGACCAGCACAGGAGATTTTTTTGGATTTGATAAAAGTTATAGAAGAGAAAATGGGATAAAAACGGGAGTACAGTAAAGCATTTATCTGAGCTTTTCAAACCATAGGGAATGGGAGCAAGGTTTATTGTATTCGAGGGGTTAGACTCTGCAGGGAAAAAAACGCAGATAAAATTGTTTCTTGAAAGGCTGAAAAAACCTGTTGAGCTGTTGGATTTTCCTGCTTACAGCACAAGGTTTGGGGCTGTTGTTGGAGCTTACCTGAGAGGGGAGTTTGGGAAGAAAGAAGAGGTTGGGGCAGAGCTTTCTGCACTTCTCTATAGTTTGGATAGATACCAGTTTAAGGAGCGCATGTGGGATGCGATTGCGCAGGGAAAGATTTTGGTTTCAAACAGGTTCACACATTCAAATTTGTTTCAGGCTGCTAAGCTGCCTGAGGGGGAGTGGATAAAGTTTTTAGAATGGATAGAAATGATAGACTCGCGCATGCCAAAGCCTGATGTTGTTGTTTTTCTGGATATGCCACCTGAGGTTGGGCAGAAACTTGGGCACAAAACTGAAGGAAAGGAAGGGGGGCTGGAAGGGAGGGACTATTTGAAAGGAAAACAGTTTGATATACATGAGGAGGACAGAGAGTTCCAAGCAAAGGTAAGGAGAGCCTATTTGAAAGCTGCTGAGAAAGAGGGCTGGATTGTTGTTTTCTGTGCTGAGAATGGGACCCCAAGGAAGCCTGAGGATATAGCTGCAGATATATGGAAAAGGCTGGAACCATTGCTTTAGGTAGGCTTTAAAAGGTTTTCTCTTGTTAAAACTTTCCATGGGAGAGATTGAAGTTAGCAGTATGATCGCTGATGTGGATCTAGAGCTGAATGGGAAACCAACACCTCTATATTTGGCTGCATTTATAGAAGACCCGCAGAAAAAGGGACAATATAAGTTTAGGAGATTTGTTGGCCAGCCTTTTGAGGGTAGTGTAGACGTTAGGGATGGAAAACCAAATGTTAGAAGAAAGATGGAAATGAATTTTTTCTGGCCAACCTTCTTGGACCATTATTATGCTGAAGCAGAGCTGCCAGGAGCTGTTAAGGCTGCGATGGGGTATGAGGCAATGATGGACCCTGCTGCCAGCGCATGTGTAGGTATTGGAAAATGGAATGGTAGAACCAGTATAGAATTTAATATTTTTTCACAGCTTGTTTGGATAAGATATCAAGAAGCTATAAACAAAGTAGATGTAAAAGGTTAGAAAACCAGCCGTTGCATTTGTTTTTAACTTGAATTTAAGGTTTTCTATTAGATAGTAGGAATGGTAAAACTAAATGTGGGGAATGGGAGACCGCTGATTGAACTCCATCTATTAGAGCCCCCGTTCTATAGGAACTTGTGTGCATTTGTCTGGAATCCGCACACTAACAACTATATTCCTTATCGTATAGTTCCGGAGAGGAAATGGGAAACAGGTAATATGGATTATTTTTATTTGTCAGAGCTGGACATACCAGGCCTGCCTGTTGTAACAGGCAAAAACCTTAGAGAGGGATTTAGTATGTTAATCAGCGAGGAAAGAAAAGTAAGAGACTGTGGGGAAGCGCACGAATTTTCATGCATAGGAGCTGCTTTGTTTTCAGGGAATGGACATACAGACACTGATCAGATAGCTGTTATGGCTGGCAGAAAATACCTTCATTTAAGGGGTATGCTTTTGCTGGAGGAGTTTTCTGACGCTCCTGAATGGTTTGTAGATAATAGGCGGGAATTTGTTTTCTAAAGAAAATTTGCTGCTAAAACTGCCAATAGCAAAGGTTGAAAAAGGTATACATTAGAATAGTGGGTATGGCAGAGTACAAAACAAGCACTACGCTGGATGAGGCAGATATTGTTTTAAACAGTGCTGGGGTAAAGGAAATTTTAGACGTTGGAAAAAGAGGACAAATAGAGGTTTTTACTTCTGAGAAGGATTTGGGGGATTTGGTTGCGGATTATAGATGGGGATATGTTTTATGGAGGGATGATGATCCTATGGATAAATTAAAGGAAATTTTATATCCTGGGGAGCTGAGGGAGGCTTTGACAAAAACCCAGTTAAAGGATGTTATTTCACTTGCTGCACATATGCTTTATCGCAGGGATATTTTTGTTACAACAAACAGGCTTATACTGGAAAAGCGGAGGGAACTTTCTGAAAAACTGGGGGTAAGGATTATGGAACCGCTGGAGTTCCTTAAGTTTATGAATATTGAACAGGGTAAAACAGAAACAGAGTATTCCACTGGGGAGAGTAAGGAAGAGGAATTTTTGAAGGCTATGGAAGGGGAGGGAAAGGCTTAAATTGCACTGGGTTGAATTTTTCTTATGGAAAGGAAACCTATAATGGCTGCTGAGATTATAGAGCGGTACAGGAACGGGGAAAGGGATTTTTCAGGTGTTGTTCTAAAATCTGGAGACCTTTCAGGATCAAGTTTAAAGGGTATAATACTGAAAGACTCAGATCTTTCAGACACTAATTTTTCAAATACAGACCTTACAGGAGCTGATTTTTCAGAATCTGTTTTGCAGAGGGCAATATTCCGCGGTGCAAACCTGCGCAGTACTGTTTTCTTCAAGGCTGATTTGGCTTGGGCAAACATGAGGGAAACTTTCATGGACAATACTGATTTCCGCTCTGCAAACCTGCTTTGGGCGCACTTATGCAAGTCTGATATGGCATCTGCAAAAATAGACGGGGCAAACCTCTCCTGGTCATGTTTAGCTGACTCAAAACTTTCCCTTGAACAAATGGCTGAAATAGAAGGGGAAACAATGAAATCAATAAGAACCACAGATTATGGCTCTCATCAGTCTATAGATCAGAGGGAAGAGGAGGCTGGAGCACAGGCTCCTACAATATTGGGTATTTACAAGGGGACTGGAGGAGAAAAACATGTTACTCTGGGTATTTACAATTCCGGCGGGGAAGAGGGAACTCCTTTAGGACTGTATTTGACAAAGAAGCAGAGATGGGACGACTAGATTATTGCCATAATTTTGTGTAAAAAGGCGAAAGAAAAGGTTTATAAGCTTTTGTTATTAAGAAAGGAGTATGGTGGATTTTACTGAACAACGGGTGGAAAAGCTCGAAGGTTCTGTGCAGGGGATAGAAGAAAGGGTTGCAGAGCTGTTCCAGCGCGCGGGCGGGAAGGATTTGGAAAAGCTTGAGGGTTTTAAAACTCTGGAAAAGAGAATTTCTGAAATTGAGAAGCAGAAAAGGGAAATAACTGTTTTAAAGGGAAGAATAAAGGAATTGGAAGGTTCTGTGGAAATAGGGGAAGAAAAAAGGACTGATATTACAAAGAGATTGGAGGGTGTAGAGGCGTCAAGCACAGCTATTGTTTCTCTTGAAAAGAAGGATAGGAAATTAATGGGAAGTATTAAACAACTGGAAGCAAGATATGGAACGCTGGATAGTTTACAGGGGAAGATTATAGGGCTGGAGAAGGGGGATAGAGTTCTTGGAAGGAAATTGGAAGCAGTAAAAGTTGGGGAAAAGGATGTTGAAAGGCTTGATAGTAAAATAGAGAAATCCAATTCAGAAACACAAAGGTTCGGCTCCACGATTTTGGTTTTCATGGAGGATATTAACAGAGTTTTGAGCGAGTTTAAATCAGGTGTTTCACGCTGGGTTGGTACAGCTGATAAGAGAATGGATAAAATAGAATTCAAAATAGAGTCTATACCTGAGCTAAGGGAAGAGCTGATTTCTGCAGACAGGAGAATATCCTCGTCACTGAGAAAACAGAACAAAAGGCTGGAAGATATGGACAGGCAGGTTGTTTCATTTGTTGGGAGGCAGGACAGGAAGCTGGAGGATATACGCGTAAATCTTTTTTCAGAACTTGAGAAAGGGGAAGGAAAATCAAAGAACAATATAGAGTTAATAGAGAGGAGAATACATGAGAGGCTGGATAGGCTGGGAAACAGCATGCTTAAAGACTTTGATAAGCTGGAAGTTGTAACTGATAAGAGATTTTCTGAACTATCCGGAGAGATAGATTCTCTGAGAGCTGGTGCAAAGAAAGCTTTTGTGCTAGAGAAAAGGTTTGAGGACTTTGACAGGTCTGTTGTAAGGTTTGGAAAACAGCAGGAATCAGCAAAATCCGGACTGGAACGCCTACAGGAGCAGTTAAAATCAAATATTTCTGAATTGAAGAGTGAGTTAACTGTTTCAAAGGGACTTGAGGTTTCAGTTAAACAACTTTCCGAGAAAGTGCTTGATATTGAAAAGAAGAAAGAAGAGATGCTAAAACAGTTAAATGAGAAAACACTGAGCAGGGAAGAGCTGAAAGCTCTGGAAGAAAGCTTTAACAGGTCTGTTGGAAACCTGCAGTCTGAACTCCAGAATTGGAGAGGGGAGATTCAGAGCCTGAAAGAAAGGGCTCAAAAGTTAGAAGAGCTGGAAGGCTGGAAGATGTCTACTGAAGGAAGGGTTTTGGCTATAGAGGAGACTGTTGGAAAGGTTGATAAAACAGACTTGGAAGACCTTGTTAGGAGAGCTGTAGAAGAACAGCTTGCACCTAAAGGGACTGCTGTCTAGTTGCCTATGTTTTTATTGTTCGCTTTTTCGAACATATGTTCGATTTTTCGAACATATATCCTTGGAGATTTGCTGAGGGGAAATGTGGGGCTGAATATCACTTGCGCCCTAAAACAATTTCTATTGAGCTTACATTCAGCATCTGCCCATCTTTGCTTTCAAGTTCCTCTGTTCCTATTACTATATTCTTAACTGAAGCGTCCTTTACAAACTTGTTCCTTACAACCTCAGCCACATCCACTGCCTGGGAAATTGTTCTCCCTCTGGCCCTTATAGTAATCTCTGAATTTCCCTCACTTAACTGGGTTATGCAGGCAAGTACATATGCCATGGTTGGTTTTTTCCCTATATAGACTGTATTTGTTTTGTTCTTTTGTTTTGTTTGATCCATAACTGTACACCTCTTGTTTTACTGTAAAACTGTTAAAAACGGGAAACTATTTAAAACAAAGCTTATGTGGTTGCTGTTACTCCTGCTTTCTGTTTTGGTGCAGGTAAGTTAGTGCAGCCGCATACAATAACCTTGCAGTATGCTTCTGCATCTTCATATTTGCTGGAATCTGGTTTCTCTTCACAATAAGTAGACAGTGATCTTTCAGAACCTGTAGGCCAGTCTATTGTAACACCAGAAGTTGAGCCCACACACCCGCCTGTTTTCAATGTTCCGCAGGCTTTGTTAACTGCAGAAAGCTCAGCCAAAAGACCGGTTGGACCTGAGGTTGTTACAACATAAAGCAGTATCAAACCTAAAAGTACAATAACAGCTATAGCCAGAATAACCAGAACATTAACAGGGAGTTCCACTCCTTTCAGGTTTCGCATAGCTATTCTTTTGTCAGGGTTGGTTTATAAATCTGTACCTTTATGCCCCTGGGCACTTGCATATAGCTTTACAGTCCTGCCCTGCGTATTTATCTGCACAGAGAGCTCCAAGGTTGTCTCCAGATCCGCCTGTCTGCCCATCTTGATTTACATCATAATCCACGCTTATTTCTGTAAGGTCAGAAACCTTACCGCAGCCAATTGTCTGCAGTTTAAAGCAGCCAGAATTAATTGCTTGCTGCCAGCCAAGATCTTTCGGGAACATTATAACAAATATAGCAATAACTGCAATTAGGACGATAATAGCTATTAACAATATAACGGTTGTGTTTACTGGGAGCTCAGGCATCCTTCTGTTTTGTCCTGCCTGAATATAAGGCTAACCCTTTGGGAAGGTAAAGTCAGATCTGGCTTCAAACTTTAGCTCCATGTTCACAGCAGCAACCCCCTTCCCTTCTGCTACTGTTCCCTTCTCTGTGGATAGGGCAGGAGCATAGCTTTTAGGGTCTTTTATTGAAACAGAAGTTTTAACATAAAGGTTTCTATTTGCCCCTACAACAGCATCCTCAACACTGCTCGTTATTGTATACTCATATCCGTACTTTTCTTTTAACTTTTGGGCAATTGCTTTGTTTACTTCTGAAAGCAATGGTATTGCTTTTTCCCTTGTTGGATCTGAAAGGCTGGAAATACCCGGCTTATTGGAAAAACCGCAGTACTGGGAGAAATTAAGCATATCCTGTATTTTTGCTGTTGCTTCGCTGGAAACAGCTATGTCTGTTCCATTTACCCTGCATTTATCAGAGACTTGCAAAATAGAGTTAGAGACAGAAGCTGTGCCTGTCCAGTATTCACCCTCAAACAGCCTTCTGCCTGCATCAAAAACTTGGTAGAAATTGCTGTTTACTGTTATTATATAGGCGTTGTCAAGCTTGTTTGTTATTGTTTCTTTTGAATCTGAAGCTGTAACTGGAAGGGAAGCTGAGATAAGAAAGCAGGATTTGTCTGCACAGGGTTTGGGCTGGTTGAGTTCTAAAGTTCCAAATTTCAGCTTTTTATTTCCCATATCTACAGTCTCCCTTGGAAAGCTTTCTATTATACCCCTTCTGAGTTCATCTGTAGCCAAAGCTTCTGAGGGCTCAGCCAGAGTCCAAACCCTAGGGAAGCGCAGCCCGCTGTTCTGCAGATTCTCATAAGCCTGCCTCTCAGCTACATATTCTATTGAAGCTTCTGCAGCAGAGGAAGTTGCAGCTGCAAGGTCAGAAATCTTTATTATATTTGCTGAATTGTCTATCACTGTTACAACAACTGATTTGGTTGTTAAAAGGTATAAAAGTGTTACAGCGGAAATAAGTATTATTGCCCCGAGAATCCCCCATACCATTATTGTTCCTTTCATTCTCATTTTTTCACCCCGTTAAAAGCTCCAGTTTTGTTACAGAGCCATCAGCCAGAACAACAGGAACTGAGGCACTGTTTATCCTGCGCGTTAAAAGATCAGAATCTCCTGCTATTATAACCTCAGGTTCTGTTGTACGCAGCAGGAAACTGGAAGAACCTGTAAGCTCCTTCAAATCCTCTTCCATTTCAGTTTTCGGGTTTAAAACTTTCCCTCTTACTAAAATATCCTTTCCTCTCCCTTGGCTTGCTGCAGCAACAACCAGCTCTTTCATTTGTATCCCTTCGGGGGTTTTAACCTCTAAAAAGGAAAGTAAAGCTGCGTCTGTTTTAACAGGCTCCTGCAAAACATTTACAGTAACGCTTATCCTTACTAACTGAATATCTAAAAGCACAGCATAGAACACTGCTGTAACTATTGCTGTCCCAAATATTATCATTACCAAAAAGAGGAATGTTGCACTGAAAAGCCCAATTCCTTTCTGCTTCATAGTCCCACCTTCAGCACCGCTGGGTATACCCTACCCTCGCGGGTTTTTACTGCAACAGGAAGCTCAAACCCATATGGGTTACCGAGCTGCCAGGTTTTTGTTTTCCCTGTTACGGAAAACACTATATTCTGGCTTTTCAGGCAGCTCACGCTCTGGCTTGAAACAACAGAATCAAGCTTCTCCTCAGAGAAAACACCTATTTTTTCTGTTAAGCAGGAGGCTGAACTAAGCAGCTTTGCGAAATAGATTTCCTGTACATGTTCAGTGTTTGCGTATATATTAAAATTATAGTGTACAACAACAAGGAATATTGCAAGTATAGTAATAATGCCAAAAATCATTGCAAGCATGTTTAGTATCCTTTCATCCAAATCTGTAATGTTCATTCTAGTCAGCCTCCACTGAA
This sequence comes from Candidatus Aenigmatarchaeota archaeon, assembly GCA_016198755.1. Taxonomy (GTDB): domain Archaea; phylum Aenigmatarchaeota; class Aenigmatarchaeia; order Aenigmatarchaeales; family JACQIB01; genus JACQIB01. The sequence continues at coordinate 48,719 of JACQIB010000005.1, forward strand.
ACTTTACAGCCCTCACCTGATAGTTTTGTTATCCTTATCTCATGCCCAGGCCCTTTTGGTATTATAAGTTCTGATGGGGGAACTGGGGTTAAAGAACATTCAGCTAGGGTAAGCTGCATTGGCTGCGCAGGCTTATAGTCTATTTTAACATCAAAAATTGGCACAACCTGCACGAATTCATTTCCTCCGGTTTTTGTAAACCTTAATTTAAGCGGATTTCCCTGCCCCTTGTATACAGCTGTAAATTCTCCTGGAGAAACTGAAGCTATGCTTATTGCTGTTGAAATAAAATTCTGGGCCTGTATAGGCTCTGCATATAACTGCAGAATTGCTGCGTTGGAAGCCACACCATCCGGACCAAATACTGTCCACAAGATAACTACAACCAGAACAACTTCTGTAACAATATTGAAGTATACTCCTGAGCTTGCCATACACTAAGATTCTGCACGTGAGAACAAAAGGCTTTTGGTTGCTCCCCCCAGCATGCTGAAAATAACCATTATAGCTGGCCCAAGCAAAAGAGAGAGGAAGTCTGAGGTTGGAAGGAAAATAAAAGGTAAAAATTCAGACAAAATAGGCAGGGAAAAATAAACAATAAGGAAGAGAATGCCTCCGAAAATAGAGGCTATAAAAGCGCTGAAAATATTTTTTGTAAAAGTTGGGCCGCGAGCTCCCAAAAATCCAGTTGCTGCACCTGCAATAATAAAGTTCCATGGATAAATAAAAAACCCTAGCAAAAAGCCCAAACCAGCTCCTGCTATAGTTCCATAAAAGATATTTTTCATTTTACTGCCTCTTTTTTAGTTGTAGTTGTTTCTGAGGGAATAAGTGCTTCCCTCATTTTCTCTGGTGTAAGGCTTGAGAAAGTTTTTGACATATCCTTTGGCCAGCTTATTGTACCCTCCCAGAAGGCTTGGATTAAGGTTGCAGGATCAGCCTCTGAAAACCCCGACTTAACAAGCGCTTTTGTAGCAGTGCTTTCCCCTCCTGTCAAAACCGCCTCCACAACTGTTATTATGTCACTGGTCCCCCAGATTTTCAGATACTCGCGAGCATAATCAACATCCACATAACAATAGTTTGAAGCTTTATCCCCCAAATCTGTTTTGTCCATTGCAACAAAAACTGTTGGCTCACCCTCATAATCCTGAACTTTCCAGATTTTTGCAGTGCCCATACAGGGTCCAACCAAATGGAAGCGGGGATTGGGGGGGATTGACATTAGCGCAGCCTGTATTCCTGCAAACCTTTCTAACCCAAGCGGTCTCCAGCTGCGCACAAAAAACTTTTTAGAATCATTGTTAAGGTAAATAGGTTTCTCAAACCTCTGCCCATGTGCATACAAACATATAGAATTATCTGTGCAGGTCTCTTCTACAGTAGCCTGTGTTATTTCTCCTTTCCACCACCAGCCGCGCACATTTGCAAACGCAGTTACATCCAGAGTCACTACTTTATTTACCTCCAGCTTACCAAACTGCATTGGTATTGTTACTGGGAGCGCATTTGTGTTCTGCTCTGCAAAACCTATGAACCGCATTCTTTCTACTGGAGCTGTGCCAACAACGTTCCCTGCATCATCTAAAATTTCCTGCTCCTTGAAAACATAATTATCCAAATAATCCCCATAGTAAGCTTTTGACCATTCATAATTGTCAGATTTCATTGTATTTTGCGCCAGCTTGGTTATCCTGTTTATCTCCTCCTCTGTAGGTGCTGATGTCTTATACACAATTTTTACCTTCTGCCCAAGCGTTTGTTTTGAAATACGCTGCTGCACTTCAAAAACAAAATTCTCGTCCACCACTCTCGCAGGATCTTCCTCAAACATTTCCTTTATTATTTTGTATTGCAAAAGCTTTGAGTCACGCGGAATAAACGCTGATTGAGCAGTGTTTTCTGAAAGCTGTCGCAAGTATTTCTGGAAAACTGTATTATCTACATAACTCTCAGACTTGAAACCAAGCTTTTTGGCAACAGTTGCCTTAAGCCTTGTGTAGGGGTGGATAGCCTCCAGTTTTGCCCAATTTTCCGCAGTCATCCTGTCTCCAAGCGCATCCACAAGTCCATTCCTTTCCACATAATCCATATTATGCCTCTCCACAGCATACCCAAGACTGCTCAATGAAATTTTAAACTTTTCCCACTTCTGTATAAGTGGTTTGTATCCTTCCTTGAAAAATTGTGTCTGGGAAATTTCAAACTCACGTACAACACGCGCAGACGTCACATCCTTGTAATGGATAAGGTCTTTGTCTTTCCAATCTGTAGAAAACATTTTCCTGAGCCTTGCAGCCTCATTAGGCTCTGCAAAATCATTCAAATACGTTTCGAAAAGCTCTGTTGGAGTATATTGAAGGGTTCCGAAGCCTGCCGGAGGTATTGGATCCATTGTTTCGGCTATTTCAATTATTTTTCCCCCCTCTTCTTTGAAGTGTATATACCTTACTGTTCCATCATTGTCTATAATCTGTAGTGGTATTTTCTTTTTTGATATTGGAATTTTCCCGTCATTTGTAAGTACTGAAAAAACCTTAATTCTCGACCCCTCTGGTATTTCTCCTGCAAGCTCTGCAGAGCCCAAATCAGCAATATACACAGAATCATCGAAAAAGCCTATTTTTGAAAGGGATCCCACTTCTGTTTTGCCTATCCTTTTGTAAGCTGTGGTTACAAGCATGTCTATTCCTCTCTCCTGCTTTTTTGCTATTATTGATGGATCCAGATTCAAATCCTTCGAAAGAGCTTCACCCCCGCCGCGTGCATTCTTTTCAACAAATTCCACTCTTTCAGAATTTTTTATGGCTGCTCCAGCAGAGCGGAGGAATTGATTGGTTTTGTAACCAGCTTCCGCTGCTCCGCGTCCAATTATTTTCGAACCCCCAACCAGAAGTGCTTTTCCAGAGCGGAAAGCTCCCCAGAAAACTAACTGCCCGCCTGCTCCACCGCTCCATGGATAGCTCTCTTCCCACATTGCAGCACCACCTGAGAAAAATCCCTCCGGAAAGCGCTCATAATAAACCTGATACTGCGGAACAGAACCCCCCCAGAAAGCTCTCCAATATCCTTCAAGTCCATCAGTGTGTTCTTGGCAGAGCTTTACATCAGCTGTATCATAGTAAATAGGATCTGTTGGCTGGGAATCTCCATTCCAGTAAGGGAAATCTGGAGAGGAAACTCTATCTACTCCTCTGGAAAGCCCAAGAGCTGTCTGGTTTGCCAATCCTGTACATTCCACAGAACCGAAAACATTCATTAAAACAATAAACAAAGCAAACAAAAACAATATTCCAACAACAACCTTCATTGCTTCCTCAGGCACTCTATCACCCTGCGCAGCCGCAGGTTTTGTTTACCTGCTGCTCAGTATATCCAAGCCTGCTTTGCAAATCCCCAAAAGTATACTGCTCATTGCACTGTATGTTATAATTTTTACAGACAGGTGCAAACTTTGAACAGCAGGCTAAAAGGGCTCCATAGTCTCCGCCCTGTGATATAGGTAAGTATACAAAAAAATAAAGTATTGCAGACAGTGCAACTATTAACACAAGCACTATTATAAGCGCTGTTGTTGTGTTTATTGGCATCTCCATGATATCACTTCACAGCAATATTTGAGCTACATATCTGCCCGCAGTTTGCCTTGCACTCATTCCATGCTGCGGAATCTGTCTCCCCAAAGTCTGAGATAGATCTTCCTGTCCTGTCAGAGCAGAACTGGCGCAGCCCAGGCTTTGTTTTATCCCCAGGAACCTCTATAAACCTCTGATCTTCAAGTATTCCTGCAGAAACTTTACATCCAACCTGAGCCCATTTCCCGCAATAATTCACTTTATTCACATCATCCCCGGGTTTTTGGCCAAGCTGCAGGGCTATTACAGCAATTGCCCCTACTATAATAACTATCACAGCAAAAATAACAAAGTTCTTAAGTGTGCTTGGTGCTTCAGAATCCCCTTTCATGGATTTAGGTAGTATTTGATAGGAGATAAACCTTACGCTGGGTTTAAATTTCCTAAATAAGGCAGAACAAACAGGGTTATTACAGCCACAAGCACTATTACAGCAGCTGACATTATCAGTATTTTTGCGAGCAGCATTATATCCCCCTTTCCTATTTTCATGTGCTCACCCTTTTTGCCGGCTTGCAGTATGTGCCTTCACATACATTTCCCGCCGGACAGTCCTTTCCTGAAGCACAGCCGCACTGTTTTTCAGAAATTCCTTCACTCGCTCTTACTATACAAATGAACCCTTCTGGGTTGTCCTTACAGTTATCATTTGTTGAGCAAGCAGCTGTCAGAGTTGTACTTGTGTTTCCATCTACAGGCCTGTTGTACAGATTCTGGGAAAAAGCTAAAACAACCATAATAAACACTAATATTCCACCAACAAGGAGTGCAGCTTGGTCAAAATCTCCCTTCATTTTATTCACCCTGTTACTTTTACTGTGGCTGTGTTTATAATGTTGCCCTGTCCCGTAAGCCTTACAAATCTAAATGGATCTGCTATAAAGGTAGTATCTTTAGTGAAATTCTGCCCGCTTGTTCTGTACAGTTCTTTCCATGTTTTTCTATCAGTAGAAAACTCAACTTTAACTTCATCTCTGGAAGAGAAAGTTGCTTCTATACTGGCAGAGAGTTTTGTATATTCTTTTCTCAAATCAAACTCTATTTTATCTTTCCCGCAATCATCTCCCAAAGGAACCCCATTACCGCAGCTGTCTGTTCCGACAATTTCCCCATCCCCCTCTGCAGGCAGTATTACTATAGACCTATCCAAAGCCCCAGCCCTTTTTGCAAATACACCAGCCTGTATAAGCTTTGGGTCATCTAGGCTGCAGCGCTGAAAATCTGATGTCTTCCGATAAAAACGTTTCCCATCAAAACAGAATGGCTTTCCATCCCCCTGTCTCTCCTCTTTGAACTCTCCTGCAATGTCCCAATTGAAAATATATATTGTATAGGTTTTCCCTGCATCAAGAGTGGAGAGTGGAGATAACGCAGTTATGTGATTTATACCTCCCTTCCCAAGAAACTGCGCAGCTTGTGTCCCTCCACTCTTATAAAATAAGTTTACATTAAGCTTGTTCCCGTTCTCATCTTCCCTTAGCTGGACCTGTTGGTATTCAGTTATGTTAGAAGCTGCTTTTCCTATACACTCTTCCTTGTTATTGCAGGTTCCAATATCAAAATCAAATCCTGATTTATCCTGTATCAATCCTACAAAATCCTCTATAGAAATGCTGTTTGTTACAGAATAATCTGAAATCTCCGTTAGTCTGAGCTCAGGTATCAATGAGCCTGCTTCTTCTGTTCTCTTAAAGTTTTTCAGATAATAAGAAAGCTGGTCTGCAACAGCTCCGCTTGACAGTGAAGGCTCTGAAGAGTGCTTTGGTATGCGCAGAAAATCTATATTGTATTTACAGCCTGAACCGCATTTCTTTTCCTTTGGATTCTCATATGGAACCCATTTAACAAGGTAAAGCATGGTATTGGAACTTGGATAAAGGGAGGGGGGGCTCTTTCCTTTTTCAAGTTTGTCTGAAACAAGATAAGAACTGTTTGTTATATCAGTCTGCCAGACTGTTATTTTGTCTTCCCCGCCACAAAGAGAAGAACAGCTCTCACCCTGCAACGGGCTGGAAACAGAATCTGTTCCAAAGGTTTGTGAACCAACAGAAACGCAGTTGCTGTTCCCAAACTTTAAGGTTTCCAAAGAATTGTGCACAAAGCGGGAAAGTGTTCCGCAGATTTTCTGACCTGAAAATTCTCTGAGGGAAAGTTGTTTTGTAAGGCATTGTTCATCTAACAGCGGGGAACACGGAGAGCATGATTGAACAGTTAACTTATCCCTTTCTTTCTGGGATAAATCATTATAATAGACAGGCCTCTGCTTTTCAGAATTCCATGGAACATCAAATGTACCCCAGCCTACAATACTGTCTTTGCTGAAAGGAAGGGAAGCACCATGTGGATAGTTGCCGTTGGAAACAAAATCAGATGATATATCCTTTGCTATTTTACATGAAATCTGTGAACTTGTAAGCGGCTGTCCATCCTCTGTTAAATTTATCTGAGGCACAACACCAAGCATATCCAGAAATTCAAAACCATTTGGAGTTTCAACCCCTGGTTTTGTAGGGAAAGGATTAAAATCCAAGTTAATTAGCTTCAAGAAAGATCCAAAGAGTAAAAGAGCTATAACTGCTGCAACAACAATAACAAGCAGTGTTATAGTACTAATCCTGTCCATTAACCCACCTCAAATAGAGAAACAGAAACATCCCGCAGCTTGTTTTCTTTTATTATTTTCCCTTTATCCTGCCAGTTCTCCCGTATACAGTCCCTCTTTGGCTTGCATTCGCTGTCACAAGAATTTGTATCTTTTGTGCAGGCACCGCAGGTTGGATTTCCGCCGCAAGCGCCAGTACAGTCAGTTGTTTCCCTTTCAGCTGTTATACCCCACTTCCTTATTATAACTCTATACTGTTTTCCAGCCTGCAAAGTCCCGCTGTCCGAAACAGTTGTGTACAAGTTAAGGTCGTTATAGTTTGGATCCTCATATGTACATACACCTGTGGTTTCCTTCTTGAAAAATCCTTCAGGCTTTACATTTATACAATCCTCCCCTGTACATGCTCTGTACTTTACGTCATATTTTGTTATTTCTTTTACTTTCTGTGCAAAAGCCAAGAAAGAAATATCTGCTGAGGGTGTAAAGTAAAAATCTTTCTTTTCCCTTATACCCTCTGTATAGGCGCCTGCAGTTTCAGATCTGGCTGCTGATTTGAGAACATTACCTACAGTCTCACCTAATTGATCTGCTTCAAAATTCCCAAGCTGTTCTGTTTTTGGGACGCGGGGAAAGTGGAGATTATATGTTTTGCTTGCGCTATCCCAGTAAAGAACATAAGAATAGGGCCTTCCATCCTGCACAAGTGCAGATTCTGTATAGGAATCTGAGGTAACCTCACTCTCAGATGTAACATCAGCTTTCCAGTCCTTTATCATATCCCCCCCAGGGCAGGTCTCTGAGCAAGCCTGACCAGAGCTGAAAGAAGCACAGTGATCGTTTCCGAACTTTACAAGATCCCCGTTCTGGCTTGATATAAAGTTTCCGCAGAGTTTTATCTCAGAAACATTCAAAATTCCAAGATTCGCAGAAACACAGGCCTCATCAAAAACCGAAGGACAGGGAGCACAGATAGAATTTCTCAAAGTATTTTTCTGTTTTTCTGTGAGTGTCCAGTCTGAACTAAGGTTGAAAATCCCGCCTGAAACAATGCAGGTTCCAAGGAAACAGAATTCCCTCTGCCCCTTTGTCCCGTATTTTGAAATATCCAATGCAAGGTCCTTTGCTATTGAACATCCAACCTCTGAGGAGGCAAATGTTGGGGAGGAAGAGCTGATAGGTCTGTAAACCTCAAAAATACCGGGAAAGTCTGCACGCGGGAAAACTGGTAAGGTTGTCCTTGTTGTAACTATTGTTGTTGGAACATTGGGGGGGTGTAGAGAAAAATATGGAACTGCTATTGCTATTGTTATGCCAAGTGCAACAATGCCCATAACTACTGCGAACAGTTCCCATTTTGTTATTTCCATTTACCCCCACCCGAAAAGCTTTGGGATATTAGCTCCGCCAAAGACAAGGAATAATGCTGCCACAAGCACTATTATAAAAAATACTATAATACTATAGCTCTCTGCCCAAACATTGCTCATAATTAAACCTCTTTTATTGTCATTGTACCTGAACGCTCATTATTCTGCTCATTAACTTCTGTGACAGAGTTTGCGCTGTCTGCGATAACTTTTATTTCCTTTACACCAGCAGTATCAGGAGTCCACTGGAAACGCACCCCAAGTTTCTCCCTGCCTGAACCAGACTGCTGCAGAATATCTATAGTCTGTGTGCTTATTGTTTTGCTGTTCACAACAAGAGCAACTAAAAAGTTTGATACTGGAATGGAACCTCTGTTCTCTATAACAGCATCTATCTGAATCTGAGATCTTACAACACCGTTTGCTGGTATTGCAAAATCTGAAACTAAAATATCTGTGCCCTCAACTGAAAATGTTGCAGAGCCTTTATTGTTCTCCTCATTTGTTTCTTCAACCTCCTCTTTTGTGTCTGCGAAAACAACAACCCTGTCTGCGCCAAGTCCTGGGCTAAGTGTAACAGTCTGCCTGATTGAACCTTTTGCTGGTATATTTGGAGCCGTTATCTTTTTCGAGTCTGCGCCAGAAGAAACAGTAACCTCAAAGGCTGAAGTTTCAACATCCCCAATATTTGCAATATCGTATGTAATAGTAACAGAGGGGTTGGGATTTGTTGGTGTGGCTGTTAGTTTCTGTGGTTCGAGAGAAATGGATTTTACAACAATATCAGGCCTTAATTGACCTAAATCAACCAGAACAAGAGAATAGTCTATATAGCCCCCGAACTGCTTCCAGCTGTCTAATCCCTGCCCACCGCACCAACTGCCGCTTACTATACACATATCATCCTTTATGCAATAACCTTCATTTTTTTCAGATAGAACCGGTGTTCTTTCCCACTTGTTCAAAACAACATTATATCTGTGGTCTGCCCTTAGTAAAGTATTAGGTTCTACAGAAGTCTTTATTTTAAATGTTCTTAAGTCTTTATTCAGGTTTTTACAATTTACTAGGTCTGAAGCTGTGTAATGAGCAAGTGCTGCATTAGTATAATATTCCTTATATTTTTTCTCTATTATAGAAGTCGCATAACACATATTCCCTTGGCATTGCTCTGTCGGAGCTATTATATAATCGCCAACACCGCTCGCTTTTCTATCTCCACCAAAATCTATGTCGGGGGCAATCCTTATTTTTCCTATACGACTTGTGAAATCTTGTGTGAAACTATTTATGTTATACTCTGTGGCTGGAACAAATGTTGTGTTGTAAATTGTCCTGAATTCTGGTTTTGCAAAACCTGCTGCTGTTGACCTTACAGGAGTGGTTTTAAATGTATCTGCAAGACTGAGAGCCACACCCTGCGGAGCTGTTCTTCCCTTTTCATCTCCAAGAGATATTTTGGGTATCTCATAGTGATAAGCTTTGTCGGATTTGTCCCAGTAAAGTGCCCATGAATACTGGGGAGTGCAGTCTCCTCCTTTGCACTCCGGTGGGAAAGCTGTATTTGAAAGCTTTGTATCATCCACCTCAAGCTCATCTCTTTTATTTCCAAATTTGCTTGCCTGCGCTTTCGCATTTTTAACAGAGTCTGCTGCACCACATACTCCACAATCAAAACTCCACTCTGAAGAGCTGGAACATACTTTATTTCCAAACGCAAAGGAAGCAGCTCCGGGCACTGAAAGGCTGCTGCATAATGGAACTTCAGAAGCATTTAGATGGGAGAGAGCTGCTGTTATGCAAGCCTCATCAAAATGGGAAGGACAGGGAGTAAAAGAACCTGTATCAGAGCAGTATTCTTTTAGTTTTTTCAGCTGCTCTGCTGTTAAATCCTCTGCTTTCCAGGGATTACCAGTTGCAGGATTTTTCTCTATTATAAAACGCTCTGTTGCTATAAGTGCGAGGTCTGTGCCCTGTATTTTTTTCTGCTCATCCACAACCCTTGGGTTTACACCATGTGCAAGCAAATCAGCCTGCATTGCCCTTGCTATTTTGCAGGCTATTCTGGTTGATGTTTCAGGCTGGGAATCCTGAGTAGGGTCTGATTTAGCTAAGGAACCAAAAGGTTCGCTTACGAAAACAGTAGCATCTCCGCCCCCGTTAGTACCGGGTTTATGGCCGCTGACAATATCCTGAATCCACTTGTTTATGTTTTGCATATTTGGAATAACAACAACAAGAAGGGCAGCAGCAAGCAGAATGACTAGAATAGCTATAATGGCTGCTGTTAAGGTATTAATTGCCCCTCTCATGGATTAGAATTAGTATAACCTGATTTATAACCCTTTTCTATACAGGTATGGAAGCACAGGCTCCTGATCCAAACTGAAATTGTGGGCCAAGAGGCAGCCAGAATATAACAGGGCAGATTATGCTGCTTAGTATAGTTCTGTTGAAAATTATTAATATCACAGCTATTACAATAACTGTTATTGCAACATATATCAGTATATCCGGGGATTTCTGCACAGCCTCTGTTTTTGCCTCATCTTCTTGCACCATTGAAACACCTAAATTATAAGCCAGGCGCACTGGCTCTTTGCATCAGAAAAGGGTGGGGGCTTTAAAATACCTTTCTCATGGGCCTGTATACATAATCCTCTAAAGGGCGGGGTTCCGCCAGTGGAAGAGAGAAAAAAGCCTATGAAAAGAATGGAAGCTACAAGAGCTACCAAAATTAAAATAACCAGATTCGCACCAGACATCATTGGCCATGTAACCATTTATCTCAACCTGCTCCCCCATTTTAAAAACTCCCAGATTTTATTCATAGGAATGACCTGTGTTAGTATAATAATAGAAATAATAACAGCAAATACAACCAAGAGTATTACGAAAGCAGGCCTTGTTGCAAATTCTGATCTTGTCTGCATTTTAAACACCCAGAACAGCCCTTATAGGGTATAGCAGCCCTGAGGGGTTTGTTATTGTTGTTTTTTGGGAAAGTACAAAAGCCAAAATAAGTGCAACAATTATACCTAAAGCTGCCATAAGGAATATAAAATTCCATGCACCCTCATGCAAAGTTTCTATATCAAAAGCCATTATTTTCCACCTATTGGTACAAGCAGCGGTGCTATAGTGCTCCCAAATACAAGGGAACTTATGCCCCAGCTTACTATGTATACTATTATCCCGAATATTAATGTTGTGCCCATTGTCTCCCTTAACCCTATCTCATCCTCTCCGTTCTGTAACCTGTTAAGGAAATAAGCTAACAAAGCAACAGTTTCAATCATATACAGTCCAACAACCATCTGGAAAGCGCCTGCGGTTATTGGCACTGAACAGCCCCCAGACCCTTGGCACCATGGAAGAACTAATAATTGCTGGGGAGCTGAAACCGATGCTCCAGTGTTAAGTATGTCATTATACTGAACTCCAAACTGGGTTAAAATCTGTATTATAACCATTGCCATTGTAACAGTTATTCCTGACACTAGAGGAGCCAAAAACACTGAAAGAAACTTCATACTGGAAATTGTATCCCCTAAAATCTCCTCCAAATCCTCTTTTAGAGTGTGCAAACCTTTCAGGTAGCGGGAAATTGTAACCATTGCAACAGAAGCTGTTTGCATCCCTTTCTTTCCTGCTTCAGCTATAACTGAAAGCACAGATCTTATCAGTGCTGATGGATAGTACCAGACTGAACCAACATCCTTGTCAAACATTGCCCTTTCAAAAGTATATCCAAACTTTGTCATGTTTGCTGTGGTTGTTGTGAAAAGGTCTGCAACCTTCATTCCTTTTAAACCCTCCACTGACCTGCTCATTGCAGATTCTATTGGAACTCCTGTGCTTAACTGGTTTCCCAACTGGAACAAAGCTACGGAGAACTCCTCTTCTATCCTCCTTATATCCTGCCTTACTTTTGTTTTTTGATAGCTGTCTAAAATTCCATAAACAGCAGCTGACAATCCAAAGCTCAGTGGCAAAGCAAGAGACAGGCTTGTTTCAACTCCAGTTGTAAGCAAAGCATACAAACCTAAAAGAAAGAGGGGAAGGAAAACTGCAAGTGCTACCGGCCAGACAGGCGTTTCTTTTCCGGATAAAAAGAATTTTCCAAGCCGTGGAACCCCTTTAGCTAAAGAAATATCTGGCTGGGAAAAGGTTGAGGGCTGGGCTTCCAGTGTTTTGTTTATTATAATCCAGAGGAAAGCTGGGAGAGCTATATCGTACATTATAAACAGGTACTCGGGTTTTATTGATTTTGCCAAAAAAATTACAACTATTGGGAACAGAACCAGCCCCATTACCGGAAGCAGGATTCCCATAGCATGTATAAGCATTATTGGCATGCGCAGGTTTCCTATGAACCTTTTTGCGCGCTCTCTTGTGCCATCCAGAATAACTGAGAGTGTTTCATCAAAAAGCTCATCTCTCCTTTCAGCCTGCACTGCACTTCCCCTCAAAAGGTTCAAAGCTTCTGAAAAGGGTGGGTTTCTTTCCTTCCATCTCTCCAAATACTGCCCAAGAGCAGCATCAGCATTTGAATAAGTGCCTAAATTTATTCCCCATAAAAGTTTTTTCAAATCCCAGCTTAACGGACCGCGCAGATTTTCTGAGGCAAACTTCAATGCCCCCTCTAAATTTGGGCTTCCTCTCATGTAAATAATCATGTATAAAACACAGAGTATGCTGTCAGAACCCATTTTCATTGTTAAAACTCTTGAACGTGAAGCAGGGTAAGTTAAAACAAAATACCATGCAAAAATTGAGGATAGGAAAAAAATAAAAAACCCAAGGAAATCGGGCTTCCCGTTTACACCCAAAAGAGCTCTTCCCTCCCAGCTATAGCTTATAGCCCTCTCATATCTTTTGTCCTGCAAAGCCTGTTTTGCGCTCTGTAGTGTCTGTTTTGCAAAATCCAGCTTTTCCTTTGTTCCTGCTGTGCTTCTTGTACTCTTAACAAGTTCATCAAAATCACCAACCATGATTACAGCGTTCTCTTTTGTAGGAGCCGGCTGTATAATATAGCCTGAAGCAAGATAGGCGAAGGAAAAAATCATTAAAATTAAAAGTGCTATAATGGACAGAGCATAAACTCCGCGCGCACTTGTAACCATGTACGCATCATCTATATCCTTCTGCAGGCTTTTTTCTGTTTTTTCACTGGGCTTTATTCCCAGTACTTCAGCTCTCAGCGCTATGCGCTCAAAATAGGTCTGAGGCTTCTGCCTTACTTCCTTTAAAAAATCTGTATAATCCCTCGGTCTTGCAATAACTCTCTCTTTTTTTGGAACAGAAAGCTGCTCTCTGTCCATAAGCTTTCTGAGCTTGTCCATTCTATCCTTTTCAGCCATCTCCTTTTCTATTTTCTTTTTATCCTTTCCGTCGAAAAACCCCATTCTATCTCCCAGTTTAGAATAGACTTTCCCAATATAAAAAAGCCCTAATTCACTTTCTGCCGTTGAGGCAACATTATTTATTCATGCAAATCCATTATTTCCCAGGGAGCATGTTAAAATGGGGCGCAAATCCAGCTTAACAACAGGTCAAAAGGCAAGCATAAGGCATTATGCTGAACAGGGTGAAGGACCTTCTGGTATCTCCTATTATACAGGCATTTCTCCGAGTAAGGTAAGTTATTATCTGAAATCACTTGAAAGAGAACAGGCTGGGAAAGGCAATGGAAATAGACAATATAGAAATAGGAATGGACCTGCTCCGGTGGCTGAGACAGCTACAGAAGCTGGGAAACACGGACGCGGTCCAGGAAGAACAAGTAACTCTACAGTGTTTATGATAGAGCAGATGGCTGCGCATGGCTATAATACTGAACAGATTTTAAATACACTGGGAGTCTCTGCTCATGTAGCAGAAAAATATTCTGATTTTGATGTTAGAGCCTATTTGGAAGCGAAAACTCCAACAGAAGCTGATGTGGAAAAGAAGGTAGATAGAAGGATATTGAGACAGGAAACAATAGAAAAAATAAAAGCCTTGGCAAGGGAGGGACGCACTATAGCCGGTATAGTGGAGGAAACTGGAGTGAGCAATAGATCTATATCCAAATATGCTGGCGCTGAACTGAATGAACGGTTGGGGGGAGAGAAGAGACAGGGAACAAGGCTGACTGCTGAAGAGAGGGAAACAATAATAGCTGCTATAGGAACAGGAAAATATTCTGGCCCATCTGAAGTTGGAAGTGAGTTTGATATTTCCTATCACACAGCAAATGCGCTCTGGAAATCAACGGGTAGAAAAGTAAGAGCTATTGGGGAAAAACCCGAAACAACCAGGGAGCGAGGCATTAGGCTGACAAAAGAGGAGGCAGCAACTATGGACATGGCTATATTGTCTGGAATATACACACACCCAGCAGATGTTGCAAGGGAGTTCCATGTTTCTTACCAGACAGCGCGCATCCACTGGGAAACAGCTAGAGTAGCTGTTACAAAGCCAACTGTCTTGATAGAGCCTCCTAAACCAACGCCACCCAAAGATTTGAAAATAGGGATTAGTGCTGCTAATGCTGAGCGGTTGGATACATTATGGGGACAGGGAATCAGGACAGTAAACGGGCTGCATGAGCGCACAGGGTTTAGTAGGCATATGGTTGGCAGGTATATGGAGGGGAGGGGATTGATATCAGAGAGGAGCAGGAGAGAAGAACAGATAACAAAAGATAACAGGCCTGCTATGCCACCAGTGATTCTGGAAGATCTTTCAGCTGCGATTATACTACATGCTGGGGAGAAGAAAATGGAAAAGGAAGCTGCAGAACAGACTGCGCAGCATGTTCTTAACTTTTTTGGCTACTCTAACAGGATTATAGATAATATACTGGAGCCTGAAGACAGGGACATTTTTTATATGTTAGAGGATGCTGGGATAGCTACAACAGAAAGAGAGGAAACAACTTTATATGATGGGAGGGAATGGAGAATACACTATTGGGTGTTTAATCATGATAGGATAAAACAGATTTTGGCTCCTCTAAAAACTGCAAAGAGAGAGAAAAGTCCTGAAGATGTGTATGAGGAGCTGGATGATGGGTTATGGCATGGTCATGGAGCAGAACCTGTTGAAGGGGTTCATGTTACTAACGGGTTGGTAGCAGCTCAGGCTGGAGCAAGAGGCTCTGGTTAAGGAGCTTTCTTTGCCTGTTCTCTGAACCAGTTTTGCCATAAATTGAAAACCCTGTCAGCTTCTACAGAACCAACTTCCTGCCTTACTGTTTCTGAGAATCTGTGGAAAGCTTGGTTGCTTGCAACCACTGTAGGGGCTTCCAAAAGGGCTGGCTTTCCTGTGGCTCCTGCCACGCGCACAATCTCACTCAAAACTTTTGCCCTTAACTGTATATTGTCCCAGACAGAATCCCATCTGCCAGCCCATCCCGGCACTCTTTTTGCTATATCGTTCAGTATTTGGCTTTCTCCTGTTAACAGAGTATCTGTTGGTTTTAAAGAATCTGAGCGGGAGTTATATTCTAACAGATTTACAAATCCATGTTCTTCAGCAGGATCCTTTGTCCAGTGCTTTCTAACCTCAGTAACTTCTGTTACCCTTCTGAAACTTCTTAATCCATCAGCGCTGCGGATTTTGTTTGCAACAACAATTAAATCAGTGGCTTTAAAGCTTGTTGCAGGAACTCCTAAATCATTTACAACCCTGTCAAAAACCCCATAAGCGCTTTCCCCGTGTATAGTTCCGGCAACAACATTTGCTAAAGCTCCAATCCTCATTGCCTCGTACAGGGCTATTGCTTCTCTCGATCTTACCTCGCCAATAAACAGACAGGAATCTCCCATTCTAAGAGCTGTTCTGATAGCCTCCTCAGCAGAAAGCTCAAGCTCAACTTTTGTTATAACACTTCTGGATTTCATTCTTTCAACATTATAGCTCAGCTTTCTCAGAGCCTCTATTGGAAGTTCATAAGTATCCTCAACTGTAATAATTCTGTAATAAGGGATAACCTGCAACATTAAGGAACCGAGTAGAGAAGTTTTTCCAGAGCCTCTGGTTCCTGCAACTAACAGTGTTCTCCCGTATGTTGTGAAAAACCAGAGCAAACCAGCTGTTAGTGGATCAAAGAAATGGTTTTGTATAAATAATGGAAATGTCCATGGTTCAAACCTGTGCCTTCTGAAAGCAAAAGCTAATCCTTCCGGTGAAACTCTTGGCCCAATAGCTGCTACTCTTGCAACACCTCCTGGAACAGATATTTCAGTGTCTAAAACAGGATTTGCCTCGTCTAATGGGCGGCCTGATAAAAGCTTAAATCTTGTTGACCATCTCTCCCCGTCCTCTTTTGTTGGAATAATATTTGTTTCACATTCATCAAATTCCTGATGTAGAATAAAAAGCGGTTGTTCACCCAATGGGCTGTTTATGTGTATATCCTGTATCTTTGAGTCTGCAAGCAAAAGCTCCAGTACCCCCAATCCTGTAGTATACCTAGTAAGTATTTGTGCTAACTCTTCAAGTTTTTCCTGTGAAAAGTTAAACCTGCGCAGGCTTGATATGTCCCTTAAAAGTTCTAGAGAAATAGAATGGAAAATATCCCTCATTTTCTCCTGATCTCTGACCTCAAACTCCTGCGGCTTTCTCTCCTCCAGAGCCTTCCTTGAATCATCCAGTACAGTATATTCTTCCTCACTCAAAACAAATTCGGGCGGAGTTATCTGGTAAATGGGCCTTACTTTTCCAGGAACCTTAAAAATCTCAACTCTTGTTCCCCCGACATTATACTTGTCTATTATTTCCCCGCCTGCCGGAGGTTTTAACACAAACTTTGTAAGCATAAAGTTAGGTCTTATTATTGGGTGGAACAGTTTTCTGTATACTGAACGATCCCCTATATGGTAGCCTGTTAAAAAGGGCTGGGCGTTTTTAATTAGGTCTGTTTTTCCCAAAATTGTTTTTATAGGCTCCAGAACAGCTGATAAATAATGTTCAAGCGCTTTTTTCTCCTTTTCATTTTCTGTTCTTTTCAAAATTATTTTTATATGCCTTATTTCCCTTTCGATATCTAAATATCCTCCTATAGGATCCCCCCTCAACTGGACTGAAACAAGTGTATAAAGCCAGCTTTTCCATTTGTCGAAAAACTTGCCGGAAATGGATTTGTCCAGATTTTCATCTGATATAATTTTTTCCTCCATTACGATCCTGTTTATTGAAGCTGCAATCTGAACAAGCATTTTTGTCTGCTCTGGACCATACTCATTTTCCCTCGTTTCTGCCATTACAACGCTTGTTACTTTTCTCTCTGAAAGCAGCTTATCTACTACCCGTGCCATGCAAACATCAAAGTCTTCTATGCTGGAGCCAAACAATGCTCCGGAGCAGTTTATCTTCATCCTCCCATCCTTCAGTTCTGTTACCTCATAAACCAAGCCAAACTCCCCCCTTCTTTTATATATATAGGACAATAAAACTATATTTATCTTTACAGATAAAGGTTTTCCAAATGCCAGAAGTGAATCTTTCAACAGTGCTGAACGAGGCTTTTAGGAGGCTTAATGAAGCTTCCAGAAGATTGAGAGCTTCTGAAGAGAGGTATGATGTTCTTGAAACAAGGCTGGAAGGGCTGCAAAATACAATGCTTAAAATCAGCGATGAGCTTTCAGGGAAGATAGAGAAAAGTTCAGGGGAACAGAAGGATTTTGAAGCAAGGTTAGTTAGGATAGAAGCAGATCTTACAAAAATTGGGCAGGCTATGGAAAAGAGCGCAAAATCCTCTGATTTGGAGGAGTTAAAGAATCTTGTGGAGCTTTATTCCCCGTTTAAAGAAAAGAGAAAGAGTGATTGAAATGGCAGAGAAAAGAGTTTTCATACCAATTGATCTGGCTAAAAAACTGGCTGGGGAAGGGAAAAATGAGGGGGATATTATTGAGGAATTAAAGAAAAGGGGATTTACACCCTTCCAGATTGACAATGCTCTGAAAGCAGCGCTGAAAGATGCTGTTGTTCCAAAAAGGCCTTATGTTTCAACCTTACCCCCGCCTCAGGAAAGTATTCCAATGGCTGAATCTGAAACACCTGTGAACGTTGCAGGCGTTGAAAAGCCTTCTGAAGGCTATCCTCCAGAGAAGATTTTAATTCCTGAAAAGCTCCAGCCATTAGCTCCACCTGGGGAAAGGCCTCCTGCAATGGACGAGACAAAGCCCAGCGCGGGCGAAGTAACAGTAGAGGAACTTGTAGAGTCTGTTGTTGAGGAGAGATGGCAGGGAATGGCTGAAAAAATCGGTGCTTTTTTGAACAAGGAAGAATCTATAGCTTCTGAGTTAAAGTCCCTTAGGGAAAAAATAGAGGATGTTTCATCAGCAGAAAAGGCAACAGATTCTACTCTTTCACAGCAGATAGACCAGTTTTCCTCAGACCATGGGAAACTAGAAACCCGCCTAAAAGCTCTTGAAAAGGCTTTTAAAGAATTTGCAGAATGGTCAAGGAAGAAATAACTACTGACGCTGCTGTGGGGGCCCTTCCTGTTTCTCCTTTCCTTCCATTACCATCCATATTATAGCAACTATTATTACAATGAAGAAGAATAATGTTACATTTGCCTGCCCAGAAATATCTATTTGAGGGAATCCAATAAGCTGTAGCCCGCCTGCTCCAACGAAAACAAGCACTGCTATTATCACAAGAGCTGCAGCAAAATATACTTCGTACTTTTTAATCAGCGTCCCGCCCTTTCCAATTCCAGCTATTTCTAAAAATACCAACAAAATGAGTATTCCCAATACAACCATTACAAGAGCTGAAGATAGTTTTGAAAGGAAGCTAATTATTTCTGTGGGAGCTGAAAAAATAACCAAAAACCCTACAACTATAGAGATTATTGCACGTGCAGCATTTGATTGCGGAAGCTTTACTTGATGTAAAACTCCGTAAACTATTGCAAAGCTCAAAAGCCAGAGCAGTATCTCTGGAAACCCTAAATTTTGTAATGTTGATAAAAATTCAGCCATTTTTTCCACCTATTATTTTTTATCCCCGCCTGGCATACCTTCTTTGTACATAAACCAGAAGGCAACCGCGATTATTATTGCGAAAATTACTATCGCAACAAGTGTATCAGATATTTCTGGAACAGAGATATTTATAACACTCAACCCGCCTGCTCCAATGAAAACAGAGAGAAGAATAAGCAAAATAATGCCTCCGAAGAACTTTGGATGTGCCATGAAAATATGGGTTCCGCCTGTTTTAACCTGTCCTATCTCAAGGAAGATTACAGCAACTAACAGTCCAACAGCAATCAATACTCCAGCTACCACAAGGTTCTGGAGGAAAGCTACAGCTGGGGAAGCTGCTGATGCTAAAAGAACAAGGAAAGCAGCTGAAAGTGCAATTACCCCTTTTGCAGTGTTTGACTGGGGTATTTTTGCATGGTGTAACATCCCATAAACAACAGCTAAAGTAAGCAGCCAGAGTAAAACCAAAGGGGCTCCAGCATCCCTCAAAATCACAATCATATCTTCAATTCCTGCCATTTTAACCAATCCTATTTTGCCTCCTATTTATTTAAAGCTCAGCCTGCCTGCTTGGGATCGTACTTATAGGCTATCCAAAAGATGAAAAATATTAAGACCAGCCCTATAATAAAGGCCAAGTTCTGCGAACCTATACTGGGTATGTTTGGAACAGCTGTTATTCCAACCATAAGGAAAGCAATGAAAGCCAACCCTACAACAATGAGGGTGAAAGGCTCAACCTTTTCTTTCCCAGTCTTATCCTTTCCTATCCCCAAAGCTTTTGCAAGGAAAATTATAAAGAAAAATACAACAAAAAACCATGCTAAACCCGGTAGGATTTGAAAGAAGGTTGTTGTAAAAGCACTGTTAGTAGCAGCAAAGAGAGCTATTCCCAAAGCTACAACAGCATTAACAGGCTTGCTTTTTAAAACTCCAGCAGTCTGCAGAATCCCGAAAACAATTGCAAAAACAAGGACAAAAGGCAGGTAAAAGGTTTGGTCTAATAAATTAAATGGTAAGCTGAATTCTGCCATATAAACCACTAAACAAATTCCTTTGACCTTTCTAGTTCGCGTATCTTAGCTTCTAAATCAGCTTTCCTGAGCCTCCATGCATTTCTGGACTCTTCTAATGCCCTTCTCTCATCTCCGGCTTTAGTGGCCGAATAGGCTATATTCAACTCTCTCATCTTCTCATCACATACAATTATATCACTCTTCAGCCTGTCAATAACCTTTCCCTGCTCCCTTCTAGACCATATTTTTCCACCCGCTTTTTCCAGCAACATGCCTCTGGCCGCAGTTGTTGAAGGGTGTAATATCTTAGGTAGCATAAAAATAACCAAGCTGGTTCCAACAGTTACGAGCATCCAGAACTGGGCTGCCGAAGCTATAAATGCGTACCAACCATTCCAGATAACAAAAATGTAAAATGCAAAAGACATTAAGAGTCCCAGACCTTTATGACCGGTTCCTATTCTACTATATACTATAAAGAGCCACAAAACTATGACTATATGTGGGAAGAAAAGCAAATTCAATAAATCTGATGTCATATCTCCGGTTGGCTGAATCTTTAGAATCCCGAAAATTAACTCTGCAATATTGACTTGAGACAGGTCTGGAATGTTAATATTGGGGAGTGTTCCGGCCCCTATCTGAAAGAGTGGAAACATAAGAATTATTCATGAGCTATACTTATAAGCTTACTCTTTCTTTTCATCATCAACTGGTGTTGATGTAACCTCTATTGGCTTATCTTCTGCTTTATCTGGAAGAATATATGTGAAAGAATCTGCGGCACCCTTTCCACCCTGAACTTTTGTCTTGCCCCTGAAAAATTTCCCAATTGGAAGAGAACCAGGTTTTAGCAACTCGGCTCTTTTCTGTATATAGGCAACAACAGTGGCATCTGTAAGCTCCCCGGCTTTTCTCGCCTCGTCCACATCCCTTCTTGCCTGATCAAGTGTTAATCTCAACCCTGCAACATCGCGACCAACTTCATCTAACATACCCTGCTTTACAGTAGCATCATTTTCTGCAGCCTCTGCCCTCTTTCTCAGCTCTTCAACCCCTATTAACAGGGTTTCCCTGTCTGAAGGTGCTGCCTGAGCTTGCTGTACTATTTTATCTGCCTCTGCTTTCACTCTTTCTGCTGCAGCTGCCCTTTCCTCTGCAGTTTTCATGGCAGCCTCTAAAACTTCCCTCCTCCGCTGCATATCACCCTCCTGATCAACAATTCTTGCTTCCCTCAGATTGAGCGCATCTGCTATTGCTTTGTATTTTACAGAATTTTCATCTTCAACAGCCTTGAGACCAGCCTTTTCTTTCTCCAACGCCAGCCTTTGCTGTTCTATGTCTTTTTCTTTCCTGCTAACCATATCAAGTTCAGCTGCAAGAGCAGCAGTTCCAAGCTGCCTCTCCTTTTCTCTATCTTGATATGCTGTCTCTTCTGTCCTTAGCTTGTCATCCCTTTCTTTCAAACTATCTTCAAGCTCTCTGTATTGAACCCAGCGCTGCCCCAGTTCCTTTGAACTTGCATCTATATCTGTTCTCTTGGCTTCTAGAGCTCTTGAAGTAGACTCAAATGTTTCTTTTGCCTGCTTAAGTTCTTCTTTCTCCTTATCAATCCTAGCTCTTTCTTCATCTATTTGTGCCTTTTCCCCAGCCAGTTCATTGTCTTTCTCTTTCATGCGCGCTGAGGTCTCTGTATTAAACCTTATGTGCTCCTGAAGTTCTGACATTTGTGAATCATACCTGACTTCCCTTCCTGTTAGATTTTCCTCCCTTGCTCTCAAATCCCTCTCAACACTTCTCAGATGATTCTGGGCTGCCTTTATCTCATCTTCTCTGGCTTTAACTCCATACCTGCTGTTCTTTAGAACATCTGCTTCCTCTCTGAGTGCAGCAGCATATTCCCTCAAAAACCAGGTTGTTGCATCCCTTTCTAAATTATTTCTTGTTTCTTGGGTACCTATGGGATCTGCAGTCCTGTAGTGAGAAATAATATCAGCAAACTGCCTATATGCCTTATCACTTAAGCCCTCTACTTCCGGAAGTCCAAATTTTGATGTTATATGAGTGTAAAGGCTTTGAGCTGCTTTTATGTCCTTTTCTGCTCCGGCTGCCCTTGGATCATCATTTATCATATTTTATCACTGAATATTAAAACTTAAATACTACCCCATCTTGCATATGGATCATCATCTGTTGGATTAATCTCTCCTGGTGTTCCACCGTTTCTTTTATGAGGCACTACAGCTGGTTCTACTTCCAACGCTGGCTCCTGTTCTAAAGGCGGAGCTGATGGTGGCTCAGCGAAAGATACTGGTGGATATGGAACCGATCTTGGTCTAAATGGAACTGGTCCTGGTCTCCATGCTGGAGGTGGCTGTATAGGCCGTGAACCCTCTTCTACTTGTCCAAATGAAGCAGGCAATGGCTCCTCTCTTCCAGCTCGTTCCCCTTCTCCATATGCCCATGGTGGAGGTGGTGGAACAGGAGATTGTACTGGTTCATCATACTGAGATGGTGAATATGGTGGTGGCTCTCGAGGAGGAGCGAGTAATGGAATTGACTGTACTGGAGATTTTGGAGTCTCCGGAGGCGGAGGAATTGGTGATTTGCGTCGTGATAAATAGTATCCTAAACCAGCTCTCATTCTCCCTGCCCCGACTCCCATTTTATATAGGCCATCACTTGCATACCTTCTAGCAGACCTTCTTGCTGATTTTGCAGGTTTATTTGCTTCTTTTACACTATTCGCTAAGCTCTTTATCCCATCTAAAGTGTCAATCTCTTTGTTAGCCCATTCTTTTATGCGTTCCAATCTATTATTGTCTCCATAAAAAATAACACGATATCCAGGAGGAGAATTTTTGGAGATATCCATCGGAACTTTTCCTTTGAGACTCGAAATTGTTGTTACTGCCCTTTCATCAATTGCAGTGCTATTACGTATCAGGTGATTTACTGCAGCCTCTACTTGGGCTTTGCTGCCGTAAAATCTTCCTCTCATAACTCTGCCTGTTTTAAGAGGCTTTGTAAGATCTGTTTTTTTCATTAAATATTCAGCAGCTCCGGATTTTGGTATTAGAATAGCTGACCCGTCACTTCCGTAGTATGCGTTTGCTTCCCTACCTGGTTGAAATTCATAAGTAACTTTTTCTTTCTTAGGCTTTTGTGTTTTTCCAGGTTTAATTACTATAACAACCTCATCATCCGCATTTCCGGATTGAGGAATACTGTTACCTGACTCCCGTATATTAAATACCCCACCAATTGGAGTATAAGGCGATTCCCCTCTGAACCAACTTCTTGGTTTTCCGGTAGTAACTGGTGCTTGTCCGAAAGAAGATGGAACTGTTATGGGCGGAACTCCAGTAACCGGTTCATCTGAACCAGATGCACCGCTGGGTGAAAGATACCCAGGTCCTTTAACATCCGGAGTAGAAGAAGGTGGTGACGCTGTAGAACTTCCCCCAGCCCTCGATTTGGCTGGATTATAAAAAGTATCCATAAACCAGTTGTATGCTGCATCAGCCTCTTCCCTTGAAATTTCTTTGAATCTTCCAGGATCTCCCATTACACGTGTGTCGACCCTTCTTACAGTAGATGATAATACAGCTAAAACGTCTTTCTCAGGTATTCCGTATTCTTTAACATCGCTCTCAAGAACTCCTGCCCTCCTTAATATGGATTTGTATAGAGTTCTGGCTCCCTGCATATCTGGACTTTCTGGAGGCGGTGTTGGTTTTTTGAATATTCCCATATTTTATCACTGAATAGTAAACCTTAAATACCTATGGTTTCCCTCCTTCGTCATTATAAATAGTTTCCCAGTCAATTTCTGGTTTGGCATTCTTTTGAGGTGCGGACTTTTTTCTCCTGCCAAACAAAGTCCACTTTCTTTTGGGAGGTCCTTCTACTACTGTTATGCCTGATTGAGGAACTGGAACTGATACGGGATTAGAAGGTATTGTAGGTCCTACAAGAGCTGTTAAACAACTTTGATAAAATTGTTCTGTCGGTCCCCTCAATTCAACATTATCACCCATACCAGCTAGGTCTCCTTTTGCCTTCAAAAGAGCATTCATAATATTTCTTTGTTTATCAGTTACCCACAAAACAGCAGACTCCCCATCCCCATCTAAAGGAACTACACCTTTTATTTTAGAAACCATAACTGAACCGGGTTTGTCTAAACTATATCTACCTTTCCTGAGTGTATCCAAAACACCGTCTGCATCTGTTTGTGTCATATTAATTAATCTTAATTGTTTTCCGGTATTTTGCCTTCTTAGATATTCCACTGCACCAGGTGTTAAATAAAGTTTAACTTCACCACCATCAAACCTTCTTATTTTTATTCCCGGCAGGCCTTCAGGAACCTCTTCATTATAGCCTACTCCGCCTTCTCCTGCAGATTCAACTCTTATTTGAATTGTTTTTACATTACTTTCTGCTCCATGTGAAGATGTTTCTGAACCTCCTTTAGTATCCTCATGAAATTCAGATGGAAGATTGTCGATCATGACAGTGTTCCAGTAAGCAGCAAATGATTTTGCATCTTCT
The DNA here is from genome assembly GCA_016198755.1 of Candidatus Aenigmatarchaeota archaeon. GTDB lineage: Archaea > Aenigmatarchaeota > Aenigmatarchaeia > Aenigmatarchaeales > JACQIB01 > JACQIB01. The sequence continues at coordinate 72,884 of JACQIB010000005.1, forward strand.
CCACTAACCTCGTAATTGCCATTTCCAACATCTTTTACTGTTAATTTGAATCTCTTACCTAAACCTTCGCTATCAAAAACCTCTTTTCTTATCTTATCTAGATAGAATACACTTGAATCAGTACGTTGTTTACTGCCCGGGAGCTCTGCTACACTTTGTCCAGTATCTTCGTAAACAGGATCAAGATCAGAATTAGTTGCCTTTTTCCATGCATCTCTTATTCTTTCAGCATCTTGACCTTCTACTAAGTATCCAGTATTATCCTTTGTGGGGGTTATTGTAATATCTAGGATTCTATCCCAAGCTCTTCTTTTGATTTCTGTAAGATATGTTGCGTTTATAACATACCCCTTTACATTCCTGTTTTCTGGACTCTGAGCTTTTGGTTCTTTAGAATCTTCTGCTGCACCTTCCATATTTTATCCCCCAAATCTTTTTGCACGTGCATCAGTGTCACTCAGTATTCTTTCTATTCTCCTATCAAGAGCTACGTCTACACTTGCACCTGCATATGCAACCATTCCCCTGTAAAGTGGACTCTGAGCTATCTTTAATCCTTCCATTACACCGGCGAATGTAGCGCCATCATATCCCCTATATTCTACTTGTGCATTTCCAACAATTACATTATGTGGTGTTCCAGGAGGAAATGCCTGATAAAAGCCTATACCTTCCTGTAATCCAGCAATACGCTTACCTGCATCCTCTTTTACTCTAATTAGAGCTTGTTTCTTTACTTCTTTTAATGTATCTGGTTTTTCTATGTTTCTACTCGCTATAAGTGCCGCATCAGATGATGCAGTCAACTCAGACGCAGGCTTAATTCCCTGTGTAGTAGCTGTATAAATTGCATCTGCTTTCTGATAACCTCCACCGAAAGCTATGCCTCTAAAAAAGCGGTATACATCTCTCAAACCTATTACACCTAGCAATGGTCCAATTCCAAGATCCTCCCAATCCATCCTTTCTGCAATTGTTAATGTTGCATCGGGCTGCCTCTCCTTTCTTCCTCCGGCAGTTAACACTGTCTGCTCTGCTCCTAGAATTACATCTATAGGATCATTCTTATCGGGAGGAAGTGACTCCGGTACAAGAACTGTTGTTGTTGGTGCCATATTTTATCACTCATTATTTGGCAGCAAAACAATAAATCCTGAGTGTGAAATTGTTTTACTACCTAATAGTAGTATGTATTAACTAGTATATAAAGCCTACTGTTCGGGTGTTCCACCATTTCCCTTTTGCAACTCTTCCATCATTCTGCGCCTTATTTTGCTTAGTTCCACATCATCTGAATCAGATGGCTCTACTGGAGGGCTGGATTTTACTTTCTCTGCTACTCTCGCGGTTTCTGAGTCCGGAGACCTTTCACCAAAACCTAAATCCGCCAATACTCTCTTTTTGTTTTCATCGTCTTGAGATGGCTCAACAGGAACACCACTTTTTATTTCTTCTAAAACTCTATCTGTTTCTGGATCCATAGCCCTTCCGCTTGGTACTCCAGTACCCTGGCCTGCTTCTGGTTTATCATTCCGCACAGGTGGAACATATCCTGGAACTGGTTTATCAGAAGGCGGCTCGTATGTTGTAGAGACATGAGCTCCTGCAGCATAATCACCTAAACCTGGAGTTTTAGCAGGTTCATCACTCTCAAACTCTGCTCCACAACATCCGCACCTAGCATCAGCAGCGCCAACATCTGCACCACACGATGGGCACTCGAAAGCTTCTAATTTTTCGTCTTCTCCTTTTGGAGAATCTTCTCCATCTCCGCGATCAAGTCTTGTGAGTCTTGGACTACCGAAACCTTTATCCTTGGAGATTTTTAACCTGTCTAAAGCAACCCCTACAAGCATCTGGGCTTTTCTTAGATTATTTTCATAATGCAGATCTCCACTGCCCTTCCTCTCTGCTGCCTGTAAATGAAGCATTGCTGCAGTCACATCAGCCCCTACCTTCTCTGCAGCTTCTATATACCCCCTAACTCTTTCCATCTTAGGATCTAAAATAAGAACGCGACTTGACCTGTATGGAGGTGCGGGTGGAACTGGCGCCCTTCTTGGCGGTGATGGAGCAGGTCGGGAAGATGAAGGATTAGGATTATGACCTGCCGGAGGAGTTGGAATTCTCCTTGGAGGTTCATAACCAGAAGATTCTACTGTAGCTGGAGGAAGCGTTATAGGAAGTGCAGTGGGTTTCCTGCTTATTGCTATAGTCAGCCTATCCTGAATATCTTCTATTCTTGAATCAACTCCAAATTTGCCTTTATAGGGAGTTAAAGCATTCAGAGCAAGTTGGTAAGCTTGTGCAGCTGAACCATAATCATGTAACCTTGCTAATCTGTCTCCTGCTCTTACGTAAGCATCTGCTCCAGCAACTTCCTTTCTCTTTTTAGTAATAAGGAGTAATTTCATTCTTATTACTGTATGGTAGTTAATATTTAAAGCTTACTGTTCTGGGCGCTGGAAGACTCCAAGCTGTGTGCAAATCTCCAGTATAGCCCAAGCCCAGATTACTGCCTCAAAGGCTCTAACTAAGTCACCGGAGCCTAGAAAGTGCTTTGAGTCGGAAATATAGGCTTTCATGTTTTCCATCATTTCTTCTCCTTTTTCGTCTGAGAGTTGTATTTGGTCTATAAATGGCTCTATTTTATCCAGCCACTTTTCAACTTCTTTCTCTGTCAGTTTCAACTTGTCCATTCTATCTCCCCGGTCTGTTTCTTGCGCTGCAAAATTTGGAGCTGGCTGTATTTATTGGCTGCGGGTGGCCTTGAGTTTTTCCAATATAGATTTTTTGACAGACTTGAACTCCGGCACCATTGGTATAAGTGGGTCTAGTTCAGAGTTCCAGATAGCCTCTTTAAGGTTCAGGTGCTTTTCAAATTTACCTGGGCTCCAGCTTTCCCTATAATATTCCAGTTTTTTATCTGTCAATTCCTTATCAAAGGAAACTCCTTTCTCAAGCAGGAACCAAAGATCATAAACATCCCTGGCTTTTGTTCGGCTCATTATAGCCCTGACCTTTTCAGCCAGTATTTCCCTTTCGTCCATTACTAGGACATCAAACTCCGGTAGTTCCTCAATAAATCTCCCAACGGTTTTAATTAGTGGTTTCAAGGTTACATTTTCCCTAAAGCTAAAGTCTATGATAAAATTGCAAATGCTGTGCCTTACACCAAGATATAACGGTCCAGTTATTCTAAGAATAATTTTTAAACCGTTTTCATACTCCTTTGTCTCAATTTCGTACTCTATACCAAATCTTTTCAGTCCAGACTCTAATTTTTTAGTGTCTACCTTGCCTACGCATGTAAAATCCAAATCTTCTGAAAACCTGTTCAGACCATAGCATTTTTTTAAGGCAGTGCCACCCTTAAAAATAAGGGTGTTTCCATACTCTTGGTAGAGAATAAACAATATTATATTCTGGATATAGTCCTTTTCTGCTTGGCCTAGATTTTTTAGACCTGCAACTTTTGCATAGTTTTTTAATTCTTCCTTTTGTATCATATCTTTAGCCTCCATTTACTATATGTTTTTTCCCATTTCTTTGAGAATGGATTTAAAACGACATAGTTTTTGTCTAAGATAAAGTTGTGAGATATATCCACGCTCTTAATAGTTTCCAGTAAATAACCGACTCGCTTAATAACATTGTTATTGCCTGTGATCTGGAGGTATTTAACAACTTTATCCTCATCTATTTTTGCGTTCTCAAATATTTTTATTATTTCGTCAAAATTTCCACATTCCTTTGGTCTCAGAAAACAGTCTATTAAAAGCTTTTCATCCTCTGCAATAAAAATATCCCCCTCGTCCGTTCTTATTTTTTTATAGCCAAAAACTGGCTTAATGGAAACAAATTTTATATCGTACCCTTCAAACTTTATTGGGACGGCTCTTCTTGTGGTCGCGACCTGAACAGTGTTAAGAATCTGTTCTGTGTAACCAAGAAAGTAGGATGCTGACCAGAACGAGATATAGGAAGGATAAACTATGTTGCTAGCTATCAAGAAAATGCTGTCCTTTGTGGTGTAAGCGTTTCTTTTTATCTTTTTTACTAACCCTCTTTGTTTTAACCTGTTCAAAATCAACTTTGCATATATTCCCTTACAATACCCAATACGCTCTATATCTTGTATCTTAAAGACCGCTTTAGCTCTAAGCTTATCTAAAAGTTCTATCGCTTTCATATTATATTGTTTCTTGTTTTATGTATATAAAGTTATCATTTTTGATAACTATCACTATACTTTATAGGAAAATATCTTATTTCAATTCTATATAATGATCAAATTTGATAACTATCTGGCAATTTTTTAGGAACTGCAGACCTATTTGCTGTAAGTTTCCAGAGCTTCCTTTTCCTTAAAGTGGAGCTTTCCTGGCAAAATTAGAACTGCAGGGTATGGGAACCTTTTCTCCAGCAGTTCTTTTACAGGCGCGTAAACTATAGTTTGCTCTGGGGTTCCTAAAGCTGCTGCAGCAACAAATTTTTCTGCTGGCTTTGTTATTTTGGCTTTTAACAAAAACTTTAAAGCATCCACAGGGCCCATGTATAGGTTTACTTCAGAGTCTAAGTCTAAAAGCAATAGTGTATGTAAACCGAGCTTTTTGTTGCCTTCTATTGTTTCTTTCACAGCAGTTAGTTGGCCTGTAAATGGAATAGTAGCTGTGCGTCCGAACTTGTAGAGTTGGAGACCTGTTTCAGCTATTACAGAAAAAATGCTTACAGAATGGAAAACCTTACAGGGAACAGACTGCTTTTTGCACTCAAGCAAAAGCTCCATATGGGTTGTGGCTGATAGAGGGTCTCCGATTATCAGAACAGCAATATTTTTCTCCTTTGCTCTTTCAACTAGCAAGACAGAATCATCCTCCAAACCCTTCCTTTTAAGCAAAACAGGTTTTTTCCCCATTGCCTTTTCTATATCAGCTGCAGAACCTTTCCAGAGGGAAGTATATTGTTCTATATACAGCTCATCAGCTGCTTTTCCAGCTTCTATTCCACCAACTGTTAAGTCTGCTGGGGAAAGGCCTATTCCAATAAGGTAGAGCATATGGGAAATTAGTATGTAAAGTTTATAACCTATAACAGGGCCAGCACCCTTTTCCTTAAAATTGCTGGGTATGATTTCAGATAGTCATTAAGCTTTTCCCTGTCTATGCGCTTTCTGAACTCCCTTATTGTTTCCTTATCCAGATATTGGTTGAAATAGACAAAATCTATAAGTGTTTTTTCTATGTCAGAAACTGGAAAATAAAAATCCCCCTGTTTTATCATTTCAAAGCCAAACAGGTATTTTGGTTTTATCCTATGCAGGAAAACCTTGTTTTCAAAAACCATTACTTTTCTGTGTTTAACCTTCTGGGCGGTAACTATAATTGTTACTGTTTCCTGCTCCCATAGATTATGTATGCTAAGTGCCTCATTCAAACCTAGATAAGCTGGTCTGTAGCAAAACACAGCAAGTGTTGGATCATCTTGGAGGGAATAAAACCCTTTTTTAATTCTATTTAACTCCCCCCTCTTTATCATGTTATTTACTAGCAGATAACTATAATTTTTGTTCCTTACATCTATGTTTATGTCCCCGAGTGTGGCTACTGGAGTTTTTTTCAGAAATTCCCTTATTTGCTTTATGTATTTTATTCTGCCCATCTTTTAATACCCTCCAACATCTCGGACATTCTGGGAGTGACGCCAGAGAAAACCAACTGCTCCAAGTTTTCCGGGTCCACGGGCTCTTTGAACCCCTTTATAAATTCCTTAAGGGAAGATTTCAGATTTCCGCCATTTGTAATCCTTAAAAGGAAATATATATCATAGAGATCCCTTATTTTTCTTCTCTCCTTATAGGTTGCCAGTTTTTCTTTTAACAGCTCTTCTGGGGAGAGCATATTTATGTTGAGAAACGTCCCGTCTGAGAGCTCAAAAGGTTTTGTTACAAAGGTCTTTTTATTCTGAAAAACTGCTTCAAACCTTAGTATAATGCTGGAATAGGAAAATTTTGAGTATATTGAACGGTGCTTTTCTCTAAATTTTATAGTTCCAAACCCCTTGTTCTCAAGGCTTTTTTGGAATTTAATTAAATCCTCAGAATTGCTTAAATCCTCAGGAAGGTAAACGTCTATATCCTCTGAAAATCTATTGCTTCCATAACATCTCCATATTGCAGTGCCTCCGTGCAGGACAGCTTTTGGAATAATTCTAAAAAGCTCAGAAACCATGATATCCTGAGCTAGAGCCAGCTCTTTTTGTCCCCGTTTTCTCAGCCTGCTCATAAGCGGCAACATATTATATATTGTGCCATCCTTATATATAAATATATGTTTGGCTTAATGTACTTGGTTATACAGCTTCCTTCTTTTGATTAAGAAAAGCTTATACATACCCATAGCTTACACTGAATCGTATTAGGTGGTTAGATGAGGCTGGCTTTTGATGTTATTGGGGGGAAGGAGGGGGCTGTTGCTGTTATTGAGGGGACTGATAAAACTGCAGCAAAAGAGATAATGGAAAGGCATAAAAACGTACAGGCTGTTTTCGGGAAAGTTGGGGAGAGAAGGGGAGAATACAGACTATATAAGCTTAAACTACTGGCTGGTAAACCCAGTGAAGTTGTACACAGGGAAAGCGGGCTTTTGTTTAAGCTGGATCCTAGGAAAGTTTACTTTTCCCCGCGCGAAAGTACTGAGAGGCAGCGCTGTGCTGAGCTTGTTGGAAAAAAAGAAAATATTCTTGTATTGTTTGCAGGTGCAGGACCGCTGGCTATTGCTATTGCGAAAAAGCAGCCCTATGCAAAGGTTGTGGCTGTGGAAAAGAATCCTGCTGCTGTTAAATACGCGCAGGAAAATGTGAAACTTAACAGAACAATGAATGTTTCTGTTTTGAAAGCTGATGCTGCAAAGTTTAAGAGTAAAGAGAAATTTGACAGAATTTTCATGCCTTTGCCTGAGGGAGCAACGGGGTTTTTGCCTGTTGTCAAAAAGTTAGTTAAGCCAAAAGGCATAGTGTATCTGTATACACTCTCGCATGAGAAAACTCTGTTTAGGGATGTTAAGGGACTGGATAGCTGGAAAATTGTTGGACAACAGAGAGTTCTTCCTTACGCACCCAGAGTTTGGAAGGTTAGGATTGATTTGAGACCAATATAATATTTTGTATTGTTTATCTTATATAATAAATAAGATTTGTAATACGAAAGATTTATTTATATTTAGACGGCAATGTCTATAGACAAAAATGTCTAAAGTATAAAAACTAGCTCGAACATAGAAGATTTATGAAAATAGAGGCTGTTAGCGAGAAGGGGTTTATTGACATGCCAAAACTCCTCTCCCCATTTGTAAGGAAAGAGATAAATGGGCAGTATGTATGTGTTCCAAAAATAACTGAGGAATTTAAGTGGGTTTTTACAAAGGAGTGTATGGCTACTGAAAAGCTGGATGGAACAAATGTAAGTATTGTTGTAAGAGGGGGGAAGATTATTGCTGTCTATAACAGGCTTAATCCAATTGACCTGTTTGCAAAGGGGAATAAGAGATTTGCTGAGGGTATTTTGGAGGCTGTTGAACGAGGGTATATTGACCTGAAAAAGCTGAATGGGCAATACTTTGGGGAACTGATAGGACCACAGGTAAATGGGAACCCCTATGGTTTGGAGAAACACTTATGGATGTCGTTTGAGCAAATAAAAGAGCATTTGGGATTTAAGTTCTGGGGGGAGTTTGTGGAAGAATTAAATGGGTTAACAGATGAGGAGGTGTATAAGAAGGTAAGTGAAGTGTTTAAAGGGTTGTGGAGCCTTTATAAAAGAAAGAGGGGGGTAAAGGGGGAGGTAAACGAGTATACAAAGTTCGGGGGGCTGGCTGCTGAGGGGATTGTTTTCTACAGGAGGGGGGCGGAGATAAAGCTTGCGAAGGTGGAGAACAGGATAACTACTTTAGAGCTCTGTAAATTGAGGAGGGATATGTTTGATTGGTTTAAGGGGGAGGGGCATGCACAGTAGCTCATCTATATCTATGATAAGGCTATCTTGAAAGAATAGTGCCAAACATGCGGGGCATACGGTTTTATTCTGCGGTCTGTTATTTTTGCCCTGAACCCATGAGTTTGGCAGATTTTTTCTATTTTCTTTTTTGTCTTTTCCAAATCTTTCTCATGTATTTTTTTATGGAAGTGTATTATACAGCGCCTTTTGGCCATGTTGAGAGCTGCTGGCAAAAACTGCTCTGTATTATGCAAATAGCCCATTATAATCCTGTCTGCCTTTTTTTCCAGAACTTTCGAAAAGTGCCTGCAGTCGCCCTCAAAAACTTCAATATTTTTTATTTTGTTAAGCAGAATATTCTTTCTTAGGTATTTTACAGAAAGTGGGTTTAGTTCTATTGAATAGACTTTTGAAACTGGAGTGGTTTTTGCTATTGGAAGGGACCAGTATCCAATTCCTGCAAACATATCCAGAACAGTTTCCTTCCTCTTTATTTCCCTGCAAATAATTTCCTTTTCCCCTTTGTTCCGTTCAGAGAACATTAACAACTCTGGGGGGAAGCTGTAAAGGACATTTAGTTCAGTGTGCACTATTTCTCTCTGCTTTTTCCCTGCCAGCAGCTCTGTTTTAGGCAGCCTGTAAACTCCATGTGAACCTTTTAACATATAAACAGCTTTCACATAAGGATATATCTTCAGTATAGCTTTTCCTACCAGTTTTCTTTTCTTTAACAATATAGAATTTAGGTGCAGGAAAATTACGTTTCCCATCATAAGATAACTGTGTGGTAGGAGAGCCGTTTCTTTTTCAGAAAGCTTTGGCTTTAGAGTTTCTGAAAGAAGAGTGTAGAAGCTCATTTCAAATCATTTGGTTGCAGAGGCTTTAAACCTTTTGTTCAATTATCTGCGAGGCCTGCGTCTGGATCTCTCTGCAGTTTCCATGTCACGATGTACAGCTTCGGCTATTCTCTCATGCATGGGTCGTTGTGTCACAACAACTGGATCTCGTTCTCTAGCTGTTGCCAAAAATAATGATGACTCAGACAAAGGTTTTTTATTTCCAGTTGGATACGCAAGTTTGTTTTCTTCGTAAGCTACAGCACGCTGGAATGCTTTTCCATTGTTCCCTAAAGTAAACAGCCAAGCTTCCGTTGGAGTAAGCTCGTTTTCGCAATATCCATTCCATATTCCATAATCAAGTAATGGCAAAATTCTTCGTAAATGTTCCTCTGGACTGTTGCCTGGGGGATCTAACTTCATTTCAGTTTCCATTTCCTTTATTTTTCCTGTCCTAAACTCCAAAGCCTGATTTTTTCCTGTCATACTGGAATAGAGTGATGTTTTCCAATGATAGCCTCCAAAAACACCTCTCACAGGCTTCAATATAGTCCATATTTCAGAGTTGTCATCTGATTCCAGCATTCTGCCGACAGTCAGATGATGTTCCCTATCTTTATTAGCTGAATTATATGCCTGAGCATAAGGAACTCTTTTTTGAGCGGGTTTAAGTGGGTTTGGCATAACGTTCATATATATAGTCATTGATGGCTCCCTGCTTTCAACGTCTCTGTCAGAAATGCTCTTCTCATATTCTCTCAAAAGATATATTCTAACCGGGCTTCGCCTGCACGGTTTCTTCCACTTTTCTACAACAGCGAGTGGATCGGGATCTGCTGTTTTATCAGGAACTAACATGGGCATTAGAAAGCGGTCTACACCAAGAGAAGCTGCTAATTGCACAGGAACGTCAGAAGAAACATGAATATAGATATTGGTATCCGAAGGGCTTAGTACCAGACCATATGGCGGACTTACACCTAAACTTATTCTTCTGTTATCTTGGCTGTCATATATAACATGATTTCCATTAGAATCTTTTTCCCCGATTTTTCTTACAGTTAATTCTGGCATGTCCATACTTTTCTTACATACAAGAAGTTATTTAAGCATTGGTTTTTTTGGTGCTATATTTTTTCCAGCGCGCTATCATCCTTTTTCTTTTAATCCAGTCTTTCAAAATATAGAAGTGCTCCACATATTCTTCTATAAAACTAAACAAAATAGCCAGTATTGCTATTATTGCTAAAACTTCAAAGGAGAGTTTTCCACCAGAGACAAAAACAGCTATTATATCCTCTATCAAACCAACAAAAAAGAAGAGCACAAAAAGCTCTATTTTTTTCAATTCCATATGTAAATTAGGATTTGCAGCTTTAAAAGTTTACTGCTTACTTTCCACAGGAACCGGGCATGCATGGTCTGCGCATTCAACGCAAACAGCTTTGTTTTCAACCTGCAAAACTTCTGCATCCCTTGAGCCAGATCTGTAAACTGTTATTCCCTTGCATCCGGTTTTCCATGCCTGAATATAGGCTGCTGCAACATCTTCTTTCGTGGCTGTAAATGAAAAATTTATTGTCTTTGAGACTGAATTATCACACCAGCGCTGGAAAGCAGACTGCATTTTCACGTGCCACTCCACAGATATTTGAGCTGAGATAACAAAAGTCTTTTTCAGTTCATCCGGAAGGTTTGCAGGACAGGAACCTGTCTTGACCATTTCTTTTAACAGTTCAGGACTCCACAAACCAGCTGCTTTTAACTTTTCTTCGAAAACAGGGTTAACCTCATACAAAGTTTCACCATCCAGAACATTTCTTTTGAAAGCTAATGCAAATGTAGGTTCTATTCCACTGCTACAACCTGCAATAATGCTTATTGTTCCTGTGGGAGCAATTGTAGTTACAGTGCTGTTTCTGATTGATGGTCCGCCTGAGTAAATACTTGCACGGAAAGCTGGGAATGAACCGCGCTCTTCTGCCAAAACAATAGAAGCTTTCTTTGCTTCAGTTTGTACAAACTGCATTATTTGTTCCCCAGTTAAGACGGCTGCTTCAGAGTTATAGGGAATTCCCATTTTGAAAAGTAAATCAGCAAAGCCCATTACACCCAAACCAATTTTTCGCGTAGTTTTGGTCATATCCTCTACTGATGGAAGCGGGTGTTTGCTCACACTTATTATATTGTCTAAAAAGTGAACCGCAGACCAGATTGTTTTTCTCAGTTTATCCCAGTCTACTCCATTTGAGAAATGGTTCGATATATTTATTGAACCCAAATTGCAGGACTCATACGGTAAAAGCGGGAGTTCGCCACAAGGATTAGTTGCAATCATTTGACCTAAAGCAGGTGTTGGATTGTATTTGTTTACAATATCCAAAAATATTGCTCCCGGCTCCCCGTTTTTCCAAGCACCCTCAATAATCTCGTTAAAAAGCTCGTGCGCAGGAATTGTTTTCACAATTTTTCCATCATGCGGATCTGTCAGATCCCAGCCTTTCCCGCTTTCAACAGCCTCCATAAAAGCATCTGTTATTCCAACGGAAATATTGAAATTTGTTATTTCATTTTCCTTTTCTTTGCAGTGGATAAACTCCAAAATATCCGGATGGTCGCAGTTCATTATTCCCATATTAGCTCCCCCTCGGGCTAAACCCTGCCTCACAGCTTTCAGAGCCGCAGAGTATATTTTAAGGAAAATAACTGGACCCGCTGCAACATCAGCAGTGTTCCTGACTGTTGCGCCTTTGTGCCTTATTTTGGAAAAGTTAAATCCTGTCCCGCCTCCGGCCTTCTGTATTTTAACTGCATCTTTCAGCGTGGAAAAAATACTGTCCATATTATCCTCTAAGGGAAGAACAAAACAAGCTGAGAGCATTCCAATATCTGTACCAGCGTTAAGGAGAGTGGGGGAATTGGGAATAAAGTCCAAAGAACTGATAAGGTTGTAAAATTCCTGCTCCATTTTATCAATTTTAGCATTCTCGTTGTTAAGCAGATCCCCGGCTGCAATTGCCTTTGCAACTCTCCTGAACAACTCTTCAGGATTCTCCTTTGTACCGTCAGCTTTTGTGCGCAGGTATCTTTTATTCAGAACAGCCAGAGCATTCTCAGTAAGGGAAGGCATTTGTAGGGATTCTCGTGGGGGTTTATTAAGCATTTCTGTGCTGGGAAGCAACTATGCAGGTTTCTATTTATAGGAAAAAAACACAACTTCTTTCATGGAAATAACATTCAAAGGAAGGGAAATAATTTTCAACAAGGAGATGAATTTCCTGGACAAGCTGGTGGTGGAATTCTGCGGGATTTTGGAAGCTGCCGGCATAGAGTATGTTATTGTTTCGGGCTATGTTTCTATTTTATTTGGAAGGACTAGGACAACAGAAGATGTTGATATGTTTATTGAAAAGGTTTCCAAGGAGAAACTTGCGGGGGTTTTGGATGTGCTGGAAAAAAAGGGTTTTTGGGTAATAAATTCGGGTTCTGTTGATGATGCATTTGAAATTTTGAGCGATAATATAGCCATACGGATTGCTAAAGCTGAAAAAACTCTGCCGAACTTCGAAGTAAAATTTGCAAAGAAAGACACAGATTTCTATTCCATGAAAAAAAGGCTGGCTGTAAATCTGCCTGATGGGAAAATATATATTTCACCAATAGAAATGCATATAGCATACAAGCTCTATTTGGGAAGTGAAAAGGATATGGAAGATGCTTATCATGTCTATAAATTATTGAAAAACAATATTGATATAGGAGAGCTTAAGAGGTTGATAAATATGTTGGGGGTTGAAAAACAGGCAAGGAGGGAGCTGGCTGGTTTGTATGTTTAATCTCGAAGAGCTTGAAAAAGACAGGAAAATTAACAGGCTGGAGAGAAGAAAATTCATTGATCTCTGGATTGATTTTATGGAAAAAAACCCTAATTATATATGGAGCAGGCAGCATGCAGATTTTGTGGATATGGTCTACGGGAAGAAATGATATGATTAGAGAAGAACTTGAAATTTTGGAGTAATGTGAATCGGGGATTTGGAAGGTTTAAATGCGCTTTCTCCAAGTATGTTGGATGCCAATAACTCCTTTCCACTGGTCTGTTCTGGCTTTAGGTTTTCTAGTCTTCAACAGCCTGTATCTGCCTGCTTTAGCAATCTCCTCTGTTATAATGGATATAGAACCTGCTTACTATATGTTTATTTCTCCAAGAGCAGATGGACTGCTGCATGGATTTTTTCACACCTATATTGGAGTTACAATAATTGGATTGCTTGTTGGGTTTGTTCTTGTAAGGTTTAGGAAAAATGTAGATAGAATAATGGGTTTTCTAAAAATTCCTCAGCAAAGCATAAGCAACAGGCTTGTTTATGTCTCCTCATTGCTGGCAGCTTTCTCACATGTTTTTCTGGATTCTTTCATGCACTCGGATATGAAGCCTTTCTATCCGCTGCAGCAGAATCCTTTTTTGGGTTTGGTGAGTACTTTTGATATTTACCTTTTAACAGGAATTGTGCTGCTTTCTGTTCCTGTTCTTTATTTGATTAAGGTTGTGAGAAAGGCTTAGTGAAAGCTATAATAAAGGCATTAGAATAATGCTTCTGACTCTGTGTAAAACTAAGCAAATCTACAAGCACTGACTAAGGAAGAGCTTTACTGCAAAATTTTCATTGCAGTTGTTAATGCTCCTATCAGGGCAGATACCAAGCCTATGGCACCGAAAATTGCAGAGCCAACTGAAAGGCTTGCTGCATAACCTGCCACAGAACTGAATCCACCTAATGCCTCGAATGCTGCAGCAAGCAGGAAGAAAACCCCACCTACAGCAATCCAGGCAAATCCTTTCTCAGCTCTTGCCCTAACCTTTGCAAATTCTGCCAGAGCTGGCGCCAAAATCAGCGAAATGCTGAATGCCACCAGCGAAAACTCTAGGGCCATGCTTTTCTATATGGGAGAACCAGTTAATAAGCGTTTCTTTGCCTAAAATCTCCTTATCTCCAGAGCTGCCTCATCAACTTTCCTTATGTATTTTTCTCTGTTTCCTGTAAAATCGACAAGCGTATATCTACTGACCTCATTGAATGGTTCTATAACCTGCTCAGCCATGAGCTGTTTTATATTGCCTTCTTCCATGCTTGTACTTGGGTCTGCCAAGCAATCTCTGACTAATTTTAAGCGTTCTCTGGTTACCTGCGCACTCCCCATCAGAGTTGCAATATAGTTCCAGTCTATATGATTTGATCTGTATGCAATGAGGTTTGCAACATCAGAAACGTCCTTTATCCATGTTTTAGGCGCTCCATTTTCATCCTTTATCCTCTGCATATTCGTGAGCTTAAATGCTATAAAGTCATTTACCCCCTGAAACCTGACATGCTGCCCGCCGATATTGGCTGTGCTGGCATGGCTTTCTAGTCCAGCTAATGCAACAGCTGGATCAGGAAATATCCCTCTGTTAAAATAACCTTTTGTATAAAAACCCGGATCTATAACATCCACAGCAAGCTCTGCTGGCAACTCTGTATTGCCATCTATAGGCTGCTTAAGCTGCACTGTTCCAACACGAATCTTCCTCTGACGTGGCCTGTCTTTGCCTGCTGCATCCTTTGTATATTTAGAACTCCGCTGTTCATAGGTTGGACCTAGCCTTGAAACAACTCCTTCGTCCGTAAGTGTTGAATAAAAATCTACATCCCCAACATATCTCAGTCTTTTCCTGTGAGTTAGCCATTCGGGAGTGGGGTTTATAACCCTGCCAGCAGAAACAGCACTGCCGGAGAGCGCATCAAGCATATTCAGCTCATAAGCACAGCCCCCAGTTACTATTCCTCCTCCCAGTATTCTTGAAACATCAGACTCAACTCCCAGCCTTACTTCAAAAGGTATAAACTGTTCGCTCAGGGATTTCGGTTCCATTTCTGACATAATAATTATTGGGGAGAAAAGCTTAAATCAGACCCTGATAGTAACAGAGGTTTTATGCACCTCTAATAAACCAACACTGCAATGCGACTTCAATCATTAATGTGCTGCAAATTACGCCGTAAAGGTATAAAAAGATGTTCTTTGTATGCTATTTTATTTTACTCTCTACAGACCTTAGTGCATCAGAAAACTCTCTCTGAGCCTGCTCTACCGATCCCGTGTTCTGGATAACATGCAATTGCAATCCTGCGGCATTTGAATAATACTCTGCTGCACGCCTTTCCATATGCAGTTCGTACTCTACTACAGCTAGGTCTTTAGATCTCCTTTCTCCAGCATCACTGTGGTCTGCCACCCTCCTTGCAAGCACTTGTTCTGGTGCTGCCTCAACCAAAAGATAACCTGTGATATGGTTCTTGGCTAACCAGTCGGGTATTCCCATCTCCCAACTACGTGGCATAGTACCGTCCATTATTAGAATTGTGTAATGGGAATCTACAATCACCTTTCGATTTGCCCTAGCAATTGCCTTAAAGGTTTCATCCCCAACCCTTGCCCGCTCGTCATAAGGCAATCTATTGAGCATATCATTAGTAATACCATACTGGTTTGCATACCTAACCATCTCCTTGCTGACCGATACAACATCCCGCCCCAGCAAGTCCGCACCTTTTATTATGGTGCTTTTTCCAACAGCGTGCACTCCTCCAATCCAGACAGCATCAACCATTTTATCTATATAATAATAAAAAACAAATCTATTTAAATCATCCTCTGAAAGTCTGGGATTGGAAACTGTAGAGTTTTATTGGATTTGTTTTCCAGCCGTCTGGAGGCAGGTTTACTTTCTTTGCTAAATTTTCTAAAAATTCTTCAGTTGTCCACTTGTTTTGGATAGGAGTGGATGGAAGGAAAATTCCTCCTAAAGATTTATGCTGCATTATTAGCCCATCTGTGGCAATCCTGATTTGTTTAATATAATCATGCGGATCTTTTGCAAGCAAAAGGTCAGGTTCTGTCAAAATAGAAAGTTCTATTGTTAGCATTGGAAGGTCCTGCAACTCAAGCTGCGGGTAAGTTTTGTCCTGAGAAGCTGAAATAACAGCATCTGTTGAGGTTTTTATCAAAGAATCTGTTGGGAACGGTATTCCCTTAGAACCTCTTAACTGTTTTTCCAGCCCAATTTTTTTGTAAAGCTTTACATAAACCCCGTGCTTTTCCTTTAGCTCTGGGGATAGAACACGCGGGAAGTCTATTACCCTTCTGTGCCTTAAGTAAAGCTCAAGAGCCTGCCTGCAAAACCCAGTCAAAAACCTGCCTGTTTCTTCTGAAACCATGTTAATCTATTGTTTTACAAGAATAAAAGGGTTTGAAAATTAGGCTAGGTGCGTGTCAAAGCCAATCTGGAATGTGTTGGCCTGTAATGTGTAAGAATAGATAAAGCATCATCATAAACAATAACAGGCTCACCGCTCTCTAAACTAATTCTTGGGGAAGCCCAGCCATCATCGCCGAAAGTTAAGCTTCTTATTGATGGAAATATCTCAAGTTCCTCCTCTATGTTTTCTGCTGTTACATCGCCCTTTAAAACTATTATTCCCTCCCTTGTTTTCACACTAGCAACGCCTCTTATTCCCATAGTTCTTGTTATGTCAACAACAGTTGGCACAACCTCACCGGTTTTTGAAACAGTTATTGTTGGCTTTTTAGCTACTATTCCTGAACTGTGCACGAGAGGGCCATATAAATGCTCAGGAGCTTCCCCGTAGTTTCTTCCGGACTTACTTTCTTTCAACAGTACCTTTCCAAATTCATCAGAATCCTGCAAACCAACCAAGCTAGCTTCCCATGTTTGCCCCCTGTATCTTGGTATTTGTAAGTGGGAAATAAGATAAACTGCCTGAGCCCATTCTACTCTGACTGTTCTATCAGGGCCAGCAAACATTTCTTTCAGGTAGGCTGGCGTTGATTCCTTTAACATTAAGGGAGATCCTAAGCACCTCCCATTAGGCAGTCTGGTATAGTTGCCAGTTGTTACAGAACCAGAATATCCCCAACCATAGCCGCGCTCCATTGGTGGAAGAGATATTTGTCCAGTAAACCTGTTTAGAAGTGCAACATTTGTTTTGGGCATTAGAGATAAAGTGCAGAAAAGAGATTTAAGCTTGCAGAGACCGCTGCAAGCGCCGAATGGAAAAGAAGAAGAAAAAACACGAAAAAATTCGGTTTTTTGGGTCTCGGAAAGCACTTGGCTCCCTTACCCAATCTTCACTGAGCCTGCTCTCCATATTGACTCAATAGCCACTATAACTGCAGCTGGTGCTGCAAGTGCTGCAAGATTGCCCACGATATCACCCAAGTAACCCCCAACTGATGGGAAGTCCTTTAGGGAGAACTTGGCTGCTCCTGCAAGCAACAGAGCTATTGTTGCCAATAGGAAGGTCTCGGATTCATCCTTGGATACTGAACCCCAGCCGAGAGCTGCTAATAGCCCTACAACTGTTCCCAGTACTACCAAGGCGCTTCCTGCCCAGGGAAGGGTTGCGGAACCGACTACTCCTGCTACTACTGAGATTATTACTCCCAGTATGAACAGATAGCCGCTTACCTTTACCCAGTCACCTGTTTTTCCTGCCATTGGTTTTCACCTTTACTTCTATTGGAAAGGGGTATACTTAAAGCTAACCCTAGCAAAAGCCGTATTATATTAGGTTTATATACCCCCTTAAAATACGGTAAATGCCGTATTTTCTAAGAATTTCCTTTATAAAGTGGCTATCGAGCCGGATTTGAACTTGGAAAGAATACCTTTCTATATTGCTCTATCTCCTCTGGTGTCGCAGGAGTAGGATCTGTGCACAATTCTTGCAGCTCATGATGCCTTAATAGCCGTTCGTCTCCGTCAATAAAACATCCTAAAGTAGTTCCTTTTTCCAGAGTAGCTGGAATATGAACAACAAGTTTTTCCTCTCCTGAAAATTGGGAGAATCCTCGTGGCCTGACACCCATCTCAAGCAATTCTAAAACATTTACAAAGGGATTTGGATTGGCAAAGAGTTTTGGATCGGTATCTGGATGAGCTGATGCTGCTTCCCATGTTACATAGCTCACTGCATATGCTGCTGCATGACCCTGTTCAGTGGGTATATGTACCCTGGCTGGATACTGCAGCATTTACTTTAGATGATACCGCATCCGACAGTGGTGCATCTGATATTACCATATTGAAAATGAGGAAACAAATCTATTTAAAGTGAACTTTTGTGCTATAGAACCCTTCTTACAGCAGCATTAAAGTCAAACCTTAATTCTTTTGCTATGTCAGCGGCTCTCTGTTTTAGAGAATTTGAGTTAATTTCACCCATGGATGGAGGACGTTCTCCATATCCTAAAAAGAAAAACATCTTTTTCTGGGTGGGAAATACTAAAATATCCTCTTCTGGTATGCCTGCGCCATGTTGAGAATACTGCAACTTTGCCATGAACAACTCAGCATTTATCCCTGTGGGGAACTCTGTGCTGGGAAAGGCCCTGCCTGCATTAGGCACAACAATATGTGTTAGTCCATTTACCTCCCTTGCCCAAGCCATGCCAGCAGCAGCCCTCCTTGTTATCTCATCTTGCAAAGCAACATAATTTCCAACAGTGCCTGAAATAACATAATCTGTAGAGAGCCTGCGTGGCCATATTCTATATCCATTATAATGTTTTACATGCTCCAGCGGGAGAAATCCGCGCAGACAAATCGAAGAACCTTCACTATCAAAACCGGCGTTATTCTCTGTAATATATGTTGGCATATAGAAAAGGGAGAAAGAAAGCTATTTAAATAGATATTTTTTAATCTTCTGTTTCCCAGAACTCCTGCCTTCCAGCTACCGGAAACCAATGATCTGGAACAGAACTAACAACTTTGCTCTCTAAAGTTTGGCGCTGTTTGCCTGTAGAAGGGGGTTTTCCCCTGTATTGCAACCTATAGTACATCATACCCGCCAGAAACCTAAACATAACAGACTCGGTTCCTATCCATGGATGCCTGTCTTCGGGGAGAATATACCACAGAGTTGCTCCAACAAGCTTAGCTCTCTCCGTTACTAAAGGCTCTTCGCGGAATGATCTACAGCCAGGAAATATTGCCTCAGTATTCCCATGATTCTTTGCCATTGTTATTGGATCAGCAGAGGTGCCCAAAGAGTTTCTTAGACTTTCCATTACAACAGTATCTTCACCTTTAAAAACATACGACATATTTACTCGGGCTGGATAAACAGTATCTGCGCTCAAGCCAGCAGGCCATATCAATCTATCCCCAGCATATTTTCTCAGTGGGACAAATCTTTCCACCACTGGATTGGAAACAGGATTATATCCTGGATTAAGAGTTCTATAAAAAGTTCTTTCTTCATCCTCAGCAACGCGAGTCGGCTCTAAACCCAGCAAAGACATTACTCCCATTCAAAGGACTGTACAAAACAAACCTTTTAAACCTTTGCTTTTGGAAGAGAAAAGTGGTAGCGGAGGCTTGATTTGAACAAGCGACCTTCGGGTGTTTCAAGTTTTTTATGAGCCCGACGAGCACTCCAGGCTGCTCCACTCCGCTGTTCCTCTCTTTAGCCCCATTCTATTTAAGCCTTTCCGCGCGATTGTTCGGAAAAATACTGTGAAAAACATACCTTTCTAAATAGGTTTTTTCCCAAGTCAGATTTGGTGAGAAAATGGGATGTAATTCAAGGCAGCTGAAAAGCAGGATTGAAAGGAATTTGAGGGAAAGGTGGAACAACAGACCACGCTACCCAACAAACCAGCCTGCAAGTTATGGACTACGGTCTGGGGATTCTCTGTATAAAGAAAAAGGGTTATAATAGACAGGAATTTAAGAAACCTTTTCAGGTATTCCCTCTGATAGGTCAAAAACCTTCCAGTCTTTATAATTAAGTTTAACTGCGAGCAAAGCTTTTGCACCGCAGCTTTCAGCTGCTTTTTTAAGCTGGTTTAGCTGTTCCAGATGTTCGCGGCTATAGAAAGTTTTCTTTCTACTTTTTACCTCAATCAAATGTGTTACACCGCTGCGCACAGCAATTAAATCGCATATTGCTGTATCCCCAACTCCTGATCCAGCCACCCTGTGAACTAAAAACCCCTTTGAGCTTAAATGTTCCAGAAACTCCCTCTCCCTGCGCGAGCCTTTGCTATTCTGTGCCATAATCAAACCTCTCTGGTTTGAGTACGCAAACATATAACGTGTTTGCTGTAATCAAAACCTCTGTGTTTTGGGTATGTTAAACCCATGGGGGTTTCCCATGGTAAATAAATAGATTGCAACCTATAAAAGTCCCATGCCTGGATTCAAGGATTTCAGTGGAAGGAAAGAAACAATTTCTTCAATGCTTCGTTTTGTTCAGGGCTGGAGAAAAGGAAAGGGATTCCTGATTTATGGGCCTTCTGGAACAGGTAAAAGCTCACTTGTAAGAACTTTAGCATATGAAACCGGAAGGGAATTAATAGAATGCACTGCAGCTGACTCCAGAGCTGCAGAAATGCTTGAAAAAACCATTGGATCTGCTTCAAAACAGAAGAGTTTGGTTGGAAAGGATAAAATAATTTTAGTAGACGAAGTGGATGCTCTTGCAGCGGGAGAGGGTGGAGCTATAATAGCAAAAATAATAAAAACCAGCTCTTATCCTGTTTTTCTTACAGCAAACAAACCCTTCCTTCCAAAGCTCTCACAGATAAGGGAGTGCTGTAATCTGCTGGAAGTCAGAGGACTTTCAAAAGCTGAGATTGAGAAGGAACTGATAGGAAAGGGTATTGATAAGGGAAGGGCAGGGGAAATTGCTGCTGCAGCAGCTGGAGATTATAGGGCTGCACTATTGGGTATAGAAGGTACTGATGGAAAGGATTTGGAAAAAACTGTTTTTGAGCTTCTTGGAGCTGTTTTCTACTCTAATCCAAAGGATGCTAAAGCAGCGCTGGAAAACCCTGCAGTAGATGGGGGGGAACTTATCAGGTGGATAGAAGAGAACTTGCCCAGTGTTTATTCCGGAAAAGAGCTGGAAAAGGCTTTTGATTTGCTTAGCAAAGCTGATCTGGCAAAAGGAAAAAGAGCTAAAATTTACCTTAGTCTTTTGTCTTCTTTAAAGGGAAAAAAGAGCTTTTTCAAGTATCCTAAATGGATACAAAAACCTGATGTGGAAAACCTGCCTCACTGTTCTGCTAGAAAATCTGCTGTAGAAAAGAGCTTCATTAAAGGAAAACTTTAAATTTCCCTTACAGCAGAGCGCGCACCGCATGCCTGGCATTTTAACTGCAAAATCCTGTTCTGCATTATAAGGTCTGTGTCAGGCCTTTTGCATTCTTTGCAAATAACAAATTCTGTTTTATAACTTTCAATTTTCTGCTGCAAAATCCTTGCTGACAGTTTTGTCTGGAATGTACAGCGATCCTCGTCTATCGATCCTGGGGAAGCAAGCTCTTTGCTCAGAAACTTTAACAAATGCTTTGGCTCGCGTCTGAGAGATTTTGCTATCGGGGAAAAATTCTTTACTATTGTTGAGGTTCCTTGGAACAACAATTCAGGTTCAGGAACTTCGAGCCTTTCTGTTCCTTTCTCAGTTTTAGGCAGCTTTTCAAAAGCCGAATGCAGCATTTCCTCATAGGTTTTCATACTGCCTCTTTCTCTCTTAGGGCTTAAATAGGTTTTGCTAGGGTTATGTTTATTCAAGACCGTAGTCAGGAACTTAAATGGAGTGGTGAAGATCAGGATTAAAGCCCCTTGACTGGCTCTTTAGAATTCTCATCCCAGTCTCTTTTGCAGCAGATTCAAAGGCATCCCTTTCTAGAAATCTATGGGGAGATTGGAAAACCCCGTAACCGCGTCCCCTGAGATAAACATCAAGCCAACAGCGGGGAGTGTTTTTTGTGTAAAGCAGGTGAGCTGAGTGCATTCCCATGTTTACACCATCGCTTAACTCTAAACCCTCCTCCAGCCTTCCAATTCCATATGCAACAATTACCAGTTCATTCCCATCTTCCATTGGAGCTACTGTCCTTGCATATGTTTTCTCCCTGATGGTTTCACAGAAGCCAGTATCCCAGAAATCAGCAGGCAGAGTTGAAATGCTCCTTGGTTTTGGAAAGCCAAAAGAATAGGCTACATTAGCATAACATGGATAAACCCCGTTAACAGGCATATAAGCCATTACTTTAGCAGGAGTTGACACTGTACCAAAACCAGGATCACTTGTTAATAAGCCTCTCATAAGCTATTTGGTGAAAGAAAGCTTTATAAAAGCTATATTTTCTTCAGGAAACCTGCGCGGGGCTCAAAGCAGATGCCATCCTCTAAAAGAGCTGATATTGCAGAATCTACAGCAGGCTCTGGAAAGGCAAGAGACTTTGCCACAGCTGAATATTCAGCCCCGCTTCCCTTATCTAGGCTTTCTATAGCAACCAGAACTTTGTCCTTTACTTCAGTTTCCTTCAGAACATTTTCCTCTGTTTTTTGCTCTATAAGCTCCTGAGCTTCATGTATAGCTTCCACATCATCAGCCTGTACTCCCTGTGCTCCGGCTAAAACTTTCAATTCAGCCAAATCTGCAGCTTGTTTCTGCAGCTGGTGCACAATGGAAATTTTCTTGCGCTGATCCTGCAAAAGTTTTTTAAGCTCCAAAACCCTTAAAGTTTCAAAATTTGAGGTAACACCGCGTATTATTTCAGGTGCAAGATACACTTCCCCGTTATATTCCCTAACCTTCCCTGTAACATCCACTAAATCTCCGGATTTAAACCCTTCAAGCATTTTTATATTAACAAAAACCTTGCACCTTAATGTATCAGAGCCATCATCCAATGTTATAGAACCATAGTTGCCGTCTTCTGAAACAAATTTATCCACAATCAAACCAAGAGTCCTGATTCTGCTCATTCTCCTTCCTAGGGATGTTATTATATAGCTGCTTTCAAACCCTGATTTTTTAACAAACTTTCCTTTTACAATCTCCTCAATCCCTGCTTTCTTTGCTGTAAGTCTTTTCTTCTCCATCTGCACCAACCCTCATTTTTCTGTTAAAAGTATTTATAGGGCTAAATTTTCTGCACAAAACCTGTGCGCGGCTCGAAAATCATACCCTCCCTCTTAAGCCTCTGTAAAAGTTCCTCGAAATCCTTCTCGTTTATACCTTCATCCTCTGCTGCAGCAAGCAGCTCTTCTTTTGGAATCTGCTTTCCTAAACTCTTTTCAAGCTTTCCAATCAAATCCAGTATCATTGTTATCTTTGTCCTTTGGGAAGCCGGTGTTCCTCCTTCCAGCTTATCCACATCAAGCTTTCCTGTCTCATAATCATATCCAAGCTGTTTTATTGATTCCTGCATCACATTTATTGCTCTTTCAGCATCCTGAACTTCAACTGTTGGAGATAGCCTTATTTTAGCTGAAGCTTCTGAAAGCCTGATTAATGCTTCGTTCTGCCTGAGTGTTATTGCTACTGTGTTTGAGCCTGAGTATAGACTTCTCATTGTCAGATAAAACTGCTTTAACCTCTCAGCTGCTTCGCGTGTCATTATTGGATGGGCATTTTTCCTGCAATAAGCTATGTATTTTCTCAAAAACTCTGGCTTGATTAGAGGTTCTACTTTTTCTGGTGCAAGCCTTGTTTCCAGAATATGCGCAGCTAACTTTTCATCCTTTACTGGATCTGGAATATCTCTCAGGGCAAACTTTAGGTCAAACCTGCTTAACAGAGTATCTGGTATTGTTAATTGTTCAGCTATAGATTTGTATGGATCAAATCTGGAAAATTTTGGATTTGCACCAGCCAATACAGAAACCTGAGCTGGGAGCGTTGCAACTATAGAGGCTTTTGCTATGCTCACAGTCTGCTGTTCTAAAGCCTCGTGCATAGCAACCTGATCCTCAACTGAAATTTTGTCAAACTCATCTATTGCCATTATTCCCTTATTTGCCAGAACCATTGCGCCTGCTTCCAGCACCCAGCCTCCCATTAACTCCTCATCTTTGACTACAGTCGCGGTCAGACCAGCGCCAGTTGCACCCCTTCCTGAAACATACTTGCCGCGCGGGATTATTGAGGAAGTGAGCTTTAGCAATTGGGATTTTGCCACTCCCGGATCTCCTAAAAGCAAAACGTGAATATCGCCCCTGATTTTTGTACCATCAGGGAACTTATGCCTGACACCCCCGAAAAGTTGCAATATTATAGCATCCTTAATCTCACCCAGACCGTATATCGAGGGAGCAAGAGACTCGCGCAGCTTTTTATAAATCTCCGGATCTGCTGCAAACTCCATTATCTTTTCCTCATCCTGAGCTGTTGTGTTTACCTCTTCCCACTCTACATCAGTTGATTCAATGGAATTTGTTTCTATGAACATCTCCATTTGAGTTTTCATTCTTCCCTTTATCATCCTATGCAGCTCTTTTACAATCCCTACAATCTTCAGCCTGTTGCCAGGGTCTGTTTTCCTCTGCATATCAGGAGTTGTCAGATCCTCTTTCATGGAAATATTTACTTCACCTGGCCTTTCCCCGCTTGCTGTTTCATAAGGCTCCTCCAAAGTTATAACACGGGAATCATACAGCTTCCTGTCCACCATATCAAACCTTGCTTTTATTCCGCATTCAGGACAGGCTACTGGGCCGTTTAACATCCTTTCCTTCTGCTCAACACCAAATTTTGCAGTACATTCAGGGCACTGGAAAATAGCTATTGAAATTTCCGGCCTGACCTCAGAAGCTCTCCTTACTGTACCTTCTACAGCAATAAATTTCCCTATATGTTCTGAACGTAAGCTGCGTATCCTTATTGTTGCTGATTCCGGCAAATTAATGAACCTGACTTTAAACCCTTCTGTTCCTTCAGGAACATCAAGCTCGCGCAGGGCAAAGTTTACAATGGGCAGGAGCCTTTCTGGTTCGTTTAAAAGCTTGTCAGCCAGTTCAGGATCAAATTTATCCAGATTTGAAAAATCAACTGCAATAGATTTTTTTCCTTCCCTTGTAGCTGTCAGTAAATCCTGCTCATAAAACTGCCTTAAAAATTCCTCAAATCTTTCCTGTTCATTATCCATTTTCCCACCCAAAAAGAGTTGGAGAGAATAGAATTTCCAAAGGTTAAATAGCTGAATGGAACTGAGAAAAAGTGAATCCATGGGAAATTTTTTCTTTAACCTAAGCTTCCAGTGGGCAGGTAAACTGCTCAACAGAAAAGTTCTTAAACCTACCTACGGGAAAGAAAGTATTAATTCTAGATTTGAGAATTTATTCCATGGCTGTGGGGGCTGCAGAAGGGGTAAGAGAGGTGGTGGATGTTGATTTTTTAGCTGTTGCTATAGAACAACCAGTACTATTGGCTCTTATGCTAGATCTTAATGGCCGGAGACCGATGGATAGGGGTGCTTATGGAACTGCTTTCACATCAAGATACAACAAAGAGCATCAACCCCCTACTACACAACAATACGTGGATGGTGTAATAGGAATTCTGGTTGAGAGAGGTATTGTTGGAACAACTCCAACAATTGATGGAGAAGATGTTTATGTCAATAAAGGACAACAGGCTCTGTTCGCTGTGCTTGGAAAATACAAAGTTGAAAGTGGTTGTGTTATTACAAAACCCAATGGACATTCAACACCGAGAAGCCAGCTACCTATTTTTGAACAAAAACAAACTTAGCTCTGTATTATTTTTTTATTAAGATTCTTCAGCCTCTTATCTACCTTTACAACGACCCGTCTTATATGCTTAATTCCTTCTGAGCTTTTTGTATACTACGCTCCTATGATCTACTAACCTAACAAATATTTCCCTTTTTGATTCCTCTATATCCAATATAACCCTATAGTCACCAACCCTTAGCTTATACCCGTTGTCTCCGGCTAAACGGGAAACGAAGATATGTGGGCTTTCTTTTAGAGACTCTATTTTAAGAAATATTCTTCTCGCAAGAATATGCTCCAATTTTCTCATTTGTTCCAGAGATTTCGGATCCCACAATATTTTATATGCCACAAGAATATTGCTGTCCGCTCCCTTATAAGAATTCCCTTCTGACAGCTTCGTGTTCTGTAAATTCGCTCTTCTCTCTCCTTCTGGACTCCGCTAATAGCCTTTTGGCGTGGCCTGACAACTCTATTTCATCTTCTATTACCATTCTAAGCTCCTCAACATTCTCCTTTAACGACAGTATATCCTTGTGCATGTGCTCTAAAGATAGCTGTTGGGTTTTCATAATAAAGAGTTGTTTTTTATAACTTATAAGGCTTTGCCTGTTCAAAGGTTCTTCGGCCTTTTATCTACCTTTACAACAGCGCGCTCAGATACCCGCATTTTAACAAGAACAAACTTAGCTCTGTATTATTTTTTATTAAGGTTCTTCAGCCTCTTATCTACCTTTACAACAGCGCGTTCAACATCGGCTATGCTTCTGCCTCCAGTGCAAATAACTTTTCCTGAACCAAACAACAAAAAGGTCACTTTAGGATCGTCCATTCTGTAAACCAATCCTGGGAATTGTTCAGGCTCGTATTCTGTGTTTTCTAAAGTGAAAGCAATATCATCTAAATTTAATTCCCCTTCAATTTTTGCAGAAGCAACAATATTTTCCAGCCTTACAGTATAGTTGGAAGGTATCCTTATGCCAAGTTTTCTCATTTTTCCAACTATTTTAGCTATGACTTCCTTTGATTCCTTTGGACTTTTTGCACCTGTACATACAATCTTTCCTGAAGAAAAAATCAAAGCTGCTGCTTTCGGCTCTTTCATTCTCAAAACCACTCCAGGAAACTGTTCAGGCTCGTACTCTATCCCTTCCAGTCCAGCCACAACCTTTTCAAGCTTTACTTCAGTATTCAAGTTAGCAGAAGCCACAACGTTCTCAATTTTTATTCTATAGGCCATTTTAGAACCCCTTTCAAGCTTAGGGTATTTATAAAGGAGGGGGTATTTAAATACCTTTTTAAAGGCCTGCAGCGCAGGTTTTCGAATGAAATGCGCAGCTTTGTTTTCGGGAGGAAAGGACAGCACACGGGCAATTTACTTGGCACAGAAAGCTGGGCACGATGTGGTTGTTTTGTTAACAGTTTTCAGTCAAAACGAGGAAAGCTATATGTTCCATACATGCAACATTGAGCTGAGCAAATTGCAAGCTCAGGCTATGAAACTGCCGCAGCTTGTTGCAGAAACTGAGGGAAAAAAGGAGGAAGAACTGGAGGATTTGGAAAAACTAATTGCAGAAGCCAAAAATAAGTTTGGTATAGAGGGTGTAGTTTGCGGGGGTTTGGCTTCTGTTTACCAAGGGAGCAGGATTGAAAAGATTTGCAAGGGATTGAAACTGGAAATGTTAGCTCCTTTGTGGTGTATCCCTGCTGAGGAACACTTGAAAGGATTATTGAGAGAAGGGTTTAAGGTTATTTTTACTGGAGTTTTTGCTGATGGGTTGGGAAAAGAGTGGTTAGGAAGGGAACTGGATGAGAAAGCTGTGCAGGAGCTTTTGGAACTGGAAAAAAAGAAGGGAGTTAGCCCAGTTGGGGAGGGGGGAGAATTTGAGTCTGCTGTTCTGGATTGCCCTCTTTTTAAAGGGAAAATAAAAATTGTTGAATCTGAACCCAAATGGGAAGGTTTATCTGGAAAATTACTGATTAAGAAAACATATCTTATTTCTAAGCCTTAAGACTTCCGTTTGCATAGTAAGGATAGAGTTTAGGGTCCCATCTAACGCTCCCCGGATAACATACATCAGCTGTCTCAACCGTGGCCATTATTGTTTGTACATGGATTATTGAACGGTGGTTTTCAGAAATCTTTCCGGCTTCATTCTCCCTTCTCAGCTCCTCATCCTCAAGCTCCCTTATTTCAGCTGATTGTCTACCTCTTGCTGCAGCCAGAGTTTCGAAGTATCTGTTATTAGCCTGCCTGTTCCTCCTTCCATACCACCAGATTTTCACTGGACCTGATAGGACAAATGTGGCTGCTGAAGAAAGGAATGGAACCAATACTTTAACCACTTCTGCATCTGGCATTCCAGCAAACAAGCCAATACCCAATGCCCCTGCTGTTGCAAGATTCTTTACTTGTCCCTTTAGCTCTCCAACCTCTATTTTAGTTTTCTGTATATTATCTATTTCAATCTTCCATCTATTTTCCATTGCTGTAATATCATCTTCATAATCCCTTTCAACTCTTCTTACTCTCTCTGTATATGTGGTTTCTATATCTGCAAGCTCAGCCCTGAGCCTGCCCCTCGCAGAAGCCAGCCTTGCCCCAGCATTTCTTGCATGGGTTACATATGTGGTCATATACCTGACATTCAACAAATCTATATCATCCACTGTATCATCTGTAACTTTTCCAGCAAGCTTTTCCAGCCAATCAACTTCATTTTTAGCTTGCTCTATTCTGGCAGGTCTGGTTTTCCCGTCAGCTTTTTCATCCAAAAGCGTTGCATAATGGTTTGAATAATCTACAACCTCAAATGGTCCGGGAACAGGATCTCTTGGAAAATACTTCAAATCAACCTGTATTCCAAACCTTTCCGCAAACAAATGTTGCCAGCTTGCATACCTGTTAAGATTCAGGTCTTCAAGCCTGTATAGGTCTGTTGGAGAAACGCTTAGTGGAGCCACATGCCTTGGCCTAACACTGTTATCTGTTACCCTCCTTCCAGCTGTACCGCCAGCTAACATTGTTCCTATCATAATAGGGCTTGGATAGAAATCTTTTTATACCCATTATAAGAGGGCATCCTTTAGTGCCGTACTGCACTCACAGGAACGCTCAGCAGGCAGGGCTTCTATTGCTGAAAACAGGAGTTTGCGTGCATTTTCAACATTTGCAGACATTGTTTTTAAAATCTCCTGTATGCTTACATGAGAATCCTTCCAGCAGTCATAATCTGTTACAAGAGAAATGTTTGAATAGCATATTTCTGCTTCTCTTGCTAAAACAGCCTCAGGAACCAGAGTCATGCCAACCACATCAACCCCCCATTTCCTGAACAAATTGCTCTCAGCTTTAGTTGAAAAGCGGGGACCCTGAATGCAGATGTAGGTTCCTGCTGGCTTTATTGGCAGATTTAATTTTTGGCCGGCAGCTATAATAAGGGAGCGAAGCTGGGGACAAAAAGGCTCTGCAACAGAGATATGGCAGGTTTTGCTGCCTTCATAAAAGCTGGAAGAGCGGCCCGCGGTGCGGTCAATAAACTGGTCCAGCAAAACAATGTCTCCGGGCTTTAGCTCTTCCTTTAAGCTTCCGCAGGAACTGGCTGCAAGTATCCTTTTTATTCCCAACTCTTTTAAGGCCCAGATATTTGCCCTGTAATTAACTAAGTGCGCAGGATACTGGTGTCCTCTCCCATGCCTTGATAAGAAAGCAATTTTCATACCATTAAAAGTTCCTATAATAATATTGTCTGAAGGCTTCCCATATGGGGTGTGTACTTTTACCTCCTCTATATTCTTCAGCTCTTCCGCGCTGTAAAGTCCCGAACCCCCGATAATTGCTATCTCAGGCATAGGGTATTTATGTGAATAGACAAAAATATAAACCTGTGATAAAATGACAATAGACAAGCCTTTATACGAGCTCAAGCCCAGCAGGATATCTTTTGTTACAAATTACTTTCTTTCTGCTGTTCTTGTTAGTATTGTTGGAGCTGTAAAAGCCCTTGGATTGTACATAAATGAAGTTGGAATTGCTGCTGCGGGGGGATTGGTTTTAATTCTTTTGGTTATTCCTGAAATTGCAAGGGTTAGGCATCTGTATAAAATTACACCTTCGCAGGTTGTTCAGGAAGTGGGAATTTTAAAAAAGCAGAGGGATAGCATTTTTCTCAATAATATTGCAGATTTGAATTCTGACCAGAACTTTTCCCAGAGGTTGCTTATGTTTGGGGATATAAAGATTGGATCTTCCTCTGGGGCTGAGAAGATTGTTTTAAAGGGCATTAGAAACCCAAGGGAAATTGTTATAGAGCTTGAAAGGCTAATGCACGAATACGGGAAAGATAAGTAGTTTATTCTTCAAGTCTTGGGAGTGAAGATAACTCTTTTTTCAAAGATTCAATTGTTTCAGAGCTGTTTGGGTTTATTCCCAAATCCAGAGCAAGATAAACGCTTATCAGGTCTGCCATGTACAATAATGAAAAGATTTTACAGAGAAGGCTTTCCCCAAGAGCCCAAAGCTCTGTATTGGTTTTAAATGCCAGCCTTTTTGTTAATTCAATTCTCTGCCCAACCCTGTCATCCTCCTGAGGGTCGCGCAGCAAAACAGCTATTGTTTCCTTCGCTCTCGGATCAACAGGCCATGCCATTATCTCGTTGTGATTCATTTCTGGAAACTCTGACCAATAAGAAAGTGTTCTGCAATCTTCTTGTAACCTGTTGGAAAACCTGCGGGCTATTGATGTATATGGACCTGCACCGAAAATAATCGGAAACTTCCCTCTCAATAGAACTGCAACGCCTTTTGCACCGTTATCCACCGAAACATAACCCAGCTCAGGTTTCATGCTGTTTAACAAATTAACTGTCTCAATTACGTTATTCTCCATATCTAAAAACCCTGAAACATGGAGTGTTTTCAGCATTGGGAAAAATAGGGTTGCAACTGCAGCACGCGGCTGGGGTGCTTTTGGAATCTTAATAAAAACTGCTCCTGAGCTTGCACAGAGTTCTTCCAGCTTTCCTCCAGTCCCAATACCCACAACAATTGCACCGCGCTCGAGTGCTTTTTTAGTTGCTGTTAAAGTTTCTTCTGTATTTCCTGAATGGGAAACTGAAAAGAAAAGGGTCTCGCTGGAAACAAAGGCTGGTATTGAATAGGAACGGTTTACAAAAACCGGTATCGGGAGAGTTTCCAGCAATAAGGATTGTAAGATATCCCCGCCTATTGAGCTGGCACCCATGCCGGCAACAACAATATTTTTTGGCTTCTGCACAGTAGGTACAGGCAAAGACCAGGCTGCATAAATCTGGTTTGGCATCGACAATGTATAGTTTAGGAAATCCATACCTTCATTTCCCAAGATTCTTCCCTCTTTCTCCCGTATATTCATACTCAGAACTCTCTAATCTTTTTGCAAAGGGCTTCTCTTCTGTCAGCTCCTCAATAACATGAGCTGAAATCCCTGCTGTGCGGGGGATAACAAAAAAGGCTTTTGCTACCCTCCAATGGAACCCCATTTCAGAAATTATTGCTGCTATTGCTCCGTCTACATTCAAACACAACTTTTTTCCCTGGGATTTTTCAAGTTCTTTCTCTAGTTCAAGAGCAAAGTTGCAGTAGCTCCCGAAAATCCCAAGTTCTTTTGCAAGCTTGAAAAGTTTATGAGTTCTTGGATCTGTTGTATAAACTTTATGTCCATAGCCTGGAAGCCTTTCTTTCTTGGCTGAAAAGGCAGAAACAACATCCCCAGCTGTTTTACCAAGGTTCTCCTGCAGTACCTTGGCACAGCCTTCACCAGCACCCCCGTGATGTTCTCCTATTGCAAGTATTCCGGCTGCCAAGCCCTGCACAAAACTTCCGGAACCGGAAGCTGCTGTCCTTGCAGACATTATTGAAGGAGTTCCTATACTATGTTCAGCAACAGAAACCAAAATTGAATCAACCATTTTCCCTTCCTCAGCTGTTGGAAGCTTTCCCCTCAGCAGTAAATAAACCATTTCAGCATAACTTATTTTTCCTACAAGCTCTTCCAGAGAGTAGCCACGAACAGATGTTCCCTCGTCCGTAGAGTCTGAAATTTTCGTTTTCCACTTTACCATTTAAATCGCCCCCTTTATCAGTTCCCCTAACTTATCATGGGTTTCAGCTATTAAAACACCTGCTTCTCTCAGAGCTTTTATTTTCTCTGTTGGGCTCCCTCTCCCATTTTCTATCAATGCACCGGCATGCCCAAACTGAGTTCCATGCGGGAGTTTTTCAGCAAAAACACCTGCAATAAAGGCTGCTATAGGTTTTGTAAACTCTTTCTTTTTTATTGCTTCAGCAATCTTATCCTCGTAAGTTCCCCCAGGCTCACCGAAAATTACAACGCCCTTTGTTTCAGGATCCTTCTCAAACATTCTTAACAGATCCACAAAATCTGTTCCCAAAATTACATCCCCGCCTATTCCAATTACTGTGCTCTGTCCTAAGCCAGCAGAGCGCACAACCCAGGCTGTTTCATTTGTCATTCCACCACTCTTTGATATTACTCCAATAGGGCCCGGTGTGTAAATTTTATCAGTATCGTCCTTTATCCCTCCCAGAACTCCAATCTTGCACTGCTTTGGACTAACTATTCCAATAGAAGAGGGTCCAATAATCCTTGCACCATATATATTCGCATACCTTATCATCTGCACAGTATCCTGTATTGCAACCCCTTCTGTTATCAGATTTACAAGCTTAATCCCGTTGGAAACAGCTTCTATAACAGCTTCCTTCGCAGCTGCAGGCGGAACATAAACAGCTGTGCAGTTTATTTCAGGGTGGTTTTTCAAAGCTTCATGTACAGAATTATAAACAGGAACTCCTTCTGTGGTCTGTCCTCCCTTTCCAGGTGTTACCCCAGCAACAACTTTAGTTCCATATTCGAGCATTGTGCGGAGGGCTACCTGCCCAGTCCTTCCAGTAATGCCTTGTATCAAAACCCTTGTATCTTTGTTTACCAGAATGCTCATTTTAACCTCTCCATTATTGTTTTTGCTGTCGAAGTCATTGAAACTTCAGAACCATGCACTTCCAAATCCAGCCCTAATTCCTTTCCAACATCTCTTAAAAGCTGTAGTCCTTCCCTCTCATAAGGTCCAGAGCGGCGCACAACAATTGGATATTTTGGCTTCACTTCTCTCAGCGCTTCAACAACGCCCTGCATTGTCTGGTCCACTCTTGTAAAATTTGCAATCGCCCCTACAATCCATAATCCTTTCAAACAAGGCTGGCCCAGAATAGCTTTTGTTAGAGCATATACTTTTTCTTTCGGCGGATCTCCTGAAAACTCAGCATAATTCGCCGGATTCCCACCAGCCAGAATCAAAGCATCCATAGCAGCCATGCTTCCTCCGCCTCCGGCAGCAAGAAAACCAATATCCCCCCCAAGTTCAATAAACTTTACAGAACCTCTATAGTCTGCTTCATCAACCTGCTTAACAGAAAGCTCCCTGTCTGTTAGTTCCCTTCCAACACCTATCATTCTGGGTGGGTAAACCCTGTCTTTGTGTTTGTAGCCAGCATCATTATCCAGTTCAATTAAGGCTCCAACAGCCACCAGCTCCCCCTCTTCAGTCAGGGACAATGGATTTATTTCAAGCAGCCTGCAATCCTCCTCCAGAAAGACAGAATAAAGACGCAATGCAAACTCCGATATTTTAGGTATTAATTCTGAAGGAAACCCTGCATCCACAGCAGCATCCCTTGCCTGCCACTCTTTTAACCCTAACAACTGATCTATTGGCTTCTTTACCAAATTTCCTTTTGCAAGCTCGACAACATCCACTCCCCCGCGCGTGCTTAATAGGAGAACAGGCAGCTGGGAATCTGTATCATATAGGAAACTAATGTAAAATTCTTCCTTGGTTTTTGTTTTTCTTTCAAGCAAAACAGATTTTACTTTTTCTTTCAGCACAAGAGAACCCAGCAAACTGTTTGTAAAGTTAACTGCCTCAGCAGAGTTGGAAAAGGCCTTGATAGCCCCAGCCTTCCCGCGCCCGCCTGAAAGAACCTGAGCTTTAACAACAACATCATCAAATGGCATTTCTGAAACTGCTGAAGTAGAGAGAATACCTATGGGAACTTTAATCCCGTGCTTTCTCAGCAGCTGTTTACTTTCAAACTCGTATAGTCTCATTCAACCACCACTAACGCAGGCAGTTCATTCAAGCTGCGTATCCAGAAGTCAGGGCTTCCCTCTTTGTTTTTACCTATCAAAGCTGTTTTTGCACCAAAAGCATGCGCATCTTTCAAATCCCTTTCCCAGCTGTTTCCAACCACAAGAACGCGCTCTGGGTTTGTTTTCATCTGAGAAAGGATAATTTTAATATACTCTGGGGAAGGTTTCATTGTGCCCGTTTTCTCCGGAGTTATTATTGTTTCAAACATATGGAAAACCCTGCTGTTGAAAGCAGAGTTAATCTTCTTCTTTAATTCAGGTAAAAACTCATCGCTTGCTATACAGATATCGCATGAATCTGAGAGTATATCCAAAACATTTTCCACACCCTTCTCAACCTCCAAATCAGCACCAACCTGCTTCCAGAACTGCTCCAACCCCTTTTCTATAGTTCCTCCATTGACTTTTGTTCCCAGCTTTTCTAATGTAAGGTTAATTGCATGCTCCCTTCTCCTTTTCTCTGGTTCTTTAGAGTCTTTTAGGCTGGAAACAACTGTTTTCCATGTTCCTTCTATCAAAGCTTCTGGCAAACCTGTGCTTTTGGAAAGTATAATAAACAAATTCTCGTAAGCCTTGTCAGCATGTATTTTATATAATGTTCCGTCAGCATCAAAAACAACTGTATCAAACTTTTTTGCAGGTATTTCCCTTTTCTTTTTAATTCCGTTAAACTCTGAGTAATAAGTTGTATAGGATTCTATATTTTCCTTAACGAGAGTCATTGGACCTATAACAGTATTACAGCCCACTAAAACCCCTGGCATTATGTTAACTCCGGTCCCAACTTTAACATTATGCGCAAGCACACAGCCAAAATAACTCAGGCCAGTCCCAACTCTTTTCTCTCTTACTGTAGACTTTATTTCTCCCCTGTCTATCCTCCTGTTTGCTGTTGTAAAGCCTGTTCCTATCTTGCAATTTCTTCCGAAGACAGAATTGCCAAAATAACCATTGTGTACATGACAACCTTCCTGAAAAATGCTTCCTGTAACTTCGGCATGAGCACCAACCATTGTATTGTTTTCCAGATTAGAATATCCTCTTACCAGTGTTCCGTTTCCAACAACACAATTCTCTCCTATATAACATGGACCCTTTATAATAGCGTTCTCATAAATTATAGCACCCTCGCCAATCCAGACATCTCCTATAATTTTTGCCCCTTCCTCTATTTTTGCTGTTTCCGCAATCTTCTGCCCACTCAATCTATAATTCATCAAAAGCCTGCAACAAGTCAGCATATCCCACGAATACTTTAGGGAAGGGAGTTGCTGCTCTGTTATTATAACACTGCAATCTTTTTCCTTTCCCATTAGGTTTAGAGCTTCTTCAAATGAATATTCCTGTGCGGGAACTTTTTTGTGGAAAGAAAAGAAGTTTTTTGGCAAAAGGTAAATGCCGCATACCATTACATCTGAAGGAGCTTTGCCGTCTTCAGGTTTTTCTATTGTTTCAATAAACTTGTCTCCATTTAACTTGAAAAACCCTCCTCTTGATAAGTCCACAGAATGCTTACCAACGAAAACTGCAGCTGCGCCTGTTTCCTTCTTCTTTTCAACCATTTGCTTTACCAAAGAACCGCAGGTAAAGTGGTTTGCATTAAGTACAAAGAAGTCCCCGTCTATCAGGGATTCAGCCTGCATTAGGGCATCTCCCATTCCCTTTGGTTCTTTTTGCACAACAAACTGCAAATCAAAAGAGAATTTCTTTCCTGCAAATTCTTTCTCAGCCCCCCTCTCAGGACCCTGAACAACAACAACTTTATTTAACCCAGCTTCTTCCAGTTCTATCAATGTCCATTCCAAAAGGCTGCGGCCCATTATTTTGAATAAAGCTTTCTTATGCTTCTCAGAAAGCGGCCAGAATCTTTTTGATTCACCTGCGGATAAAACAACTGCCTGCATTCTAATCACCAATTACCTCCAGTAAGGCTGCTGCTGTTTCCGCAGGTTTGTGTTTTATTATATGCGGCCAGTCTTTCATTCCGCCCCCCCTAACCCTGTCTTTCTTTTGGGCCTCGCCCAGTGGAGTTTTGTCCACCAAATCCTTAACGATAATTTTTATTCCATCTACATTATCTATAGTAACTAGGTCCATTCCAGAATTTTTGTAAAATTCCAGCACATCATCTGAAGGAGTGCCATTGTTTGCAATAACAACATCGGGTTTTCTGCCTGCATACTTCTCAATCTCAGCACAGTGCATAGATAATGTAAAACCGGATCTGGAGGTAATGTTTGCTACGTATATGATCTTTTTGCCTTTCAGAGATTCTTTTACTCCTTCAGACAGAAGTATGGGTATTGTGCTTGTGGAAAGGCCGCCAGGAGCCAGCACAACAAAATCAGCATTTTTTATACTTTCTATCACAGCTTCTGTTGCCTTTGCAGAAGGATCTAAAAAAAGCCTGTCTACTCTGCTGCTATTATCCCTTGTTCCAATCTCCTGCTCCCCTTTCAGTATTTTCCCATCACCAAGCTCAGCAACAATATCTGTTTTTTCCTCTGAAACGGGCAAAACCTGACCACGTGCGCCAGAGAGCTTGCCCAGTTTTTCCAGTGCAGCTGTAAGGGAGCCCTCTGTTTTTATTTTTGAAACAAGCATAAGGTTACCTAAAGAAACACCTTTCATCTCACTCTCTGTAAACCTGTAGGATAAAAGCTTTGTAACAGGATTTTCAGGATCTGCTAAAGCAGCCAAACAGCTGCGTGCATCACCTATTCCTATAATTCCAAACTGCTCCCTTAAAATTCCTGAATGTCCACCGTTGTCTGTTACAGTAACAACAGCTGTTAAATTATGGGGAGTGTTGCGCAGCCCGCGTAAGAGATGAGCAAGACCGGAGCCGCCACCGAAGAGAACGATTTTCTTCATTATAATCACTCCTCCATTAGCTTTCCAGCCAGCTTCACATCAGCATCCAAAAACTCTTCAATGCTATCAAAGTCCATCCAACCGCTGGAAACCTTAAAGGTTTTTACATACTGCTTTGCAGCAAGCTTGTTAACAGCTTCCACTAAAGACAATTCACCTCCATCTATTGGAACAATGCTTTCTATCTCTTCAAAAATATTTGATTCAAACCTGTAGAGGGCTGTGTTTATCAGGTTTGTTGGGGGGTTTGCAGGCTTTTCTATTATTGCTTTCAGTTTATCCCCCTCCGTTATAACAACTCCATATTCATGTGGATTTGAAACCTCTGTAACACCAACAGCTGTCCCAGTTTCTGCAAGAGCTCTCCCTACATCAGCTGTTGAATAAAGGGAATCACCCATAAGGACAATGAACGGCTCGCGCCCGACAAACTTTTCAGCTGCTGCAACAGCATGCGCTGTTCCTCTTAGCTCACCCTGTTCTATCAGTGTTATGCCAGAAAAGTTTTCTTTCTTCAAAAATTCCATTATCTTTTCCTTCTTATACCCAACAACAATGCCAATCTCATCATTCCCTGATTTTTTCAAAGCAGTGACAAGATACCAAAGAAGCGGCTTCTGGCCTATATTTATCAAAACCTTTGGTATGCTTTCTGTCAGCGGGGCTGCCCTTCTGCCCATCCCTGCTGCCAAAATAACTGCTTTCATTTCATACCCTCCAATGCTTTTCCTTTATTCAGAAACTCTGTTAGCGATACGAAGACTTCATCAGCTGCAGATAAACCAGAAACATAAGACTTGTTTGGTATCGCAACACAATACAAACCTGCGTTCTTCGCATCTCTCACTCCCTTTGCAGAGTCTTCAAGTACAAAGCAGTCTTCAGGCTTTAATTTCATTTTAATTACAGCATTTCTATACGCCGCAGTCTTTGTGCCAAAATCTTCTGAGGAATTTATTATAGGGAAGTATACATCCAGACCTGTGCCCTTTAGTATTTTTGCTATTATGCCCTTTGAACTATTGGAAACCAAAGCCAATTTTAATCCATTCTTCTGGAGTATCAATAACAACTGTTTATACGCTTTTTTAGTCTTTATTTTTGCAGGTATGGCATCCAGAACAAGTCTATTATATCGAGATACTATAGCCTCGTCTGAAAGCATTATTTTGTAATCGTTCCTGTATACTTCTATATTTTCAGTAGCGCTATTCCCTATAAACTTTTTATAATCATCCAACGTTAAATTAAATCCAAGGGTTTTTAAAAATGCCTTCTTGCCTAGCCAGTGGAATTCCTCTGTATCTGCAATAACTCCATCCATATCGGAAATAAATCCTTTGAACATTTTATTTCACCGTCACCGATTTGGCTAAATTTCTTGGAAAGTCAGGATTGCATCCTCTCATTATGGCAAGGTGGTAGGCGAGAACCTGCATTGGTATTATCTGGCAGATGGAATTGAAAACTCCCGCATCCCATACTCTTATCCAGTGGTCAAACACCTCGTTGTTCTTGGGTCCGACTCCGATTATAATTGCTCCACGGGCTTTCAGCTCTGTTGCATTGCTTATAATATCTTTTTCTGTGTCCTCTGAAACAAAAACAATACATGGAGTTCCTTTGTCTATCAATGCTATTGTTCCATGTTTCAGCTCCCCCCCAGGATAGGCTTCTGCATGTATATAGGATATCTCTTTTATTTTCAGCGCTGCTTCCATTGCTGTTGTATACTGCAAACCTCTCCCAATCAGATAGATATGCTCTTTGTCCTTTAGCAGCTCTGCAACCTTTTTTGTATGCTCCCTTGCAGCTCCTGAGGTTAAGTGGTATAAAATGTAGATAAGGTTCTGAAGTTTTTCTTTCCCGTCATCATATTTGCCTGCAACAGCATATGCCAAAAGGGTTAGCAGAGCAACCTGTGCAGTAAAGGCTTTGGTGGAAACAACTGAGATTTCTGGACCAGCGTTTGTCATAAGGTAATGGTCTGCCTCCCTCATTATAGTAGATCCCATAACATTTACAATGGCTACAGTTTCTGCTCCCCTCTCCTTTGCAGCCTTTATTGGAAGGAGGGTATCCATTGTTTCCCCTGACTGGGAAACTGCTATAACAAGAGTTTTCTCATTTATGAAGTCGGCATAGTTCATGAACTCTGAGCCTGTTATTGTTACTGTATTCATCTTTGCAACTTTTGCGAAAATATAGTTAGCATGCCTGCATGCATAGGAAGCTGTGCCGCATGCCACAAAAACAACATTCTCAGCTTTTCTTATCAGCTTTGCAATATTCTCAACTTTTTGCCTGTTTTGAAGTAAAGAACGCTTAACTGTATCCACTTGTTCTAGAATTTCCTTTATTGTAAAGTGATCGAAATTGCCTTTTTTTGCCTGTTCGGGAGACCAGTCTATTATATCCGGCTTCCTATCTACAACTTCTGCTGTCAGAAGATTTTCCAGCTTAACTCCGCTCTTGTCTATTATTGCCAGTTCATTATCCCTGAAAAATAAAACCTTCTTTGTATGGTCTAAAAAAGCAGGTATATCAGAAGCTATAAAATATTCCTTCTCCCCTACACCTATAACAAGCGGGGAGTCCCTGCGCGCAGCCAGAAGCATTGGATAATCCTTATGGACAGCCAAAATAGCATAGGCTCCGTCTATTGTTTTTACTGTTTCCTTGAAAGCTTTTAGGAAATCCATTCCCATATCCATAAAGTACTGGACTGCGAGGGGGATGGTTTCCGTGTCTGTCTGGCTGGCAAATTTGTATCCTTTTGACTGGAGAAAATTGCGCAGCTCCTGGTAATTCTCAACTATCCCGTTATGTATAACAGCAATTTTTCCGTCATTTGAAAGGTGTGGGTGGGCATTTTCTTTCGTTACGCCTCCATGAGTTGCCCACCTAGAGTTGTGACTTATTAAACCATCTGCAACAAAATTTTCTGTCCCTGGAACTTGTAAGTCATAGACATAAGGAACATCGCTGACAAATTTTCTTATTTCAGTTATTTTTTGAAAAACAACATCGCTATTCAAATATCTACCAAGATCTGACGAGACTTCTATATTTCCTTTTGCCTGCATCAAGCTTAATAATTGAAGAGCTGATGTTTTTGTTATAAAGGCTTTTCCGTAAAGCGCTTTGCCCTTTATAGCATATTTCTGGTACATTTCTGCTTTTGTAAGCGGGATGGATTTGTAAGAATGTGAGTGTCCCTTGATCATTTTAGAAAGTATACGCTCAGCTTTTTGTAGCTTTTCCGTGCTTGTAAAGCCAATGTTTTTTAAGAATCCCTCTACATCATCCGCTGTGTTTATGTTTAGTCCATATACTGGACCCCATACTCTTTCATATTTACTGAAGGAAGACAATATTCCGAATCTTAACAAAAGGAGCTTTAGAGCCTTTATTAAATTTTCATTATTCATTCTAATCATAATTTGCCTGGATTTTGTGTTGCAGGCTGACTCTGCGTCAAACAATCCGCGTATAAAACCTCTTAACTCTTCATCTGGTGTTCTGCCAATGAGTGGGGGCAGAGCCTTGCCTCTTCCAGTCTTGCATATTTCAGGAAAGTTGTACCTTATCCAATCGCATAAAAATTTGCTATTAATTTCTAATAGGAATGCCTCAGCTTCTTTTAACTTAACTATTCTGCTATTTACATTAAACAGTTTTTTTGCAATTTGTGCATATTTTTTCAAAACATCTTTTCTGGAGTCTTTAAACCTGATACACCTCTCGTGCACATGTCCGTCTCCAACTAAATAACCTAAGAACTGCAAAAGATCTTCACTGGTGGTTTCAGGCAATATAATATCTTTTCCGTGTATAGAGTAAACTACTAAAAACCTTTCAGGCTGTATGGAACATATTTGAGATAATTTTATCATAAAACTCTCTTCAAAATTTCTATCCATGCTACAGAAGTGATCTAAAACAGACCTGCTTAAGCCTGCAATAGTTGCAAATTTATCTATTGTAAGATTATTTTGCCTTAAATAAGACTTGAAGAGCTCTACAACATCTTTATCATATTTGTAATATCTCTTTAGTGGAACCGTACTTAGATGTTGCGTTTTCCCCTCTATAGTTATTCTAGATGGGCATATTAAAATATCTCCGGTGGATAACTCACTTACATGCTTTACAGAAATTTTGCCACTATTTGCAACAAACATCCTGTGCTCTCCAGTACAGACTAAAGTATTTGCTGGGGTTTTTATCTCAAAAAGCTCATGAGGACTTTCGTGTCTCATTGCATAACAGCTTCTGGTTTTAAGCTTTAGAGTGTCAAAATCTAATGTCATAACTTCTTTATAATCCATTATATCTTCTATTTTGCAGACTGTACCGTCGGCCAGCTGTATATAACTGTTAGGATGTAAGCAGTGGGCAAATGCAATCTTTCCCTCAAACTTCTGGGCATCAAAGCCTGAAAAAACCTGATTTACCTTCCCAACATCCTTGTGAACAAGAACTCCGGAACCGTTTACAATAGCTACCCCAGCAGAGTCATACCCCCTGTATTCCAGCTTTTTTATTCCATCCAAAACTATTTCCGTCCCGTTTCTCTCCCCAAAATATCCTATTATTCCGCACATGCTTCTCCCTTAATCCCCTTTATTTAAACCCTTACTGAATCATAGGTACAAAAGAGACTTTATCTTTTAGATAAGTAAGCTATTTAAAGCCCTATTAAAAATATTATAATAGCACTAAAAGATAGTTTGTAGTGGTTGTATGGCAAGGATTTTTGAGACAGTGAAGGGTGAAACGCTTGGTCAGAGCGCTAAGTTACTGCAGCCCAGCCAAATAAAGCCTGCTTTATCCCAGCTTTCTTGGAAAATTTTGAAAAGCTTGGCTGAAAGGAGTTCATATCCAAAAGCTGTTGCAAGATCTCTGGGGGAGAATGAACAGAAAGTATATTACCATATACGCAGGCTGGAAAAAGCTGGCTTAATCAGGATTGAAAGCAGGATAGAGAGGGGTGGTGGTGTAGCAAAAATATACTCTATAACAGCGCCTGCGTTTGCTTTGATTCTAAAACCGCTTGAACCTGTCTCAGCCGGAATAAAGGAAACTCCTGAAGTCTTGGAGCCTTTTGTGCAGAATGAAAAACTAAACTGCAAAATTATTGTAGCCAGCCCTGAGCCTCATGGGTATACTGGAGGGAGGGGGAAGGACGCGCCTGTTTCAACAGAGCTTGGATTATTCTTGGGGCAGTTTGTCAATAGCTTTCCACCGCGCTCTGTTTTATTTGATGCTGAAGCGCATGAAAATATTTTAAAACAAAATATTATTGTTATTGCAGGGCCTGGAGTTAACTCTGTTACTTTTAAGGCAAACAAAAAGCTTCCAATAAGGTTTGAGGGAAAGGGGGAATTTTTCACATCCCTGTTTTCAACTGCAACAGGGAAAAAGTACGCAGATGAAAGCTGCGGAGTTGTTTTGAAAATAAAAAATCCTTTCAATCCTGCAGCAGAGCTTATTCTTTTAGCTGGACGCAGAGCAGCTGGAACGCGCGCTGCGATTGTTGCCTTTACTCAGAAGCTGGAGTATATTTCTGGTGGAAAAAAGCACTGGGCACATGTTGTTAAAGGATTTGATACAAACAGGGATGGTTTTGTGGATGATGTGAAAGTGCTGGAGTAAAACTGCTTTATGTTGAAAAATTTGCAGCGTAAGCTCCCGAATAAGGATCAAAATACTCCGCATAGCCGGCTTTCCTCATAAAATATCTCTGCATGTCTTTCCTTGTTTCCTCTATCTCTTTTTCTGTTTTTACTCTGTCATCTTCCATTTTTCTCACCCCCATTTTTCAAAACCCTTCCAAACTCTGTTACTCTCAGAAAAACTGAGCCGTTCCCATACTCCAGAAAACCAAGCCTCCTGAACTTCCTCATGCTGTGCCAGACTGAAGTCTCTGAGAAACCATGCTTTTCAGACACTGTCCTTACAAAACTGGAAGCTGTAACAGACCTGTCAAAAACAAAAGCCTCCTGCAAAACCAGCAGTTGCCTCCTGCTTAAAGCAGCCCTAGCTAATGCGGAAACCTGCTCTTTCACCCTGTTAGTTGGTAGATACCAATCCCCATGAGAATCACCATTTTAGAAAGCTTATGGGAGACTTTACAGTATAAGAATCAGGATTTTGCCTGAGTTTAAAGTCTCTGCTTTCATTTTCAAAACCTTTTAATCATTGGAAGGTAGAAATATTTAAAGCATATCTACTAAAGTTTTAGGGCATATTACTCTATTAATTTATAGATAATATGTCTTATTTTATTAAAAGTTTCTATTTTAATTTCTCCAATTTTTAACTTAATAAGAGATTTGCTTATGCTGAAAATTCTGTCAACCTTAACTTTGCTATCTGTGATTAGCCTGCCAGTTTCTAGGTCTTTATTTGTTATTAAAAGTGTGTGTTCCCTTATTTGTATATTTGTTGTCATGGGGACTACTATTATATCATCAAATTTTGAATTGTAATTGTTATTCGAGAGTACTATAACAGGCCTTACCTTAGAGGTTTTCATATCAGAAAATGGAAAAGATAATAATACTATATCCCTTTGCGAGACCACTTCTTACCACCTTTTAAGTAGAGATTCCATATTTCATCCTCTTTGTTGTTCCACAACGCCTTGACAGATAGTTCGGCAGCCTTTTGTATATCCTCAAAAGTATCTATTTTCCTAATTGCTATTTCTGGTTTTTCTAATATAATATTTTTATCTTTACTTATCAATAAAAGCTCATCGCCTTTTTTAATTCCAAACTCTCTCTGTATTATTTTAGGTAGAGTTATCTGGCCTTTAGATGATACTTTAATCGAACTTATTGTAGGCAACCTTTTCATAATTAGAGTAAGAATTTTCTTACATATAAAGCTTTAGTACATGATAATAGTAGTATTACTTATTTAACTCCTCTTCCAGCACAGTCTTCACAACAGCACCATCTATTTTTCCTCTTGCCTCTTTCATTACCTCGCCCATCAGCGCGGGGAACTTCTTTTCTCCAACTAAAGCAGGCCATTTTTGGAAAACTTTCTTTACTAATTTTCTTAAATCCTCTTCTGAGAACTGCTGCATTGGGAGAGTGGAAAGCGGCATTTCAGGGTTGCGGGAAAGCTTTTCCAGAAGCTGCGGAACAGCTTCCTTTGCAA
This sequence comes from Candidatus Aenigmatarchaeota archaeon, assembly GCA_016198755.1. Classification (GTDB taxonomy): domain Archaea; phylum Aenigmatarchaeota; class Aenigmatarchaeia; order Aenigmatarchaeales; family JACQIB01; genus JACQIB01. Next base: position 116,567 of record JACQIB010000005.1, read on the forward strand.
TTTTCTTTAACTCAAGAGCAGAAAGCAGCTCGCGTAGCTGGGAATCCTGTATACTTTCAACAGGTATTCCTTTCCTTCTCAAGTCTTTTATGGTATTTGTTAGAACGCTTGCTATAAGCACATGCTCTGGGCTGCGCTCAAAGCTCTCGAAAATATCCAAATAGTCAGACTTCAGAACCTGTTCTGCTAAATCTTTGGGAAGGATTGACTGAAAACGGGCAAGTTTCCTTTCAAAAGTTTCCGGTGTTTGTATTGAAGCCAAAAAGTTTGGAAGCAGTGATATCGGGGGCACATCTGTTTCAGGATACATTCTTTCCCCACCTGGAAGAGGTCTTGAAAAAACTGTTGTGCCATCAGGCTGTGCAACTCTTGTTTCCTCCTCACTCTTCCCTATTTTCATAAGCTCAACCTGCCTTAGAACTTCTTTCTCTATAAGAGTTTCCATTAGATCCAGCTCTTGCACTCCTTTAACTTCAACCCTCTTTCCTCCCTTTACTGAAAGATTAATATCCTGCCTTGTAACACCAATTCCCCGCTGGCTTTTCCCTGTACTTCTAACAATCATTCCAAGCTTTTCAGAAACCTCCCTCGCGTGCGCAGCGCTTTTTACTTCTGGGAAAGTGCTAATCTCTATTAGTGGTATTCCTAACCTGTCAAGCCTGTAAACAACTCTATCTTCCTTTTGTTCCACAATTCCTGCAGACTCCTCTTCAATGGAAATTGCCTGTATCCTCACTGGTCCAAGGGAAGTGGATATTATTCCTCCTGTAGCAATCAGGGCTGTCCTTTGGAAAGAAGTTGTATTAGAACCGTCAATAATCGTTTTTCTCATTACATGAACTTCATCCACAATTCTGCTTCCCAAAAGCTTGCAAACCTGTATTGCAACAGTTAAAGCTTCCATATTTAATGGATGCGGAGGCTCCTCGTCCCTTTCCACTTCGCATGTTATATTTGGAAAACACTGGTAATGGAAAGTGCGATCCCTTAAAAACTCATAGGAAGCTGCAACATCCACCCTTCCCATTTCCCCTGCAACAGGTCTCAGCCTTCTTGTTATTGTAAAGTTTGGCTTTTCTGCCGAGAGCTTTGGAATACAAGAACAGAATAGTTTCTCGTGGGTAGAAAGCCTGTTGTGGATTTCTATCCCGCATTTGAACCCAACAGCTTCGTAATCAACCACCATACAGCTCCCTCCATGCTTCCTTTATCAGCGCCACATTCTTTTTTGTTTCTTCTGTTCCAACAACCCGCAGGCTGGGATCCTCTATTTTTTCATACCATTCCCCGCTCTCGTCCTTGGTTCTGGGTATTATATGCCAGTGTAAGTGGGGGATAGATTGTCCTGCAATTTCTCCTTCCTGCAGAGCTATGTTAAAACCCTCTGCATTGTATGTGTGTACGACTGCTTTTGTTGCCATGTGAAGTATTCTGGACATCTCTTCCACCTCATTCTCACCCATCTCTAGGAAGCTTGGGATATGTTTTTTGGGGGATAAAAGGATGTGGCCCATAAAAACAGGTTTTAGGTTGTAAAACAAAATAAACTTTTCATTTTCAAAAATTATTTGGGCTCTGGCAACAAACCCTTTCCCTACTATATCCTTCTCCTCTATGGTACAAAATGGGCAGCTCATACAAAAAACACCTCTGTTCTGTCAGAGAGCTCGCCGCGCAGGTTTTTGCCAAACAACTCTTTTGCTTCCTTTGGATAGTTGCTGAGTAACCAAGAAAGCTTTATGTAAGATGTATCTGTTGTCATGTCTGAAAAGTTGCCTAAAATACCTATGCTTTGCAAAGCCCGCTGGTTTTCATAAACGTTAAGATTAAGCCTGCCGTAGATTGCCAGTGGGCTGAGAGCCACAACAGTTCCGCCCTTAACAAGCTCTTCTAGGGATTTTAAAATTTTCGTATGTTCTTTTGTAAATTCATCTATCTCTGAAGTTGGAAGGTTTCCTAAACCTGATGTTTCAACTATTAACCCGTCATAGTCCTTGTAAAACAAAAATTCTGAAGCAAACATGTTTACCCTGAATCTCAAGATACCCACTTTTATTTTTTCATTGAATAGCTTGAGCCTGAAGGGGCCTGGGGTTTTGGTGGGTTTTGAAACCCAGTCTATTTTCCTTGTTCTGTAGTCTACAAAAGCATATGGATAGGAATTTACAGGGCGAAAAGCATCCCTGCGAGAAGAATGGAGTTTTCTGCACTTGCAGGCTGGCAAAATCCAGCAACGATCATCGGAGCTGGAGGAATGCATACAAACACCGACGGCTGGAAAGTCTGCTGTGGCTGCGAAAAACACAGCGTTTATCAGGTTCATTGCAGCATCCGAACTCCCCCTGTCAGAACTTCTTTGAGAGCCAGCTAAAATAACTGGAACAGAAAGATTTTCAAGAGCAAATGAAAGAGCTGCTGAAGTTATGTGCAAAGTATCTGTGCCATGAGTTATAACAATGCCGCGCGCGCCTGCGCGGATTTCCTTTTCTATTTCCTTAGCAAGTATATTGTAGTGGGGAAAACGCATGTCCTGCGACCACATATTCCTTACTAATCTTGATTTAATGTTTGCAAACTCTGCTATCTCAGGGAACATTCCTATAATGTCCTCGGGGGTAAAGGAGGAGGCTACACCACCGGTTTTGTAGTCTACCTTGCTTGCTACAGTACCGCCTGTGTGCAGGATTGCTATCGTAGGCTTAGAAGAATCTGTTTTAAACTTGGGTTTTTCATGCACTCCGGACTCAGAAACTGGAACCTTCGGGACTGCAGGCTCTTTTGTATGGGAAAGCTCTATGGAAACTCCCTTCACAAACTTTATACCTATATTGTAGCCGGAATCCATTTTTAGTACAATGCAGTCTGGAGAGCCCTGCGATATTCTGGGCATTAGTATTCCTTCATAAACAGCTGTACCCTTGGAAACCTGTACTCTGTTCCCTAACTTAGCCTTTGCAATCTTTATTGCAGCCTGCACAGCTGCAGAGTAGTTCTCTAGCATAGAAAGAATTCTGCCGCGCCCGTATTTAAGTTTCTGCTGACGCAACTTTTCTGGCAAAGATGTGGCTATATTGGCTGGTTGCCCTTATATCCTCTTCAACAACTAAGCCAATAGCTGGAGAGCCTTCAATTTTCTCTCTTACAAAAGTATCCCATGTAAGCTCTGCTGCCTTTTCCTCGGATAGGAAGGGGGGAACATAGAACGCATAATCATTTATGTTGTCATCTACTACAACAATGCCCCTGCTGGTTGTGTTTTTCGCCATGTTACTAAGGGCAGCTACAACATTTCCATCAGCTAACTCTTTATCGTGATTAAAGAAGTGGGTCAAAACGTTCAGGCAGATACACAAGTCAAATTGCCCGTATTTTGAAAGTCCCTTGGTAGCGATATTGCCCCGAACCAGTTTTACTTCACCTTCTCTAAGCTTCCTCCTGAAGGATTCTGGTATTTTGGCTTTTGTGGAAGCTGGTTTCTTTTGTTGGCCTGTATCATCCAAATACTGGTTCCATATACCAATAGATTCCTGTGTTGGATGTGTGTTAGTTACAGAGTGCTTTCGTTCCAATGCCCTAAGATTGTGCGGGTTTATGTCAAGAACAACCATCCTATAGTCTTTTGAAAGCCCTTCAAGAGCACCAGCAACTTCAAATGGCTCTGATATGCTATACCCTGCATCTCTGCTGTCTGCACCAACACCAACCAGTAGAACATTTGGATCCTGTGGAAGGGCTGCAATATACCTTCTCAGCGGTGCATACAAAAGAGGATACCTGCCGAAGTATGTTTTGTTTATAGGACTGGAAGAAGGTACACGGGTTTTGAGACCTGTAGACAGAGACATTAATCTGGCTGAAACCGCGGATTCTGGCACAATATAATATACACAAAAAACAATTTAAAGATATTAAATCCTAAAATTTTGTGAGCGGCTTGGAGCTTTCTAGCAGGGGGGTTACTTTTGGTTTTCCCCTTTCTTTTTCTATAAGCTTTGCGTATTTGCATTTTGGGCAGGTTAGCCAGCTTGTAAGTGTTCCTGGGATTGTTAAAAGGTCTGCGCTGCAGCGGGGGCACTGGGTGCTTGCTTCAGTTATCTTAAGTTGCTTCACTACCACCACTCTCCTCTTCCCTGCTTTATCTGCACTTCATGGAAAATTCTGGAGTGTTTATCCTGCAATTCTTCCGGTGAAAGTATGCTTTCAGCTTTGTTTACAAATATCATTTCAAGATCACCCATCTTGTTCTCAAAATTTCCTGTAAGGCTGAAGCGCACTCCTTTCTTCAGCATCAGTTTACAGAAGGGTTGTTTTGACTGGAAAAGCCTGTCCACACCAACATCTTCCAGAAAGCCTACAATAATATAGTTTGTCTGCTCTACAGCAACAAGTTTTTTCAGCAGCTTTCTGGCCTTTTCCTTTGATTTTTCTATAGAGCTGAAATATCCGCGGGGTATCAGCTCTGCCTCTTCCCTTGTTCTTGCTAACATTTTATCACTGCCTATAATTTAGGCAAAAACCTATTTAAGGGAGTATGTGCTCACAGGCAAGTGATTGATTTTCAGCAAAAATAGTTATTTAAAGGTTGTTTATGTATAATTGCCATGCGAGAAAGGGATGGAGCTGCATTGGACAATTGGAGACCTGATGCTTTGGGATTTGTTTTAGTTAGTGCTGCAATACGTGAAGAGAGGAATGTATACAGAAGCTTATGCGATCTAAAGGAAAGGGCAGGAATACATGCTAGGCCAGTTTATGTTGAATCATTGTTACCTGGTGTTTGTGATGCTATAGTGAAAATAGAGGGGGAAGATTATCAGGCGATGGGAGACTATGTATCTAATGTTATTCGGGTTTTACCTGGTGTTGTAGATATAAAAACTCTTACAGTAACTAAACCCGAATAATCAGGCATGGATTTCCAGTATATCTTTATCAGCCAGCTTATGCTCTAATCCAACTTTTTCCCCTACATGTTTTACAGATTTGCCCCAAACTTTTGCAAATTTGAAAAAGCGCAGGAAGTCTTTATGCACATGGGAAGCAGCATCCTTTACATTAGAGCCCCGTTTAAGTACCAGAGCCCTTTTTTCAGGCTGTTTTCCGGGTTCTTTTGTGTAAATATGGATTAGTTTCACGGAAGACCAGACTTTCTCGAAAATACCAGTTGGGTTCCTTGAATCTATGTAAACAAAGGGTGTACGAATCCTGAAACGCTCAATCAATCCTATCAAAGATTCCTTCTGCTCTTCTATGCTTCTTGTAGAGTCTATTACCAGAACAATACAGTCTGAACTTGCTGCAATACTCATCCACTGGGGAATAAAGGTTGATGGAATTTCCACAAACTGCATTTTAACACCCTCCCATTCTGCAACACCCATTTCAGGCTTTACTGTTGTATAGGAACGGTTGGAAATCTCTACCTTTGAGCCTGTCAAAGCTTTGAGAAGAGTTGACTTACCTGTTTGTGTTAATCCAAGCAGACAAACCTGTAAATCCCCCTCCTTCTGTATCTTGAAAGAGCTGCGCGTCCCTTTCTTTTCTGTTTGAGAGAGGAGTTTGCTTAATTTTGCCTTTAAATCAGCCTGCACATGGCTGGTTCCTTTGTGTTTTGGTATAGTAGAAATCATTTCCCTGAGCGCAGCTATTTTTTCATCCTTTGTTCTGGCATTTATGTACTTCTCATGCGCCTGTGCATACTCTACTGTAACATTTGTTGGCATTGAACCACGTTAGTAATACTCGCTTCTGTAAGTGTCTTCTTTTTCGGGTAAAAAGACTGTTTCCTCGCTTTTCTTTTCCTCTTTCTTCTCTGCAGGTTTGTGTTTCCTGAACTTAAGGAAGTAAACAAGGGCAGCTATAACAGCCAAGACAATAACTAAAATAAAGAGTTCTGTGTACGGGAAAGAAGGTTGGGGGGGAGGTTTTTGCAGCTCTGATTTTAGCTGTTCTAACTGAGATTCCGCGGTTTCTAAGTTTGAAAGGGCTGCTTCTATATCCCCTTCAGCCAGCTTTGATTCTGCTGAAGATATTGTATTGTTTACATTTTCATAGAGATTTGTTAAGCCTTTTGAGGAGGCTGTAAGCCTAAGTGTTTCGAGCTCTGATAAGAGAGATGTTATGTTCTCTGAAAGGTCCTGCACCTCGAAAACAGCAGATAATATGGCCGTGCCAATATTAGAACTGATTTCTATATCCCCTCTATATACTCCGGATTTCAGCTTTGTACCATCAACTGAAAGTTTTATAATGGAAGAGTTCTTGCCTAAAATATAGTTTGGAACCTGAACCACAGAAACAATTCCCTCCAAATCCCCTTTGGATTTAACTGAAATTTCCCCCAAAATCAAAGGAGCTCTATTTTTTAACACAAATGTTTTTGTAAGCGGCTCTTTTGTGGATATTGGGCTTTTCCATTCCTTGGGCTCTATATCAATCCATGTGCCTGTTATATTCCACAAGCTTAGAGTAACTGGAATTGTTCTGGAAAACTGGTCTGCTGTAAACCCTAAATCAGCATAATAATCCCCTTCTTCAAGTTTTGTGCTGTTTAAAGTTACTGTAAATGAACCGGTTTCCTTGGGAAGGATTTCGCGCGGAGGCAGGCTAAAGCTTATCCTGCTTGATAGGAAACCGGAAACAGTCAAATTAAGGTTTGTTATTGATTTGTTTCCTGTGTTTTTGACTGTAAAAGTCTGGGTTGAAACTGTGCCAGACCTGAGCGGTATTATCCATTCTGTAGGTCCTATGGAGTAATCCTTATCTGTGAGTGGGGAAATCATTGTTATTTTCTTATAATCCCCGCCTGTTTCTGTATTGTTCAGGGCTGTTACTTCGAGATAAACATCCCCATATTGTTTAAGCTCATATTCACTCCTGTAAAGGCTGTTATAATAGGCAAGCCTTCCGCTCCCTACCTGAGTCAGGTTCTCTAATAAAATTCTATAGGAAAGCTCTGCTGGTAACGAGCTGTTTGCAGAAATTGATATTGAACCTGCTTTATAGGAGTTTGTTAAAATATCGACTTTAATATTTCCAACAGTAACATTGTAAAGATAGTTTGTGTCGCCTGCTGTTATGTTCAGGGTTTCGTTCTTTGAAAGCTTTACACCCTTTAACACCCAGCCGCCTATTATATTATCATAACTTAGCAGAGTTTCTGTTCCGCCTAATGGAAGGGAGAATTTTCCAGCTTTCACATCTTTTCCAAACCTGTCTTTTACATTTAACAGCAGCCAAAACTCTTTCCCTGCTGTTGGATGGGAAGGGAATGTTGAAGTTTCGATCTTCAAAAGATGGTCATTCATTGTATAAACTACAGCCCTGTCAAAAATCCCCCATGTTGAATTTGTATACAAACTTGTTTCATCAAGCCCCCAAAAAAGAAGCTTTCCTTTGGCTGTGATTTTGCTTGAAACAATATCATAAAAGGATACTGGTATATCTGCGGAGGAGCATTCTGCTGTAAGCCAGGAAATATCCGGCTGGGCCGTGGACAAAGCTATTCTTACCCGCCCCTCCTTTGTGTATACATCAGTAACCTTTCCTAAATCTTTTGTAACATATCCATCTGTCTCTACTTTTACAGACTTTTTAAGGCAGCTGTTGGATTTGTGCGGATAAGAGGAATAGTCAATAAAACATCCTTCTATTCCAGCTGTTCTGTTAACAGTAGCTGAGCCCATTGTAAGGAAAGCTGGCTTTTTCTGGGAGGTTATATTGTTGCAGAAAAAGTTTCTTTGTGCTTTTGAGGAGTTTGAGAGGTCTATCGAGGTTGTGCCTACAAAAACCATATCTGCTGCAGAGATGTAGCTATTTGCAGTACTTGTACCCGCAACAACCTGCTGCTCATTCAGGACTGTAACCGTATAATTAAGGCCTGATAACCTGCTGCAAAAATCCTTGTCAACGCCCTTTAAAGCAGAACAGGGGCTTTCGGTGTCTGCAGCTGTTATATAGACTATCATTTTTCCTTCTGCAGCTACAGGAATATACAGCAATGCCAGTATAAACAAAGCTGCAAGAATGGGTTTGTGCATGTAAATAACTTTCCCTCTGCAAATAAAAACCCTATTGGCTGGCTTCCAGAAGGAGTATTTTCTCGAAAAACAGGCTTTCCTCAGCTACACTCTTGGTTTTGAACCCCTCCTGCCTGAAAGCCTGTAAAACCTTTTCCAAACCTGTAAGGCTGCTGATTAAAAGCAAAACTCTTCCATTTGGAAACAAATGGATTTTGCAGTTTTCAATGAATTTCAAAATCAATTCTGAGCCTTCGCCAGCGCTCCATTCTTTCTCTTCATCAACAGGCAAATATGGGGAATTAAAAAGAATAATGTCAAATTTGCCCTGAACAAAGGAAAAAAGGTCTGATTGGAAAGCTTTTATTTTGCACCCGTTCTTTTCAGCGTTTTGTAGAGTGCATTCTACAGCTTTTTCATTTATGTCTACAGCTGTAACTTCAGCCTTCCCTTTGCTGCAGAGTATTGAAAGCAATCCTGAACCACAGCCTATCTCCAAAATCTTCTTTCCCTTTAAATCAAGATTCTCAAGAAAGTGTGCAAACAGGAAAGAATCCTCGCGGGGCTCATAAACCTCCTCTGTTTCCAGTACAATGCTGCGGAAAAACACCTTTCCCATTTTTATCACAGGTGTTGTTTTAAATATAAAGCTGCAAAAACTCTAGGAATGGCATTTGGTTTGGGATGGATAGATAAAGCAGTTGGATGGGATAGAACACTGCTTCAATCTATAAACAACTTATCCGGAAATCCACTACTGGATTTATTATTTATATTTATAACTAATGTTGGTTTTTATGCTGTATGGGCTCTACTGGCTGCTATTCTGCTCTGGAAAAGAGAGAAAAAAGCCGGCCTGACTTTGCTTTTTGGGCTTGCAGTGGATATTGTTACTATAGTTGTACTGAAAACTGCATTCCACCGCCCGCGTCCCTTTGAGGTTTTCGAGCTCCGCCTGCCAGCGGGGGGAGAAATTGGCTCCTCTTTTCCTTCGGGTCATACACAAACTGCTTTTATGGCTGCAACCATTTTGGGCAGCTTTTATAGGAAAGCGCGCTGGCCCCTGTTTGCTCTGTCTATTTTAATCGGCTTCAGCAGGCTTTACTTGGGTGTTCATTATCCGCTGGATGTGCTGGCAGGAGCCCTGACAGGAGCTTCTATTGGATTGTTTATGCTGAATATTTTTCCAATTCAAAAATTGCAGGATAAGCTGCAGGGTTTTTGGAATAGAATGAAAGGTGACAAATAATAGATTAAATAGACATATGGATCTGTTTTATATAATTTATGTACGAATTTGTTATATGGCAGGAAAAGGTACTGGAAATGAAATATTGATAATGCCTGTTCGGTTTTCTACTTTTACGCATGAGTATTCTTTTCCACCTCCGTTAAGTTTTCTTGTTCCGTTAGAATACGCAGAAATTACAAGAGCCCCGCAGAAACATGTTAGAATCGTCGGTGCTCATAGCGAAACTCCACGTGTTGTTGCCAATTATAAAACAGCTGGTACACCATCAGATAGATTAAAGGATTATATGAAGGAAACAAGCGGAGCAGACAGATATACTTCTAAAGATAATTCTGTAACATTATGGTTTCCAAGAAATCTGCAGGATGTTGTCATTTTTGGACACGATACTGTACCTGAGACTGCAACAATTTCATCGGCTTTTGTTTGCTTTTCAAATGAAATAAAAGAAGATAATTTTAAAGATAATTCAGTTAGAGTTTTGTATAATACGAGAAAACCGCCTGGACATGTGTCAGGCATGGATTATTCAGTTGATTACAGCAGGGTAAAAGAACCTGTTAGGAGCATTGTGGAAGCTGTGCTGGAATCAAGGGGTATTATAAAACATGATATTCATGTTAATAGAACCGAAGCTGTTGCAGCAGCTTAAAATTCAAACCCGCAGTTAATGCAAGTATAATTCTTTCTTGGGTTTTCTGTATCCAGAGAAGGAAGTGAACGGTCAGACTGAACTGTGGGTGAGTTGCAGCGTCTGCACAGGATTGTCATGTAAAAGTTTACGTATCATAACTATTTAAAAACTGTGTTAGGCAAATTTAACTCGCAGTACCGAGTAAATTTATTTGAGCTTTTTGTTTTCCAGCTGATTTAAAAGCTGCGCAGGCAAATTAGGTTGGAATGTGAGAAGAATGTTGGCAATAGAAATGAAGGGTGTTGGAAAGCAATATGAACAGAATATTGTAGAGCCTGGCATAGCTGGGGCTGTAAAGTGGTATTTGCATAGAAAAATAAAAACTGTACAGGCTCTGAAAGGGTTTTCCCTGTCTGTGAAAGAAGGTGAGATGATGGGGGTTATTGGACCAAATGGAGCAGGAAAAAGCACTGCAATAAAAATAATGACGGGTATATTGAGGTCTGATTCCGGAAGCGTCAGGGTTTTAGGGAAGGATCCGTTTGAACAGAGGCAGGATCTTGCAAAGGATATTGGAGTTGTTTTTGGGCAAAGAACTCAGTTGTGGTGGGATTTACCCCCAAGGGATACTTTTGATTTGCTGCATGCAATCTATAATATTCCTGATAAAACTTTCAGTAAAAACCTTGAGATGTTTACAGAAATTTTGGATCTGGGGCCTTTGTTAGGAAAGCCTGTTAGGAAACTCTCGCTAGGAGAGAGGATGAGATGTGAGATAGCAGCTGCCCTTTTGCATAATCCGAAATTAGTTTTTTTGGATGAGCCAACTATAGGGTTAGACTTGATAGCAAAGGAAAACGTAAGGGATTTTTTAATAAAAATAAACAGGGAAAATAAAACAACCATAATACTTACAACACATGATATGGGAGATATAGAAGAACTGTGCGATAGGGTTGCGATTGTAGATATTGGAAAAAAGGTTTATGATGGGAAGCTGGAAAAGATAAGAAAATTGTTTGGAAAGGAAAAGGAAGTTTCAGTTGAGTTCCATTCACAGCCCTCTGCACAGGAATTAAGAAAGCTTGGGATGAAGATTGTAAAGAGAGAAGGGGAAAGGTATTGGTTTTCTGTTCATGGGAATATTTCTTCTGCTGTTAAAAAGCTTGTGAACAGGTTTAACCTCCATGATATTGAAATAGAAGAACCTGAGATAGAAGAGATTATAAAGAAAGTTTATAGGGAAGGTGTGAGGAATGCCAAATACTAGGGGATTGTTAGCTCTATCTAAAACTGCGTTTAAAAATTACACGGCTTACAGGGCCGAACTGCTTGTAGGTTCTGTTACAGTTTTTGTTTCTGTCACAATATCAGTGCTTTTCTGGGCTGCTGTATACGGATGGGATTACCAAAGAATAATTGCAGGGTTTACACTGGCACAGATTGTAACATATTCTGCACTTTCCCTTTTCATAGCAAGGATAGCTGATACTGGGATAGAGTATGAGATGGAGGAGCTGGTTAAAACAGGAAATTTGCTTACATGGTTAGTAAAGCCTTTCACATACCTGCAGCAGATATTTTTCGGGGGCATTGGATACAGTATATTCTCAACCCTTACAAGGGTTGTGCCTGCTTTTATTCTATCTGTTGTATTATACAAAATATTTTTCCCATCCTTCTATACTTTTCTATTTTTTATAGTGTCTCTGGCTTTTTCCTACCTTACAGTATTTTTACTCTCTTTCATGTTCGGACTCTATGCTTTTTGGAGCAGGGGAAGTATCTTTGCAATAAGAAGGGTCAGGCAGACCGCTACTAACCTGCTTTCAGGCTCTGTTATCCCTCTCGCCTTCTTTCCAGCATGGTTTGTTTCAGCAATCTCCTTCCTTCCCTTCCTTTCAGTTTATCACATACCACTCTCAGTTTACCTTGAAAAAATATCAGGACCAGAGATTTTCTTTGCTTTTGGACAGCAGATTATTTGGATAATTATCCTTTTGGGGCTTTCGAAATTCCTCTGGAAACGCGCAACAAAAAAGTTTGAGGCTTTGGGTGGGTAAATGAGAGCAATAGAATTAACAAAAGCCTATTTGCGCATAAATGTTTTGGAGTGGATGGAATACAAATGGGATTTCCTTATTGGGGTTCTTTCCATGCTATTTATGGAAATAACTCCTGCTATTTTTATCTGGGCGCTTTTCAGCAGGATTCAGGCAGTTAATGGCTGGAGCTTTGGGCAGATACTGTTTATTATTGGACTGGCTGGAATGGCTACTGCTATATGGAGGGTTTTCTTTACTGGATTCTGGAACTTTGACAGGTTTATCAGAATGGGTGGGCTGGACAGGACACTTCTTTACCCTATCAATCCTTTGCTGCACATAAATGCTGTAAGTGTCTGGGCTGATGGGTTGGGAAATGTTATCGCATCTGCAATTATTCTTTCCTATGCTTCTGCCGCTGCAGGCATACACTGGACAGCTCTAAGCCTGCTCCTCTTTTTCATTGTTTCTGTATCAGCTTCGCTTATACTAATGGCTCTAACAGTTATTCCTGCACTAGCAGCCTTCTGGACAATGCGTTCTGCTGTTTTTGCTGAGATTATCTGGCATTTTAAGAAGTTTTTGGATTATCCACTGGACATTTACGGCACAGCAATAACATTTTTCATGACATTTATACTTCCACTCGGTTTCGTAAACTTCTATCCAGCCCAAATATTTTTAGGCACAGGAAAGTATATGGAACTTGCCTTTCTTTCCCCGCTTGTAGCCCTTATTCTTATCGGCCTCACTATTTTGGTCTGGAAACAGGGATTGAAAGTTTACGCAAGCACTGGAAGTTAGAGAAAGTATTTCCCTGAAGAACGCTGATCCTGGTCTAATTGGGAACCTGGTTTGTTTGCCCTCGGTCTTCCAGTCTGGGGGTCTTTTCTGAAAGTTACTCCAACTTGCTGTAAAAATTTATTCATCCCCTCACCTAGCTTGCAGGGCTCTGCTTTCCCCTCCTTTCCTTGGGAACCTGTGAACAAAATCCCCGAATCAGCTAAATAGGATAAAAAAAGCAGATCATGATCTATTACCATTGCAGAAGCTTCGCGCACTTCGCAGACTTTCCTTATTGCTTTTGCAACAGCAATCCTTTGCTCTGAGTCTAAAAAAGCAGAAGGCTCGTCCAGCAAAAACAGCTTAACTGGCCTGCTTAAACAGAGAGCTATTGCAACTCTCTGCAACTCCCCTCCGGAAAGGGTTTTAACTTCTCTTTGCATTAGCCACTCTAATCCCAACGGGCCTATTAACTGGGAACGAAATTCCTCCCCGTAAGGATTTGTTACTGTTGACAAAAGCTCTTCCACAGTCCCTGCTGTTGCTGACAAATATTGAGGTTTGTATGAAATTTTCTCTTTTGCACTTATTGTTCCTTCTGCTTCAAGTTCCCCCGCCAGAATGCGCGCGAAAGTTGTTTTTCCCAGCCCATTTGCACCGAAAATACCAACAACTTCACCCTTTAGCAATTTCCCATCTCCTACCTGCAAAGAGAATGAACCCTGTTTTATCTTTAGGTCTGCCCATTCCAAAATCGGGGTTTGTTTAAAGCTGGGAGCGCTTTTTTGTAGAGAAAAGTTCAACGCCTCAGTACGGAAACGCATGTTTTCATCTTTCAAATAACCATCTAAGAAAGCGTTTATTCCGACCCTTACGGAGTAGGGAGCAGAAACAATGCCATATACAGCTGGAACCCCATAGAAAATATGGATTCTGTCAGCAACCATATCCAGAGTTGCTAAATCATGTTCCACAACAAGGACAGCTGCTGTTTTTGCAAGCTCCCTTAACAATTTAGCCATCCGCAGCCTTTGATAAACGTCCAGATAGGAAGAAGGCTCATCAAAATAGTAAACATCAGCCTTTCTTTCAGCTGCAACAGCAATTGCCAATCTTTGTAGTTCGCCTCCGGAAAGTTGTTTTGGAATCCTGTTTAAAAGTTCTTTCAGTCCAAGCATTTCTTCAACAGTCTTGCGCATGTTTGTTTCATTATACTTTTCCAAAATCTCATCAACAGTTCCTTTAATCTCAGATAAAAATTCAATATTCTGCGGCTTTGTTACTGTTTTAACTGTTCCTTTTTCAAGATTTTCCAGATAAGATTGCAGCTCTGTGCCGCGGAACATTTTTATTAATTCCCTCTTATCAACTTCCTTCTCTGTCCCAAAGTTTGGCTTTATTTCCCCTGTCAAAATCCTGAGAGCAGTTGTCTTACCCATGCCGTTTGGGCCTAACAACCCTACAACTTCTCCCTTCATTGGATATGGTAATCTGAAAAGAGCAAAGCTGTTAACACCGAAACGCTGCATTGGCTTTTCTTTTAGCTGTTCGGGAGTTCTGACAATTTCTATTGCATGGAAGGGACAAGCTTTTATACATAATCCGCAATCAATGCACAAATCCTCAGAAATATTAGACTTACCATTCTCCCCTATCCAAATACACTTATCACCTGCTCTGTTTATAGGGCAGACTGATATACATTCCAAGTGGCACTTCTTCGGCTGGCATGTTTCCCTTTGTACAACTGCTACTCGCATTCAAGTTTGTTATGCTGGGGCTTTTAAATCCTTTCCTTCTGGCCCGGAATCCTTTTCTTTTGGTCTGGTTAAAAGGTCCAAAGCTGCAAGATGTGCAGCTACTTGCATAGAAAGCCTGCTGGCAGCATACGTATGTCTTGCCCATGTAACAAAATAATCTGGAACCTGTACCTTTTCTGGGCCGTAAACAATCTCTCGCGGTCCAGCTGGCTTGAGAGATTTTCTGAATTCTGAATAAGCTTTATCTGCTTTAGGCCAAACAGCTAGTTCAGATGTTAGAGACTCTGGAGAAGCTTGAAGTATTAACACTCTGCTAAGGTCGTTAATTGGCTTAGGAGATCTTAGGAACAGCCTCCTTTCAACATACAGAACTACACCCTCAATTTGGACGCCTATATCTGCAACATAAAGTACTTTGCTTTTGCCTGAACCATGTGTTTCAGCACCATGGACAACTCCGCTTTGCCTATACCTTAGAAACTGCGCATCCAGCATACCAGGAACTTCAGCTCTGCCTTTAACCATTCAATGTTCTTTGGAGGAAAGGGATTTAAACTCCACGTAGAACTCTAAGCAACTCGTGCAACTTCAACTCCTCTTTCAAAGGGACGTGTACTTGTTTCTATACGTGGCAGGGAATCCACGAGACTTGAAATATAGGGTGGAAACTGATCTTTGAGCAACCTTCCAGGTCTGGAAAGTGCGGCTATAACATCTGCAGGCACTTGAACATTCTCGCTGGATGGCTTGGTTTTAAACCTCCTTAAAAATTCAGTATATTCAATGTCTGCACCATCCCTAGCACCCAGAACATTAAGTGCAACCTCATGCCTGGGCACTTGAACATATTCTTTTCTTCCAAGACTTCCTTTTGCAAGAGCTAGGCCAACAGACACTGCTGTGCTAGTGTCTGTTTGAGCAAAAGTCCCATGCGGAGCATACAGAGCAATTTCTTGCCATCTATAATTCCTATCAGGCCCGAATCCACTGCCAAGCATCAATCCTTCAAGATTGTATCTAACAATAAATCCATCAAAAGTATCTTCCGCAGGAGTTCTGGTACCCCGTTTTCCGCTCTTTCCTTCGCTGTGCATAATTAAATAGATTGCACGAAAGGATTTAAATGCAATTCAGCCTGTTTTTATTAGTCTTGGAATAGCTTTTTTCAGACGGGCTTCTGCAATCGCAGGAGAAGCCACATGATACATATCATTTACAACATCTATGGGTAGGTGCAATTCTCTCCTTGTTATTTTACGTGGGGGTTTGTAGTCTCTTGGCTCTAGTAAGAATGTTTTATAAACGGCTTCTGCATCAGATCCGGCAAAACAACTCATGGACGGCTTGCCAGGCCTGACAAGGTTGTTGGCATCTGTATTTATGGCAGAACATCTAAGGGCAAGAGACTCTCCTGTCGGTCCTTTTGGAACATAAATTAATGTTTGAATATTATCTACGGGAACCATTCCTTGTCCATGATAAATTGCTACGCTAGTATACTCTATAATCTCTGCTCTAACACTATCTGTATGTGGAGAACTGGATTGTTTGCCTCGGGGCATGATACAAATAGAACAGCAAAAGTATTTATAGCTTAACTTAAGGTTCTGTGAGAAGCTCTGCGCGCTTCCCGAAAAGGGTTTGTGCTACATTGGAAAATGTTTCAGAAGATAACGGGGGCTTTCCTTTTGTGGTTTTTATTCTAACTCTTAAAATTTCGCCTGTAGGTGTATAAAGTTTATTTATTCCAACAACAGCAGCAGGTGTTAACAAACTCTGAAGAAAAGAATTAAAATCCCCCTCTTCTAAAACCCTTATTGGTTTTCCAAACTGCTTTGCAAGAGCTTTTACAACAGCTCCTCCTTTTCCAACTAATTTCGAGCCATGTCCTTTCCCTGCTACCAAAAGCAAAATGTCAGAATCAACAGCCCTCTTCAATTGGGCATCAGAAAGGTTAGTATGCTTTTCAGCTAAATTATGTAAAAATCTGGAAATTTCAACTTCTTTCTGTGTTAAAGCGCCTGTGGAAAGCTTGTTGTTGCAGCCTGCACACAGCATATCTGAGCTTAAACATACTGAACATAACGGGAAATCCATGGGATTTATTGTAAACGCTAATTTATATAAACATTGCTAAGCTGTGAAAGGGACGGCAGCAAACCAATTTAAGCACATGCAGACAACTGCTTCGCATGCTAATTGGTCTGGTTGGGGCTCCGAGCAAGGGGAAAAGTAGCTTTTTCAAAGCAGCTACCATGGCTGATGTTGCTATCGCTTCCTACCCGTTTACAACAATTTCACCGAACCATGGAGTTGGTTTTGTAAGGGTTGAATGTGTTGAGAGAGAACTGAAAGTAAAGTGTAACCCCAGAGTTGGGGTTTGCAGGGGAGGAATAAGGTTTGTTCCTGTGGATTTGATAGATGTGGCTGGATTGGTTCCGGGTGCGCATGAGGGGAAGGGGCTGGGAAACCAATTCCTTTCAGATTTGAATCAGGCTGATGTTCTTATACAGATTATAGACTGTTCCGGAACAACTGACGAAAAGGGTGAATCCGCAACAGGGTATGATCCTGCAAAGGAAATTAAGTTTTTGGAGGAGGAGATTGAGCTGTGGTTTGCAGGTATTTTGAGGAAGGGATGGGAGAAATTTGCGCGTGTGGTACAGGGAAAGGGAGAGGAAATAGAAGTTGCATTAGCTAAACAATTGTCTGCGTTAAAAGTTACTGAAAATCTTGTAGCAGAGGGTATAAGAGAACTTAAGTTGGATAGGGAAAGGCCTGAGGGTTGGACTGGGGAGCAGTTAATAGAATTAGCAAGGATTTTCAGGAAGGCAACAAAACCTATTGTTATTGCCTGCAACAAAATAGACCTTCCGGGAGCTGCTGATAATTTTAAGCTGTTAAAAGAACAGTTTCCTGGTAGGATTCTTGTAGCATGCTCAGCGCAGGCGGAAATAGCGCTGAAAGAAGCTGATAAAAAAGGGTTAATAGATTATAGGGCTGGGGACAAAAGCTTTGAGGTAAAGCAGCCTGAAAAGATTAGCAGGATACAAATGCAGGGACTGGACTTTATACGCAGGAATGTGTTGGAAGTTTTCGGCTCAACTGGAATACAGGAGTGCTTAGATAAGGCCGTGTTTGAACTGTTAAAATATTCTGCGGTTTTTCCCGGAGGTATTTCTAAACTGGCTGATTCTCAGGGAAGAGTTCTGCCGGATTGCTTTCTTTTTTCTCCGGGTTCCAATGCTCTGGATTTTGCAAATAAAATACACGGGGATCTGGCAAAACACTTTTTGTATGCTATGAATGTTAAAATAAGGCAGAGAGTTGGAAAGGACTATATTCTCAGGAACAGGGATGTTATAGAGATTGTTTCAGCTGCAAAATAATTCCAGGGCTAGGTTTTTCTTAATATAACTTCCCTGACAAATTTTTTGTTCCAGCAGTTCAGGCAGTGACCTGCATACTGGACTTCCCTATAAACACCGCGGGCAGGGTAGACTGCAACTGCTTTCAGGAACAGGTCTGAAACATGATTTTCCTGCCTTGTTCTCAGCTCCTTAAGGGAATGTATGAAAAGTGCAGAGAAAGAACCGCGCAGGATAAAGGAAATTAAAAGCATGATTTGAAAGCCTGTAAAAATAAGGAAAATTTGGGAGGAAAAGAAGTCTAACAGAAAACCGCCGGCTACAGGACCAATAAAAAGAGATAGGGAAGTAAAAAACCTGAAGTTGGAAATGTAAACGGGTCTTTTTGCCTGAGGCGTGGAATCTAGAAGATAATTAAAGGTTGAGAGGTCAAAGCCTGCCCAGCCAAAGCCGGAAAGTATTCCTGCAATTATCATTTGTATTATAACCACAGCTAAAGAACCGCCTATAAACATCCATATAAAGGGGACGAGAGTTATCAGGATAGAAGTTATTCCCAATGTTGTCCTGTCTCCGAATCTGTCAGAAAATTTACCCCAGTATTTAAGGGAAAGGACGCTTGAAAGCACTTCAACAGCAGTCACAACTGCATACCATTCATACCCAATTTTCAGTGTCTGGAGCATGTAAACTGCGAAAAAAGGAGATACAAAGAAAACAGCAAACTGCAGGAGTGTAAGATAGCTCACAAATTTTGAAAAGTTCCTGTTCTTTTTGAACTCTTCCCTGAACTCTGAGAGAAGGAAATGTGTTCTTTCATGTTTCACATGGACAGGCTGGGGATATTTGGGTTCTGGTATCTTAGATAGGAAATATCTGCCTAAGAGTCCGCTTACAATTGCTATCAAGAACACTATAGCAAATCCCAATCCGGTTTTGTAAGCGCCTAAAAACCAGCCCACAATAAGAGTTGAGAAGAAAGTAACCAACCCTATATAAAAATTCCTTGTGCCAAAGAAAATGCCGCGCAGTTTTGATGGAACTAAATCACCAAACCAGCTTATCCAGGCTGTGCTTACAATGCTGTAGGAAACCTGAGAGACTGAAAGCAAAATTATTAAAGGTATAAGGAAGTT
Organism: Candidatus Aenigmatarchaeota archaeon; assembly: GCA_016198755.1. Taxonomy (GTDB): domain Archaea; phylum Aenigmatarchaeota; class Aenigmatarchaeia; order Aenigmatarchaeales; family JACQIB01; genus JACQIB01. The sequence goes on from JACQIB010000005.1 coordinate 135,563, forward strand.
TCCTGAAAAGAGAAAGGGGAGCATCAAAATACCCAGCCAGGGAAAGGTTTTCAGAAAAATATGATCTTTGCAGACCTTTTTCCTTGAACCTGATTTTTCTATTAAATGGCCTGCAAAAGGCTGCAGAAAGCTCTGCGCAAGCCTTGGTATACCTGTTATTAACCCTATAGAGGAGTTGGAAGCCCCGAGAAATATGGCAAAGGGTACAAGGTAAGTTGAAGTTATGCTGTCGAAAATAGATGCAAACGAGCCATCAATTATAGAGCGTTTCTCTATACTCTTCGAGAATTTCTGCATTCATAGAATTTCATATAGTCTACTTAAAAGTCTTCCTATTATTACTTCCTTCCGCCTTTCAATTCCTCAGATTCTATCCAAATCAGCAAAAGCCCTAAAAGAACTAATCCAAGCGGAACTATACCTTTGATTATTGTCCATAAATCCCTCCAGAGAGCAAACTTTGGGCCTGGCAAAAAAGCAAGCCAACTTGCTGGAAGGATAAGCCAAAGGCCAGCTAGAATAATAATAATTCCAACTATCATTTTTACAAGGGCTGATGCTGAACTCATACTTAATCTATCTGCATAGTTGATTTAAATATGTTACTGAATATGACACCTTAAAGGAAAAAATAGCTGACGTGTAAATATTTTTTCTACGGCAGAAAGCATATTCTGGGCAACATAAATGAATATATGCTTGCGCCTGTCTATTTTCCGCATGCGAGATTACTCCCATTATATGGAAGTTATATCAGGTCCTATGTTTTCCGGAAAAACAACAGAACTTTTAAGGCAGTATGAAATATTCAAGAAGTGTATTTTCCCAATACAGGTTTTCAGGTGGGTTGAAGATGGAAGGTATGGAGATGGTGTTAAAACACATGCTGGCCACAGCTTTAACAAGGATGATATTTTTCTTGCAAAAACATCTGAGGATATAAGGACATTGCTAAAGCCAGATACAAAGGTTGTAATGGTTGATGAGGGGCAATTTTTTGATTCTGGTTTGCCTTCCCTTCTAGAGGAGCTTTCTAACAGGGGTGTTATAGTTATCGCAACAGTTCTCCCAACAGACTATAGGGGGGAACCTTTTGGTATTTCACCCCAGCTTCTTGCTCGGGCAGATCATGTGGTTTCCCTGAACGCGCGCTGTATGTACCCAGAGAATGGGAAGCTTTGTTTAAGGCCTGCAACAAAATCCTCAAGGATAGTAAATATTCCGGGGCAAGTTCTGGTTGGTGGTTCTGAGTATTATGAGCCGCGCTGCAGGCAGCACCACACAAAATAATCAGGCTTCTTCCCCGTTTGTTTCAGTTCCCTCGAAAGCGCTCACAACCATTTTCCCTGAGTCTGTAACTTCAGCAAATATTTTTCCGGATTTGAATGTGGTTTTCAGAAAACCCATGTCAGCAAGCTTTTTCAGGTAATAATTAACTTTTGATCTGTTAGTGCTTTTTAGAAAAGGTTTTGTTCTGTCCACCAGCTCTGTTATTGATATTGAATTGACAGCTGCTATTATTTTCAATAGTTTCAGCTCAACCTTTAGCAAATAGGATATAGGCAGCAACGGAACATCCACAACTTCCCTTCCGCCATAGGAAATAAAACGGTCTTCCTTTTTGAAAATTTCATCGTACTTTTCCGGTATAACATAGTAGGCTTTTGCTCTGGTTAAAGAGGCTGCGAAAATTGCTGCTGAAGTTACAATATGGGAGCCTGAAGAAATGTTTAGGTAAATAGAATTTCCTTTTGCCTGTTCCTCTTTTATTGTTTTCAATATTCCTCTGAAACAGTCAAAATAATCCTCGTATACAACCTCTATTTTTTTGAAATCAAAATATTTTGAGAACTCCTTTATTATTTTTTCCCCCACAGATTTTGTTTTAATGTTCCACCAGTCCTCTATTGAACCTGCTTTGGCTTTTCCTGGAACAACAAGATAAACTTTGTCTGCCCCAAGCTTCATGCAGCCGTATATGCTTCTTTCAGAATCCCAGCCTAAAGTTAGAATGTGTACCTTCATTTTCCCACAGACTAGTTTGTGGTTCAGGGTTTTAAATAGAAGTTGGCTGCATTGGAAAATTTATTTACATGTAAAATTTTTATTGTTTTTAATTTAAGCTTTTAAGACTGTGCTGTGAGTTGTTTTTAATGCAGTGGCCTATTTTCTATGGAGATGAATTGAAACTGGGAAACCCTGAAAGCCCTGTCGGGGTCTGCACATTATGGACAAAGCGAGATGTTATATATAAAAATCTTCCTGAGGGAAAGTTTGCTGTATGTGGAAACCTGTATACTGTGCAGGGCATAAACCCTATGCTAAAGAATGTTTTGGCTAACCCGAAAATAAGGTATATTGTTATTTGTGGTGCAGATTTAATGAAAAGCGGAGAGGCGCTGATTAACTTCCTGAAAAATGGGATTGGGGATGATAGGAAAATAATTGGATCTTCGGGCTATATTGATTCAAATGTGGATACTGAGCTTGTTAATAAATTTAGGGAAAATGTGAAGATAATTGATTTGAGGGGGAGGGAAGCTGATGTGCCAGCTGTTTTAGAGTCTATAAAGGAAGAGGCAAAGCCCTTTATGGAGCCTGTCTGGATAACAGAGCTGGATAAGTCATCTGCCCCACTGAAAACAGAAGATGTGGTTTTCAAAGTCCGCGGGCCCTCAATACCATGGGTCTGGCTGAGGGCTCTAAATAATGTGATGAAGTTTGGGGAAGAGAAGGATACAGATTATAAAATCAGGCAGAAGGAGATACTGGATTTGGTCTCTGTTATAGATGGGGATGAACCAGCACTCCCGGCATGGCTGCCAATAACAGAAAGGGATTTGGAAAACTACTATGAAACATTCTTTTCAAAGGAAAGGCCTCTAGGAGTTGAGTATACATATGGAGAGAGGCTTTTCAACTACCAGCTCTCACATGTGCCTGATAAATTTTTAGAGGAATTTGGAGAAGCGCAGGATCAGATAGGAGCTGTTGTAAGAATCTTAAAGGAGAGACCGCACACGCGCAGGGCTGTTGCTTTTACACTGAAAGAGGGAGATTCAGGTTCTAAAAACCCACCTTGCTTAACCCAAATAGTATGGAGTATTAGAGCAGGAAAGCTGGTACAGACTGCAAATTTCAGATCCCATGATATTTTTGGGGCTTGGTTGTTGAACGCATTTGCTCTCAGAAGGCTGCAGAGGCAGATAGCTGAACGGGTTGGAATTGGGCTGGGAAAGCTTGTTATTTTATCAAATTCAGCGCATGTTTATGAAAACAACTGGAAGGAAGCTGAGAAAATACTGGAAAAGAGCTTTGCAGGCAGGGTTCTCCCGCTGGTTGAGGATGAACATGGCTATTTTATTGTAAAAGTAGAACAGGGGATTTTTGTTGAACACTATACAAAGGAAGGACTGCCTTCAGGATTTGTTTTCCATGGGAAGGATGCCCAAATACTGTATAGGAAAATACTGCACGAGGGGTTGGTCTCCCTTATGGATCATGCAGCCTATCTTGGCCATCAGTTGGCAAAGGCTGAATACTGCCTGAAAACAGGGGAAAAATTTGTGCAGGATAAAGCATAGGTTCTTAAACTTTTTCCTTTCCTCTCTGGTAGAGATGTGCTTAAATAATTTACACACAGAATTGTAGAATGCGTGTGGGGGTTGAAAGAACGGGTAGCAGCAGGCCTCAGAAACCTGTTTTGAAAGTTTTGGGGGACTTTGATTTAACACTTGGTCCATATTGTCAGGGATCTATTTTTAGGCATTTTAAAGTGAATGAAGCTGATTTCTGGAGAGAAAAGGAAGAACTTCTTCAAACATGGAGACAGGAACAGGGATATGAAGGACCAGGAGAGCTTGCATACCTTGCACTCATGATAAACTATGCAAGACCGGGGGGAAAGATGGCTGGACTAAATAACAGACTTATACATGACCTTGGAAAAGAATTGGAATTTTATCCTGGAGTTCCGGATTTTATACCTGCTGTAAAAGCTGCTGTTGAGGAAGATCCAAGATGTAAAGATCATGGATTGAAGGTTGATTTTCATGTTGTTACAACAGGTCTGGATGAGATAATACGCGGAAGTCCATTAGCTCAGCACATAGTAAGTGTACATGGAAGTGGGTTTATAGAACAGGATGGTGTTATAGCAGTGCCGCGTTTGCTTTCCCCATATGGAAAGGGAGAGTATCTGTTTACGCTAACAAAAGGGCGCCAGGATTTGCTGAATGTGGAAATGTCTGATGAAGCAAGAGTTGCTCTTAAGAGCGATGTATTTGCCTTGGGAGATGGACCATCTGACATAGCAATGTTCAGGCTCGTAAAGAAAAATGGAGGCATAGCTATGGGAGTATACGACCCCAAAAGTAATAAGTCGAGATCACAGAATATGACTATGCTTAGGGAAGGAAGGATAGACCTATCTGGCCCCACAGATTATAGTGAAGGGAGTCATACACGCATACAGATAGAAGAAGGGCTTTTGCACATGGCTTATAGGGTTATAGATGATATTGAAGCCAGGAGCCGTGGGGGTGTGGGCGCTGATGTTGGACACTTGAATGCCCCAAGGGTTGTTGCTGGACCTGCACACAGACCGGAAAGAAAAACCTAAAGTTTATTTTGAAATACTTTTATATTTTTTTCATTATACATGTCTTTAAATGTTTTTCTGACACAATTAAAATATGCCTGATAAAAGGAAGTGGGAAGAGCCTGCTACACCAGCTATACCGGGAAAACCTGTATATTTAGAAGTTTTTATGGATTTTGATAAAACTCTAGGAGAGTATTGTGAGCATCCTTTATTTAGGCGTTGTGGAGTAGATCCTGTAAAATTCTGGGTTAGAAACAACGAGTGGACAGAACAGCTTAAAGCTGGTGGATATAATGTTGGCACTGGGGAAATAGGATATATGACACTTATGATTAGATGTGCCAGAGGACTAGAACCTGAATTCAGAGGTATGAAGGGACTGAACAATAGAATGCTGCGAGAATCAGGTGAAGAACTTGAAACTTATCCTGGTGTTCCAACTTTTATAGACAATTTAAAAAGTTGTTTGGAAGGCAGAGAAGAATGGAGAAATTATAATATAAGATTAGGTTTCCATGTTGCATCAACAGGCTTGACAGAAGTTATATTGGGAAATGAATTGGCTAAACACCTTTCGACTGTAACTGGCCATGAAAACCGGCAAATTCAAAGTGTACATGGATCTCAGTTTATTGAAGAGGATGGTGTAATAGCGCATCCTATATTGCTGGATCCATATTCAAAAGGTAGAGTAATATATCAAATAGCAAAGGGTGGTCTAGACCTTTTGAATGTTGATGTTCCAATAGAAAAAAGGAGATCTTTGAAGCGTAATTTTCTTGTTTTGGGCGATGGTCCATCTGATAAGGCTGCTTTCTCTGTGGCTCATCGTTACGGGGGAAGGGGAATAGGTGTATTTGATCCTGCTAATAAAAATTCTATAATGCAAGTTCATAGACTCCATGAAGAAGGTGTGATTAACCATATGTGTCCAGCAGATTTTACTCCAGGAGGTGCTACATTACTGACAATGGAAGCAACGCTTATGGGAATGGCAGAAAGAGTAATTGAAGAATTATCCCAACAGTCAGTTTATGCAATGCACTCTGCACCAACTTATCTTGAAGCCCCAGTTCCTAAGAAAGTAGGAAAAGCATAACAAAATAAATTTTACGCGTCAAACTCAGCAAAGGAGCCTATTTATTCTTTCTCTGGCATTAGTTTTTGGTTGGATTTTATGGGCGGAAGAGAAATGAAGGTGAATTTTGTGCGGGTATCAGATCCAATGTTTCTTACTACAGATCATGGATACCATGTCTGGGTGGATTCACTTAAGCCCTTTGTGAAATTAACTGGAGTAGTCGAGGGTAAAACAGTATATCCAAGGGAAGTGCGGGGAGGGTATGCTACAGATCCAAAGCTGGGAAGGTCTGCCTCTGGATTGGATAGGGTAGATAGAAGAGCAATGGATATTTTTAAGGAAATATTGCTAGCCGAAAGGGTTAGATATGTTGAGGATGATATGGAGCCTCATGTAGAGGGTATAGACATTAAAAGTTTGGCTGGAAAGTTTAATTTTTCTCATGGGGGAACAGAATACAAAGCTGTGCCCAGATGGTTTTTGCTTGGGTATTCTCCGGATCATGCTCTTTCTTTAACTCTGGCTCCGGGTACTCCTGATAGATTACGTCTAACAACTGTCTACCAATATAGCAACAAGGGTGTTGAAGACAGAAGTCAGTTTAATAGAGCTGTTAGAAAAGTTGTTCCTGCTGATGTACATTTCGGTGTTGTACCATTTCCAAAGGGCAAAGCCACTGTTGTTCCGCCTCCATTTATTATTCACTAAACCGGAAGCTGCAGGAAAGGTTTATAAACGTTCTCTGATATTAGAGTGCAGCTTGAAAGCCATTGGGCTGATGTGAGAAATATGGGGTTTACAAAGTATTTGAGGCAGAATTGGGGCTCTGAAGAGCAGAAAGAGCTAATGAGAGGGAGGCTTATTTCTTGGAGAAAGGAAGGGACTGTTAAGAGGATTGAAAGGCCAACAAGGCTGGACAGGGCTCATTCTTTGGGATGGAAAGCTAAGCAGGGATTTTTTATTGTAAGGGTTAAGATTGGAAAGGGAACTAGCAAGAGAGAGAAACCAGCTGGTGGAAGGAAGCCTTCGAAAGCTGGAATGACTTCCATGAACCCTAAAAGAAGTTTGCAGGCTATTGCTGAAGGGAGAGCCAGCAGAAAGTTTCCGAATGCTGAAGTTTTGAACAGCTATTATATGGCTGAGGATGGAAAGCAAAAATGGTTTGAAGTTATTCTTGTAGACAGATCTCATCCAGCTATTATTTCAGACAGAACAGTAGGATGGATTGCTAATGTAAGGGGAAGGAGTGAGAGAGGATTGACTTCTGCAGGTAAAAAAAGCAGGGATTTGTAAATATTTTGAAGCATACAAATTATTATAAATAAGTTTGCAGCTATATTTGAGGATGGTTAATGGTATTCTAAGGGAAGGTATAAAACCGTTAGCGATTGCTGGATGGATGAATGTTGGTGTAAGAGAAGTAGACAGAAGAGTGGGTGTTGGGGTATACGAGAGGGTGGAGCTTGAACATGGACCGCCCGCTGTTCCTACTGCACGGTGCAGTGTTTCACCAGCTCCACTAACTTCTCTTGGAAGTATGAGCCCATATTTGGTTTTTCTTGCCGAACATCATGCCAGGGATAGTGAATTGAGAATAGGATTGTATGTTCCGCCTGCAAAATATACAAGCTTGGCTGGGTTTACAGTAGACACGCCTCTGCAAATATTGTTTGATGGGAATAGGTTAAGGGTGGAACATTCTGAAAGGGGGTTCGAGCATGTGGGAGAAGGTGTCATAAAGAGGTCCTGTATACCAGAGAGTATCATTGGAGTGGAAACTGAAGCAGCAGAACCTGTTGCAGGTGCCTAGTTTCAGGTGGGTTTTTATTCTTGCCTGAGAAAGCTTTTGTATGGCACAGTTTTATGACTTGTGTGTTAGAAGCCCGTTTTCAGGCGGGCAGAGCTCGCTGGCTGAGATAGTAAAGGCTGGGGAGAAGTTTGGGTTTTCAGGGATTTGTATAGTGGATAATTTTAGGGATTTGGCTGGGTTAGGGGAACTGAAAGCTGCAGTTGAAAAAGCAAGAGCTGGAACAAAGCTGGATATTGCTATAGGCGCTGAGATAAGGGTTGATTCTGTGCAGGAGCTAAAGAAAGTTGTGGAACAGGTAAGGGAAAGAGTGGAAGTTCTTATTGTTAGTGGGGGGGATTACAATATTAATCGCGCGGCGTGCGAGGATTCGAGAGTGGATATTCTTTTACATCCGGAAGCCGGAAGGATTGACTCTGGGTTGGATGAGACTTGTGCAGAAGCTGCACAAAAAAACAGCGTTGCAATGGGATTTAGTTTTAAAGAACTTTTGAACAGCTTCAGAAAACAACGGGCTAAAATACTGGAAAGTATTGGAACAAATGCGCAGCTTTTGGAAAAAACAAAGGGGTTGGGGGTTGCTGTTTCCTCTGCTTCTTCTGTCTGGGAAATGAGGGAACCGCGCCAGCTGGCTTCTGTACTGACTGCACTGGGATTTGAGCTTTCCGCGGCTCTTAGAATGGTGTCTGAAAATCCTGTATGGATACTTGAAAAGAACAGGAAGGTTTTGGCTGGGAAAAGAATAACAGAGGGGGTTGAGATAGTTGGCTGATTTTCCTGAAAAAACAGAACCGAGACCAAACAGGCTTTCCCCAACTCTTAGGGATAAGAAAAGGTATCTTGCATTTTATGTGGAAAGGGGCGGGGATGTACAGTTTATGGATTTGCTGAATGCTATCTGGCAGGGTATACTTGGATTTTTAGGGGAGCTGGGAACTGCAAAGGCTGGGATTTGGATTTTAAAAACTACATGGGATGAACAGAGAAGAATGGGACTGATAAAGTGTAATAACACTTCTGTGGAAGAGGTAAGGGCTGCGCTTTCTGTTGTAAACAGGGTTGGGGATGTTCCTGTTACTGTAACTGTTGTTGGGGTTTCAGGAACTATTAAGGGTGCGAAGAAGAAGTTTTTCGGTGAGAGAGATTTAATGAGCTTTGCTGGAACTGCTCCTGTGCAGACTGCAGAGATAGAAGAAGAGGAGGGGGGAGAAGAGGAGGAAGGAGAACTTTTCTGAGGTGGAAAAATGGAACCTGATATTATTGCTGTTGTTGTTCACAGGGGATTTGTTTATGCTGATACTTTCATGAGCATTTGGGACATGAAAAAGCCTGGAAAATTCAGGTTAGCTTCTGTTAAAGGGGGCATGCTGGATACTGCTAGGAACAGGGCAGTGCAGGAATTTTTAAGGGATACAAAAGCTACACATCTGTTTTTTGTGGATTCTGATATGGTTTTGCCAGCTGATGGGCTGGTAAAGCTTTTAGCACATGGAAAGAGTATTGTTTCTGGTATTTATTTCAAAAAAGAAAATCCATATTACCCTGTTATTTGCAGGGAAGCTGGGAAAGGGTATGAGCCTGTTGAGGACTATACTGAAGGGTTGATAGAAATAGATGGGTGTGGGGCTGGCTGTTTGTTGATTTCAAGGGAAGCTGCTGAAACTATATTGAAAATTGTGGGGGAGGAAAATGGCTTTCCAGCGTTCTTTAGTTTTGCGCATGGGATTAGCGAGGATTTTTGGTTTTGTGAGAAAGCAAAGGAAGCTGGTTTAAAGATTTTCTGTGATACAACCGTTAAGTGCGGGCATTTAACAGAAAATGCTGTTACTGAAAGGGACTGGAAGGGAAAATAAGACATTGTATAAAGCTTTATAAACTTCCTGCTATATAGGAATTCAAGGTTCTTATGGAAGCAATGCCAGAATTCATGGGATATGATAGAGCTATAGTAACCTTTTCCCCTGATGGGAGGCTCTTTCAGGTAGAGTATGCAAGAGAGGCTGTTAAGAGGGGAACAACTTCTTTGGGTCTTATTTACAGGGATGGAGTTGTTTTTGCTGCTATGAGGCCTTTAGAGGAACTTGCTATACCAAATACTGGTTCTGATAAGATACACCAGATAGATGATAATTTAGGAACTGCTATATCGGGATTTTTGGCAGATGGCAGGGTTTTGGTGGATGCTGCAAGGGTAAAGGCACAGGTTTATCGTTTAACTTATGATGAAGTTTTGAATGTTACAGGAGTTGTAAAAGATATTTCTGACAGGATGCAGTTGTTTACACAATATGGAGGAGTAAGGCCTTTTGGAGTGGCTTTGTTGGTGGGAGGTGTGGATGAGAAGGGACCGCAGTTGTTTGAAGTTGATCCTTCCTCAGCATTCTACAGCTGGAAAGCACAGGCTATTGGAAAGGGATTTGCAGAGGCTATAAAAATTCTGAAAAAGGAATGGAAGGAAGGGTTGGGAGAGGAGGAGGCAATAAAGATTGCTCTCACTGCCCTAAAGGCTGGGGAGAAGGGAATAAAACCAATGGAAATTGAGCTTTCTGTTATAGATGGAAAAGGATTTAGAAAGTATGCTGGAGAAGAAGGAGTAAAGTTTATCAAGAAATATATGTAATTTTTCTGGGCTATAAATAGTTTTTCTAAGAAAGGTTTTGAATGCTACCTAAGCTTGCACTTGATTTGGATGGAACTTTAGCTGATTTGCATTCTGTTATTTTGCCGGAAGTTTCAGCTGAAACAGGGAAGGTTATTACAGCCAATATGATAACCAGCTGGAAAGCGCTGGCTAGGTACACTGGTAAGTCTTCAGAGGGTTGGAGATATGAGCAGGTATGGGACAAGTATAAGGATAGAGTAGAAGTTATACAGCCGTATGAACGCGGGCTGGATAGATTAACAGAAAGATTAGGAAAAGTTGCGGAAGTGGATATTGTAACAGCTCATGAGGAAGGTTCGAGGGAGCCTATCAGTGAATGGCTGGGACTGTATGGAGTAAAATATAGGGAACTTGTTATAGTTCCTTTAAAATCTAATAAAGAGGAGTTGTGTAGACATGGGATTTTTGTGGATGATAGTGACAGCCTTGCAAGAAGGATTCAGGAAAAGCAGAGAGTAAGAAGAGTTACGGGAGATCAGGAAAGGCTGTTGGAATGTTTTCTGTATGATCAGCCTTACAATAGGGGAATTGAAAATGGGAACGGGGTTTCAAGAGTTAGAAGCCTTTTGGAAGTTGTTGAGATTTTAGAAGGAAGGGCTGAGGCATAAACCTATTTTAACCTGTGCGCACAAATTGCCCGCATGGTTTCAGTGGATAAGGCTGTTATTGCAAGGATAAACAAAGCTGGAAAAAAGTATGAGGTTCTTGTGGATCCTGAGCTGGCTTTAGCTTTCAGAGGAGGGAAAGCTGTTGAAGCTGGAAGTTTGCTTGCAGTGGAGGAGGTTTTTGAGGATGTTGGGAAGGGAACCAGAGCTGCTGCTGCTGATTTAACAAAAGCTTTTGGAACTGGAAATGCAAAGGATGTGTGCCTGAAAATTGTAAAGGAAGGGGAGGTTCAGTTAACAACTGAACAGAGAAGGAAAATGCAGGAAGAGAGGGAGAGGGCTGTTGCAGCTATTATTTCAAAGCAGGGAGTTAATCCGCAGACAGGAGCTCCGCACCCTATAGACAGGGTTCTGAGGGCAATGGAACAGGCAAAAGCCAGAGTTAGTATAGAGCGCTCAGCAGAAGAGCAGGTGGAAGCTGTGTTAAAAATTGTACAAACTGTTATACCAGTTAAAATAGAGAAAGTGCAGGTTGCGATAAAAATACCTGCTCAGTATTCTGGAAGAGGTGCAGGGATTGTAAGGGAGTTTGGATACCCTCAGAGGGAGGAATATTCTGGAGATGGATCCTATTTGTGTGTTTTAGAGCTTTCAGCTGGAATGCAGCAGGATCTTTTCAGCAAATTAAATTCTCTTACACACGGGGATGTTCAGATAAAGCCAATTAAAAAGTAAGGCATTTGCCGATGTATAAATTTTGTTTATAAGCCTTATAGTTAGTAGTTTATTTTATGGGTGGATTGGATCCGGAAACAAAAGCTGCTGCAGATAGATTAGTAGATAAGTTCTTTGGAACTCCTGGATTTGTTTATTTGGACTTAGCTGAAATTGGTAAAAGACTTGGTAACGATGGAGCTGCATATGCATGTGCTCGCATAGGAGATGGTATAAAAAAACAAGTTGTTGCTGGAAAAGCACGAGAAACACGCGGAAGTCCAGCTGATGATGGAAGCAGCATGCTGCCTGGTTCAACATTTATGTTAGCTTATGATAATACAAAAGAAACTGGAGATCCATGGTATCATTGGGAACAGGATATGAGTGATCCATGGGCTGTTTCTAGAATGACGCGGATTGGAAGTGAACCAGTTACTTTACATTAGACTTGAATGTATTATAGTTCAATATTTTTTGGAGAGCGGTAGCTTTAAATAGTTCTCAGGGGAAGAAGTGAGCAGTAAATTGGTTGGGCTGAATGGTACAGTTTGTTCTTCGGTCCTGCCTTTTGAAGGAAGGGAAAAACATGGTTGAGCTAAAAACTGTGAAATCAGAATTGGTAGCAAAAGAGAGAGATATAGTTTCACCTGGGGATTTGCTTGCACGCGGGTTAGATTTTCTGCCTGGTTCCGGAGCTTATAGAGCCGGACAGGAAATAAAGAGCAAATATTTGGGTTTGGTTAAGACAAAAGACAGGCTTGTTATTGTTGTGCCTTTGTCCGGAGTTTATATTCCAAAGTCCGGAGATGGGGTAATAGCTTTTATAGAGGATATGCAGCCTACTTTCTGGATAACAAACATAAACAGTCCATATGATGCAATTTTGCAGGTTGGAGAAGCTGTGAGTGAGTATGTGGAACAGGGAGCTGATATTTCTGTATATTATGATATTGGGGAAGTGATATACGCAAAAGTTCTGGATGTTACAAGAGGGAAGCAAGTTAGATTAACAATGAATGATTATAAGGCCAAAAAATTAGTTGGTGGTAGATTGTTAACAATAACCCCATCAAAGGTTCCAAGGGTTATTGGAAAAGAGGGTTCTATGATTGAGGTTATTAGAAGCAAGACTGGAACTATGCTTACTGTTGGGCAGAATGGGCTTGTTTGGCTTAAGGGAGGATATGAGGGGCTGGCTACAAAAGCTGTTTTAATGATTGAAAAGGAAGCTCACACTGAAGGGTTGACTGACAGGGTAACGGAGTTCCTTGAGAATGAGCTGGCTGCTGCCGGATTAAAGCCGCCTGCAGCGGAAGTTAAAATGATAAAGAAAGTTAGAGGGGAAGAAAATGAGTAAGATTGGAGCTCCTGAAAAGCTTATTGTAAACGGGAAAAGGCTGGATGGAAGGGAATTGAAAGATTTCAGGCCTATAGTTTTGGAGTCTGGAAACCTGAAAAGAGCCCTTGGTTCAGGACTTTTCAATTTTGGATCAACGCATGCTATTGCTGCTGTTTATGGTCCGCGCAACCTCCATCCCAAATGGATGCAGGATCCTTCAAGGGCTGTATTGAGATGCACCTATACTATGGCACCATTTTCAACAACAGAAAGGAGCAGGCCTGGCCATTCAAGGAGGAGCACTGAAATTTCAAAAGTTGTTAAAGAGGCGCTCTCGCAGGTTATTTTCTTTGAGGAATTCCCGAAAGCTGTTATAGATATTTTCATAGAAATTGTACAGGCTAATGCAAGCACGCGCTGTGCAGGGTTGAATGCTGCTGCAATTGCTTTGGCTGATGCAGGAATACCAATGAGGGATTTGGTTAGCTGCTGTTCAGTAGGAAAGATAGATGGAAAGATTGCTCTGGATATGGCCGGACTGGAGGATAATTTTGGGGATGTGGATATTGCTGTTGCAACAGTTGGGGGAACTGATAAGGTTGTATTGCTTCAGCTGGATGGAATTTTGAGCAAGGAAGAGTTTTTTGAAGCAATTGATTTGGCTGTGGATGGATGCGCAAAAATAAATGATATGCAGAAGAAAGTTTTAGTTGAAAAATACAGAGGGGAAGAAAAATGATAAACAAGAATGAAAGTTATGTGCGCAAGCTTATAGAAGATGGGACTAGGGAAGATGGAAGAGGATTGACTGATTTCAGGGAAATTTCTGTTAAAACAGGTGTTATAGAGACTGCTGAAGGATCTGCTGAAGTAAAGATTGGAAACACAATGGTTTTGGTTGGAGTTAAAATGGAAGTTAAAGAACCATATCCTGATTCTCCAAATGAGGGGGGATTTGTTGTGGATGCAGAGTTTGTTCCTTTGGCTTCACCTGATTTTGAAAATGGGCCTCCTGGGGAAGAAGCTGTTGAGCTGGCTAGAGTAGTTGATAGAGGGATAAGGGAGAGCCATGCTGTTGATATGGAAAAGCTTTGTATTAAGGAAAAGGAAGCTGCATGGACCGTGCATATAGATATACATGTGCTTGATCATGATGGGAATTTGATTGATGCTGCTTCTATTGGAGCAATGGCTGCATTGCTTGATACAAAAATGCCGAAATGGGATGCAGATAACAAGAAAATTATAAGGGAGCTTAAAGGGAAGCTTCCTGTTTCTGATAAGCCTGTGGAAATCACTGTTATAAAAATAGGAAACAAGCTTTTGGTTGACCCGACAGCAGAAGAGGAATCTGCATTGGATGCAAGGCTGACAGTTGCTACATTGGAAAACGGGGAGTTATGCGCAATGCAAAAGGGCGGGGATGGATACTTTACTGTTCCTGAAATACAGCAGGCTGTTGAGCTTGCGATAGATAAGGGCAAGGAACTGAGAAAGCTGTTATAGGGGATTTAATGGCTACAAAAAAGGTTGGATCAACAGGAAGATTTGGGCCGAGATATGGAACAAGGACAAAAAAGATAGTTGCAATAATGGAAAGCACCCAGAAAAAACCGCAGCAGTGCCCATACTGCGAGCGCATGGCACTGAAAAGGGTTGCTGCAGGCATTTGGGAGTGCAATAAATGCGGGAAGAAATTTGCTGGAGGAGCTTATTTCCCTTCGAGCGCAGTTGGTTCAGAAATGCTTAAAAGGATGGAAGTTGAAAAGATGGAAGAGACAAGTGAATGATATGTACAAGTGCGTTAGTTGCATGAAAAGCATAGAATTTGATAATTTAAAGGAAAAGATACGCTGCCCTTACTGCGGGTACAGGATTATTGTAAAGGAAAGGCCGAAAACCGTAAGGAAAGTTCTTGCACGGTGAGCAATTGAAAGCTGATATTGAAATAGACTGCAAGGATTCTGAGATTGTTTTGAAATCTATTGAACCTGATATGGAACAGACAAAAAAGTTTTCTGTTTCTTTGAAAGCCGGAAAGGGAAAAGTTCTGCTTTCTGTCAGCTCTGAAACAATAGCAGGATTAATGGCTGGGGTTTCCAATTACCTAAAGCTTATAAGGGCTGCTGCAGAAACAGTAGAGAGGATTTAAATGCCAGAAACAATATCGCTTCCGCCTGCAGCACAGCAACTTTTCATGCAGTTGCAGACTTTCCAGCAGCAGTATCAGGCTATTGTTTTGCAGAAGGAGACTATGGGAATGCAAAAAATAGAGACTGAGAAAGCTCTCGAAGAACTGGCAAAAGTTGGAGATAAGGAAGAGGTTTACAAGGCTGTTGGACCGATTTTGGTTAAAAGCACTAAATCAGTGTTGGTTTCTGAGCTAAAGGAAAAGAAAGAGACTGGAGATTTAAGGGCTAAGTCTCTGGAAACACAGGAAAAGAAACTCAAGGAAAAGCTGGAAGAGATTCAGGGAAAACTTCAGTCTCTTTTAGTTTCACAGCAGAAAAAAGCTGCTTAAGGTTTGACTGCTTCTTTCAAAACCAAATCAACGCCCGGAGGCAATCCAGCTCTCCTTCTGTCAAACACACGACCACCGGTTGTAGGTAGGGGTTTTGCACCATATGCTGGAGTTGTTGCACCATAAGCATTTCCCTTACCCATTTGTGCAATATAATCTGCAACAGCCCTATTCGTATCATCTGCAACCTTTGCTAAAACAGCTGCACCGCCACCAACAATTCTGCCTTCTCCATTTGTTGGAAGCATAGCCACATATCCATTAATAGGATGCCTTATATCGAGATATTTATTAAATGCATCTGGATCTATAGCTGGATGTTCTTCTACCAATACCCTAACAGCTGCAACCCTTTTTTCATGTAAAATCTCTGAAGCAGTTCTCCCATCCAAAGTTACTGTAACTACCATAGTTTCACTACTGTTAAATATATATTTAAACCTGCTGTTTTTACCCGCGGAAGCGAGTTATAATTCTGCAATCAGCGATGTTGGGAAGCTTTTAAAAGTTAACTGTAGAAGAGTGGATATGGAAGAGCTTGTGAAAGCTGTTGGGAAGCTGAAAGGGAAGGGACTTTTGCTTACGCATCATAATGCTGATTTGGATGCTGTTAGCTCTGCACTTGGATTAAAATATGGGCTGGGAAAACTTGGGCTGGAGATGGATATAGGAGTTGCAGAGTCTGTTTCAAGGGCTGGGAAAAAGCTGCTGGGGAGTGAAGAGATTATAGTGGATCCTGACTGTAAAAACTATGAATGGGTTTTTTTGGTGGAAACTTCAGTTCCAGAACAATTAGCTTCAGTTAAAAATCTTAGGGTAGATTTGATTTTAGACCATCATCCAGCTGGTCCGCTGGTTAAGGGAGCTAAAGCTGTTTGGATAGATGAAAAGGAAAAAGCTGCTGCATTAATGGTTTTTAGGCTTTTGAAAGTTCTTGGAGTGGAAATAACAGCAGAAATTGCAAAGATTCTGCTTGCTGGTATTGTAGCTGATACAGCGCACTTAAGGCTGGCTGAGAGGGGGGAATTTTTGGTTGTTGCAGAGCTGCTGGGAACAGGGGTTAAGTTTTCTGATGTGCTGAACACAATTGAGGGGGAGGTTGATTTTTCAGAAAGGGTTGCTGTTTTAAGAGCGCTGGGAAGGATAGAGGTTTACAGGCTGGGGGAGCTTTTGGTTTGCTTTACAGAGATTGGTAGTTTTGAATCACAGACTGCAAGAGCTTTGGTAAAAGCTGGGGCTGATATTGCTGTTGTTTTTGACAGGAAAAAAGAAGAACTGAGAGTTTCTAGCAGAGCTAAAAAAACTATAGAGGACAGGGGGATTGATTTGAGCATATTGTTTATAGAAGTGGGAAAAATAATCGGTGGGACCGGCGGAGGCCACCCTACAGCTGGATCTGCTAACGGGAGGAAGGTTAAGGCTATTCCTGAGGTTATTGAATTTTTGCTTGGAGAACTTGAGAAAGTATATGGAAAGGCAGAAAGGCTGGAATGAACTTTAAGTTGTTACAAACCATGACCTGGAGCCACGCGCCTGGCCACTTGAACAGGTCTTTCTGGGGCCATACTCCTTACAAAATAATCATAATCTCTTGTGGATAGACTATAACGTGCTAAGGCTTCATCAATATGCCCTGCACCCATAACTATCATGTCACCAAGACAGACAGATCTTTTCATTTGCTGTTCAAAACCATGGAAACCATTTGGTCCATCATTACCTTTGATTAAGACTCCATTCATGAGTTCTACGTTAGCGTGGTTTACTTCACACCCGCTTCCAGTGTAAACTCTTTCTAACTTTCCCATATACGCATTTGAACTCCAAACTCTATCACGGACTCTATCACGGGGCCGGATAAGAACATAACCATGCTCTCCTTGGAGGGGACTGAGCATTTCTTTCCAAGTTTGTATGTCATTTATTATAATAACTGCCATTGAAAAAATAGAGCTGCAAAGGCTTAAATAGCTCGCTTTACAGTAAGCTCTTAGAGGGTTGAATAATGGGGGTTGTGATTCATGTTCGAGCAGATAATTCCTTTACTACAGCAGATAGCAGAAGACAGAACAGTTCCGAGGAACATAAGAACAAAGTGTGAGGACTGTATAAAGAACCTGAATTCTGGGACTGAGGAAATGAGCATAAGGGTTAATACTGTTATTTCATGCTTGGATGAGGTTGCAAATGACCCTAATTTACCTATGTATACTAGGACACAGGTATGGAATATTGTAACCGCTTTGGAAGCTGAAGCTAAGGGGGAGAAATAGGGAAAAAGGGAGATATTTATATATGCTAATCGACTATAATTAACATAAAATATGGAGGCGATAAAATGGTTCTAGAAAAGCTGTTTGGAAAGAGTGTTGGTGGAGAAGAGAGTTATATTGAGTTAGATACTAGCGCAGCTGGAGCTGAGGGAGGAAAAGTTCCTATATTTGTTGATAAACTGGTGGATTTTGCTGATTCTGACAGAATACAAAAGTCCCTGAGAAATGGCTCTATTGTTTTGGTTAAAATAAAGCCATTGAAAGAAAAGGATATGAGCGAGCTAAAAAGGGCAATAGAAAAGCTCAGAAAGACATGTGTTGCACTGAACGGAGATATTGCAGGTATAGATGAGGATTGGATTATACTCTGCCCCTCGTTTGCGC
The DNA here is from genome assembly GCA_016198755.1 of Candidatus Aenigmatarchaeota archaeon. Taxonomy (GTDB): domain Archaea; phylum Aenigmatarchaeota; class Aenigmatarchaeia; order Aenigmatarchaeales; family JACQIB01; genus JACQIB01. The sequence continues at coordinate 153,555 of JACQIB010000005.1, forward strand.
GTATTGCAAGAGACTAGTTAACCTACCCGTTCTCCGGGTTTTACCTTTTTCTCTGGTACAACTAAAGCCAGCTTTCCCTCATTTGTTCCAACAGCTAAAAGCATTGCCTCGCTTGTTAGCCCGAACTTTTTGTATTCGCGTGGAGCAAGGTTTTTCAGCAAAATTACCTGCTTTCCTATTAGTTCTTCTGGACTGTAAGATTGAGCTATGCCTGCAACAATTGTTTTCTTTTCTCCTGAATTAACTGTAAGTTTCAGCAGCTTGTCTGCTCCTTCTATCTTTTCTGCTGACAAAATTTCAGCTGAAACAATCTCCAGCTTTTCAAAGTCAGACCAGCTTGCCTGTATACCTGTTTCCACCGTTTTCTGCTGTGCAGGAGGTTCATACTTTTTGAACAATATCTCCTTCTTTCCAAGCTTTCCTGCTTTTAGAACACCGAATTTATCTATCTGCTTTCTGTTAAATTCTGGAAGCAGACCAAGCTGTGAGTAGATTTTTTCAGCTGTAGCTGGCAGGAAAGGGGATAAAAGAGCAGCGGAGAATCTTATGCCTTCTAAAAGAGTATAAATTATTTCTGCAAGCTTGTTTTTGTCTTGGACTTTCCAGGGCTCGGTTTCGTTAATATAGTTATTTAGAGTAGAAGTAAAAGAGAAGATTTCCCCCAGTGCTAAATGCAGCTTAAAGTTTTCAATATTTTTCTCCACCTTTTCTCTCGTTTCCAGAGCTATGAGAGCTATTTTCTCATTGGACTTTGCTTTTGGAATGCCTGAAAAATACTTTTCAGCTAAAGTTAGAGATCTGTTTAATAAGTTTCCTAAATTATCTGCTAAATCCTTGTTATACCGCTCTATGAAAATTGTGCGGGAAAAGTTCCCGTCCTCGTCAGAGGGGATTTCCCTGAGCAAATAGTGCCTTAACGCTTCTGCCCCGAATTCTTTTATGTAGTCTACAGGGTCTATAACATTTCCTATTGTTTTGCTCATTTTTTGTCCTTCAATTGTAACAAAGCCATGTGTCAAAATCTTCTTTAAAGTAGGAAGACCGGCAGAAAGGAGCATTGCTTCCCACAAAATAGCATGGAAACGGAGGATATCCTTTCCTAAAATCTGCAAATCCTGAGGCCAGCACTGCGCAAACAGTTTTTTGTCTGAGCTAAAGCCTATTCCTGAAAGGTAGTTTGTAAGGGCATCGCACCATACATACATTACTTGTCCTTTATCCCCGGGTACTGGCACACCCCACGTTAAAGTTTTTGTGGAGCGGGAAAAGCTAACATCTTCCAGTCCCTCTTTCAAAAAAGAGAGCATTTCACTCTTTTTGCCCTCTGGCAGGATTTCCAGCTCTCCGGATTCTATCAACCTTATTATTTTGCCTGTATATTTGGATAAAAAGAAAAACCAGTTTTCCTCTTCTATCTCATCTGGCTTTTTGTTATGAAGTGGACAGATACCATCTACCAAGTCGCGGAGATTCTTGAAGGATTCGCAGCCTGTACAGTAAAGCCCGCTATATTTTTTCTTGTACAAATCCTTGCTTTTTTTCAGCCTTTTCCAGATTTCCTGAGCTGTTGGATAGTGTCTTTCTTTGTCAGTAGTGCGGATAAAATCATTATTGGAAAGGTTTAGTTCCTTTGCAAGTAACGCAACTTTTGAAACGTTTTCATCCACAAATTGTTCCACAGGCTTTCCGGCCTTTTCTGCAGCCTGCTGGTTTTTCAGCCCATGCTCGTCAGTTCCAATAAGAAAAAACACCTTCTTTCCCAGCAATCTATTCCAGCGGGCATAAACATCGCCTTCTGTAAACTCAAGTGCATGCCCAATATGTGGCTTTGCGTTTGTATAGGGAATTGAAGTTGCAATATAGAAGAATTTTTTAGACGATTTAGTTGTAGAAAAACGTTTACTTTTGCCCTTAACCTTTGGTTTGCGTGTGCGTAGTTTTCTCACCTTTTCCTATATGTATAATTTGTTATTAAACCTATTTAATTAAATGTTTTAACCATTTCTATGTACTATAGATAAATAAGTTTAAATACTACAAATACAACATGTTTAACATGGGAACGCAGATTACAATAAGAGATGTGGATACGAAAACATTTAGGGAGTTTAAGGCTGCATCTGTGTCTAGGGGATTGAAATTGGGAACTGCAGTAACTTTGGCCATGGAAAAATTCAAGTCAGAAATAGAGGGAAAGGAAAAATTTGCAGCGCTAAAACCCATTAAATGGGGGAAAGGAACGGAACGAGTAAGCGAAGATGTTGACAAAATACTTTATGGCGAGTGAAAATGATCTTTATAGATGCCAGTTTTTTTCTGGCTTATGATAACGAAAATGATGTGCACCACAGCAGAGCTTTGGCTATTTTGGATGATATAGAAAAATATGGTCCTGTATTTACATCTGATTATATTCTAAATGAAGTTGTAGGAGTTGGCCTTAGAAAACTGGGAAAGGAGAGAGCCGTTACTTTGGGACAGCACATACTAAAAACAACTTTCATTATTAATGTAGATGAACATATTTTTTCTGAGAGTTGGGGAGCATTTTCAAAGACCGATCTTAATTTAAGTCTTGTTGACTGCACGACATTGGTTATTATGAAGCTTGCGAATGCTGGCAAAATTGCAACCTTTGATAAAGAATTCAGAAAAATAAATTATTTGGATGTTTTGGAGTAAAGATATTTTAAGCTTCCTACTCGCTTAATGGAAAGCCTTTTAAAGCTGCCTTTCCCCTAGGAAGGTTTTTGTTTCAAAAAAGCAATAATTTGGTATGGCGCCTCCGCATGTTTACATCGAAGAAAAGAATGTCAGGGATCATAATAGACGGGGGCGTTTAGTTGCACTTATTAGATCTGATCCTGGAGTTAATTTTTCTGGGTTAAGGGAGTATATGGGAGAAAGGGGAACAGATGGGAGTGTAAAGCCGCTGCCGCAGGGAAGCCTGACTTATCATTTGGATATATTGGAAGAATTTGGACTGGTAAAGAGCGTTTATAGAGGCAGGGAAAGGCTTCTCTATCCAACAGGTTTCAAAGTACCTAGAAACCATCTGAGAACTGAAGAGGATAATAGAATATTGGATATTTTGAGAGGAGTACCGGAAGTAACCCAGAGCAGGCTGGCAGAGCTTGCTGAAGTTGCGCAGAGCACAATGAGCTATAGGCTGAGAAGGCTTGCTGATTATATAAAAGTGGAAAGGGTTGGGAAAGAAAATAGGTTGTTTGCAAAGGATGTGGAAGATGATAAGGTTATTTAAGTTTTGATTATCGAGTTTTAACTGGATAATATGGTAACAACAAACAGGGATATAATAGATAATTTAGCTCCTCTGCTGGATTCCCCTAAATACAATGAACAGGGGATTGGAGCTCCACTAAGGTTTGTGAATGGTTCTGTTGATGGGCAACTGGACTGGAAAAAGAAAGGTTACCTATCCAGATTAACATGGTCTGAGGCAAGGAGAGTTGCTGGATTAAGGGGGGAGAAATTGTGCTCCCTTCCAGGAGCGATTGCAAACCTTAGCTTTATTCCTGATGGGTATGGGGTTCATTTGGCTGGACCTGTTTTTTATAGACCCGAACCTGTTGGGACTGCAAAACCTGCTGCTGAAGGGATAAGGGTTGAGAGGGTTTATATGCTAAAGGAACCTGCGGTAACCCTTAGTGGAGAGCAGGTTGTGCTGGATGGAGTGAATGTAAAAAATGGTTCATTGGTATGCAAAGATTTTATAGATGCTGAGCTGGCATTTGAGGATTATAGATTGAGAGCTGTTGGAATGGATGATTTTATTGGGCTTGCTGAAAGAAATGGGCTGTTTAGGAGGGGTGAACTGGAGGCTGTTAGTATAAGGGATTTGGAGGAACAGCCGAAAGCTGAAGAAAGGGTTGTTCTTGACAAAAAAGTGCATTTCCAGTTTGGTGGGGGGAGATGGGCTCTTCCAAAATTAAGTTCTTTGGGTAATAGGGTTACAGAAGAGGGGAATAATGTTGCTTTGCTTTATGTTGAGTTTGTGCCAGCAACTGAAGCTGATGGATTTACTCTAGTAATGCCGGAAAGAAAGATTTAAAATGACCGTCAGGTGCAAGGGGCCGAAGCCCCAAGCCTGCGGTTGCTCTTGCTCTTTGGGTTTGTGAAAACCTTTGGCACTCACCTCTCAAATTAAATTGCTGCCGGCGGGGTTTTCATCCGCAGCAGCTGAAAAGAGTTACCGGCCCTCACAGGAGGTATCTGTAAGAGCCCACCGCGCTGACCAGAACTATGGGGGAGTATATAAACTCCTTATGAAGAGGTAATAGGGACTTTAGGTTCAGCTTTTTCAGGGCTTTTGGAAAGCTAGGAAAACCCCTTCTATATCGTCTCCATTAATTCCGGAAGAATGGACTCTCTCGTTTCCTGCTTTTGAAAACCCTTCAGAAAGCATAGCAGCCTGTGTCATATCTCTATACTCGTCAAAAATAGGTATACTCAGCCTGTCATAGATTATTACCATACCATGTGGCATAACCCAAGAAGATACTAAAGGAGCTACTCTCCTTCTTAAAAATGCTGCAGATTCTGGGTTGGAAAGTCTGGTATTATGGGCTTCAGTAATGGTAGCCACTATATTTGTTAAAACAACTGCATCGTATTTTTTGTCAGGTTTGTAAGTTAAAACGTCCTGCACAGAAAAGCTTGCATTGGCTGCAGAATATTTGGCTTTTCTCGTTTCTGCAACCTGTATTGATTCATCCACCATATCAATTCCGTGCACTGTTGATTCTGGGTTTTGCAAAGCATACCAGACAGTTTTCAGTCCTGTAAAGCAGCCTGCATCAAGTATAGCTTTTCTTCCTTTTAGTTTCCTGTTTACCTTTTCTGTTATTGTTAGATTCTCTCCGTATTTAGCTGATTCAAAAAGATGGTCTACACCATTACTTGCCTGGAAGGCATAAGCTGAAAAATCAGCACTGCTTGGACGCTGCGCGTTCCCAAGAAGACGAAACAGTTCTCTGGCCTTATCTATGCCGAGTATGGAAATCTCTTCTTCTACTAGCTGAGAGTCACTGATTCTTCTCACGCCTTCTGCTGCTAAATAGGCTGGCAGGCTAAGAACCATTAGAAACCCCCAGTGCAAAAAGCTTTTAAAGGTTTGGTGGGAAGGATGAATTGGTAATAATGGCTATAGAAGGGTTTTTACTCCCGGTCAGGTTTTACGGATATGACTCTGTAATCTACTTAGTTTCAGCGCTAATAGGGCTGGCAATAGCCTATAAGGCTTACAAGCTTTATTCAGTTTCAGAAAAAAACCAGCACTATAACCTGTTTGTAGGGTTTTCTATACTGGCTGTTGGATTATTAACAATTTCCTTAACAAGTGCCTATTCCTATCTGAAGTTTTTTGAGCAGAAGGAACTGCTTTTGTTTAACGGGTATTTTGATGTGGCTGATGTAGGTTACTGGATTTACTTTGGTGCAAGCTTTTTGGCATACTGGTTTTTGATAAACATGTATGCTCCTGATAAAAAGGGTGTTTTCCTTTTGAGCCTTCCAATGACATTTAACTATTATTCCTATCTGAATGTTGGATTGTTCTTTTTTGCTCTTTATCTGGCTTTCAGGAGCGCTGTAAGCTATTTCTCGAACAAAAACCAGAATGGATTCTGGGTTATGGGAGCATTTGTGTTAATGGCTGTTTATCATGCGGTTTTGCTTTTTACGCCTTTCTTTAAAGGGTTCTATATTTTGGCGCATGTTTCTTTGATTTTGAGCTTTGCTTTCCTGCTCTATATGCTCATAAGGGTGAATAGAGAGTGATACAGCAGGTTAAAAATAAATGGGAGGAAGAGGATGATAGCAGAAGGTCTAAAATAGGAATTTTAGTGGATATTTTAAGGCTTATACAAAAGAAAGGCGGGGTTGCAAAGCCAACACATATTCTTTATGGTGCTAATCTTAGTCATGTCAGATTAAACAAATATATGGATGTTTTAATGGATAAGCAGTTTGTAGAAACAGTAAATGCCGGGGGGAGGGGAGTTTACAGGATTACTGATAAGGGAATGGAATTTGTAAGGGAGTTTAGGAAAGTGGAGCAGTTTTCTGAAGCTTTTGGAGTGCCAATCTAGGCTTTCTTGAAAAAGCAGTAATCAACAAGTTTTTCGGGACTTACAGTACCTGATATAAGTGCCTGTGCAGAAAAATCTTCTATTGTTTCTGAAGAGATTATTGGTTTGTTTTTTGCATAGCTGTAGGCTATTTCCAGTGCAACTGTTTTGCCTATATAGCCATCCTTTGAGTATATGTAAACAAAATCTATATTATCTATTTCTTTGAAAGCGCGCAACAATGCTGACTTTTCGCTTTCAAGAGTGTCCTGCTGGGAGCTGTCCCATTCTCCTGCGGTTTTTGCATTTATTCCTTTGGACTTTAACAGCTGGAGAAGTTTAACTATTTCCAGATAAAACTTCCTGCTACCTGCGATAAAAACAGATTTCATAAGCCTTATTTAATATCTCTTTATTTAAGCCTTAAGCAGACAGACCAGCCTCTTTTCTTAACAAAGCTGCCATGTCTGTGCGCTCCCAGGTAAAGTCTGGGTCGTTCCTTCCAAAATGGCCGAAAGCTGAGGTTTTTTTGTAGATTGGCCTGCGAAGATTGAGATGGCTTATTATTGAGGCTGGGCGGAAGTCAAACTGTTTCTTTACAAGTTCTTCAATTTTTTCCTCTGGGAGCTTGTTTGTTCCAAAGGTGTTTACTGTGATTGAAACTGGGTGGGCAACACCTATAGCATAGGCAACCTGTATTTCACATTTGTCTGCTAAGCCTGCTGCTACAACATTTTTAGCAACATAACGGGCCATGTAAGCCGCTGAACGGTCAACTTTTGTCGGGTCCTTTCCTGAGTTATGCACCACAAAACCGTTTGCTGTGAAAGCATGGGTTACAGGAATGTTGAGGTCATATGTACGATTGAAAGAAGGGATTTTGCGGGAAGCTTTTGTATAGTAATGCTTCATGAAAAAGAGCTGTTTTAGGTAATCGAACTCCGGATCGCTTTTTAGGAAGCTTTCATAAGCGTTCAAAAAGTCTTTTAACTTTTCATATGTAAGTTCTTTTGTTGCTTTGCCTTCAAATTTCCTTGTAAAGCGACTTATTTGAGCAATATCACTTCTCTGCTCCAGAACCGGAAGTTTTTTGAAAAGGCGTTTTATCCTCTGCCTCTGGTTTGGTATAACAGAACGGTCTGTTTTGTTTTCCAGCGATACTCTGTTCAATATTGCTTGTTTTCTTGGAAGTTGAAAACCCACTTCATTTTTGAAAATTCTAATGCTATCTGTGCCTTTTATTATCACATTATAAAGTGCATGCTGGCTTGTTATTTTTCTTCCCCTGATTTCAGAGACTTTTCCAGGTTCAGTTTTGCATATGTGGGATATTATTCCGAAATTTAAAAGCAGGAGCTGAACATCTTCTGCAAGCTGCTTACTTGTTGTTGCTAAATGTGCTCTGGGAGAGGTTTTGTTTCTGCCGTCAATTCTAACAGATCCATCTGTGTCAAAAAGGCCGCGCAGAAAAGCGGCAACATTTGATTTTGTACCATTCCATATAGCCTCCGGTACAGTTTTATCAAAGGAACGCAGCCTTTTCAAGCCTATGAACTCAAGATATGCACGCAGTTCTACTCCACCCATATACGCCCAGTGACCGTATGCCTTACCCTTATCTCCAAAGAGGCGAAGGAAAAGCTCTTGCACATTTCTTTTTTGTTCTTCTTCACAGATACAAATTCTTATGCATCCTTCATCTGTACAATCCCCATCACCTACAAGCAGACCAAGCAAATAGGCATAATCATCTGTAAGCTTGTCTGGAAAGCTGTATTTTTTCTTTCGTCCTTCTGCTGTACCTTCTTTGTAAGAAAACTTGAATTTTCCAATATCCCCATTCCCAAATAACCTGTCTTTTTTCTGTATAGGCAATATATCCCCGGGCATTATTTCACTCATGGATTTCCATATATAATTTCCTTCTGAATCGAGAACTCTTATCTGGTGGTTGGGTGTGGCTTCCAGACTATATCCATCTGAAGTTAACAAAAGCATTGTTTCTTTTGTTCCATTGTCCCACCACTCTCCTGCAGGCATAGGGTGCACATCTGTTTTTACCAGTGTTCCAACTAGGGGTTTGCACTCCTCTATTTTTCTTGTTCCTTTGTCTGTATTTATTCTGCTATGCCCAGCAAGGCAGAATGCACCTCCTCCATGCCTGCCCATTCCACCGTAAGTGTCCATTATTATTTTTCTTCCTGTAACTCCAGAATCTCCTGGAGGGCCTCCTATAATAAATTTTCCGGTAGAGTTTATGTGGAACTGTGTTTCAGAATCTATCCATTTCCCGCATACAGGTTTTATCACTTTTTCAATAACATCACTTTTCAGCTTCTCATAAGTAACATCTGGAGAGTGCTGGATTGCTATAACAATTGTTGTTACTCTTTTAGGAACACTGCCCTCATACTCTACTGTTACTTGAGACTTCCCGTCTGGCCTTGCCCATGAAAGTTCACCTGAGCGGCGGGCTTCTGAAAGTTTCTGTGTTAATCTGTGAGCCAGAATAATTGGTAGTGGCATTAATTCTGGGGTTTCATTGGAAGCGTAACCAAACATTAAACCTTGGTCTCCTGCACCCTGTTCCCTCGCTTCAGTTGCTGTAACTCCCTGTGATATGTCTGGACTCTGCTCATGCAAAGCAACTAAAACAGCACAACTGTCTGCATCAAATCCATACTCAGGCTTGTCATATCCAACCTGCCTTATTGTATTGCGGACAACGCCCTGAACATCAATATAACCTTTTGTTGTAACCTCCCCTGCAACAACAATTAAACCTGTTGTGGTCAGGGTTTCTACAGCCACGCGGGAAAAGGGATCCTGCTTGAAAAGTGCATCCAGTACTGAGTCTGATATTTGGTCACAAATTTTGTCCGGATGACCTTCTGTTACCGACTCTGATGTAAACAAAGATGTTTTGCCCATTAAATCACCTTTCACTTTCCTAGGGCAGAAAGTATAAAAAGCTTACTGTAGATTTGATTCTTATAAGAATAAATATATGCTTATATGAATATTTTATATGATTCAGGAGCTGTCTGAGATAAAGAAAAGGAGGAAAGCGGCTGGGCTTACGCAGGATTCGCTTTCAAAACTATCGGGTGTTAGTCAGGCTGCTATAGCAAAAATTGAGGCTGGAAAAATTGACCCTGGATACAGTTCTGTGAAAGCTATTTTCGGGGCTTTGGAAAAGGTTGGGAAGGGGAGGGCTGGAGTTGCAGGGGATATAGCAAATAAAAGGGTTTTGTTTGTGGGTGGGGGGGAAAGTGTGGGGAATGTTATAAAGCTGCTGAAAAGGAGGGGAATTTCCCAGATACCTGTTATTGAACAGGGTAAGGTTTTGGGGAGTATTTCAGAAAAAACAATACTGGATGAAATTGCAAAGGGAAAGAACATGGAAGAACTGTCAAAGGATAGGGTAGAAAAAATAATGGACTCTCAGTTTCCTATAGTAGACAGAAAAACAGGTATAGGAATTGTGGAGGGGCTGTTAAGAGAAAATAATGCGGTTTTGGTAAGTGAGAGGGGTAGGATTTTTGGTATTATAACAAAATCTGATTTATTGAAGCTTGTTAGGAAGGTTTAGGGAACGTAGGGCAGACATGTAAGATGAATGATCATATTTCCAGCTCATGTTTTTTGGATCAAAATGTTCATGATACTTAAAGCGTAAATCATCTTGTGTTTTCCAGAATTTGTTTTTGGATTCCTCATAACTCTGCCAAATATAGTGGTTATGGCCATCTAGTTTTATGGAATCTGATATTACGTTCATAAATATTCTTGTTATGTTTTTTTGGTTGGTGAGTATATAGAAAACTGCGTGCCTACTGTTGTCACGTGAGGGATATACTATTGTTTTTACAGCATATTTGCTTATTTTCCTTGTTAATTCACTAAGATTCACATTGGGCTTAAGATCTAACATTAAGTGAAGTGTTATGTTCTCACCTGAATACAGGGGATCGTATATTATTTTCATCTGCTGGAAAAGTTCATCGAAATTCTGCTCAAATGAATGTAATCCCTCTTTTATTTTGCCGGAAGTTATTCCTGTTGGATTATAATGGACAGCTGACTTTCCGAGATTTTTCCTAAGGGATCTGGAAAGGTTTGAAATGGAATTAAAATTCCTGTTCATTTCAAATGCAAGGGGTAGCAAAATAGGGTTTTTCTTTATGTGGGGGTGGATGGATGCTGAGTATTCCTTTTTCATTGACTTTTCCAGAAGTTCGAAAGGATGTTCACCATGCTCAAAGTCTGCATCAACAAAATTCCCGTCATTGTCAAGTATTTTGTGGAGAGGGGAATATATGTTTACAGAAGCGTTTGGCATATGTATATCATAGTTGTCTATTAGCTTGGATTTTTTTGCCTGTTCCCAGAAGGTTTTGAAAGAGGATAAATGGCCATCTGGTATTGTATAGAATATTATATTGCACTTGCTGTTATTGTTGAATTCAAACCCTTCAGCTATGTAAGATCTGTACGGGAGTATGCTTAGCAGGGCATTATTCTTCACATTCCATGCTGTTAGTATAACAAGATTCAGACCAAAGCTTTCGTACCTTGGATATGGATAATATTGAAAACCATGCCTTCTAAGAGAGTTTAGCCAGCGGCGCACAGTCCTCTCAGTAACATTGTTTCCCTGCGAGTTCAGCATTTCAGTCATTTCCTTTGGCTGAAGCAATTTTTTGCTGTGGGAAAGAAGGTATGCAAATTCTAAAAGTTTTTTATTGAAAGCGTGCTTTACCATACTCTCTATATTGGACAGAATATTAATATAAACAAGTATTATTGTCAGTAGATTTAAAAACTTTGTCTTAACTTTATATATCCGTTGCAAGTTTATAAGTCTGTACTATGATAGTTTTAGTATGGCTGTAAAGGCTGGATGGGTTGTTTTTATAATATTGTTGGCTGTACCAACTATGTTGATTGCTGCCCAGTTTGGGAATATACTTGATAGTTCTACTGTACTTCCGTTTTCAAACTCATTTGCACTGTTTAATCTAAAAGCGAGCGTGGAAAACCCTTCTGCATGTTCTTCAGATAAGCCTGGAAACTGTTTTACAAGTTCACTCTGCTCACAAGCCGGATTGCAGTGGTGCGGATCTAGTTTTATGTCAGGGTATTGTTCAGCAAGCTGCGGAACCTGCTCTTCAACAACGCCTTCGAGCTGTTTTTCTGCACAGTCATGTACTGGAGCAGGGGCAAACTGGTGTAGGACTGCTATAAACGGGGATGGTTCTGTCTCCGGATATTGTTCATCCGGTAGTTGCCGTGTATGCTCTTCATCAGATTTTGGGTCGTGTATTGATTCTGCAAGCTGCTTTTCTGTGGGTGGAGCATGGTATCCAATGCCCAGCAACTGGGCTACTTATGGACCAACTGGATGGTGTGGTGCCCCAGGATACACACAACCTGTATGCAGCTCTGCAATGCCAGATATATGTAGTACAGAGAATTCCTGTTTGGGAACTGGGGGAAAATGGTGCACTGTATCTGCCCCATCAGGAACTTTAGGATTTTGTAAGTCCACGGCCTGCCCAACAGAACAAACAACAGAAGTTTTGAGAACATTTGTTTTTGATAAAAGCGGGATAGCCGTAATACCATTGGATGATACAAAGAATATTTACTTCCCATTAACTGGAACTGGGTATATAGAAGTGCCTTTGCTGGATGGAACTATATACAGATATTCTGCTAATCCTGCTGATCCGCCACAACCATTGCCATTTCCGGATTTTACTGGGAACATAAAGATAGAGAATTCTGTTATAATACATGGGTATGGGCAGAAAAGGACAATAATTGTTCCAAACAATCCGCTTGGTCCTGTGCTTGTGCCAATGGAAGGGGGTGGAGGATTTTTAGTGGCTCTTAAGGACTCTATATCAGGCAGGGTTTCAGGGTATTATAGTATGAAGGGAACTGTAACTATGGGAGAAGGAAATATGATATACTCTTACAAGAATAACTGTATAGTTTCAACCACAAAGAAGTTCTCAGCATATTGGAAAGATTTTGGATCACAGCTTGATAGCTTCATAAACATCAAGTGTCCGGCAATGCCTTAATTGGAATATTTCTGTATACTACTTCAAAGTGGGAGTGACATTTTATATGTAATAGCTGTCAATAGTTTATTGACAAGTGGGGAGAAAAATTGTCAGTGGGAAAATGGATTGGAAAATCGTAATTCCGATAGTGCTTGTAGCAGCTGTCTTAGTTTTAGGTATAGCTTCTGGAGGGATGGGAACAGGAGGTTTCAATATAGCTTCTGCTGAAGCTGCAAAAGAACAGGGTGTAAAAGCTTCGCCTGCTGCTTTGCAGTTTGAAGAAAACAGCTTCAAAAGCAAGATAAACTTTCTTGGAAAGGATCAGTATAATTTTAAGAAGTTTCTGGGAGAGGGAGAGACTGGACCTGTTTTAATATACTATAGAAGCTTCAGGGGAGGGTTTGAATGGAAGATTACACTTTCTTCAGGATCCGGGAAGTTCTTGGTTTACAAAGAGTATAAGAGTGTGGTTCCGCTGAAAGCAGAAAAAAACAGCATACTTGGTGGAAAAGAGCTGTTGCCTGCTGGAACTGCGTTTGAAAAGTTTGCGGGAAAAAGAGATTTCTTGGATTCCATAGAAGCTGCTGAAAAAGCAAAACAAATAGAAGAGGTTGCTGGAGCTACCGGAAGTTTTGGAGCTGATGAGTATTCTATGATTTTTGTTGGGAAAGAGCTTGGGGTTGCAAATCCTTATGGGGTTTCAGAGGATATTTGGACTGTTCTGTTCTTTGATAAGGCTGGAAAACTATGGGGAATAGTGGATCTTTCTGCTGGGGATGGCAGTGTATTAGGATATTATATAGGCGAGGAAGCTGCTAAAAACTTGGAAAAAAGAGCTCTGATAAAGGACGTTATAGCCAGGTAACATTAACTTCATCTGCTCTCCAAAATCTGTTTATTTTACTTTCTTGCAGCTTTGTTTCACCTGAACCCTTCCAGACTAAAAGCCCTGTCCATGCTATGTTTGCACCGCAGTCTGTTGCATACTCAATTGGAACCAGGAAAGTTTTTGCACTGCGCTCTTCTGCCATTATATCCAGCATTTTCCTGAACCTTTTATTAGCTGCTACTCCGCCTACAAGTAAAATTTCTTTTTTCCCTGCATGGGCTAAAGCCCTTTCTGTAACTTCTGTTAGCATAGAGAAACAGGTTTCCTGCATGCTAAAAGCCAAATCCTCTTTTTTTGCCCCATTTTTCAAAAGCCTTACTGCTTCAGCAAGTATTCCTGAAAAAGAAACATCCATCCCCTTTACCACATATGGAAGCTCTATCCATTTGCCTTTGCTTGCCAATTCTTCAATTTTTGGGCCTCCTGGGTGAGGTATTCCAAGCTCCCGCGCAAATTGATCTAAACAGTTTCCAAGGGCAATATCCTGTGTTTCCCCAAGAATCCTGTAACTTCCCTCGATACAGGCTAGAATCTGCGTATTTCCTCCTGAAACATATAAAACCAAAGGATCAATGCAGCCTGTTGCCAGTTTTCCAATTTCTACATGTGCAACAGCATGGTTTACTCCAACCAAGGGTTTTTTCAGTTTCAGGGATAAGGCTCTTGCCACAGCAGCCCCAATTCTCAGGCACTGCGGTATTCCTGGTCCCTGGGAAAAGGCTACAATATCTATATCTTTTGCTGAAAGTTTTGCTTCTTTCAATGCGCTCTCTATTAAACCTGCAGCAAGGGAAGAATGGTGTTCGCCTGCTTCAGAAGGCTTTATTCCGCCTTTTTCAGGTTTGTACATATCGCGGGAATTTGCGAGAATTTTCCCTTCTGAGTTTGCTATTCCTACAGAAAAGGTATGTGCTGTAGCCTCAATACCCAAACAGATTACCATGGGAAAGGTTTGTAATCAAGAGAATAAATTTCTATCATTATTTGGATTGGCTGGCTGGTGCATAGCTGCTTAGCTTTTCTATAACTGTGACCTCTTTGTTTAAAGTGTTGTCACCAATAGCATTTGTTTCTGCTTTAAAATAAATAAAGAATTCACTTATTAGCGCTTTATAATTATCGGAAACTTTCAGGGGAATAGATTGACGTTCCTTGTCTCCAAGATATTGGGAACCGCAGCGGGGAATAAGTCCGGAAGATGAGGAACCGCAGCGGGGAATAAGTATTCCGGTTTCCCTAGTTATTGTTGTTTTGTTTTGGCGCTCATCACTGATCCAATTTTTCATTAAATCTGCATACCTTGCCAAGAGTATGCCTTTTCGTATTCCTGTATTCTGGAAGAAATCTGATTGTTTTTCTTCTAGATTAACTGCAACATCATTTCCATCTTTATTTCCTAATCTGTCTTCGTATGACACGGTAAGCTTCAGGTTAGTATCATTGGATAATTTTTTCAGCTTCAGTAAAACCAGACCGCCCCTGGTTTCTGCCCCCTCTTTTTTTGATGGGAAGAGTGTATTTATTTTCATAATGGTGCCCGTTGCCTCATTTGCTTCTGGGGAACCATAAACTTTTATTATCTCATATCCTTTTGCGTCCAGATTTAGTATTAAATTGAATATAAGAGGTGTTACCATAAATTCAAATTCGTTGTCCATTCTTTTCTTGAATTCTGGAGACGAGTGAACAGAATAATAATTGGCCCCTCTGATTTTTGTTATTGCTTCCACCAATTCTGTATTGAAGTCAACACCTATGCCAATGAATGTAGTGTATATTTTATTATCTGCATTTTTCTTTGTTATATTAAATAAACCTTCCTCGCTAGTTTCCCCTATATTTGGCATAGCATCTGTCAGGAAAATTATCCTGTTCTCATATTCTGACTGGTCAGAACCTTCATATTCCTTAAACAGGTTTGCACCCATTTTCATGCCAGATTCCATATATGTGCCGCCCTGTGGCCCTATATCGTTAAGTATATGCTGCTTTATTCTTTCTATGTCTGTATTTTCTACAAGATTCATGGGTTTTGCCAAATAAGCTTTGTCATCGAAGACAACCATTCCAAATCTATCGTCTTTTTTTAGGTGGTCGAGAAGTGATGATATAGCTTTCTTGGCTATCTCCATTTTGCTTTTTCCAGAGTCCTCGTCAGTTTTATTTGAACCCTCAACAGGCACTCTTCCCCCGAACCTATCATAATAATATTCGTTGAATGCGGAGCCCATTGATCCGGAAATGTCCAAAACAATAATAAGATTCAGTTTTTTCCTGTGAAAGTCACTTTCTTTTATATTGGAATTCAAGCCTACTGACATATAATATTCATCCTTTTTTGAAAAGGGATCCCTTGAGATTGAATAGGTATAGGAGGGGCAGAATAATTTTGTGCATTCCTGCTTTTCACTTGTATCGAAATAATAGTCGTAAAAAAGGCCTTCATATGTTATATCTGTAGATAACGGTGTGTAGTTGTTTTTTATGTTTTCCCTGAAGTTATTGATATCCTTTGCACCACCAACAGAATAGCCAATTGATTCGGGAGATGCTGCGAAAGGCGATACAGACTGAGTGGGACTCAAAAGAGGTGATGAAATCTGTTTCAATAGAGGTATTTCAAATATAGAGGGTGAAAATTGCCAGTCGTCCGTTTTTCCAGTTAACCCTGATTTTGGTATTAGAAAATATCCTGCAATAATAGCTATAACTATAATAGCAATTATCAGAGGTCGCTTTTCCATATAAGACTATTGTTTTGGCGATATATAAATCGTCTTACTTCTTTATTTCAGAATAATGACATTTCCCACAATGGGTCCTGTTCTTATGTTCAGCCATAAAGGTTCCTGCGCCGCAGCGTGGGCAGAACTTTCCTGTCCTTTTCCCGCCTGAATATTTTTTCCATAACTGCACTATCTTGTGCTTGGATTTGCTGTGTGGTTTTTTTCCTTCTGCCATTTTTATTCACCTTTATTGTGCTGCTGGAGCTGGTGCAGCTTTCTTTTTCTTCTCGGGTGGTTTTTCATCCCAAACCCTTACAGATGCCCTGCCCATAGAACGTCCAAAATCAGTAATTAATGTCCTTATCTCCACATTTTCAGCGGGGACGGATAAGGTTTTTGCAAGCTCGTCTGAAACTGCTTTTTTAGAGGGAGTTGCAGCACCCTCATAATCCAATTTAAGTGTAAGTTCCTTTCTTTTCAGAAGCGGATTTTCCTTTTGTTCAACTGTTTCAATCTTCATCTTATCACTTTATTTTTATTGCGAACTTGCCTGGAGAGGTTAAACCTGCTTCCTTTGCAAGCTCAGAGTCAGGGTTAATTACCATTAGAGTTCCTTTCCATGAACGTGTCAGGTCAGAGCTTTTGCATATTGGACAGACATTCCCTTTAACAAGCCTTTTGCATGTTTTACAGGCTTTCTCTGGCATTATAAAAACCTCTTTATATTTTTGTTTTGAGAGGTTTTTGGAATGTTAAAAATCCCTAAGATTTTTCCCATTTATTTCCCCTCCTTTTTCTTTTCCTTCTTTTCAGCCTGTTTTTCCTCTTTCTTTTCTTCTTTTGCTTTTTCCTCCACCCATTTTAAGTTTCCAAGGAAAGGCTGGCGCATTGTTAAGCCTACTTTGCTCTGCTCTTTAAGGCTGATAGAAATTATTCTTGCCCTTACTTTATCGCCTACTTTCAAAATCCTCTTGCTGGCTCTTCCAACAAGTTGTGCGTTTTTTTCGTCAAAGCTTACGAAATCATCCATAACCTGAGATATATGTGTCAGGGCATCCACAGGACCAATCCTTACAAAAGCCCCCCATTCTGTTATATCGACAATTTCCCCTTCAACAACTTCATGCTCGCGCGGCATCCATGTTAACATTGTAAATTTAGTTGGGTAGTGAACTGAAGGATCGCCGGGAAGGATTTTCCCTTCACCCACATCCTCAATTGAAACAACTGACAGGTATATTCCAAAATCGTTGTCTATTTTTCCCTGAAACTTCTCTGAAATACTGTCTTTTATGGCTTTTTCAGCCTCCATAGAAAACTTCAATGGAGCGACTGTTATTGTATCTTCTGCTTCAACTAATTGGTACATTTTATCACTTCTTTTTCTTTGCAAGGGCAACAGAATCTAAAATTGCTTTTTTTGCTGCTGCTGCTCCTTCCCATCCTTTTACTTTAACCCATTTTCCTGGTTCTAACTGTTTCATTGTTTCGAAAAAATGTGATATTTCCTTCGGTATATGCGCTGGTAAGTCCTTCAGGTCTTTTATCTCATCAAATCTCGGGTCCTTTATAGGTACGGCAACAATCTTATCATCCATTCCTTTTTCATCTTCCATTCTCATTACAGCCACTGGCCTTGCAGGAACCAGAGTTCCGGAAGGAATTGACAAAGTGCAGAGCACAACAACGTCCATTGGATCTCCGTCATCGCAAAGGGTTTGCGGAATAAAACCGTATGAACCTGGGTAATGTTCTGAAGTATACAAAACCCTGTCAAGCATCATTACACCCAAATTTTTGTCAAATTCCAGCTTGTTCTGGGAACCTTTTTCATTCTCTACAAAAACATAAATCTCATCAGGAACCTTTTTGCCAACTGGTATTTTGTTTATATCCATTCACTCCACCTCTATATACTTTTTCTGCCTTATCATTATAGTTTTGCCGCCTGCTTTCCTTATCCTCCCCCTCAATTCCCTGTCCTGAGTTGCTACCGCATAGCCTGAAAGGGAAAGAGAAAGCAAAGCAGTGTCAGCTGTACCTTTTGCATTTAGTGTTTTTAAGCCTTTGCTTTTTGCAATTTTCATGGATATTCGTGCTGTAGAGGCTGTTTTTCCAGCCCCCTTTGAAAGCATTGTAAGCTCGCTTACAACAGGAGTTGAAAGGAAAAGTTCGTGCCCTGCCAGCTCTGAGAACAAATCTATCTTATAGTTCACTGTTGCTATAAGGAAATTTGTATCCAGCAGTATTTTCATGCACCTCTTTCGCAAGGCAAGCTTTAAAACCTTGCTCTGCACAGTTTTCCCATGCGAATGGTAGGTCAAAGGAAAGCTCAGATGAAGTATTCACGGCAGAAAAAGAAGATGAAAAAGCCGCACTGGAACAGGTATTTCTAGCGGTGAGTTTCTGATAGATTCCCACTGCCATCTGGAGTGGACAGATTTTGATAAGGACTTGAACGAAGTTGTCAAAGAGCTGAAAAAAGAACTGAAAGCTGTTGTAACTGTAGCAACAGAACCAAAGTTTTTTGAGCGTGGGCTTGAGATTGCTGAGAAGTATAGGAGCTTTGCCTTCCTTTCTGCTGGCATCCATCCGGAGTTTGTAAAGGAGATTTCTCAGGAGCAAATAGAGAAAGCTTTTGAGTGGTTAAAAGAAAATGAGAAAAGTTTGGTGGGTATAGGGGAAAGTGGTTTAGATTATTTCTGGGTTAAAGAACCAGAATGGAGAGAAAAACAGAAAGGGCTTTTTGAGAAGTCAATTGCGCTTGCAAAAGAGCTGGACAAGGTTCTTGTTGTGCATACGCGGGAAGCACACGAACAGGTTATAGAAATACTTGAAAAGAACAGAGCTGAAAAGGTGCAGTTGCATATGTGGGGAGGGAACAGCTTTGTGAAAACTATATTAGATCATGGATGGTTTGTTTCTGTTGGACCTGTTGTTAAAACCTCTAAAAAACACCAGAAAGTTGTGCGCGATCTTCCTTTAGAGCTTTTGCTGTTGGAGACTGATTCCCCGTGGTTCGGATTGAAAGATTCTGAAGGAAAACCATTGAGAGGCCTGCCAACAAACATAAAAATCCCAGCGGAGGAAATTGCGAAAATAAAGGACCTGGAATTTAAGGAAGTTTGGGAAGAATGTGGAAAGAATGCTGTTAAATTGTTTAAGCTGCCCATTAGGATTTAGCTGGATTGACCTACTTTCTCTATATTAAGAACACTTCTAAACCCGCTCAAAATAGAGGCAAATTCATTAAGCATCTGCCCTCTATCGCCCTTTACATCGTGCAATTCAGGATCTGGTAACAAATGTTCTGCTCTTGCAAAACTGGGATGTGGAGAGCTTAGAAGCAATAATCCCAGCGCCTCTCCACATACAAAAGAGTCTGGATCTTCTCTGCCATTTGAAGGAGTTGTGTTTGCAGCCAAAACCTCATATATTTCAGGATAGGCATAGAGAGCATGGCCAAAAAAATCCTTCTGTTCTTTTAAATAACCGTTGTTTGGCAGCACGCTCAGTGCTTCAGAAGCTATGGTTCTGCTCATTTTTGCTTCGCCAATTGTTCTAAGTGCAGGGTAAATGCCATCTGGTATCTGGCCGCGTTCTATGATAATAGGTACTGCTTCTTCGTTCCCGGCAAGCCTTTTTAGCCCTGCAGCATCTCTTCTGGCCCAGTTCAAAACCCTGCAAATATACTTGGCATGGAGAGTTTTGCCATCATATTTTCCAGCTGTTTGGAATGCAACATGAACTGGAGTTTCTCCTCTGTTCAACTGCCTTGTATCTACTCCTATACTCCTAAAATAGTCGGCTACCTGCGGTATGCCGCGATAATCTCCTAAAACAGTTATTTTATCGAAAATATTGCCTAAAACCCCTCTTGCAGTTTCGAAAACTCTGGGTGTTGCATCCCCAAGAGCGCATGTGGTTGTTACGAGAGATGGCATACCTATAATACTGAGTGTCAAAGTGTATAAAGTTTCTGTCATTGCATAAAGGCTTTAAAAGGTATCTCTCGGATGTTCTCCGCCATTCAAATAAGAAATTAATCTTACAACACGCCCTTCATATCTTCTGTTTGTTATTTCCATCTCTATGTGGCAAACATCTCCAAGGGTGTCCCTAAATGTTTCAAAAGCTGAATAAATTGCTTTATCAGTGGGATTTTGTCTCATCCATAAAACTGAGGGGCTGTCTTCTGTGTCCATAAGCAGAATATACGCATAGGTATAAAAGCTATTGTTGGGAATAAGGGAGAGTGGTTTAATGGTTTTTGGTATTAGAAAGAAGTTGTTTGGCCCTGTGCATAATGGAACACCTTCTATTGCTCTGTTTGTGGACGGACCCAACATGATTAGGAAAGAATTTAGCATAGACCTTTCAGAACTGAGGAACAGAGTTGAAAAGTATGGAAGGATTGTAATTGCAAAGGTTTTTCTGAACCAGTTTGCTTCAGAGAAGCTTATAGAAGCTGTTTCTAATGAGGGGTTTGAGACCGTTATTGCTTTGGGGGATCCTGAGCAAAAGACCGATGTGGATGTTCCTGTTACAGTACATGCAATGGAAGCTATTTACAACTCTGATATACAGATTATAGCTTTGGTTAGCAGGGATGCTGATTTCCTGTCTTTGGTTTTGAAAGCAAAGGAAAGGGGAAAGAAAGTAATTTTAGTTGCAGCGACTTCCGGTCTTGCTACCAGCCTGAAGAATGCTGCTGATTATGTGGAGATTATGCGCTAACTATTACTGCTTATATCTCAGCAAAGCTCCTATTCCGCCTATTGCCAAAAGCTTTTGACCTTCTGAGGTTTCTGTTGAGATAATTTCCAGCTTTGTACCAAAACTCTTTGCAAGATCCTCGAAAAATTCTATTCCTGGGCGGGAGCCAATCCTTTCTATTTCCTTCCCGCAGCTTGTGCATTTTCCTTTTGAGTCTGTTTTCAGCAGGGTTTTAAAGCTGTTGCCGCAGGAACAGGCAAATTCTGCTTCATCCCATGAAAACCCTTCGGAAATCAGCACTGTATTTGCAGCCCCATCTTCTACTGCTTTTTTCACAGCTTCCAGCCCATAGGAAACCATGCCAGAGTCTTTTCCAAGTTCCTGAAAGAACTTTTGCAATAAAGCTTTTTCTTTTGCAATAGAAGCTTCTGCTAATGCTTCCTGTGATCTTTGTACAAGCTCTTCCAACCCACTCTCATCAGTATTTCCCAGATCCTGCATTGTAATTATTTTGTTCCTGAACTCTGTTTTAAAATAGTCTTCTTCATACAGAGTTTGCTTTGCAGGTCCTGGACCGCCCAGTAAAATGCCTTTGCAATCTGCTGGTATAAGGTCTCGCGCGCGTTCTGCCACAATTTTGTACCAGTCATTTATCAGCCCCTGTCTAACCCTTTCAAACCTTGCTTGGGACTGCCCGCCTTTTCCAACCTTGGAGGGTACAATAGAATCAAACCTTTTCAGCACCCGAATGCTTTTTCCTTTCAAAACTCCTACTGTACACTCTTGATTGTCCATTACCAAAAGACCGTAAACTTCCTTCTCCTCAACCATATTTTCCATGGGCTCTAGCTTGAAAACCTGATCGCACCAATATAGTTTTACTTTTACAGGTTCAGGAGGTTCTATTGCCCAGATTTTAATATCTGTTACTCCTTCATGCTCTGAAACATTCCCGCAGAAAACAACCAATCCATTGGGGGGGTTTTGCTTGTAAAGTTTTAAGTGTTGAACAACTTTTGTTAAGGCTGAAATAACGTTTTTCCTAACCTCTTTGCTCTTTACATTTTGTGTCAGGGAAATCTCGTTGCTCAGCAAATTCATTGTATCATTTAGGGAAGAGCCTGCTGGAACATAAAGAGAAACAAGCTCTGTATGCCTTCCCCTAAGGGTAGAGAGCTCTTTCAGCAGAACCCTGAGCTTGTATATTCCCTCATCTACCATATTCTAACACCTAGAAAAAAGAGTCAATCTGCAGCAGACAATTTTGTTTGCAGCATGGAGAGAGTTGTTAGAGCGAGTTTAAATAGTTATAAAACGCCCACAGATTCCAAATCCTCTTTTGTTCCTTCAACACAGTCGAATTTTACATAATCTCTTGGTAGTACCCATCTGTATTCTGTATGTTCCTTTGGCTCTATTTTTACCTTGTCTGAATTCACAAAAACAGAAAATGGTATTATTATCCAGTTGCCCCAGCTGTCCTTACACTCGAAAATCTTTCCAGATTTTTCTATCTTTCCTTCCAGTCCGGTTTCCTCTTTTACCTCCCTTAATACACAATCTTCTGCAGCTTCGCCAGCCTCTAAAGTACCGGAAACAACTTGCCACTTACCTGGTGAGGTTCTTCTGGAGAGTGTTCTTTTAAGCAGGATTATTTTATCCTTAAATTTTACCACGCCTATCACTGCCACATATATTCCCATAATAAAAGATTGACAATGTAGTTTATACTCTTATGCCTCACATTCCAGACCTGCAGCTGTTGGATTCTCTTCAATAATTGTTTGAGGTATTAATGTACGCGCAATCCTGCCGGAAACAGAAATATAGACTATAAGTGTTGGGTTTAGACCATATTGCACAAGGGCTGCATTGCCATACTCGCCCGGGTCTCCGTCAGAATCGCAAAACCCGCCTGAGTAGCGGGCGCTGTGCAAAAGAGCTGCTGCACTTGGCATTCTTCTTGTTCCAAACCCTATCATTGGAGATTCATTGGACATACAGACTGTTGACAGTTTGAGAATAAAATCTGTCCTTAAAAATGTACGGCACTGGGTGGAGGGGAACAGCTTTTAAAAGGTTTCTATAGCAAAAACAAAACTAAAAGGGAAAAAATAAGCATTGAACCTAAATCTGCAACAGATGTTGTTATAGGTATTAGGAAATTATTTGGATCTTCCTGCGCTCTGTATATTTTCATACCAAGAAAAACTGAAATTCCGAAGATAAGCAGAACCAGTAGAAGGGTTGAGAAGAGGGTTATTGAAGCTATTTTGAGGAAAAGAGAAGCTGAGAATTCAAACCCCTTTAAAATTGCAAACCCATAAGAAAGGGAGGAGATGTAGATTGCGGAGAGTATTGCTATTACAAGAACTGTCAGGAAGAGCTCCTTAACATATGGGGAAGTCAGTGGATTGCCTTTGATTTTTCCAAGGTAGAGTGCTGTTGTGAATTTAGAGGAAACTATTGTTCCAAAATCTCCAATCATGTCATTCAGGGCAGGGAGAAGTATTAGGAGTGGAAGTATTTGGAAGAGGTTTTGTTTTATACCCTGCAAACCTATTCCGCCTATTGTGCTGAAAAGTGCAGCCAAAACGAGCATTTTAAAGCTCTCCTTTATTATTACAGAACTCACATGGGAGTGGGGGCCATATTCTTTCATATAAAAAACTGTGCCGCGGGAAACATTGTGTTTTTCCCTAATTTTGTGCTGGAGGATGTGGTAGCGGTGTCTTTTGAGTTTTATAATCTGTTTTCTAAACTTCTGGGATATATGGTGGTGGCTCATATTATCACCATTGCAAACATAATAGATAGAACGGAAACTATGTCCCCAACTGTTGTGATATAGGGACCCATTACATTGTTGGGGTCATGACCGCGCTTAAAAAGCCAGAAAGTTGCCGAAAGGGTTAGGGGGATTTCTATTATAGTTGCCAATACACCCGCTATAAGGGACATTAGAATAATGTTTGGATAATTTATCTGGAATACAAAAAATGATAGTAGAAATGCCATTACTCCCAAAATAAGGCTTAGTATAATACCCATAGCAACCGCTGCTGTTATGTTTCCGTAAAGTATTCTTTGTTTGGAAATGGTTGGTTTTAAGACTTTTAGGAAAAGAGCTGAACTTATCCTTGCTGAAAGACTGCCTGAAATACTTCCGCGGATTTCCAGGAAACCTGGTAATAGCAGGAGAAGGCCGGGTATAACTTCCAGCTTATTTGTTATAAAAGCCAGAAGAAAACCTGCGAACAACCCGCCTGTCATGGAGACAATTTCTATACTTAGGATTTCCTTGAAGTCTTTGTTAAACATAGGTAAAGGTTGGTTTAGCTGGTAAAAAAGGTTACTGCTGCACTTCTACGGAGATCTCTTTTCCGTCCATGAAAATAAGTGACTTTGCTTTCGTTGCTGATAGCAGCTCCTCTTTTACAGCTTCTATTGCTTTTCTTTCTGCTTCAGGGCAGGCTATTTTCAGTGCAAAAAGCTCTGCGTTCAGCGGCAGGCCTTTTGAGTGCTTCCATTGCCTGACTTCTGATAAAATTATGAGAGCAAAATTTCCTCCAGCCTCATAAATCCAGCTATCTGCTCTCTTATCTTTCAAAATAGGCTCTGGCCAGCCTGATAAATTAATTGAAATTGATTTTTCCCTTTTCCTGAAAAGCAGCTGATAGAGCTCTTCACAGATATGGGGGGTTATTGGATTGAACAGCTTTAGGAAGGTTAGGTAAGTTGTGTATAAAGTCCAGGCTGCTGCTTTATCCCCAGCGTATATTCTGGCTTTTACAAGCTCTAAATAATTATCACAAAAATCATGCCAGAAAAGCTGTTCTGTTGCTGCTTTTGAGCTGCTGTATTCACAGTTTTCATATTCTTTTGTGCTCTGAGCTATAAGTATTGAAAGTTTTCTAAGTAGCCACTTGTCTATTGCTCTGAGCTCTGGTTTCTTTGCCGGAGGTTTTGCCAAAACAGGTTCTATCAAACGCGCAGCAGACCAGAGCTTGTTTAAAAGTTTTTGGCCTGTAGCAACATCCTTTTCCTGATAAGGCATGTCATCACCAAGTTTAGCAGAGGAAGCCCAGAAACGGAGAGAATCTGCACTGTATTTTTCCACAACCGCCAGCGGGAGCACAACATTCCCCTTGCTCTTGCTCATCTTATCCCCTCTTTGGTCTAGGCCATGACCGGAAATCATTATATGCTTGAATGGTATGTCTTTGCGGTGGAAGTATGATTTTACAATTGTATAGAAAGCCCAGAAGTTTATTATATCATGGGCTTGGGGACGAAGGTCTATTGGAAGGATTTTTTTGTTTAAGTTGTTTTTATCAAGCCAGTGGGAGTTAATCATTGGTGTTAGGCCTGAGGTTGCCCATGTATCCATAATATCCTGTTCTGGAATAAAGTCTGTGGAGCCGCATATGCATTTTCCGTGCGGTTTATCTTTCAAAGGGTTTACTGGCAAATCTTTTTCATCAGCAACCTTTGTTTCCCCGCAGCGCAAACAGTACCAGACTGGGAAGGGGATTCCATAGAAACGCTGGCGGGAGATACACCAGTCCCATTTTAGGCCAGAAACCCAGTTCCTGTACCGTACATACATGTGGGGGGGGTGCCAGATTATTTTCTCGCCCATTTTCAAAAATTCTTCTTTCAGGTCTAAATAACGGATAAACCACTGGTCTGTTACTATAAGCTCTATTTCTGTTCCACAGCGCTCATGCATATTCACTATATGTTTTATTTTCTCCTGCTTTACTAGTTTTCCCTGTGCTTTCAAGTCTTCTATAATTTTCTGCCTTGCTTCCTCTATTCTCAAACCCGAATAGGGACCTGCTTTCTCATTGAGGGTTCCGTCCCTGTTCAAAATATATATTATTGGTAACTTGTGAGATCTAACCCACTCAACATCAGCATAATCACCGAAAGTGCATACATAAACTGCACCTGTTCCCTTGGAAGGATCTGCTGTACTGTCTGCTAAAATTGGGACTGAACGGTTGAAAAAGGGAATATAGACTTCTTCACCAACAAACTCGTCATACCTTTTATCTGAAGGGTTTACAAAGATTGCAACGCAAGCTGGCATAAGCTCTGGCCTTGTTGTAGCTATTGTTATTTTCCTATTCATACCTAGGACATCCAGGTCTATGTAATTGAGAGTCCCCTCTTTCTCTTTATCCTCCATTTCCGCCTGTGCTATAGCAGTTTTACAGCGCACGCACCAGATTGTTGCATCATCTTTCATGTAAGCCCTCTTCTGTTTATAGAGCTGGATAAAAGACCATTGAGAGAGTTTTTGAACAGCAGGATCTATTGTTGTGTAAAGCAGAGACCAGTCGCAGGAGATTCCGAGGGTTTTCCAGATTTTTGTATATTCCTGCTGCCTTTCCTTTGTCACCTCCATAACAGCCTGTATAAACTTTTCCCTGCCTACAAATTCTGCTTTAATGTTCTTTGTCTTCTCTGTAAGCAAATCTGTTGCTAAACCATTGTTATCAAAGCCCATTGGATAGAAAACATTAAACCCGCGCATTCTCCAGAAGCGTGCTATAAACTCTGCCTGAGAGTAGGAGAAAGCATGTCCCATGTGAAGCTGGCCTGAGATTGTTGGGGGAGGGGTGTCTATGCTGTAAACATTATTTTTGCTTTTTGAGTCAAAGCTGAAAACCTTGTTTTCCTCCCAAAATTTTTGTATTCTAGGCTCTGTTTCTTTTGGATCGTATCTGTCTGCCAGCATAGTTTCAGATTTTGCTTAACATACTTATAAAGTAAGATGAGCCATATTCTGCATGGTTGTTGAGCTGATACCTTTGGACTGGATTCCTATTGTACAGCTATATGGACCGCTGGGTCTTTTTGTATGGAACTTTATATCAGGTTCTATCATTCCACTGAGCAATGAGATACCTATTGTGGGTGCAACAGCATTTTTAGATCCTTTAACAATTTTTATTTACTCTACTCTTGGAACATGGGTTGGGGGACTTACAAACTATTATATTGGATATAAAGGGATAAACACATGGTGGGCAAAGAGAGACCCAAGAGCAGAAGCAAAGGCACAGAAGTTTTTCAAAAAATGGGGAGATATTTTATATCTTGGTGCCTCGGAAATACCGTTTATAGGAGATCCGCTGCTTATTGTGGCTGGGGCTGCAAAAGCTGACTTCAAAAGATTTGCTGTTCTTACTTTAGTTGGAAAGGGAATAAAAGTTGCACTTTTTGTTTTGGCTGGAAGGCTTATTTTAGGCTGGTTTGGAGTGCCAATACCTATCGTATAATCTTTAGGCTGGAACCTATTTTTATATTGTTTTTGGCTGTGAACCCGCCTGGAGCTTCGAGAATATACTTTGCACCTGTTGGGGGGGAATATACTGGACAATCTGCAATTTTGCATGGAACCATTTTTTGAATATATACAACTTTCAAATCCTGCGATATCCAGATAGCATCCAGATCATAGTATACATTTTTCATCCATAAACTATACTTATCCTCTTTATTGAAAACAAAGAACATACCCTCTGGAAGAACTGCCCTGTACATTAATCCTGTTTCCTGATCCTGCTCTGTTTGTGCAAGTTCAGCATTTACTCTTATACCATTGTCAAATTCCAGAACCACACTTTCTTTTTTTGGAAAAATAAATATCATGGAAACCGTTAGAAGTATGGCTATTCCTACTATAGCAAACAAAACCTTTTTCATGCAACCTATTTATCAATTGAAGGGTTAAATAGGTTTCGGGCCCGTGGTCTAGCGGATGCTAAATATGTGATGTATAATAAAAATCTATTTATTTGGTCTTGTCCATAGCTTAAATGGAATGATAACAATGAGACTCTTGATAAAAAACAAAGATGATGTATTCCAAACTTTATTTGAAAGAACCGGCTTGACGCGCGGACAACTTGCAAAAATAATAGGTGTTAGTTACTGGACACTAAAACATTGGCTACGGGATTACACTGTACCGGAAAAATATTTCATAAAATTAAGTCATATTTGCCCAGAAATTGAAGATATTGCAATCTGCGAAAAGCTTCCAGATAACTGGGGTGCTGTTAAGGGTGGTAAAATTTCTTTTTGTAAGAAGAGTAGGTATGCTATACTTAAACAAGCCGAAAGAGCCAGAAATGGTATAATATACAAATTTAAATCGCCTCCGTTTAATAGAGATTTCTGCGAATTTTATGGAATATTGCTAGGAGATGGTTGTGTATTCAAATTTTTTGTAAAGAGTGAGAATCGTACCAGATATAGTGTTTCTGTAAGCGGTAATAGTATTAATGATTTAGAGTATTTCAAAAATAATATTTTACCATTAGTTAATCGCCTCTTTGGGTTGTCACCATCTATCATATATTATAGCTCTTGTAATGGTATTAGAATTGATATTAGATATAAGGTAATGGCAGATGTGTTTTTGAAGCTGGGGTTCCCTTTAGGAAAGAAAAAAGAACTTTCTATACCAAATAAGATTCTAAATTCTGGCATGATAAATATAAACAGGACAATAAGAGGTTTATTTGACACTGATGGTTGTTTTTTTGCAAGAAAAGATGAAAACTATCTCTATCCTCATATTATGATAACGAGTTATAGTGCAAACTTGCGTAACCAGCTCGTAGAAATTTTAAAAAGACAAAACTTTCGTCCCTATATACACTCTACAAATGTAGTTATACGAGGGAAGAAAAATATTATAAAATGGTTTGGTAAGATAGGATCGTCTCACCCTCAAATATTAAATAGATATAAGACATGGAAGCTTACAGGAAGATTATTGCCAAAGGGCCCATAGATCAATTGGAAGATCGCTACCTTCGCAAGGTAGAGGCTCCGGGTTCAAATCCCGGTGGGTCCACCACAAACTTTAGAAATTAATTAACAACATTTGTAGGTACATCACGAAGGAAGCTTTCTATATTGCTAATGAATGTCTCCTGTTTATTCAATCTTGCCTCTTTTGTTGCAAATGCAAGTGGGGGGTAAAGCACGCAATTTTTATAGTTTGATAGGGTTTTTATCAAATCTGGTAACATCTCATCTGTATGGTCTGCAATATAAACCATATCATTTTTTGCAAGCCTACTTTCCAGAGCAGAGAAATCTATAAGCTCGTTCGGTGATAGATTTACAAAAATTGCACCGGGCTTTATTTTTCTTATTTTGACTTCGTTCATGAAGAGGTTTGTATCTTTATTCCATGGAAGGTTTATAGATAAAAAATCTGACTCTGCCAATAGTCTGTCTATATCTTTATACTTTATTCCCTTTTGTTCTGCCTCAGGCTTCCTGTTTCTAGACCAATAATATACATTTGCACCAAATGCTAGAGCCAGCTCAGCAATCCTATAACCTATCCTTCCTAGCCCTATCACACCAAAGTTCTTTCTCATTATCTCGTATATAGGGAATTTTGGAACCTCGGAAAAATCCCCCTCACGCGCAAGTTGTTTTGAGCGCTCCAGGTCGCGTATATATTCTAAAATTGCACCAATGGCAAATTCCGCAACAGCTTCTGTACTAAAACCTGGGATATTGCAAATTGGAATATTTTTCGTTTTTGCATACTCTGGTTCTGCTTTCCCATAAGCTGTGGAGTATACACCAATATATCTTAGATTTGGAGCTGCATCAATAAACTCCCTCGTAATAGGTACTGCAAATATGTTTGACAAAAGACAGTCTGCTCCCCGTAATTCTTCTACTATGTTTTGGCTGTCTTTTCCTAGTTTTACAATATTATTCCCAAGGGAGTCGAGCCTTTGCCAATGCTCAGAATCTAAGAGTGCATCAGAAAAACCCAGCATTACTATTTTTTTAAATGTCATATTATATACTTCATATTAAAGCTTTTAAGCTTTTCGAATTTGCGATTGGTTTATTTCAGCCTTCTTAACAGGTAGTTGTAAGCCACTGCAAAGATGTAGCCGAAAGCCAGTGCCATTGCTAATGTTCCAATCAAGCCATATGCCATTAGAGCTGGACTTGACCAGAAGCCTGGATAAAGCAGGTTTACCATAGATGGTTGTTGCATAAGTCCATGGTATACATAGCCTGCCAGATCCATTAGGAATGTTACTGCTGCAAGTGCTACTGCCATAGCTTTCGGATTTATTTCATTTCCCATGTTCTTCACCCCCAGAAATATTGGGTTGTTCTTACCTTTAAAAATATGCGGCACAAACACTGAAACGGCCCGATGGCTCAGACTGGTTAGAGCACCACACTGATAATGTGGGGGTCGAGAGTTCAAAGCTCAGGGGGACGTTTCCCCCTACAGCCCTACCCCCTCTTGGTGGAGCTGGAAAATCTCTCTCGGGCCACCACTTAATCTTTTACCGGAAACTTCTGCTGGGAGTATAACACTGTTATATTAGTGGACCTTGTATAGCGATTTGCGCTTCATAAGGAGTTTAAATAATGAGCAAGAGTTTTGCTGTATGTTAGATGGTGTGTGGTATTTGGGACAAACCATAGATGCTCCTTTGAAAAATGGAAGAAAAACCCCAGTTCACCTATATTCCGAGGGAAGTGATCCAAAGCCATTTGGAAGCTATGCTGATGCAGCAGCAATGGCCATGAAATTTAATAGCGGACACTGGGAAGGACAACCAACAACAGGGGGCTCATGGACTGTTTATAGTATGAAAGAACTGAAAGGAATGAAAATTACAAACCCACCGGCAAGGCCAAGGTCTGCTGCTGAAATACCGGATCTAGAATAGTGCTTTATAGTTAAGGAGCCACACCAAATATCCTCTTGATTAAGTTGATAAGATCCTGCAGAAGCTTTGCAAAAGTATTTATACATGCCCCATCACTGCAGCCGTTTGGACAGGTTGTTTTATAGCTCAAAACTTGATTACCCTGACAATAGTATTCTGTTAAATTATTCTCTGCGCAGCTGTCTTCAGATATGCTGCCGTCTATTCCCACAACAACCCCGCGTTCAGAAACTGATATGCCCTTATCGCTGTCTGTACAAATCTGTGATTGTGGAAGAGAAAGTGTTGTCTGGCTTGCCCCAGGGGTAGCACAAACAGAATTAAGACAGTATCCGCTTAAACAATAATTATGAGTTGAACATGGATATCCGTCTGGCGCAGTGCCCCTTATTGTAGTTGGGAAGAGAGTTGTTGTGGTTTGTCCAGCAGCTGTGGTTGTTGTCTGGATTGTAGTGGTTGTAACACTGGTCGCACCTGGACCAGCACCGCCTGCACCACCGGAAGTGGTTTGTGTCACACCACCGGAAGTTGTGGTTGTTGTGTTCGTGCAGACAGAACTGACAGAATTCCATATACATCCAGCAGCTCCGCAGCTCAATGAACCACATGCTGTACAGTTAGCAAGTGAGCAGGGAATTGTTGTTGTAGTTGTTGTTATAGTTGTGCTGGTTGTGGTTGTCGTAGTAGTTGTTGTAGTTCCGCCTGAGGAAAGGTAATAAGACGTTATTTCGCTATCACCTAAAGATCTGTTGTAAATTTTTAAGTCATCTATATCAGTATCCACTGCTGTGTCTCCAATTATTATGTCAACGTGAGGCATTGCCGTGGGCTCAGCGTATTCACCCCCAGAACTTGAGTGAATCAATTGGGTATCAAGATAATAAGCTGCACTGTTAGCATCCCTTTTGAATACAACATGGTGCCACTGGCCATGTGTCATGTTGTTTGGATTGCTTACTTGTCTCCAATAACCTGTAGAGCTGCTTCCAAAACCTGCTATTACAGGACCAAAATTATATTGGTTCCATAATTGCCTGAATATATAGAAATTATAATTTGTTGGACCGTTCCCTTTGTACACTAGATTCTGTGCAAAGCTTTGGTCTGAGCGCTGCCTGAACCAGAAGGAAATTGTATATGTCTGTAAATCGAAAGAACTGTTATAGGGAATTTTTAGCCAGTCTGAAGCTGAAGGAATATAAGCATAACTTCCTACCTGCCCGCCTGATTTGTAGGAAACTCCACCTATAATTGCAGCAGCTGCTCCGCCGGAAACTTCGTTGTTCCCGTTCCCGTCAAACTTCCAGTATCCCACTAATCCGTCTTCAGCTAAAACTGAAGTTGAAAGAACGGAAATGGAAATTAGAAGAGTGAAAGCTACAATAAACTTGTTTTTCATAATTCTAATGGTAAAAACCAGTATATAAACGCTTCCCTTATAGATTTTCGATTTTAACTCTCTTGGAAAATTCAGCCCCGGAAAGTTTCTTGTCTAGGAAAGATAAAATATCGGGTACAGTTGCCGTGAACTGGGCAGAAGGTTTCTGGCTTTTGAAAATAGTTACTACAACATCCTTGGATTTGGGAGAAACGCGCGCAGCAGCCCCAAATGTGAAATATGCTGAAACTGCAGAATCCATTCCTGCTGGAAGCTCATATGCAACCTTTACTCCGCTGTCTGTAACATCAACAAGAGCATCATCTATTCCGCCGGAATAAAGGGCTGCAAAGAGCTCTGTGCTGCGGGAATCCAGCTCTGGAAGGGGTTCTGGTTTGGACATGTATAGATAAGAAAATAATCCTGCTACAGCAATAACAATAATCACAGCCAATGCCAAGATTACTTTTTTCCACTTCATGTTTATCTACCTATACTGTACGAGAATGTCCCGCTTACAGAAGCCCCGCGCGCAGCCCCCATATAAAGAACCCCGGTTGGCTGGTAACTGGAAACAAATCCCATTCCCGTGTATGTTGGGGCATAAACTGGCTGGCGCTGCACAACTGAATATATATAGCTGGGGGGCTGGGTATAGATGCCAGCGTTCTGTGAATATCTATTTGTATTGTAACTCATGTATCCTTGAGAACGTGCGTTCCCATATCCATAATCAACTCCATACGAATTTACAAAAGTAACATGATTTTGGTTTGCTGGAACGAGATATGTTGTGCCGCGCGCATTTGTTGTTAGAGTTGCTGGGGATCCCATGTATGTAACCTGCTTTGTCTCTCCTGTCCTCACAACAAAAGCTGGAGGGTTCTGGCTCCTGCTTACCCCATCTATTGCGCCAAATCCTATCAGCAAAGCTGGGCTGTTTATGTCCCTGTTTATCCTCCCGTCTACAAGAGCTTTCAGAAATGTGCCTGCAATATCTTTGGAAGCTGTTATTTCATCTAGGGTGGTTTGCCTCATTGACATTGTCATCTCAGCTCTCTGCGGCTCCTTCACAAGCTGTGTTAGTGTTATCTCTCCATTCATCATGGATAGTAGAACAATCTTTTCACCTTTGCTGGAGCGCAAAATGAAATTTATCTTAAGCGTACTGAAGAAGTTCCTTACAACTGAAGGCACTTTATCCAGATTTTTATTATAGGTATTTGCAAATGTATTTATCCTGTCTATCGTAATCCTATCAACATCAACGCCAAGCTTGCCAATGCAGCCATCCTCTATTGACGCTTTTTTCTTTTCAAGGTTTTCCTTTTCCCATCTCTGCATACTAGTAGAAGCCACCTTTGTTTCTATATCTGAAATCCTGCTTTCACAAGAAGCCTTCAGGGCTTTTTTAGTGTTCTCATCAAAATTACCAAGATTTATCAGGGCTTCCCATGGATTTTCCTTTAGTTTTATCCCTTTTACATTATTTGGGATAGAATCCACTTTTTCCGTACATTCCTTCAGGACTTTCTCCCTCTCTTCCTGTGTTTTCGCGTTCTTCAGCCTCTCCTGACAGTCTAAAAGAGTTGTTATCAGCGCTTTTTTCCAGAGGTTGTCTACCTCCTCTGTTACATTCTGGGAACCTTCAGAGACTAAGCCCGAATATCCAAACTGCAGGCACTCGTATATTACCTTCATTTTTTCATCAACAGCCTGCTGCCTTTCAGCCTCGTTTTTGGCGTTGTCTACTTTTTCCTGTGCGTCCTTAATCTTTTCCTCACACCCCTTTACCCATGCATCAAAGCCTGCAACAGACCAGGGATCACTAGAACCTCCAATCCTTCCTATTGGAGGAGTTCTCCTCTCATCTACAACACCGCTCTGTGAAAATTGCTGGCACTCAAGAACTTTTTCCATTATTTTGTCTTCTATTGCAGCCTTTTCCTTGGATGTCTTTGCGTTTGCAGCTTGGCCCTTCAGGTCCTCAATTGCTGATTCGCAGCACATGAACATATTGTCAGTTATTTTATCCCCCCAGTCTTTGAAGTTGTCCCCGCTGGAAAAAGAATCGTCTACAGTATAGGCTGCGCAGGCCATTTTTTCATCAAGCAGCCCTTTACAAACCTCAGCTGCCGCTCCATGATTCCCTGCAGCACGCGCATCTTTTGCCTGCGCCTCTTTCTTCTCTATGCTCTCCTTGCAGGCGTTGTAATCAGCAGCTTTTTCTGATTGGGATTTTTCACTGATTTTTCCAACATCCACATTTCCTGCCTGCGCTAAAACAAAACCGGGAACAACCAAAGCAAGAACCAAAATTATAATAAGCTTTTTCATCAAAAGAATTTCGTAAGGCTGGTATATAAACGTTGGCTTAATGCACAAGCTCTTCCAGTATTTCCTCCTCTATTTTTTCTTTCAGCTTAAACTCTTCTGTGAGTTTCAGTTTCTTCCATTTACCCTGCCAGAACAAAAAGTAGGAAAACGCTGCGCCGAAAATGTTGGAGATTGCAAAACCATAATAAATTCCGCTCTCTGCAAGGGCTGTGAAATGGGATAGGTAGTAGGAAAGCGGTATTCTGACTATCCAAAGGGTTAGGATAGCCATTGCTAAAGCAAGTACCATGCTGCCGGAACCGCGGAGTGTTCCCAGAAAAGTTTGTAAAATCCCGAAAAATCCCATGGAAAGTGCAACAATCCTTATGTAGAGAGCTGCGTTTGTGCTAACTGCTGTATTCCCTGGTATGAATATAGAAGCTATTTGTTCGCTTGTGAAAAATAAAACTATGCCTATTGCACTGAGTATAAGAAAAGAATAGAGTGCAGTTGTTTTTGCTATAGATTCTGCTCTCTCAATTTTTCCTGCTCCAATATTCTGCCCTATTAGTGTAGCACTCGCAAAAGATATGCCCATTGCGGGTATAATAACAACTATTGAAATTCTTGCCCATATGCCATAAGAAGCTAAAGCTGTTGTTCCAAAGGCTGCAGCCAGAACAGTTATTGCTGCAATATTTAGGGATATAAGAGTTTGTTCTAAAGAAGCTGGAAAGCCAAGATAGAACATTTTTTTCATAAGAGTAAAGTCTGGCTTCATATTGGAAAGTTTTATGTGTATTCCGTGTTTCCCGCCGGATAAAAGAAAGAAACCTATTATTGCTGCTATAGCTTGTGTTGCAACAGTTGCTATTGCTGCACCGGAGACCCCAAATGCCGGTATTGGGCCTAATCCAAATATTAGTATAGGGTCTACAATAGCATTCAGGCAGACTGCAAGAAGCATGAGGTAGAGGGGTGTTTTAACATTCCCTATTCCCCGCATTAGGGACTGAAAAGCAAAAAAGTAAAACATAAAAACCATTCCGATAAAGGAAATCTGGATGTAGGAAGTAGCTTGCGGAAGTATGTCTTTTCCTGCACCCATTAGAACGAGCAGGGGTTCTGATAAAAAGTACCCTAGAATGCTGAGAATAACTGAAAGGAACATAACCAATAAAATTGTTTGTCCTGCCATCCTGTTAACTTCTTTCTCATCACCCTTTCCTTTGAACTGGGAAACAAGAGTTGTGCCTGCTGTTGTAAAACCCAGTCCAAATGAAAATAACGTAAAAATTATTGGGAAGCTTACTGCTATTGCTGCCACAGCTTCAGCCCCCAATCTTCCAACCCAGAGTGTATCAACAATCTGAAAAGTTGATTGAAGGATTTGTGTTATTATTATTGGTATGGACAGGGCTATTATGGATTTTGCAATAGAACCTTCTGTGAGTTTGTTTTCCATGGAGCAGCATAATCTGCAGAGCTTAAATAGATTTACTTTAGCCTGAGTGTTTCTAAGAGTTTTGGTGCCACAGATTCTGAGCGGAAATATTTGTGTACAGAATGCGCTAAGGATAAACATTTCTCAGCTTCCCCATGGTTTACTATAACCTTTTCTGGATTCTGCCTGAGCCTTCCAATAAAGTTTAACAGTTGTTTATAATCTGAATGGCCTGAAAGGCCGGAAATTGTAACAACATCCATGTTAACATTAACTGAAACGTTCTTTCCTTTATCCTCCATTGGAACGCTTTTCCAGCCGTTCTGTATCTTCCTTCCTAAAGAATTCTCTGACTGGTAACCCACGAACACGAGAGTATTTTTCTTATCATCTGCCAGATTCCTAAAGTAGGTTAATACGGGCCCGCCTACCATCATCCCTGAAGTGGAAATAATAACAGCCGGATCTCTGCTTTCTATCAAAGCCTTCCTCTCATCCTCACTCCCTATTCGTTTGAAAACCTCCTGTGTAAATGGGTTCCAGCCCTGCTGCAGAATTAGTTTTTGCAGTTCCCTCCCAAAGAACTCTGGATAAGCTGTATGTATTGCAGAAGAGTCCCAGATCATACCATCCAAATAAATTGGAGTTTCTATCCCAGCTTTAGCCAATATAACCTGCACATCCTGACTTCTCTCCACAGCAAAGCTTGGTATCAGAACTTTTCCTCCGCGCTCCAGTGTTTTCTTTACAGTGTTAACAAGCAAAGCTTCTGTCTCTGCTCTGCGAGGCTGAATATCTTCTGGAAATCCGTATGTGGCTTCTGTAATAAAGGTTTCAACGCGGGCAAAGTCTGTGCTGGCTGGATCAAACAGTGCTGTGCGGTCAAATTTTAAGTCTCCGGAATAGAGTAGATTATGGAAGCCTGAACCTATATGGAAGTGAGCCAAAGCTCCACCGAGAATATGTCCGGAATTTGCTAAAGTAAGCCTTATATCAGGAGTTATATCAGAAACCTGTCCATAATCAAGAGGTATGCAGCGCTTTATTGCTTCTTTTATTCCTTTGGTCGAATAGGGAGCTGTCCTTCCCTCGCGCTGGCAGAGCTTAATGTAGTCCATGCAAAGCAAAACCATTAAGTCCCTTGTAGGGGTTGTACAGTATATAGGGGCTTCGCATCCCATTTCATACAGCAAAGGAATTCCGCCTGCATGATCCATATGTGTGTGAGTAAGAACAATCGCATCCAAATCATGGATATTGAATTCTGGAACTGAAAGATATGGAAACTCGTTTGTTGTAGGTTTAACGCCGCAGTCCATTAGAACGCTGCTTTCCGGAGTTTGCAAAAGCAGGGCAGACCTTCCTACTTCCCTGA
Source organism: Candidatus Aenigmatarchaeota archaeon (assembly GCA_016198755.1). Classification (GTDB taxonomy): domain Archaea; phylum Aenigmatarchaeota; class Aenigmatarchaeia; order Aenigmatarchaeales; family JACQIB01; genus JACQIB01. The sequence goes on from JACQIB010000005.1 coordinate 190,305, forward strand.
AAGCTCCCAAAGCTGTTAACCGCGCCCATTCTGTTGGCTTCCAGCCGGAATGAATAGATTTTCCAACTTTGTTTAAAAATTCCCTTCTGAAGTCAGATTCTTTGTAAATTAACTCCCTTAAAGTTTTTACAATATCTGAAGGGATTATGGGAGCTCTTTTTACTATTGGAGTCCAGAATATTTTTTTCCTGAGTTCTTTAAGAGTTTCTCCTCCTCTCCCAATAACAATCCCTGGTTTTTCAGCTTCTATTGTAACAGAGCCAAAAGCCGGCTCAAACTCTATATCTTTTATACCGCCCTCTTCAGGTATTGTTTCCTTTATGATTTTCTCAGCTTCCTCAGGATCCAGACAAATTGAAGGGTCTGGCCTCAAAAGTATTCTTTTCTTTATAACTCCAACCATGTTTTTTATAGAATCTCCTGGCTCCCCAAAAAACTCCTTGTTCTTTGTATACAAAACAATTTCGCAGCCCTCAAATCCTATATTGGATATTTTTGCCTCTTTAGGAAGCGCTTCTTTTACACGCTCAAACAAATCAGAGGATTTTTCTTCAACCATTTCATTCACTATCTATATAATTTGTTCTGTACCGAACCAGAGAAATGTAACAAAATATTATGCGTACTTCCTTAGCTCAGCTTCTGAAAGCTCCCTCAGTCCGTTTCTATCAATCACAACAACAGTAAATCCTCTCCCTCCAGATGCAATATCCCTTTCAATTGCCACCTTAATTGACTTTACAGCAAGTGAAACTGCTTCATCTGCTGACAACCCTTCCTTAAAACCTACTTCCAGAGACCCGTAAGCAAACGGGCTTCCTGAGCCTGTAGAATAGAATTTGTCCATATTACTCCAGCCGCCTATTGGATCTAATCCGTATAGCTGTGGGCCTGTGGAATCAAAGCCAGCTAAGATAAACTGATTATAATAGGGGAAGTATTTGCTGCCCTGCAAAATATTTGAAAGTAAGGTTGCAGCTGCTTTAACTGTTATTGGACCGCGCTCCAGCTTGTAAAGCTTGAACTGTGCTTTTAGCAAACGAACCATTGCAAGTGCATCCCCAACAGAACCTGCTATTGTCAAAGCCAAGTGATCATCCAGTGGGTAAACCTTTCTAGCTAGTTTTGAGTCTACCATGTACCCCATTGTACTTTTCTTCTCTGCTGCAACAATAACAGCATCCTTGGCTATAATCCCGACTGTTGTTGTTCCTGTCTCTTTTGTTTCCATTAAATCACTCAGAAGTTCTTTTTTACTTTATCCCCAGACCTATTTAAAGCTTTCCCAAAAGAGGAGCTATCTTTGGTGGTTTATGCTGAGTTGGAAGGTGGGGATGTGTTGAGAGGCGGATCCAGGTCTACCACATCTGCCACAACCGCACGGGCTGTTATTGGTATGTATCCGGCAGGCCATCTTTCATAAACTTCCATTCTGCCTTTTGGGTCAATAATTATGTTAAGGGGCTGGTTGTCTTCTATAACGCGGTCAGGCTCCTCTTGCACTCTTACATATCCCATCATATTGTCATATTCTGTTTGTACAGCAGCTCTGGGATCTTGATCTGTAAACCTGTATACATAATAGGATGGTTCCCCGTTTGTATTGAGAACATAGCATCCTAAAATAGATCCAGCTGTGATAATTTCATCAGCTCCCTTTTTAGTTTGACCAAATATTCTCCTCCAGCCCTGCTGCGCGCGCTGCCTGCTTGTTGCAAATCGTTTTAAAACTTCAGCAACATCCTGCGAAACAAACAGTCTTGGTTCCAGCTGTGAAAGATGTTGAGGCGGCCGCCAGTTTTTGCTGCCACCGCCCAGTTCAGCAATAGCCTGCTCTATTGCTTCGTTGGATTCATACGCAAGCTTCTTCTGAAGTTCTCTCTGTCTCACAACTTCTGGAGACGCAAATATTGCCTCACGGAGTGTGAGAGCTGCATCAAAATAAGTTACTCTGGGCGGTGCAAAGGCTCCTGTGATTTCCTCAAATACAAAATCTCCGCTTGAAGCTTCCATGCAAATCATAGGGTATTAAAGAATTAAATAGTTGAGGGAGACGATATCACGAACAACTTAATAGGCAATTTTATTCTGTTTAAAAAACATTAAACCCATGTAAAGGAAAGCGGGGAATTGCCTGAGGAAATAGTGAGCTTTACCTGTCCGGTTTCTCCTTTAATCTCGGGGAAGAAAAGTTTTCCAGTTATGTGATGGCCTCCTGGTGGGGAACCTTCCCAGCGCAGAGGTGTATATTTATTCCCTTTATTGTCCTCAAGAACAGAATTTTTAGAAAAGTCTGAATCAAGGGAACCTGAGTGTGTGTTTACTGAAACTGAAAACACGGGGGGTTCAAGAGAAATAGGTGTGATATCATAGGATATGCTGTTTTGGCTTTCTGTAATGGTTTTAAAGGATGTTGTGGATGGGACAAAAGTGAGTAAAATAAAGGATAGGACAATAACTGCTGGCGAGAGCATTAAAATATGGTCTCTTACAGCTTTTATGTTGTATTTTGATATAGGTTTGATAAAATCTGGAAGGGAAGAATGTTTCTTAGCTATGCTTAGGAAATGCATTATTCCGACTGCATTGGAAAGTATTCCTATTATAAGGAAAAGGGGCTGATAGTTTGAAAAAAACAGAGTTGCACCGGAAAGTCCGGCTATTGGAAGAACATCAGCAATATGATGAGCGCAGCAGGCTGCCATTGAACCTGTTGAGACTCCTCCGGTAGCTGCAATGCCTGCAACCGCTTTTTGTCTAATATAGGAAAACAAGTAGACTTGAAAGCCAAAACCTGTGATAAGAGGGAGCATAAGGTACCACAGGGAAAGGAAGCTTTCTAGAGCATGTTCAAAGCCCTGTGCTATCGAAACAATTAAAAAATAGCTGCCTATAAGGGATAGGCTGGCCACAACTCCGTAAACCTGCTCTTTTCTCATTATCTCCCCTTTTTCTTTATATTGTCTACAAGGTTGCTGTGCATTGCATAGATCAGGAAAAATATTGCAAAAATTCCTGCTACCATTGCATCATAAAGGAATAACTCAGGCTGGATTAGGAATGGCTTTGTGCCTGTTGCCATAGCTGTCCATGCAAAACCATATGCTATCAAACCACAGATTACAAATATCCAAGATATTATGCCCCATAAATTGGCTTTCATTTTATCACCTCCTATTCTTTGCAGCAGTCAACTATTTTTTTTACTATTTCAGAAAACTTGCCAAGTTTACTCCCCTCCAAATCATCTCCTTTAAGCTCTTTCATTTCCACAATTTTCATGTTTATTGCAAAAAACAGGGAAAATAAATTGAAAGCAAAAGAAAACATTCTTTCAGCCTCAGCCCTGTTTTTTTGTAACTCCTTTGTGCCAACTTCCACCAACCTCATGGAAGCTGCAAGCAGGTGTTTGGAAATGCACCACTCCTCACCCTTTGGGTCGGAAACTATCTTTTTCATCAGGGTTTTCCTCATTTCCCTTGTTGAGTAAAGCATATCCAGATAAGACTGGTTTTGTGTTTTCATTGCAGTAAAATAGAAATGCTCCTCCAGACTAATCAAATTCATTAAGGCTATGCTTAGGTCCTCGTCTCTCGAGAGATCTGCGGAACCTTTTTTTGTTTCTTCTATTTTATTTAGCCAAAGGTTCTCGTCCAAAATATCACCCCAGTGCAAGCTGGAAAACAACGCTTGCAGCCGCTAATACTCCAACAGTAAGCAAAACTCCCTGGAAAGGGAATAAAACCTTTCCATATAGCTCCTTTATTTTTAAGTGGAGCTTGAAAGCAAACAATGTTATTCCTACTCCAAAAACAGAACCGAAAAGGAGCTTGTCTACCCAGTAAATTTTGTTGAATACAGAACCTATTTCTCCGAAAAGCTTTACTGGTATGTAAACATTCTCCTGCACACCAACAAGCAGGATAGAAGGTATGACTGTCAGTGCATAGGAAAGTATAAGTATAATCGGGAGCTGATATCTGAAATATTCTTTTTTTATCAATCTTGCAACCCATAAACCTGAGGAAATTGCAAGCGCACCTGCCAATAAACCAACAATAGTTATATCAAATCCGAAAATCTTCGCAGAAGCTACAGCCATTCCTACTGCACCAACGCATAGTGGGCAGTGTGCAAAAGCTGGTGCACCTGAAAGAATAAAAGCTAAAAAAGCTGGAATTGCAATAAGCATTTTCCTCATGTTCACAGCCTCATAAACAAGCCCTGAACCTGCCCATCTGAAACAGAATAAATTTCAAGGGGCTGGCTCTTGTAACCTGGCATTCCAGGAGAACCCGAAGGCATTCCGGGAAGGGCTATACCGTCTATTTTTGGCTTTTCTTCCAGCAGTTTCTTTATTGCCTCTGCAGGAATATGTCCTTCAATAAAATAACCTCCTATCTTTGTTGTATGGCAGGTGCGGAGGTTGGATGGTATGTTTAGCTCATTGTTTATCTGGTCTGTGGTTTGAACCTGTACAGGTTTAACTGGCACTCCAGAATCCCTTAGGTAGCCAATATAGTTACCGCAGCAACCGCAGCTCTGTGAATAATAGACCTCGGCAGGGTTGCCCGCAAAAACAGACTGAGTTGCAGTTGCTTGGGCCGTTGAATTAGAGAAGGAAAAGGCAAAAAACAGACCTGCACCAACCAGCACCACTAATGTTACTATAGCCCACAGCCACTTCATTTTAACATCCCCCAACCATTTGTGAACCTGTACCCTGAGACTGTGCAGCAACCTGATCTGGATGCATTCTTGCCATCATATCAGTGTAACTTTCTGCTCCAGCAGACTGTACAGAACTTCCAGCTAAAACATTGCCTGTTGGACCAGATTTCTTCAGCTCAATTATTTGAAAGGATTGGAACATTGATATAACTAAAAGGAGTACAACCATTGAAAGGGTTATGTAAATCTTCCAGTTAGCTTTTGATAATTCCTCTCCCATTTTTAACACCCCCCCACCATGCTTGAACCACCAGTGCCTTTCTCTATTCCCCTATACTTGTTAGAAGCAAGGTTAATGTAATTTAGCTCAATTCCCTTGTCTTTCAGTATTTTTGCCTTTGCAGCTGTTGGTCCTGGGAAAAACAGAGTTTTCCACTTTCCTAACTCATCAAGTATCTGGTCATTTGTATACTCGCTCCCGTGATTCTTTAACAGGTATTTTGCCAACCCTCTCATAGCATAGCTGTGTGCGCATCCGCAAGCTGCATTACCGTTTGGAAAAATAATGGAAGCTGCTCCACAACAATATTCACAGCTTATCCTGCCTGCGATGTCTATATACCTTGTCATTTCTTCTGCACTGAGCGTTATCTGATCATCAAGAACACCAAGCTTGTTTATTGTTGCATCGGCCTTTTGGGGGTTTGTTACAGAAACATCATCAAAGCTCACCTTCAGCTCTTCTCCATATATAGAAGGAACCCCTTTTGGAGCTACATCTATTCCAGATACTTGGGACTGCTGTATTTGGGTAGTTGAAACTACCGAAGATATTACATTTCCTGTAACCGTATTAGATACGGAAGCTGTAGCCAAGCTGTTCTTTTCTCCTACAAGGCTGTTTATTTGCATGGTGTTGAACCCAACTATAAACAGGGCAGCTATCATAAGCCCAAAGCTTATCCTTTCCAATTCTTCTGACATGAAACCCTATGAAAAGAAACAGTGTATATACCTACTACTGAAACTGGTTTCATTACCTATTTCAGTACAATAATGTTAGTCATTCCCCTTCTCTTTCTCTCTAAAATATCCTTTAGCTCAAGCCTGTCAAGTATCCTTGTGACTTTTACCTTGCCAAACCCTGTATCAGCTATTATATCTGTCTGGAAGGCTGAACCGCCTTTATTTTTTATAGTGTTATATACCTTTTTTTCCTCGTCTGCAAGTATAGAAAGGTCAAATAGTTTGAATTCTTTCTTCTCTGAGCCAATAGAAATTTTTGGCATAAATACCATATAACCTCCTAAACCGAGCACAAGAAAACCAACACCAAATGAAGAAAGTATAAACCATGAGGCATTGCTTGTATGCACTGGGCAAGTTTTCATATCTAGGTTGTTCTTCTGGTACTGATCACACAAGAGTCCTGACTGGAAGTCATAGTCAAGCTTTACAAATGTAAGTACAAAGAGCAGGATTATGGAAAATCCTATAAGCAACGATCCCAGAGTTTTGGAGTTTACATCCATGGTTCTTAGTGTATATAGAATGCTTTTAAAGGTATAGTATACACTTGGGAAGTGGCCTTATAATTTGGACCTTAAGTGTCGAAATACTTGCTGTTTAGTAAGAACGCGCAACATAAACCTTTTGAACTGCCTTTTTTCCGCATACAGCACACTCACCCTTTGCAGGTTCTTTCTTTCCTACTATAGTTCCTCTTACCTCAGCACCTGCATCTTCCTTTATTTTCTTTGCACAGCTCTCATTACCGCAGAAGTCTATATGCACAAACCCGCCTTTCTCTTCCAGAGCTTTTTTCAGTTCTTTCAATGTCTTTGCTGGTGTAATCTTTAGCAGTGCGTCAGCCCTTTTCTTGAGCTGGAAACCAATACTATCCAAAACTTCCAATGCCTGCTCTTCCAGCTTTTCTTCTGCTATTGATGTTCTCTCTAAAAAGTCCCTGCGCGTTAGAACCACCTGTCCCTTTTCCAGATCCCTAGGTCCAATCTCTATTCTCAATGGAACTCCTTTCAGCTCCCATTCATGGAACTTGAACCCAGGAGTTTTCCCTTCCCTATCATCCAGAATAACCCTGAGGTTCTTCCCCTCTAATCTACCTAAAATCTCTCCAGCTTTCTCCATAACCTTTGTTTTAGTCTCTGCTGTGTAAATTGGAACAATAACAATCTGTGTTGGAGCAACTGCAGGAGGCAAAATCAACCCTTTGTCATCCCCGTGTATTGCAACCAAAGCTCCCATTATTCTGGAAATTCCAATACCGAATGTGGTTTGGTTTACATAGATTTTCTTTCCGTTCTGGTCCATATACTTTATATCAAAAGGCTTTGAGAATTTCTCACCTAAATTATGCGTTGTGCCTATCTGCAATACTTTCCCATCAGGCAGTACCACATCATATGCAGATGTCTTCTCTGCACCTGCAAACTTATCCCATTCAGGGCGCTGGCAAAGAAGGAAAGGTAAACAGAGAGAACTTAGCCCTTTTTCAAAAATACCCATATCTTCTTCCACCTGCTTATCAGCATCATCGAATGTCTTCTGGGCTGTGTGCGCTTCTATCCAGAAAAACTCTCTTCCCCTTATAAGGGGTTTTGTCATTTTAGTTTCAGCCCTATAGACAGAGACAGCTTGGTAAAGCTTGAAAGGAAGCTGGGTATGGGAACGGAGCCAGACAGAATACATGGGATAGAACGCTGTTTCTGACGTCGGGCGAAGACAGAGCCTTTCTTCCAGCTTGTGTTTTCCCCCATGGGTAACCCAGAAAACCTCATCCTCAAATCCTTTTATATGCTCGGCTTCCTTGTTTAAGTTCTTCTCAGGTATAACAACAGGAAAAATCACTGCTTTGTGCCCTGTTTTTTGCAGCCCTTCCTCAAAGATATCCTGCATCCTGCGCAGCAAGAATGTTCCTGTTGGCATGTAAATTACAAACCCTTTTACTCCATACCTTTCATCTAAAACCTCTGATTTCTGCAACACTTCCAAGTACCATTTACTAAAGTCATCTGCTTTCTTAACCGTTAAACCCATTTCTTCGCTCATGTTTTCTCACATCTTATTTCTAGGGGCTGGTTTATATTCATACCGCTTAAGCCCAGTTCTCTTGACCTCTTGGCTGCAGCATCTATTATTCCTGAAATTCCTTCCTTTATTCCATTGGTTTTGGCAAAAGAAATGCCAGCTTCTGTAGTGCCCCCCTTTGAGGCCACCTTATCTATAAATTCCGTGTAAGACAGACCATTAGCTTTCAAAAACTCTGCAGTACCTTCTACGGTCTTCGTCAATAAACTATGTGCTACCCTCTCTTGCAACCCCATCTTTATGGCTTTTTCTTCCATGCAGGAAAGGAAATAAGAAAAGAATGCTGGACCTGAACCACTAAGGGCTGTTACAACATCCATATCACTCTCGTTAACTCTGTATGTTGGACCGCCAGCTTCAAGTATGTATCTTGCATTTTTCTCTTCATTTTCACTACAATTTCCATTCAGGTAGTATGCACTAACTCCACATCCGTAAAAGAAGCCTATGTTAGGCATTGCTCTGCAAATTCTTGTTTGACTTCCAAGTTTCTGTTCAAAATAACTTGTCCTCTTTCCGGCAGCTATAGACAACACTAGCCTTTCTCCTAAATGAATTCCCGCTAAGCCTTCCATAACAGTATCCAGACTCTGGGGTTTAACAGAAAAAACAACTACATCTGACTGTTCTGCAACCTTCCTGTTATCTGTAGTTGTTTCTATTTCATAGGTTTTATTAAGCCTTTCTAGCTGTTCAACACTCCTCCTACTAGCTACTATGTTACCATTGTAGCCGCGTACAAGCAGGGATTTTATCATGGCTTCTGCCATATTTCCCGCTCCTATGAACCCTATAGTGCCTATACTACTTTCCATATTTGTCACCCAGTAGAGCTATATAGAAACTGCCAAATTTGGTCAGGCTCGCTATAGAACCGTTGCCAAATTCTATCAGACCCAGATTACGCAGGATTTTGGAGTTATGTTTTAGAGTGGATAGGGAAATTCCATTTTCCTTCTCTGTTTTCCTGAGAAGGGAGCTTATTGTAAGGCTGTTGTTCAGGGAAACAGCAGAAAGTATAAGCTTTTGGTTGGTGTTTAGAGAACGGGCTAATAAAATCTTTAGCCCTGCATTGGTTGGCTGTGTACCACCTTTAACACCTTTTAACAGTAGGAGAGTGATTTATTTAAAAGCACTGGTCAGGTTAGATTGGCCAGAAAATTATTTAGCCTTAAGCGGAAGCCTTACGCTTACATCGGAAAGCTCTTTTGCAGGGATCCTTTTTGAAACATTGAGCATTTCTATCCCTAAAATTCTCCCCTTCGAATCCAAATCTATTAGTGTGTCGTCGTCTATTTTTTTGTTCTGGGCAAATTTGCCTTCTTGAAACTTTATGTATAGTGCATCTGCCTGTAGGTCAACGCTAATTTCCATTTCATTCACCCCAATAAACAGTTATAACAACCACGTTATCATGTACCATTGTGTATACCACACTTATTACTTTATTGTTTTCCACCCTTTTAATAGCTTGCTTTCTGCCTTCTGTTAGCCCCATTATTTTGTCCGGGCTTTTAATAGCCTCTTCTATCCACACCTTCTTTATACCACGTTCTAAAGCCCTATACTCTGCATGCATAGAATAAATGATTCCCATAAGGTTATTTTGTATAGTTTGTTAATAAACATTCCTCATTTCCATAGAGATTAATACTTTCTTGTCTATAGTTTCAGAATGAAAATAGCCATATTCTCAGATTGCCATATGGGTTTTGATTATGGGGGACCAAGGGGAGAAGATAGTTTTTCCGCCTTTGAAGAAGCTTTGGAAAAGAGCAAAGATGCGGACATGATTCTTGTTGCAGGAGACTTATTTGATATGAGAGTTCCTAGGCAGGAGGTTTTTGCGCGCGGTGCAAGAATACTTAGTAGGGTCAGGGAATGGGACGGAGGGGCAAAATTTGAGAGTATTATAGGGAAGAAAGCGGAAGATGTTTCGCCGCTTAGCCTGAAAGGGAAGCCTATGGTTGTTATAAGCGGAAACCATGATCGCAGGTCTCCACATTTAACAAATCCTGTTCAGGCACTGGAGCATGCTGGTTTACTTCTACATTTGCACTGTTCCACGGCTGTGTTTGATATAGAAGGTAGGAAAGTTGCTGTTCATGGAATGAGCGCTGTGCCTGAAAGGTATGCGAAGGAAGTTTTGCTGTCTTGGAACCCCAAGCCACTGGAAGGGGCTGTAAATATTTTCCTTATACACCAGAATATTGACCCCTATATTTTTAACCCATTGGAGCCGCCTTCTCTAAAACTTGAGGATTTGCCTATAGGTTTTGATTTGTATGTCATGGGTCACCTGCATTGGAATGATACGCAGAGATTCAGGGGCAAGAATCTTCTGGTAGCTGGTTCGACAACTCCAACAGGGCTGCACAAGATTGAGGCTGAGCAGAAAAAGGGAGTTTTCTTTTTCAACGGAGAATATCTGGATTTTTCACCTTTGATAAAGCAGAGAAAAATTTTCTGGGAAGATGCTTACCTTTCACCGACAATTAAGGAAGATATGGATAGAACTATAGGAAAGATTGTTTCTGCTGAAACCGGAAAGCCCATTATTGTAATTAAGGTAAAGGGAAAGCTGCCTATTGGTGCCCATGTTCCAAGTTTCAGGGATATAGAATTAAAGTATGATGAAAAAGCGTTGCTGTATATTTACACAAACTTGGAAGGGCAGGAATTTGAAAGCCAGCTTGATCTCATTAAATCCCTTAGGGAACAGAGACTTTCCCCCGAAGAGTATGGTTTGCAATTGTTAAAGGAAAATCTAATGCAGGCGAAGTGCGGTATAAAGGTGGAGGATATTTTTGAACTGCTAGTGGAAGGACAGACAGAAGAGATTTATAGCGGTATTGTGGGTGGGAACAAATGATAAAGAAAATATCGCTAAAAAACTGGAGGTCTCATTCTGATACTGAGCTGGTTTTTTCAGATGGAACAAATGCGCTTATTGGGCTTATGGGAGGCGGGAAGAGCTCTGTGCTTTCCGGCATATGCTTTGGGTTGTTTGGAACTTTTCCGGAGCTGCAGAGCAGGAAAGTAAAGCTGGAAGATGTTATAATGAAAAAGCCAAAAGAACAGAAACAGGCTGAAATTTCCGTGGTCTTTGATTTGGGAGATGGCATTGACTGGACTGTTAAGAGGGTTATTTCAAAGGGAAAAAGTACGGAAGCTGAGCTTAGGAAAAACGGACAGATAGTAGAAGCACAGGTACAGAAAGTAAACGAAGATGTGGAACGATTATTGAAAATAAATTATGACCTGTTTACCAGGGCAATATACAGCGAACAGAACCAGATAGATATGTTTCTTACAATACCAAAAGGACAGAGAATGAAAAAGATTGATGAAATTCTGGCTATAGACAGGTTTGAAAAAGCTAGGACAAGCACAAAAACTCTGGGTGGAAGAGTCAGGCTGTCTGCCGATGAAAAGAAGACCATTATACAGGAACTTGAGAAGGATTCTGCTGTTCAGATGTTATCCGGATTAAAGAGTTCTATTGAAACTCTCAGGAAAGAAAAGGAAAGAATAGAGCAACAGCTGAAAACAGCCAAGAACAGGAGAGCGGATTTGGAAAGGGGTATAGATGAAGTTAGGAGAAGAGAAAAGGAAAGGAGAGAAATAGAGGACGGAATGAAAAGTTTTACGGCTCTTATAGAAGCTGTGGAAGAGGAAATAGACAAACTAAAAGAAGATCTTATGGATTTTGTTGAGAAAACTGATGAAGAGATTGGAGAAGGGTTTCAGGAAAAGAAAAAAGAATTAGAAGGGTTGGAAAGGGAGGTGGAGGATGAAAACAGAAAGTTGTTGTCATTAAAAGAAATGCTGGGAAATAAACAGGGAAAATTGGCTGGTATGGAAGAGAAAATACCTGAAACGAGGAAAAAAATAAAAGAAAAGGAAGAATTGGAAAAAATACTGAAAAGGGGTGGGGTAAAGAAGGTTCTTGGAGAAATAGAAAAGAAGAGGGGAGAACTTGAGAAATCTGCAGCAGCTGTTCAGGCAGGCATAGAAAGAATTGCTGAAGCTGAAGAAGGTCTGAGAGAAATAAAGCGGGTTGAAAGCATTTGCCCTATATGTGATAATCCTCTGGGTGATAAGAAGAAAGAAAATATAATAGAAAGGAAAGAAAAACTTATATCAAAATTAAAGCTGGATGTAGAACATGGTGGGGATAGGGCTGAAAAGTTGAGGGTTGAAATAAAAGATCTGGAGAAAGAACTAAAAGAAGTTGAAAATATTGAGTTTAAGCTTTCGCAGCTGGAAACTGTTGGAGCTGAGTTAAAGTTTTTGGTGGACGCTGTTAAACAGTTCAAATTGGATATACAGCAGATTAATACAGAAGTTAAGATGGCTGAAAAAGCGCAGGGATTGTTTAAAGGGAGGTATGAAACTCTGAGAAATGAGTATGATAATATAAAGAGGGTTCTGGAAAAGAGAGCTGAACTTTCAGGAAGGGTTAAGAGGAGAAAGGAAATAGAAACAAATATTATAGGTTTGCAGGAAAAATCACAGAGGCTTGGCCCTCTTGGCTCGCTGAGCGCAGAAAGCATGGAAAGGGAATTACAAACTGCTATTGGATTTGAGAGCGCCGCTTCTGTAAGAATAGAAACATTGGGGGACAATATAAAAGAAAAAGAAACGATTTTGGTTGAAACTGAAAAGAAAATGGAAACAATAGAGAAGATAAGGGCTGAAAGCATTAAGATGGAAACTATAGCTGAACAGCTTGTTCTTTTGGAAAGTTCCCTGCTTGCAACACAGGAGCAGCTAAGAAGGTATTTTGTTTCTGCTGTGAATCAGGCTATGGGCCTTGTTTGGCAGAACCTTTATCCTTATGGGGATTTCAAATCCTGCAGGCTTGGGATAGAGGAGGGGGATTATATTTTGCAGTTACAAGATTCAACTGGATGGATTCCTGTGGATGGTGTAGCCTCTGGAGGAGAAAGATCTATAGCTGCTTTGGCACTGAGGATTGCTTTCGCCCTTGTTCTGGCTCCGCAGCTGCGCTGGCTTATTTTAGATGAACCAACCCATAATCTGGATGAAAAGGCAACGCAGGAACTGGCTGCTGTATTGAGAGATAGGATTTCAGAGTTTGTGGAACAGGTTTTCCTTGTAACACATAACCCTGAAATGGAGAATGCTGTTTCAGGATATTTGTATAGGTTTGAGAGAGCTAAAGAAAAGGACGAACCCTCGCGTGTTACAATGATAAGCGGGCCGCAGCTCACATGAAAGCCTTTGCATCTTTCATTTTTTCTGAATGGTTTCCAGAGAACTCCAAACAGGCTTCCTCAAGAGGAATTCCTTTGTCTGTTTTCTTGCTTCTCCTCTCCCTTATCTTTAGAAACAGTGGGTAATTAACAGCCTCCCCCACAATCAGAGCTTCGCCAACTCTGAGAGAGGAAATTGTTTTTAAAACATCAGCTGTTAGGCCTTCGGAACTTTTCCCTATATGGTCCAAATCATAGGGGTTTGTTACTCTCAAAATCATGTGGGAGTTGCACTGGCTGAGAGCTGTGGTAGAGAGCTGGATAGGACGCTGGGAAATTAGGCAGAGGCAAGCGTGGAATTTTCTGCCTTCGCGCGCTATTCTCTCAATAATGTTCCTGCTTATTGCACCTTCTCTATGAACTCCTTCAGGAGCAAACTGATGCGCTTCCTCCACAATCAAAAGGAAGGGGGGTATTGCAGAAACCATTCTGGCTTGGAACAATTTTCTTGCCAAGTAAGTTACAACAATCTGCTTTTCCTTCTGGTTTGTCATATCTGAAATATCTATAACAGTAAAATGCCCTGGACGGGCAAGTTTATCCAGAGAAGGGTTATCATAGCTTGCGAACAAATTTGTGCTGTCCAGATCGTAAATATAGGTATAAAGTATATTGCGTGTATCTGATTTTTTTATTATTTCATCTGTTTCAAGTTTTTGCAAAACATCCCTGAAATCGAAAGGCTTTCCCCTGCGTTCCTCGTTTATAAGGGATAAGAGCCTGTTAAGTTCCCTCTTTTGAACAGCACTCATGTCTGGAACAAGCTCAGCAACCATTGCTGCTGTTATCCCAGGTACTCCTATCCTAAAATCTTTTCCTTCTATGACATCAGCTTTATCAGAGTAGCGCTTGTCCTCTGAAAAGCCTGTATATTCCCCGTGGGTATCTATTGCAATAACAGCAATCTGCCCGTTTTCAGGGCTTCTGTCCAAAAGTTCCTCTATAAACACAGAAACTCCATAGGATTTTCCGGAACCGCTTATACCGAGTATTGCTGTGTGTTTCTGCAGCAAACGGGTCATGTTAAGCCTTACAGGTAGAGAGTGGTGCTCTACTGTTCCCAGCTCAAGTCCTTTCTCTAAGTCCAGCCCAAAGAATTTTGACAAAAGATCGTTCTCAGCCATAAAAACCTTTGATCCAGGAGAAGGTGGAAAAGCTGAGCGCTGCAGCCTGCCTTCATTATAAACCCCTAGGGAAAGAGCCTCTGCAACAAGATACTCCCAGCGCTCTGCAGGAAACATTTCTGCTAAAGGCCTTCCGGAACGCTCAAATTCCCTGACACTTTCTGCACGCTCAAAGTACCTGTTAGTTTTTATTATGTCTGCTATTCTTGCCACAACCTTTCCCTCAGCTGTATCAACAGTAACAAACTGACCCTTTCTGGCAGATGAAGAAACAATAAATGCAAACTCAGAGGAGTTTGGATTGCCTTCTGTTGAAATAACTGTTCCTAAAGGTTCTGGCATTCCTAAAAAAGTGCAGTGGAAGGATAAATAGATATTTATGTGCTGACAGCAGATATTCTTGGGGGTTTTCTATGGGTAGATTACAAATAGTAGATTTTGTGCCTGGTCAAACGCCTGTTAATTCTGCTGATCCCCTTAAACTTCCACGTTACATGAGACTAAAAGATGTACCGATTGAATTGGCAGACAAAGCTCTTGTAGGAGGTGTTGTATATAGGAATAATGGGGATGTTTTTTATGCAGATAAAAATGGAAACGGATTTAGGGTTCCGCAGGATGTTTTTGTTGTTGGGATGAGCAGGGGATATGAATGGTGGAAAGATACACCTGATAGACCAGCAAGTTAAGCATTGTTTTTAAGTGTTCTGCAATAACCTTTTATATGAAGTTCCTGCTAGACAATGCACTGCTAATTGGAAAAACACTGGCTATAGCTGATTTGCATTTGGGTTTGGAGAGATCTCTGGGAGAGAAAGGAATAAGCATACCACCACAGACAAAAAAACTGGAAGCAAGAATAGAAAAGATTGTCAGAGAAACAAAAGCCAAAAAGATTGTTTTTGTTGGGGATTTCAAGGACAAAGTTATGGGTATAAGTCTGCAGGAAAGGAGGGAGATACCTGAGTTTTTAAAATATTTTCAGAAAAAGCTGAAGATTGCAATTGTAAAGGGAAATCATGATGGGAATCTGGAGTTCATAGTACCAAATGGAATTAAAATTTATGGGAGTGAAGGATTTAGGGATGGAAAAACAGGATTTGCACACGGGCATGCTTGGCTTTCAAAAGATATACTGAAAGCTGAGAGGGTTGTGCTGGGAGATTTGCATCCTGCAGTTGAGTTTGTTTCCGGAAGGTCGAGAGCTGTGGAACAGATATGGATACGTTGTCCTGTTAACAGACAGTTTTTAGAGAAAAAGTTTAAGGTAAAAGTTAATCTGAAGGAGGCTGTTATAGTTCCTGCATTTAACAGGTTAACTGGCTCTGCTCCAATAAACAGGAAAGGGTTTAAGATGAATGGGCCTATAGGAAAATTTTTAGACTGGAAAAACGGGGATATTTTTCTTACTGACGGAACATTATTGGGAAAGCTGAAAGAATTTAAAAATTAGAATTATTTTTATCTAGCCCAAGCTAACCATAAGCAATACCCATAGCAAGATTAGTATGCTAGAGGACTGTTAGTTTTCCCTGTTTCCCTACTCCCAACTGTAGTTCTCCCTTAAACTCTTTTGTAAAGCCGCCGGCTATTTCTACTTTCTTGCCTTCTGATATGCCTTCTGCCTGATTGCCCCAAAGAGTCAGCTTTATGGTTTTTCCAGAACCGTCATCTAAAGTGGCTTCAGTAAGTGTAGTCTGGGAACCAAATTTAGTGTTAACAGAGCGCGGCTCTGAAACACTTGAAACAGTTGCTTGTAGGTTCACATTATTTTGGCCTGAGGTTAGTTCTGAAATTTTCATGCAGCTACTCCCCCTTCATCATCTTCTGTAGATTCTGTCTCTTCTGTTTCTTCTACACTTGCTTCAGACTCTCCGCCTTCAGCTGGTGTTGCCCCCTCTGTTTCCTCTTCTCCCTCTCCCTCAGATGCTGGTGCTGACCCGCCAGAAACAACCTCTGCAACCGCATGGCGACCGCGTACTTCTTTTATCTTTATTTTTACGTTGTCTCCTTTTTGTGTTCCGGGCACGAAAATAACAAAGTTGTTTATCCTTGTTATACCATCTCCCTTGCTTCCGGTTTCAGTTATCTGGACCTCGTATT
Organism: Candidatus Aenigmatarchaeota archaeon; assembly: GCA_016198755.1. Lineage (GTDB taxonomy): Archaea > Aenigmatarchaeota > Aenigmatarchaeia > Aenigmatarchaeales > JACQIB01 > JACQIB01. The sequence continues at coordinate 206,590 of JACQIB010000005.1, forward strand.
CGTCCCCTTCCTTCACCGGCTTTTCTCGTGTGTCTTCTTCTCTACTAAATCTTGGCCTTCCTCCGCCAAATCCTCTGCTGCCTCCTCCACGGAAGCCTCCTCTATCTCCTCCTCTATCTCCTCCTCTTCTACCAAAGTCTCTCATTCAATTCAACCTCCTTTATTTTTTTATGCCTCAGTTCAGTAAGAAATAGACCTTTTTTGTGTTCTCGGTCACACCTTACCTACCTTTTAGGCTTCTTTTTATTATGCGATAAAGGTTTATAAAGTTGTGCATTATACGCTTTCCGAACCCGATAAAAGCCCCCTTTCCTTAAGAACAGCTTCGACAATGGGTTTTGTACCAGTGTGTACTGTTAACTGCTTGCTGTTTGAAGGTGGGGCAGATTCAACTGCAAAGAGGTAGGGACACTCACCCTCCCTCTCAGCACCCCTGTTTACAACAGCTATAGAAACTGGAATTCCAGCTAAATTTTTCGGGGGTTTCGGAAGTTGTTCTATGCTATTTACCCTTTCAATTTCCTTTCCATCTGGAGAACCTGTTAAAAAGTAAATTTCCAAAGCATGATGTGGAGGGTGTAGATAGTATCTTGTTAAAGCAGCGCCTCTTTCTATGAATTCTGCTGGCAGGTCAACCCTGTCTCTACACCAAGGTTTATTGTGCCCTGGTCCACTACCTTGACCTGGTGTATCATAAAAGAAACCAACTGAATTTACTATAGTCTCTTTTCCTGCTGGCTCTGGTTTTATAGAAAAGAGGGGAGTATAGGTTATACCTGGTGGTGCATACCCTGAAAAAAGCCAAACTCCCCTGCCTTCTATTGTCCTTGTATTTACTTTCCATCCATCCAATTCCTGTGGATGGGACACTGTACAATGCCTTCCCAGATTAAACCTTACTCTGCTCATCAAAACAGATTGTGTGGATAGAAATAAGAATATGCTGCACAAAGCTTTTCTATGGGTTTGTTGGAGAGTTTGATTGGTATAGGAGCTGTTATTGCTGTTGTACTTATTGTATGGAAAATTTTTAAGAAAGTGCTGGGTGCTGCTATATTGCTTATAATATTGCTCGTGGTTCTAAAGCTTGCTGGATTTTTTTAGATTTTTATACTGCTTGTACAGGGCTTCCACTGTTTTGCTGTCTATCCTTTTCCTCTCCAACCCTCCCTTTCCATCAAACTGAACCCTGTTATGGGAGAGTAAAGCCCCTGAAAAAGATTTGGGTATATGGATAAGCTCGTGCAGCAGAACCTTTTCCTTTTCTTCTTTTTCCAGCTTGTCAAAAGCTTCTGAAACAACTTCTATTATATAATGTGCTTCTATGCCCATTGCAGCCTGCCATATTTTAGGAAAATTCCATATTCTGGCTATTGCCCTGCTTTTGCTTCCATGGGAACGGAAAAAACGCAGCCTGTTTGTTTTAATGTGGGAAAACTGCAGAGTTTTAACTAGGTCAGAAACAGTCTCTTCCAGATCTGGAGCAGGCTCAAAGCGCATCCATTTATTAAGTTTACTAAGCAGTTTAAAGTTATGGTTGCTGAGGATTATGTGGAAGAGACTCTGGAAGAGCCTAAAAGGAACAGCAGTGTGAAGTACTCTTTCTTTCCTGATGATGCAAAGTATAATAGAGAAAACAGAACAGTTGGGCTTTATCTTGCTCCACCTTTGGTTTTGCCTGAGTCTAGTATAGAATTTGACCAAAAGGTTGCTGCAGACAGGACTTTGTATGCAAATGGAAAGGATTTGATGGTTTTGGATCACAGCCTTCCGCGCACATGGGGATTTACTGACAGGGAAAATGTAGTGGGCATAAATCCAAACCATCCTTCGCGCGCAGACAGGGAAGATACATGGATGCATGAGATTAGGTGGCATGTATGGATGGGAAAGGGGGATGATTATGATACTGGTTTCTGGGTGGAAAAGGAAAGAGAACGGGGGAAAAGTTATACATAATAGTTAGAATGGACGTTGTTCTCTCCTAAGTTTCATTAAGCTGGGGGTTATTCCAACCCTGTCAACTAATTGATCGTGCAAAGAATTTACATCGTTTTCCTGAAGCTTGGCTCGGAAATCTGCCTCAATCAATGGAGCTGGGAACCCATAGCTGTTATGTGGAGAAAGGCTTAGAACTATACTGGCGATTTTGTTTGCTGTTTCTATTGGATTGCCTAAAGAGAAAAAGTCTATGCGGACAGGCCTGTCAAACTCTGCTGTTTTCAAATAAAAGGAAAATATTTTCTCCCCATAAGGCTGCAAATCTGAAAGGATTGGATGATCGGAAGGGTTTTTTGAGTAGCGGAAAACTGCTGTGCGCTCCCCTTTTCTTAGTGTATAATAAAGCAGATTTGTATCGCGTGTGCTTGCTAAAATCCTCCTTAGCTCCTCTGCTTTTGGGTTATTCAGCGCTGATAAAATACTGCTGGATACAATTTCACAAAAGCTTCTGCCTCTGCTGTCCTCAACGCAACCAGCTAACAAACTTCCTGAAGAGGATTTGTAAAGGGAAATAAAGCTGCGCAGCACAGATTCATACCTTTCCCAGGCTGCGCTTGTTTTTGCTGGTTTATCCTTCCCATGCGGAACAACAGAACCATCCAATAAAAGTAGTTGAGGAGGGAATTTTGAAAAACATTCTGCAGCAAGCTCTATCTCTCCTCTTTCCCTTTCAAGGCTGCTGGATAAGAAAAACTCTTCCTCTGAATAAGGATCTGATATTATTGTTAAGGTCGGAGTAACAATTGAGTGAGGGTGGTAATCTACTTTATCCAGCTTTCCCCCCAAGTAATCAAAAACGACAGCAACCGCTCTTGTCAGTATAAGGTCGATACCGTGATAAGAATGCTGAGAAAGTCCCCCGTCAATTGCAATAACTTTTTTTCCATCTAAAAGATCCGGAGTGGCTGTGTAAATCAGGTTTGGTTCCAGTACATCTCCGGACAGCTCAACTTTTTCAGAAACTTCGCGAAGGAAATGCCCTAATTTCTCGCGGTTTGTTTCAAGCGTGCGAATCTTTTCAGCTATCTCTGGAAGCTTTGAAAGAAGTTCATGCATGCTGGGAGTTGGTGCGGAAAATACTTAAAGGTGCTTTGCTAAGAGAAAGTATGGAAGAGATAGCGCGCGGGGCTGAGGCTGTTATTTATAGGGAGGGAAATGAGCTGGTAAAGGATAGGATAAAGAAAGGGTATAGGATTCCTGAGCTGGATACAAAATTAAGGAAAGAGAGAACCAGAGCTGAAGCTAGGCTACTTACAGAAGCGCGCAGTGTGGGGGTTTCAACACCGAAAGTTCTGGAGGTTTCTGAAACAAAAGTCAGAATGGAACTTATTGAAGGGGAAAAATTGAGAGACATTTTAAATATTAGGCCTGAGCTAGCGGAAGATATTGGAACTGCTATAGGCAGGCTGCACGCGGCAGGTATTGTTCATGGGGATTTAACTACAAGCAACATGATTCTGTCAGAGGGAAAAATATTCCTGATAGATTTTGGGCTTGGGTTTTTTTCAAAAAAACCAGAGGATCTGGCAACAGACTTAACTGTGTTTAAAGAAGCGCTGCGTTCTGTGCACTTTGCAGTTCTCGAAAAGGTTTGGGTAGAATTTTGCTCATCTTATGGAAAGGAATTCTCGGGTGCTGGAAAGGTATTTAAAGCTCTCGAAAGCATAGAGAAGAGAGGAAGATATATATTCAGGGGAGATTGAATGAAAATTATTAATCCGCTGGTTTGGTTTAAAGAGGCTGAAGGGACAGCAGAAAAGCTGTTTAGGTTCAGCCTTATTTTAGCTGGCTTTGCAACTGTTTTGCTGTTTTTCGGCATTCTTCTTGGCAGCTTTATTCAATATTCAATTTTGCTGGGTATGATTGGAGCTGTGCTGTATATACCTGCTGTTGTTCTGTTCTTGCTTTCTGAGGTAATGAGAACGGAAGCACATGGTGTCTGAAGGTTGGGAAAAGGTTTAAATACCTTCTTGAGGCAATAAAAGGAGACTGCTGGGGCGATGCTCTGACAGCTCTTACGGGTGTACAAATGAAGAATGAAAATAAAAATAGGAAAATCTCTTTCTTTACTTATAAAAATGTTTCTTCTGTGTGGTTTTGATGGCAAGAATATATGCTAAAAAAAGTGGAAAATCTGGAAGTAAAAAGCCATTGATACCTGCACAATGGGTTACCTATACTGGGGATGAGGTTGAGAGACTTGTTGTTAAGCTTGGGAAGGATGGGGTGCAGGCTGCACAAATTGGACTGACTTTAAGGGATCAGTATGGAATTCCTTCTGTACGCGCTGTTACCAAAAAAACAATAATGGGAATTTTGGAAGGAAATGGGATGAAAAAAGCTGTGCCTGATGAGTTGTTTAATTTGCTAAAAAGGGCTGTAAACCTGAGAAAACATTTGGGAAACAACAAAAGAGATTCTCATTCTAAAAGGGCTTTGGAACTGCTGGAAAGCAGGATCAGAAGGGTTGCAAAATACTATATAGCCAACGAAAGGCTGCCTGAAAGCTGGAAGTATAATGCTGAGCAGGCAAAGCTGTTGGTAGAGAAGGGTGCATAATTATGGAAAAACCAACTTTAACAAAAGCACTGAAAGGAAAGCAATGGATACCTGTTTTTGCACCGGCATTCTTTGAAAGTGTACAATTGGGGGAAGTTTTGGCTTCTGATCCTTCTTTACTTGTTGGCAGAACTATTTCAGCAAGCTTAACTGATTTAACTGGGGATCCTGGCAGATATTATGTAAAGCTGTTTTTCAGAATTTCCAGTGTTCAGGGAAACAGGGCAGAAACCGTGTTTTTTGGACATGATTGCACAATGGATTTTATTTCAAGGATTGTACAGCTAAGAACACAGAGAATTGATACAAATGAAGTTATTCAGTTAAAAGATGGAAAAGTAAGGATTAAAACTATAACAGTAACGAACGGGAAAGTTTCCGGGCAGCTTGATAAATTAATAAGAAAAACTGCAGCAGATATGATTAGGGAAGAACTTTCTAAATTAACTATAGAAGAATTTATTAAAAAGTTTTCTTCGGGTGAAGTGCAGGGAATTATTAGGGATGCTCTAAACAAACTCTATCCTACCCGTGCGTTTGAGATTAGAAAAAGCAGGGTTCTCTAGTCTATATGAGCTGTGCTTATCCAGAGCATTCCTGCTATTAGGATAAGGACAAACCCAAAAATTAGAGCTATCAAAACTGTTCCTGGGTTGTTTCCTAAAGCTGCAGGGTCTGCACTGCTCGTTATTAACACTCCAAAAAATAGACAAAAAGAACCAAGCACCCAGAAGACAGCAGACTTTGTGCGCATGAGATTTCTTAGGAAAGAAAGGATTTAAACACCTATTTCTCGAGCAGATAATCAACAGCTTCGTCTATATTGGAAACTTCTTTTATATCTATTCCAAGGCTTTCCCCGACACTGACAGTTATTTTCTTGTAGGTTGTTTCGCAAATTAGCAAACCTAGCTGGCGTGTGCAGTTTTCCTCAGGTTTTACATAAGTCTGTATACCCTCCCCCTTTGGAACCAAAAATAATTTTGCACCCACAGCCTTTGCGGCTCCTGCTTTTTCCAGAATTCCACCAACCCTTCCTACAGAACCGTCAGTTTCTATTGTACCTGTTATTATTATATCCTTTTTCAACTGTTTTCCTTCCAGTGCTGCTATTGTGGCTACTGTTAAAGCTGCACCTGCTGATGGACCGCCAACAACAGTTGCTTTGTCTGTGCGCAGCCCATAAACAATATCCAGCTTACTCAGGTCTGCTCCTGTTTTCTTTGCTGCAACATCCCTTGCTGTTTGTATTGATTGCTGTGTATCTGTCCAAAATAAAAGTTTATCTATATCTGTTAAAACCTTTCCTGAACCTGTTTTAACTTCAACGACAAGAGCTGATACAACACCGTTGCCTGCATTATCCACTGCCGGAAGGTTTATTGTGGCTGTGCCGCGGGGAGATTCAGTTGAAATAAGCGGAAGGTCCCTGTCAGGAAAATTCAACTGGTTTTGATTTATTGTTTTTGTGCCTGAAAATTGTGTTCCAACAAAAAATGCAATAGCTGCAACAAACAATATAACTATTATAAGCTCTATATCTTCTCTTGAGCTTTTTTGTTTTCTCATAGGTTTCTGCTTTCCCATAAACATCCTATTCTATCAGGCCCTTTTTAAAGATTATGAACAAAACGGCAGGGTATGCCCCTGGTTGATGGGAAAGACCTGATAGGTAACCCAACTACCCCTCTCCACACAGCTTCCCCACAAACGCTTCCACAAAGGTTTATGCTTGCTTCCTTCCGGACCTGGGCAGGTTCGCCCCTGCAGCTGCTCTGCAGGACCATGCTTCTCAGAGGAAACAGCTGGACCTTGTCAGACCTTATCACCGCCCAAAGACTCAGGCTCCGCCATAATGTCCGTTTGCGGTTACAGGTTAGGACAAGCTCCCCGGCCATCCCCTGCCAGTTTCTAGTTGGTCTGCACCCTTTAAATTGCTTTACCCGAGACAGCTTGAGCTAGTTGTAGTATAGTAGAGAAATAAATTGTTAGAAAAGGAAGAAAAGTAAAAGAAAAACAATAATAGCAACTGCAAGCCCCAAAGCCAGGCATTTGCCTATCATACCAAATAATGGGCAAAGAAGCTATAAAAAACGTGTGGTTTACTATGCTTTGCCTATGATTTTGAACATCTTTGTGCCGCACTTTGTACAAAGACCTGACATAGCTTTCATGCCGTTCTTCATTATAACTTCTTTCTCATCTTTCATTGTCCTTGTTTCCCTGCATTTCATGCATCTTCCATCTGTCATAAAATTCACCTGCTTTCTAAGGGGGAAATAAGTATATAAAACTGCCTGCCCTTGAATTTAGGCTTGGAAACCCCTTATTATATAGGCGTACTCATGCACTTATTGTTAGGATTTTCCTGCGAAGTTCTGATTAAGAAGGGTAGAACGGTAGGAGAAAGCCTTTCCCTGCGCTTTACTCTGGAGAAGGTTCAAAGCCGCCTGAGGTTGTCGGTGGGAGGGTTGTAGGGGCTGCTGGAGCTGGGGGTGCGCCTCCGAACAACATAGCTAGGAAGCCGCCTGCGAATTTGTCTTTATCGCCAGCCTGCTTGTCCAGAAGGTCAGCCTGAACATTCAGCTCCTGTATTTGAGCCTGTAAAGCAGCCTTGGCATCTAAGTTTGTGGATGCATCAAGCACAAGGTTTAAGCTGGATCCAATATCCCTTAGCTTCTGTGCACGCTCCTTCAATAATAGAGCATCTTTCTTTTCCTGATCAGCAACCATTCCAAAGAACTGCTGTATTGCATAGCCTATGTCCTTTGACTTGTTCTGTACTTCCTCTATATCAGCAGTTGTCTGTATAATATCCCTTTCGTTCTCTGTTACGTGTGCATCAAGTGAATCTGGTATTTTATCCAAATCTTTTAATGCTTCCAGCCTCTGTAGGTAACGATCCTTGTCTGTAATTTTTCCTGAAGCTCCCTCATCAGGTCCTGCAAGGCTCATATGATCTACTGTAACATCATCTACAAACTCAAGCCTCCTTAGGTTTGCTAAGTTTGCTGCTTTTGCAGTTGCCCTGTAAATATAGGTTGTTGAAACCTTTAGAGGAGCATCATCAAACTTTATCGTCAAAGCCCTTATCTTTGAGAGCTCATCTGATTTTAGCTTGGCAGAGCTTGCTATAACAACTGGCAGGTTATCTCCAACAGACTTTGCATCCCTTATTTTTGGCTTGTAAGCCTTTAGGTCGCACAAGTTCTTTACAACATTATCTGAAACTTTCTCAGCAATAAGTTCTGGTTTGAACTTCTCTGGATCGCAGCTTGCAGCCTTTTCCTTGACTTTAACACAGAACTTTGGAAGTTGATCACAAATAAAACCTTTCTGCTTTGTCAGGGATTCACAAAGTTGAGCTGGTGTTGGACCTCCAAACCCTCCTCCTGAACCTCCATAACCGAAGCTGCCTCCTCCATAACCGCCTCCTGATGGTGGAGCAAAGCCTCCTCTTTCATATCCGCCCTGATAACCCTGTGGTGGACCTCCTGAACTACCTGGTGGATATCCGCCCTGTCCTCCTGGACCGCCAAATCCTCCTTGGCCACCGAAGTCACCACCTGGTGGGAATCCTCCTGGACCTGGCTGGCCTCCAAACCCTCCCTGTCCGCCTGGACCGCCTGGACCTCCGAAGTCACGACCCTGATCACCGAAACCGCCTGGAGGTGGACCAAATCCTCCTTGTCCTCCAAATCCTCCTTGGCCACTGCCGCCTTGTCCACCACTACCCTGTCCGCCTGGACCGCCTATCTGCTGCCCTGTTGGACCGCCAGAACTTGGGAAAGAAGGATATTTGCCTGCACAAGCCTCAGAAGCAGCTTTTGTTATTTCTGAACAGCCTCTAACAAGTTCGCTTGAACATTTCTCAGCCCCATTCTTTAACTCATCGCACATGTTCTGTATTCCTGGACCCTGTGAAAATTCAAATACTGCCCTTTCCTTTACTTTTTCTTTGAAATCATCTGGATGTGCACAAACATAATTAACAGCATCTGGAGGCATTTCTGACTTTATGCCGCGTAGTGCCTCTTCTGACATAAATTGAACTGGATCTGATAATAGTAGTTCAGGAGGCAGTTGAGGTTCTCCAAACCCTCCTCCAATTGTTGGAGGTCCAAATCCTGGTTTGTTTGGTCCGCCTGTAAAGTCTGTTGTTCTTGGAGTGCTGCAGCCTGTAAGCTTTTCAAGTTCATCTGTGCTGAATATCTTCTCGTATCTTTGCCCACCTATGAACCATGTTGGACTGCCTGTTCCTTCATTTGGTCTAGTAGAACCATAACAGCATGTCTTTATCTGCTTTGCAGCGCAGCTCGCCTCATCAACATTGCAATTTACAGCAAAACCAAGGTTCCTCATTATTTCAAACCCAGGTCCTAGCATATCTATCTGTTTCCTGCTCTCATCATTGGAAGTGTAATAAAACTCTACCTGAGCCTTCTTTATACAGGAAGAAATCCTGTTTATCTCCTGTGGAGGCAATGGCGCTGAACAAGCTCCTGGCCTTGCACCGCCAACATCACCACAGCACCAAGTTCTTGCTGCAGGGTCAAAAGTAGGCTTATCCAAACCTGTTGCAGCTGGACAGAAAAACCCTGGTGGAGGCTTTATCTTGTCAGGTCTTTCTGAGAAGCAGTCTGACTGACATGACCTTTCCTCTCCTGGCTCACACTTGTTATTTCCACAGACAGAATATCCCTTACAATCCTGTTGACAATTGTATGGACCTTCTCCCTCTCCACATACTCCATCACCGCACTTTATTGTGTTTTCAAAGCCACCATTATCCCCCCCTCTTCTACCAAAGTCTTTTGTACAGTCCTTTGGACATGAAAAATCATTTTCATTTGGATATTCGCATATAGCATTGCCGCAGAATGATTGAGGCTTTTCCTGGATTGTAGGACATGGACTACTTGTACAATATCCATTTCCTGATGAAGGACACCAATTTGCACCCCTTACACCGCTGCATTCTGCTTGGCTGTGACAGTTCCATGGCTGCTCGCTTGTACACTGATTATATGATGTAATTGATGGGCTTCCTCCACCAGAGGTTCCACATTCATTTTGACTATAATATTGATTATATTGACCTGATCCTGTACTTGAACAACAATAACCAGCATCTGTTACAAATCCGCCTCCGCAATTGCATTTGGAAGTTATTTTACCTATAGAACAGATTGGATATTGACCAGATGTTGTGCTTGGATATCCCGGTGTACCAGGACCTGAACAAATTCCGCCTGAACAAAAGCCAGATGAGCACTCGTTATTTAGGGAACAGCTTTGTCCATTTGATTTGGGTCCTGTGCCACCGCCGCAATAGGTTGTGCTTTCGCAGCCATTATCATGCCTCTGATCACAGTTGTAATAGCCTGCGTTGCAATAGTTTACAATACATACCCCATTTTGCATCATCCCCTTTGCATTTGGAACTGAACATTCACCCCCGCCTCCTGCTGTGCCTGTGCCGCATGCTGTAGTTTGATAAATATTAGAACAGCAGTAACCTGAGGCATATGTTGTTCCGCCGCAGGAACAGCTGGCAGATATTGGACCTGAACTGCAGAAGTTTCCAGTTGTTGTAGTTGAGCTGGAAGTTGGTGAGGTTCCGCCGGCACATACTCCATTTGAACAAGTTCCGGAATAACATTGTGAATTAGAAGCACACTGAGCTCCTTCAGTTCTTAGTTGAGATGTACTGGTTGTGCTAGAAGAAGTTGTGGATGAGGATGTAGTTGAGCTGGATGTAGAAGTGGAGGTTGAAGTGGATGTAGAGGTTGAAGAAGAGGTTGTGGATGAGGAAGTTGGCTGGCCTCCACTGGAAACGCAAACTCCACCTGAACAGCTGTTTGATAAGCATTCTGAGTTTTGGATACATGTTTGACCTTCTGATTTTTGTTGGGCAAAAGCAACCGCAGACATTGAAAATGAAACTACAAAGAAAACTGCTATGGCAATAAGTGCAAAATTCCTACAGCCCATAGGTTTCTATTTATTAAGGGTAGTATATAAATATTTAGTCAGTTGAGTTTTGACACATAAACCAGTATTTTGTCAATAAATTTGGGAGTAAAGCCGTGTTTTTAAATGTTCTATACTATTTTATAGTATGCCTTTGGAATCAAACCAGCTGAAAAAGCTGCAGGGAGCTGGGTACAAAGTTATTGGACCCTCTAAACACTCTGCTGTAAAGCTCTGCCACTATACAAAAGAGTCAATAAAAACTGGAGAGAAGAAGAACTGCTATAAACAAAGGTTTTACGGGATTAGAAGCCACCGCTGCCTTCAAATGACTCCCTCCCTCACAGTCTGTAATTTGCGCTGTTCCTACTGCTGGAGAGACTTTAGGTACTTTAGGGATAAGGAAAAGGATTTAGTGGACGATCCAAAAGTTTTGGTTGAAGAGGCTATAAAAGCGCAGCTTTCTCTTTTGTCTGGTTTGGGGGGTGTTGAACATTCTGCGAAACATTTGAAGGAAGCAAAAGAACCTGCGCATGTTGCAATTTCATTGGATGGGGAGCCTACAAGCTATACGCATTTGGGGAAAATGATTGAAGATTTCCATTCCAGAAACTTCACAACATTCTTGGTTACAAACGGTACAAAACCGGATATATTAAGTAAACTAAATCCTTTACCCACCCAACTCTATACCTCTTTATCTGCTTTTTCTGAAGAGATGTTTTTGTTAACCCAACACCCGACTGAAGGGAAACAACTCTGGCAGAATATCCTGAAAACTCTTGATTTATTACCAAGTCTTAACTGCAGGAAAGTTATCAGGCTTACAATGGTTAAAGGTTTGAACATGGAAAAACCTGAAGAATATGCAAAACTGATTTTGAAGGCAAAGCCGCACTTTATTGAAGTTAAGGGCTGGAGCGCGGTTGGACAATCTAGGCAGAGAATGCCTACAACCAGAATGCCAACTCATGAAGAAATAAAGAAATTTTCACAGGAGTTAGTTGGGTTTTTACCTGGCTATTCTTATGCTGATGAACAGCCTGACAGCAGGGTGGCTTTGATAAAGGTTGCAGGAAAGATACCGGGGCTTTATGAAAAGTTCTCCTGAGAGCCATATTGCTTTTTATTCCTTTCTTTACCAGTTCCCGTATGCAATACACTATAGCCATAATTGGCTCTGGTCCAATGGGCTTTACAAGCGGTGTAGCTTTTGCAAGCTGGGGGAATAAAGTAAGGTTTTTGGACCTTAACCAAAAGATAGTTGAAAAAATAAACTCTGGAATTTCCCCTTTCTATGAGCCTGGATTGCAGGAGCTTTTCCTTTCTTCCAGAAACAACATTACTGCAACTTCTGATTATTCCGAAGCTTTGAAGTGGGCTGATATCGCTTTCATCTGCGTTGGCACTCCTGAGAAGGAAGATGGAAGTGTTGATTTAAAGTACGTAGAATCTGCTGCAGCTTCCCTTGGACAGAACCTGCCAAATGCCCCTGGTTTAACAATAATAAACAAGAGCACTGTTCCCCCAGGCACTGTTTCCGGCTTGATTAAGGAAACTTTGGAAAAGATTTCTGGGGGGAAAGCTGGAAAGGATTTTTATATAGGCTCTAATCCTGAATTTTTAGCTGAAGGGAAAGCTGTTGAGGATGCTCTGAGACCTGACAAAATTGTTATCGGGGTTTCAAATGACCGCGCTAAAGAAGTTTTACTATCCCTCTATTCCCACCCTTCCCTTTCAAACTCGAAAATTGTTGTTACAGATACTAACACAGCAGAAGCTGTCAAATACGGGAACAATAACTGGCTCCCCTCTAAAGTTTGCTTTGTGAACGAGGTTGGAAGGATTTTGCTAAAGCAGGGTATTGATGTTTATGATATTGTTAAAAGGGCAAAAGAGCTTGGGATGGAGGATTTTCTTGCTGAAAACTTTGAAAGGGAAGTTCCTGTTACTGGGAAAGAGGTTTTGATATTGAAAAAACTTGGGGAGAAAACTGGAGTTAAAACTCCTATATTAGACTCTATTATAGAATCCCTAAATCCTTCTGAGCCAGCGGAGATGGACTGGCCAGAACTGTTTAAAGGAGCTCTTTATAGTTTGCATCAGGTATTTTTGAAAGAATATTCTGCACTTGGAAAACTGTTGAACTTTAATTCAGCTGAAGTTGTGCATGCTGTTTCCCTTGATAAAAGGGCTGCACATGGGTTTTTGGATGCAGGTCCGGGAATAGGAGGGAGCTGTTTTGTAAAGGATTTGAAAGGTATGGCTGCTGTAGCCAAAATTAAGGGGTATGAAGCAAAGCTGCTTTTGGCTGATGTTGAATCAGATAAAATACAAAAATCCTATGCTTTTGAAAGGCTGAAAGAACAGATCGCAGAATTAAAGGGGAGAAAGATTGCTGTTCTTGGTTTGGCTTTCAAGCCTGACACAGACGATATACGGGAATCTGCTGCAATTTCTGTTATAAATAAACTGTTAGAAGCAGGCGCTGAAGTGCACGCATGGGACCCGAAAGCTGCAGAGAACATGAAACGAATCTATCCTAACATAACTTACTTTAATCATGTGAACGCTGCTTTGGCAGGAACTGACGCTGCAATTGTTCTTACACATTGGAAGGAAGTGAAAGAAGCTGATTTTTCAGGCATGAATGGAAATCTGATTGTGGATGCAAGGAGAACAGTGGAGAAGGGAACTGCTGGAAAAACTGTTATTGGTATTTGCTGGCCCTGAGCTTATTATGTTTTAGCTGGAAGTAAAGAAACGGTCCCATTAAATTCACCGCCGCCAAGCCTTGACTGGACTTCTCTCACTGCACTTGCAAGTTCACTGTCATCATCTATTCCATAAACAAATGTTTTATTCAATTCACCCATTCTTATGGTTAGGTCTGCAGAATGCTGAAGTTCCAAATCCTTATAGGGAGCAACTTTTCTTCCTTCCAGAACTGGAGTTTCAATTGCAGGGTTAGGGGGCTTGTGTTTTTTTACCTCAAACGGGCTTTTTGTTAGTCTTTCCAATTCTTTCACAACAACTTCAGGCTCAGCTTTAACTGTTCCATAAGATTGAAAACCATCCATACTGAAAATCCTTTCTGCAAGCTCCCCTGTTTTTCTGGCAAGCCATTCAAATTCCATATCCACCATCTGGAAAAGGTTTTGCATGTTAACAAATCCTCTCTTATGCAGCTCCTTTGCTACTCTTCCGACAAAAGCTTCCTTTGCCATAAGCCCAGGATCCCTGTAAAACTTTTCGTACATCTTTGTACGCGCTTCCAAAAACTCCCCAACAACATGGGAATCTCCAAAAACAATCCTTCCATTAACTATAGAAACAGATTCGAATGGATCTGGCATATATCTATCAGTCCATGTAAATGGTAGTTGGCCTAATTTGCATGCATCCAAAGCAACGTAACTCCACCTGTCCACATCTATCGAATTTTGACTGTTAACCAGCTGCCCAAGAGGTGAGCTATCTTTCCCGCGCACAAGGTTTACAACCCTCTCTTTCTCTATCCCGTGCCTTCTAAGGTATTCTAAAGCTTTCGGGGAACTGTTAAGTACTTTTTCAAAGAGATCCTCATCACTTATCCCTAATGCTTTTGCAACAGAATCTGAAAGAGGAGGGGATGCTATATCATGCAGCATTGCCACTGTTACTGCAAGTTTTCTATCCAACCCAAGTGTTTGAGCTATATAATCTATCTGCGTTGCAAAAACCAATGAGTGGAGATAGCGTGTGTGTTCTGCGGGAATGCCTTTTGCAGTCTGGCTAACCAGCCCAAGTTGTTTTACACGACTCAGTCTAGCTACTGCTGGAATAACACCCAATTCCCTGTAAAGGCTGCGTCCATAGTTTATTATAGTACTTGTTTGCGGAACAACAACTGGATCATCAATCCTATCCATTAATCGCATCCATTGTCTTGTGTTGCTGTATCGTGTAATTTCTCTCATAATTCTACATGGATGCAAAAGCTTAAGTGCACATGGTGGGCCCGCTGTGATTTGAAATCCTGCTTTGCAGACACAGGTCGCCAGCATTTCGGCTTCTCTTAAGCTTGAGTGTCCCCAAGCTGGTATCCTACCATTCTAGCGCATGTAGCTAGACTACGGGCCCAGATATATTCTACTTAAAGTAGGTTTAAATATGAAAACATTCATATCACTACAATGAAAATAATTTTGGTGATGCTCTCTTTGGTGGTGGTAGCTGGCTGTACAATAGGTAGCAAATCTGTCGGCAATGTTCCTGAAGAGGTTTTTAAGAACTGGCTAGTTAGCTCCGGGCTTTTTACTACCGATTATGTGAATCAGCACTTTACAAATTTTATTGTAACTGGTGAAGTGAAGGTGGAAGATAAGTGTCCTTCAAGTAAAATACAAACAAAAAAGAATGTTGTAGAAAATATAATAACGTTGGAATGCAAAGAACCAAACGAAAATACATTTAATATATATAAAATAGATAAAAGGTTTTTGGGCTATTCTGTTGTGTCTGTGAGATATTCTGTTGTTGTGGATGGGATAGATTTATGCTCTGCCATAGAATGCAGTGCAGACATTTACAAATCTCCGGATGGTAATATGACGGATATCAAATATGTATATGGAGTGCTGCGGGAATACCCAGTTAAAGTTTCCAGGGAACAGGCTATTGAAATAATGAAAAGAGACGCTGATTGTAAATATGCAAATCCTTCACTATCTTTGGGGGGTCCTAATGACAGGTATACTATCAATAAAGGGTTGGAACTCAGCAGCTATCCTTTCCTTTGGTCTGGTGCTGTAGCTGTGAATGGTTTTTGTAGCTTCAGTTGTACGGTAGATATAAATAGCGGTGCTTTCTATAAAGAAAAGGCTTGCATATAGGTTTGTTATTACTCTATCTTTCTCTTTATTTCTTCAATGTTATTAATACATATCAATATGCACAAAATCACTGCTTCTTTTTCATGAATTTGTAAGCCATAATAATGTGGTTTTTAACCTGCGGCGGAAAGTCAAAGTTTTTCAGCTCTTTAATATCCACCCATTTGCAGCTTATAGTGTCGTCAAGCGGCCTTGCTTTTCCTGACTTGTACCTGCATGCAAAAACAAGCTCAACCACATGCTCACCTGTTGAGCGGATAAATGTATTATTAACAACTAAATGAACATTATTTTTAATAGCCACTCCAACCTCTTCCTTAATCTCCTTTCTCAGAGTTTTTTCAATGACTCCATATACACCACCTTTGGTTTTTTCAACCTTTCCCCCAGGTATTGTCCACTTGCCAGGCATGTGAGTTTCCTTCCAGCTCCTCTGGGAAATTAGAACTTTATCTCCCCTGAAAACTGCGCCGTTTACAAGAAGTACATGCAGTTTATTTTTTGCTGAATCATATACTTTTCCTTTATTCACAATAAACTGTTTCGCAAAGCCTGCTTAAATACAAAGCTATTTATTAATTAGCGAATCAAAAATGTGGCTGGGAATAAAATGGATTATTTGATTTTTGCACTGGCGGGTGTAACATTCCTGTCAACACTGGCTGGAGGAGCTCTGGCTTTAAAGAATAGAAAAATGCTTCCTTACCTGTTTGCATTTGCTGCAGGGAGTTTAATTGCGGTTTCTATGCTTGATCTGCTTCCTGAAAGCCTTTCTCTCGCCTCCTCAATAAACATGCCAATAAGGTATCCGCTGATAGCTGTTGTTGTTTCCTTTCTTGTCTACAGCCTTTTGGAAAGGTTTTTCCTTACACACCACCATGATGATGAACATCCGCACATAATGGGACCTGTTGGGGCTGGGGGGCTTGTTTTGCATAGTTTTCTGGACGGTGCAGCAATAGGCGCAGCCTACCAGATAAACCCTTCTATAGGTCTGGTAGTGGCATTGGCAGTGATTTTCCATGATTTTACTGATGGAGTAAACACTGTAACTTTAATGCTGAAAAATAAGCATTCAATTAAAAATTCCATGTTGTTTTTGGGCGCAGATGCTTTAGCTCCTGTTATTGGAGTTTTGTTTACATCCTTTGTTTCAATAAGCCAGAATTGGCTCTCTCTTTTACTTGCATTCTTTGTAGGTGAGTTCCTGTATATAGGGGCAGCTAACCTTTTACCAGAAACATACAAACATGGACAGGCAAAAGAAATGATGCTTGCTATGGGGCTGGGAATAGGTATAATTTTAGTTCTTACTTCTTTGGTTTGAACTGTTTTAAGAAACATAGATTATTGTTGTAAACTTGTTGTTTCCTTCATTAGACTCTGCAATCCTGTTGTCTGGATCAACAAAAGCAATAACCTCGTAGTTGCCGGGTATTTTTGCAGAAACATTGCATGAAGCCTGATATATTTTCCCTGGCATAGTCTCAAAATAGCCTGTTGGACCTGGGTATACACAAGCATATTTAGCGCTTGAGTTTGTTGGCAAAGAATAATCTACTCTTACACGCACACCGGTAACATTTACTTCCCCTGTATTCAGCACATACATTAGAGGTTTTCTGTTTCCATCCTCAAAACTCACTATCTCAACAGTAAGGTCTGGCTTTGGCTGGATTGTAGTAGTGGTTGTGGTTTTTGCTGTAGTTGCAGTTTCATTGACTATAGTTGCTGTCGTAGTTGTAGGTGAGGCTGCTGTTGTAGTTGTTGTGGTTGTGTCTGCTACCGCATTCCCGGTTGCTTGTGAAGTGCAGCCTGCTGCCAGCGCAACTAAAATTAAGGCAGTGACAATTAACTTTACCATGCTTTTCCTTCGTTAGAAATCCTTATAAGCTTATCAGCGCCTGAATTTTGACATCTGCTGAAGCAGGTCTACATGCGTTAAGAAAAGTGAGCGGCAGCAAAATCTTTTCACTCCTAAATCATCCATAACTTTCTTTGCCTCCTCTCCGGACTCTACCCTCTTCTGGTAGCCCTCCCAGAGCTGTGCTACTGGCTTCCCGCAGCTAAAGACAGCGGATTGGTATCAACATTCTATCCTTCCCTCCTTAATTCTGTTATTCCTTTTGGTGTCATATAAACTCTCTTTGGATAGTCAGTACACTCAACGTATTTAAACCTTTCCAAAAATTTAATTTGAGCATATAATTTTCTCCTGTTTATAATTTTAGCCAATTCTGTTATTCTCTTTCCTTCATTATTTTTTACTATATATAATATATTGGTGAATTTTTTATCCAAGTGTCCGTCGCCTAAACAAAGCAGTCTTGCTTTGTTTTTTTTATCTTCCTGCTTAAGGAAAGGCAATATTAAAGTTGAGACTGCTAATGTATTGTTTGTTATCAAAGAACCACCATCATATCTATTAAACATATTATATTTTTTTAAATATTTCTCATAAATCTTTACTTTTTCCATGTTTTGACAAGCCCATCTAAAATAATTATCCTCGAACGATACATTGCCTTCTGCATCAAATAAACCCGCAAAGAAAATGTTTCTATATGGCAACAGCCTTAATACTGTATCTAGATTCTTATTAAGGTAGTCGAAAAACTTTTTAAGTATGCCATTTACTGAATATACGCAAACAACCCAATCCCCTTTTGGTAGATTTACTCTGGATACTTTACAAAATTTAAAGT
Source organism: Candidatus Aenigmatarchaeota archaeon (assembly GCA_016198755.1). Classification (GTDB taxonomy): domain Archaea; phylum Aenigmatarchaeota; class Aenigmatarchaeia; order Aenigmatarchaeales; family JACQIB01; genus JACQIB01. The sequence goes on from JACQIB010000005.1 coordinate 224,702, forward strand.
GAAAATTAGGTATTTTTAGTTTTTTGGGATTTTTATAAAGGTACAGTTCGTATTTAGGTTTTTGATAAATATTATGTTCCAAATATTTATGTGACCAATTAAGTAATGACATAGACTTATTAATTATACCTACTCTTCCACCTCCCACTCTATCGCCACACCAAAGACCAAAAAAGTAGTGAAAATTAGAATCTAACGATACTTTTCTTGGCAATGTTATAGTAAAATGGTGCTTCTTTCCTTTTGTATAAATTGTGTGTTTTATTGTTAATTTGTTACCATCTTTTTTTATATTTTCTAAAGTTTTGGTTCCAAAATATACAAGCTTTTTATAAGAATTAAACCATTTCTCTAAATCTATAAAATCTCCATCTATAACGTCTTCTATGTGGGGTATTTCTGATCTCCATTTTTTAAGTTGTTCTCTTCTGCATGCTCTCCCTATAATTAGACCTTTATGCCTAAGTTCTTTTGGCTTGTAATATATTACTATATTATTTTGTAATGCATCTTCATTTATTTTGAGTAGTCTTATACATAATTTTAATACTTGTAATGAAATGGCGACATTTTGTTTATTTTTATAGGAGTATAGTGATGGACTCGAAATTTTTAATTTCCTTAATAGAAATTTGCGTCCGTATAGATTGATTAATTTGCTGAACAATGTTGCTCTAAAATCATTTTTAAGAACTATCATTTCATCATTTTCATGATATTTATTTATCATATAATTACCTTAATACTTACATCTTATAGGTATTAGAATACTGACTTAAATATATTAATATATTGTAAAGTATATTTAGCGCTTACTGCGTTGTTTATGCCTGCGTGGCCCGGCTTTTGACCTTGAAGGCTTGTGAGGCTCGTTTCTTCTGAAATCTGAAACTAAAAGTGTTCTGTCATACTGTAAAAAGGGCTGTTTAAGATCCTTATGAAAACCTAACAAAGAAAGTGCGATTGCCTGCCTTACTGCTTCAGCCTGGCCAATAATTCCCCCGCCTGAAACATTAACTGAAATGTCAACATCTTTTCCCTTTTCACCAGCCAAAATCAATGGCTCGCTCATCATTAACCTTGGAAGCTCTGGAAAAACTTCAAGTGGAGCAGAGTTCACAACAACCTTTCCTGTCCCAATCCTTGCAACCGCGCGTGCAATAGCAGCCCTTCTTGCACCGGTAACCAAAACCCTTTTCTCAGGCTTTTTTTTCTGCTCTTTTTTCTCTGTTTGCTGATTTTCCATTTATTCCCACCTTGGCTTTGCGCCCAGTGATTTTGAAAGATCACCGATAGTAATATACTTGCTCTCTATATCCTCAATAGTTTTGGCATTTATTTTCACTGCTTTTTCTTTTAGATTATCAGGGTCTCCCATGAAAACCTTTAGCCTTTTCAGTGCTGTTTCTCCCCTTGATTGCTTATATGGCAGCATTCCCCTCACAACTCTTTTCAGTATCATGTCAGGATAGCGCGGGTAGAAAGGTCCTTTAATCCTGTCTCCCCTTTCCCTTTTATCATAAAACCTGTTTTCTATAACGCCTTTTTCCCCTGTTATAATTGCATTTTCAGCGTTTATCACAACAATAGTTTCCCCTTCCAAAAGCCTTTTAGCTAAAACAGTTGCAAGCCTTCCCATAACAGCTCCGTCTGCATTTACAACAATCATTTTTCTCACTTTAAAATCCTGATTTTTGCCTTTGATTTTTTAACTTCCTCTATTCCCAAAGCCTTTCCGCCTGCCTTTTCTATTGCTTTGCGCGCGGAAGCTGAAAAGCCTGAAGCATAAACAGTAAGTTTTTTGCTAATAGAACCTGGACCCAGAACCTTTCCTGGCACAGCAACAGTCTCTCCCTCTTCTGCTATCCTTTCCAGTCTGGAAACAGAAAGCTCAGGCTTCTGGTTCTCTGGCCTGTTTAGCTCCTTTCCTAGGGCAAGCAAAAACTTATCTCCTTTAAACCCTTCCTGCTTTAGCTCTCTTATTGTTTCCTGAAGCAAAGGGTTTGTAGGCCCTGTTGGCTTTGGCATAGGCTATAGAAGGTTTATGAAGGTTTATATAGGTTTCTGCACTGCCCGAGAAGTAAGCTGCAACTACCTTATCCATGCCTCGTTGGCTGCAGGTGGTGTTAATGGACACTCTCTTACTCCTGTGGCAAGGCTTATTTCTGTGTCTGACAACAATCTTAGAAATATATGGATATTCTGTTCGCGGTCATAATAACAAACAGTATTTCCGGCTGTTACCTTTTCAGGCTTGACAACGCCTGCGTTTGCATCGCGGATGAAAAATCTGGGCTGGTTATCCCTGACAATTTCCAAATCAACCATATCTGCAAAGCTGGCAACAGCCAGCCTGGAACCCTGCACTTCAGTTGAATTTCCCTGAAACCATCCGCCAGAAAGTGTTCCAGGAATGTCCCTGGAAACTGTGCGGCAACTGGGCTTGTCACTGTCCCTTGATTTTAACAGTAAAGAATAATATTCACTTTTCAGATTATCTGTATAGTAGTCATATGGACAAACGCCATGTTTTGAATGATCAGAAGTCCATCTGGAAGGGTTGATAAAAGTTTCATTGTGTGCAGTGTTCAGAACAAAGAAGTCCCAATTTCCATTAATAAAATTCCTGTCCGTATATCCGACCAATTCACCTGCAGTCACAGGAATGGAAACCATGGCCCCTGTTCCTGTATTGTTGGCTGGAGTAGCAGGTGAAACTCCCTTAAACCTATCAGCAATAGCTGCCAAATGATCGAACGCGTAGGTTACTTCACAGCTTACTTGAAAATCAAGGCGATATTCAGCACGTACCATCTGGTCGCGAAGGGTGCGGTTAGAATATGTTATTTTTTTCAGTGTGGAATTAATTGGAGCGTATACAGGAACCAGAACAGTGCTATTTTCCTGTTTCATATTTATATAGGTGCGCACCTGTGTTCCGGGGTTCCCAAATGGGAGGTTGCCAACAGGGAAAATGTTCAGGATTTTTGAATTGTCTGTAAAAGCTGCTGTAAATGTTGGGTTTGGGTTGCTTGTGCATGTTTCTTTTATTGGTTCTATCTTTAATGTGGTTCCTGTCTGGTTGTTTTGCTGTGGCTGGATGGAAGTCTGTGATTGTATGACTATTTCACACAGTGCATTGTTTTTATTTTGCTCACAGTAGGAAATACAGCGTCCCATGTTTGACAGGCAGAAATATGCGCACTCAGCCTCCCCAGAGCAGAGGCTGCCTAATGAGAGGGTGGATGTATTGGATCCTTTTTCTGCTTGCCCTTTTCCAGCAAGCTGCTGTGTGCATCCGCTGGCCAGGACTATAAAAACAACTGAAACAACCAGTATCAGCAATCCTGTGTTTGTTTTCATTTTAGAACATTGTTTTTCCTACTATAATAATCTTCTAAGAATGAAGCCTTATAAAGTTTCAATGTTAATCCGTGACATGGTAAGGATAAACAAACCTGTTCCTGAGATGGAATTTGAAGCTTTTCAGGATAATGATACAAAGAAGTTAAATTTTTCAGGTTTTAAGGGAAAGTGGATTGTGCTTGTTTTCTATCCTGCAGACTTTACATTTATCTGCCCAACTGAACTGGAAGAAGCTGCCAATCTATATAAAGATTTTCAGGCGTTGGGCGCTGAAATTCTTTCAGTAAGCACAGACACTGTTTTTGTGCACAAGGCATGGCATGACTCTTCTCCTGCAATAAAAAAGGTTAATTTCCCGATGGTAGCTGATCCAACAGGAAAGATTTGTAGGGAATTTGGAACCTATATTGAGGATGAGGGGCTTTCCCTGAGAGCCAGTTTTATTATAGATCCTGACGGAGTTTTAAAATCCATGGAAATGCACTCAAACAATGTTGGACGGAGTGTAAAGGAAATTTTAAGGAAACTTACTGCTTTGACTTATGTACGCGAAAATAAAGGGGAAGTTTGTCCTGTTAACTGGGAACCTGGGAAAAAGACACTGAAACCTGGATTGGATTTGGTTGGTAAAATCTAAGGCGTGGTATAAAGCTTTATATTGGTTGGGTGCAAAAACTATAACGGTGTTATAATTATGGCATTTGTTGCGCAAAACTTTGATATGTTGCTGGGAACAGCTGGTTTTAGCGAAACCCTTCTGAAAAACCACTTTACTTTGTATCAGGGATATGTAACAAATTCTAACAAACTTTCAGATATTCTTGCTGTAATGGCAAAGGAAGGGAAGACTGGACCAGAGTTTGCTGAGTTAAAAAGAAGGTTTGGTTGGGAGTTTAATGGGATGAGATTACACGAGCTTTATTTTGGGAATATGGTTAAAGAAGGAAAGGCTGTTAATCAGAACTCTGCTTTGTACAAGAAAATTATTGAAGATTTTGGCTCATGGGAAAACTGGGAAAAGGATTTTAAATCTCTTGGAGCAATGAGGGGAATAGGCTGGGCAATACTTTATTATGACCCGCAGAGCAAAAGGCTTTTTAATGTCTGGATAAATGAGCATGATGTTGGGCACTTGTCTGGAGCTGTTCCCTTGCTGGTGCTGGATATTTTCGAGCATGCCTATATGCTGGATTATGGGTTAAAAAGAACTGACTATATTGAAGCTTTTTTTAAGGCTGTTGACTGGGCTGTTGTAGAGAGAAGGTTTTTAGAGTGATTTGATGGGTTTGGAATATGGCAGCCCGGCAGCCAGAAAATTTATCACAACTATTGGGCTGATAACTTCTGATGGTCCATGGGGGCCGAACATAATGGCTGCAGAGTGGACTCACCATATCTCTTATAACCCGGGATTAATTGCTGTTTTTCCAAGGCCCTCGAGAGCCACTACAGAAAACATAAAGAAAACAAAAGTTTTTGGGGTTAACATTGCTGCTATAGATCAAAATGTTATTTCCAGCATAGCTGGAGGGAACACTGGGAAAGAAATTGATAAAATTGCTGTCCTGAAGGAGTTGGGGTTTGAATTCTACCCTGCCAAAAAAATAAAGGTTTTAATGGTTAAAGGAGCTGCAGCCAATATAGAGTGCAAGCTTGTTAAAACAGTAAAGCTGGGGGACCACACAATGTTTGTTGGGAAAGCTTTAGAAGTTTCCTCTATAGAGAAAGAGTCCATAGCCTACAATGGAGGCAAATACTATAGGCTTGGTGAAAAGATAGAGAAGCCCCCGCAAGAGGTGCTGGACAAGATTGCAATAACTCTTGAGAGGCATAAAAAGAAATAGAAACGGTGTATATGATACGCGAGGGTATGAGGCAGGCTGAGGGGCCTTTGGATGAAACTCCAACTGTAGGGGTTGGAGCGACTTCTGCTTAATTAGGCTTTAACGGATTTTTAGAAGGGTTTGATATTGTTTCTATATAGCTTCGGAAAGTATTATAAGCTGGTATAAGTAATTTTGTTTAGGTGTTATTTGTGAACTGGAAAATTAAGGGGGGGGATTTGATTAGATTTTGTGCAGAAGATGGCACAGTACTGTTTGGCTTCCTTATGAAGCCGAAAAGAGAAACAAAAAAAGTTCTTGTACATATACATGGCATGGTGGATGATTTTTACAGCTATCCGTTCTTTTCAGAATTTGCAAAAGCTGCCCTGAAAAATGGTTTTGCGTTCTTTTCTGTTGAAAATAGGGGAAGAGGTGTTGTATCTCTGTTTGAAAGGGAGAAAAAAAACTTTATGGCTGGAACAGCATTTGAGAGATTTGAGGACTGCCTTTATGATATAGGCGGGACACTGAAGGCTCTTAGAAAGCTTGGTTTTAAGGAATTTGTTCTGTCCGGACACAGCACTGGCTGCCAGAAGGCAACCTATTATCTCTCTAAGAGAAGGGTAGATGATATTGGGGGGCTTTTGTTGCTTGGTCCAGCAGATGACAGGAATTGTATGAAAAAGGATATGGGAAAGAATTCTGCAAAAGCAATTGGAATTTCAAAGAAAATGGTACGGTCTGGGAGGGGGGGAGAATTTGTACCTAAAAGCTATTTTGAATCCCCAATATCTGCCAGCCGCTTTTACTCTATTTTAAAGAAGCCTAGCAATGAGGGAGATGTGTTTGATTATACACTGAAAAAGTTGAAAGCTTTTGGGAAAATAAGGACAAACATACTTGTTGTTTTCGGCTCAAAAGACAGGTATTTAACTATGAGCCTGGGAAAAATGGAGAGAAAATTAAAGGAAAGCTCGAAAAATGCAAAAAGCTTTCAGTTTCTGACTATACAGGGAAGCACTCATTCCTTCCATAGCAGGGAGAAGCAGCTTGGGAAAGCTGTAGGGAAATGGCTGCAGAAGATTGGGTAGTAAATTATAGCCTAAAAGAAGTGTTTAAATAAGTTACTATTATATGGTATTACATGAAAACTACAGTTGCAAACCAACTTGGTGGCGCTAGGGCGTATGCTAAGCGTGGCGCTGTTTCTCATGCTGGTAGTGCAGATATTGGGGATCTTGAGCAGGCATTGGGATACAGGACTGGGATAGCTTTTCCGGGGGGACTTGATTCCGGAAGTGTTTTTTACAGAGAGCAGAAAAATACAAGGGTAACAACACCAGAATTAAATGAAAGAATTGCTCGTTTATGGAAAGACGCTGAAGACCAGGCAAAAGCCAAGGTAAAACCTGGTGAAAGACCGAGAATTTTTGATGCAGACAGGATAAGATACGAAGGTGCAAATTTTGATCCAGAATATGGAACGTTAACAATATCGTGGAGTCGAGACAAGTATAGCAACCACTTTGGCCTGAAGGAGATGAAAGATCCAAAAACTGGAGAATATTTGCCCCTTCCATTTCATGTAAATCCGCTCTCAATTAATGGTATAGTAGTCACAGAAGATGGAAAAATTCCTCTTGTACAGAGAAATCCAAATAAAACAGACCAAGGACGTATCTGGCATATAGTGCCTCAGGGGTTTATAGACATAAAAACTGTAGGCGGCATAAGAGACATTACTGTTGAATCCCTTAAGAAAAAGGGTGTAATTCCAGATGGAATTGATGAAACTACAGTAAAAACACTTTTAAGGGAACTTAAAGTGCCAGATGCATATTATATTGAATCAGTTTCAGATGCTTCAGCCAGAGAGCTTAGTGAAGAGCTAAGAGTAACAACTGCACCAATGCCAAATGTATTGGCTAAAGATAATTTAGTTCTTGGTCTTATAAGGAATACTAGAAGAAATTTTGATACCACAATACCAACTCTTATGAAAGTAGGCTGCTCTCATGCAGATATTGGTCTAAATGGCGATGAAGCTACAAAAATTGAATGGGTTGATATAGATCAGGGCGCATTAACAGGAAAGGTAGTGGAATTATCTAAGGATTTGGACAGGGCTTCTGGGCATTTACGTGGGGATTTGGGTCTTCTTGTATATCATTTGTATGGGGAAGCTGCGTACAGAGACACTTTAACAGAAGCAGCAAGAGCCAGAATTCCTGAATAAATGTGGTGTTATGGGAGCTAAGGTTTTGGAAGCAAGACATGTAGCATTTGATTGGGGCAACTGCTTAATACCAGACCCGAGATATGTTGTTATCCCGCAGATAGCAGGATTAGTTTCTGAAACTATAAAAGGTTCTACAGGGCGCTATGTTGAACCAGCTTCTGTTGTTAGTGTGTTTTATGATGTAGATGGACTTAAAAGGAATACTTGGGTTGGGGTCACACACTTTGGTCAGGAAGACCCTATATTTGGAGACTTGCTGATGCAGCTTAATGTTTCTCCGGGTGATGCTGCATTATTGGCGCCCAATATTCTTTCCGCCTATAGGGCTAAGTGGATGGAATTTGTGAAGGGAAGTAAAGATTGGAATAATGAAAGGGTAGAAACACTGAAGGCACTGAAAGAGGGTGGAGCAGCTCTTTCTATCCTAAGCAACGATAGAATGCACACATGCAGAGCTGCATTAGAGTGGGCTGGAATGCTGGATTTTTTTGGTTATATTGCAACAGCGCACGAATATGGGCTTGAAAAGCACCCAAATGTTCCAGAGAGCAGAGACCGCTTTTTGAGAGAAACTGGTTTTAGACCTCAGGAAACTGTTTATGTAGGTGACGACTCTGTGAGGGACATTAAATGGGCTAAGGGTGGCGGAATGAACGCTGTTCTTTATGTTCCTCCTCCAGAGTTCAGGAAGGGAGGAGCAGCTGTCTGGAGAGCAGAGTCTGGGGACACTGAACCAGATTTGGTGATTAACAACTTTTCTGAGCTTAAAAACAGCATTAGAACTGTTGCATAATTAGTTCTGTTTCTGTAAACATTATAAGCATGTGTAAACAACTACTGGGGGGCTGTATAATGGTAGAAATGTTTGGAATATTGGCAGCTGTAATTTCCATAGTTGGGTGGGGATCGTATTTTGTTCCAATGAAAAGGCTGCAAAAATATGATATTTTTTATTTTCAGGCTTTAATGGCATCAGGAATTTTTCTTTCTAGTTTGGTCTTTGTTGCATTGACAGGAAAGTTTGTTATAAGTGGTTTTGGCTTCTTGTCAGGTGTCCTATGGGCTATTGCGAATATTATTGCTGCTATTGCAGTTCAAAGGTCTGGACTATCCAAATCTATGCCTATATGGGCTAGCATAGCTATGCTGCTCTCATTTTTCATAGGTTTGGGACTCGGGGAGGGGTTGAATGTATTTGGTTTAGCTGTTGCTGGAATTGTACTTTCTATAGCAGGAATAAACATAATATCGTTTTCGGGCTCAACTGCTGGGTCTTCTGATAAAACTGGTCTAGTGCTTGCGGTGATAGCAGGCCTTATTTTCGGTAGCTACCTTTTGCCGCTGAAGCTATCAGGAATTGCACCAGCAGACTTCCTATTTTCCATGTCCTTGGGCATTCTTGCTTTTGGTTGGCTGGCTTTTATTATAAAGAGACCAAAAATTGATAAATCATATATAGGAAATGGGCTGCTATCAGGCATTATATGGAATGTTGCAAACTTCAGCAGCTTGTTTGTTGTTGTTCTCTTAGGTATTTCTATAGGATTCCCAATTACTCAAACTTCTCTATTGGTAGCAGTTTTGTGGGGTGTTTTATACTTCAAAGAGATTAAGGAAAGTAATTCTATTGTGAAGATTATAATAGGAGCCATTTTATTGATTATTGGAGCATTTCTTTTAGGATTTTCCAAATAACTGGTGCGGGGGAAGAGAGTTTCACTGCGCTTTGAACTCTTGAAGGGCCTGCGCCCACAGGATTTCTTTCATTGCGCGGCTTTCGGCCGCAGCTCTGAACTTAGGGCATGCCTTAAGTGTCGCAGACCGTTGTCTCCTGCGCATTTTCTGCTCGCGCGCAGCGCGCACCGAGCTTTGCTACCCCCGCACAATTTAGTTGTACAGAACATTATATATAGTCTTCTCTTGAGCATGTTGCTGGAAGGGAGAGGTTGGAAGGAGATACGCAGTTTCTCCCCCATTAGAGCTTGCCAACAGCCTTTCCAAAATCCTTTGATTTTTTCCTTAGAATTCCTAGAGCTGAGAGGAAAATTTCCTGTGATGAAAGTGCAGAAATGCTCTCTATATTAAATATAAAGCGGGTTGGGTCACCTGAAAGCTTTAGGGAACCCTCTGGTTTTGCTATTTTGTCTGCTCTGCATGAAAGATCACACTCAAAGCCTATGCGGGCTTTCCCATCCTCGAAAACTATTCCCCTCTGAGGGCAGGCTTTCATAACTTCCTCTGGATTTTCAATTTTTCCTTTCTGTTCTAGAACAGGATAATAGCGGTAGAAAGAACGTGCAGCCTGATATTTTGCATGTCTCCCTCCAAACCCAAGTACAGCAACAGCTTCAAATTTTAGCCTTTGTCCCTCGAAAAGCTCCACAATTGGGGTTTCAGGATATAAAGGAGAAGCTGCTTTTGAATCAGCAGATTTCAGGTCTTTTGCATAGACCATGCAGGGTCCTTTCTTGTCCAGAACAAAAACAATCTGGCAGTTTGAGCATCCCTTTCCCTCACATGTGCATTCTGAAGTAAGGTTAAAGGCCTTTGAATCAAACTTTAAAGGAAGCAAACCAAGCCTGTGTGCCAAAATCTCATCATACATTACAGAATCATTTGAATTGAAATCTACTGTGTCTATTGCAAGAATAGGTATTTCGTTCATCATTATTCTGCGCAAAGCGTTGGCAAACTGGGGTGTAAGACTGTCTGCAACCATCCTTATTTCCCCTTCTGTAGAAGCAAGAATTTGTATGTTCATACCTGCTCTATGTGCAGAAAAGGTTTATAAAAGTATCTGTTATGGGAACTTCCAGTTAATCTTTTTCAAAAGTTTTATAAATGCTGTAATTACAATATAATTATGGTAAACGTTCCTCATATAAAAATACAAATTTTTCACCACAAAAGCCATAGATTCATGTTTATTGACGATTATTTGTGGATGTGGGATACACCTCAGGAGATTGAACTTCAACAAGATATGGCTAAAAGAGCATTTGGAAATGTTCTAGTTGCTGGTTATGGTTTTGGGATACTTCAAAAATTTTTGATTAAAAATCCAAAAGTAAAATCGGTTACAACGGTTGAGAAATATAAAGAAGTTATTGAACAAATTGGGGGGGGGAATTTACACGGTAAAATTATCATATCGGATTTTTATGATTTGCCAGAAAATAAAAAATTTGACTGCATAATAGGAGATATTTGGCCGGATATAGATGTGAAATTTCTGCAAGATTATATAAAATTCCGAAATAAATCTAAGAAACTCTTGAAGAAAAATGGCAAGATTTTAGCTTGGGGTAAGGATTATTTTGAATTTTTACTGAAAAGGAAACAATCCTCTCACTGATTTGTTTCTTTACGGCTCACTGTTATGTGAATGTTGTGGTTGTTGTAGTGGTTGTTGCAGACCCGCCAGAAAATAGTTGGGAGAAATAAGATAGAATTCCGCCTGACCATGCCTCTTTTGCATTGGCATCTTTATCATATTGGTCTGCCTGCTCCTTCAGGAAGCTTATCTGCTCTGATAAGGAAGCACGTGCATCCACATTTCCAACAGAATCTGCTATAAGCTGTAAGTTAGTTGCAATTTCCCTTAGCTTCTCAGCCTTTTCTCTTAAGAAAATAGAATCCTTCCTCTCCTGTTCAGCTACCATTCCAAAGAACTGCTGCAAAGCATATCCAACATCAGCACTCTTGTTCTTTACCTGTTCCACACCGGCTGAAACCTCCAGTATATCATTCTGGGATTCGCTTACGCGTGGCTGTAAAGAAGTTGGTATTTTCTCCAGTTCCTTCATTGTTTCCAGCTTCCCTACAAAATTCTTAAGTTCACTTCCCTTTTCAGCAGGGGCTGAAGAAAGCTCTACATGATCCACATCCACATCTGACAGGAATTCTAACCTTCTCAAATCCCCGAGCCTGTTAGGAGCTGCAGTTCCCCTGTAAATATAGACTCCTGCTAAGTTAAGCGGAGCATCATCAAACTTTATTGTCAATCCCCTGACTTTGGTTATCTGGTCTGATGTTAATTTTTTGTCGCTTGATAGAACAACAGGCAGGACTGAAATCTGGCTTACATCTTTCACTATTTTGTAGTCTTTGAATTTGCACAGGTCAGATGTGACCCTGTCAGCTACCTTCTCTGCAACAAGCTCTGGCTTGAATTTATCTGGATCGCAGTTTGCAGCCCTTTCCTTTACTGCTTTGCACTGCCTTGGAAGTTCGTTGCATACAAATCTTGCCTTTTCCATGAAAGTACTGCAAAGAGAAGTCCTGTCGAATGTTTCCACAGAGGTTGGTTCAGCTGTCTGTAAACCTGTGGCAACATTTAGAACCTCACCGTTTCTAAGCACAAATGCACCTGACACTGGAGTAGCTGGAATGCCTTTCTCCGTGGATTGTTGGCACCTTGGTATATTTGCGCACCCTGTTTGGTCTTTCTCAACTACAAAAGAACCTCCGCTATTTTTACAGGCGTCTATCATGGATTCAGTTGGAACAAAAGGTCTGCACTCCTCTCTTCCTGAACAAAACTCATCAGACTTTTTCTTCATATCTTTACATCTGAATTCAATTTCCCTGTCGCACTGTACTGCACCTTTCTGCAGCTCTGTACACATATCTGTTATACTGCCGCGCACAGAAAGCTCATATAAGGTTCTGCGTTTTATCTCTTCCTTTATGTCATTTGGATTTTTGCATATGCTGTCTATAAACGCTGGCGGGAGCTCAGATTTTATATGACGAAGGGCTTCTGCTGAAAGGAACTCGATAGGATCTGTTGTAAACATGAAAGACGGTGTATCTGACGGTGGTGGAGCTGGACCTGTACCGCCCGGTCCCCCAAACTGGGAACAACCAGTTAAAGTCCCGAGTTCCTGCTGCTCAATTATCCTTCCATATGGTATGTTGTAAATTACCCATGTTGGATAGTTCTTTATGCCTTTCTGGGCACAAACATTAGGTTGCTCATAACAGTTTACAACCCTTCCAAGATCCTTTAGTACATTAAAACTGTTTCCAAGCAGTGTTGCTTGCTTTACACTTGGGTGGTTGCCTGCTTCATCTTCCTGTTGGCTTGTTGGGGATGGATTAGTATAAACATAAAGTTCTAGTCCTGAGTTCTTTACGCAGCGCTCCAAAATTGCCCTGTCAGTGCCCTGTACAGAACCTGAACAGGCTCCAACAGCTTTTCCTCCCTTCTCAGTACAGCACCATGCCCCTGATGCAATATCCCATGTGGGTTTGGAATATTCTTTGGCTTGAGCCGGACAGTAAAAGCCTGGAGGAGGATCTATTGCCTTGCAGTCACCTGGACAGGATCTCTCTTCTCCTGATTCGCAAATTAAATTCCCGCAGAAAGAAATTTGAGTACAGTCAGCAGGACAGGAGAAACTTGTTTCCCCCTGTTCACAGCGGTTGTTTCCGCAGACAAAACCGCCTACAGGTTTACCGCAGTCCTGTGCACAAGTCCCTGTTGTCTCCCCGAATTCACAAATATTATTGCCGCAGACTGAGCAGGTAGGCTGTGGTGAACAGTAACTCCCTGGAGCTGGCGGAGGTGTTACAAGAGTTCCTCCATTGGCAGAGCACTTTCTCTTTAAATCATCGGTATATGAAACAGCAGGACAGACATTGCGCTTGCAGTCTGAGCTGCAGCTGTCTGGAGTTTCCCCATATTCACAAAATCCATTGCCGCAGAATGATGGTGTTATTGTTGTTGGTGGCCCGGTAACAGGACAGCTGGCTGTTGTACAATATCCAGATCCACCTCCAGATGGATAACACCAATTTGACTTCCCAATTTCTTTACAGTCTTTTTCATTATAACAGTTCCATGATTGAGCTGACTGACAATAAGGACAGGATTCTCTTGTGCAGTAACCACCTCCTGAATTAGTGCACCAGTTATTCCCTGCGCCCTTACATTGATCAGGACTATTGCAATAGGAAGGGTATGTACTGGAACATGCCATTGTTGTGGCTGTATAGTAAGTTGTTGTGGTTCCTGAGGGGCAGGTTGGAATGTAACAATCTGTCCTGCAGGCATTTGTTGCAGTGTCCTTTGAATTGGAACATGTGACTCTTGTTCCATCAGGACAGGTTTTTGAGCTGGCTGGACAGCCTGAATAACCGCAGTAGCCGTTAGAACAATAATTACTTGTACATTCGCTGGGTGATGTGCAGGCTTCTCCATCATACTTCTTTTGTGCTGTGGTTGTAGTAGTGGTTGCAGGAGCAGGTAAACATACTCCGTTGTTGCAGCCGTATGAACATTGATAACCAAAGGAAGAAAGCTTTCCATTTGAATCACAGAAACCTTCGTTCAACTGTGTTGAAGTTGCACAATAATCATAATAGGTTGAATAGGAGTTTGTTGTGGATTTTGGAGTGTTTGGATTTGGTTCCTGCCCATAAATTGCATTATAGCCTGCCGCTGCACCTCCATAGATACCAACTGCAACACCGTTTGTATTCGAGTTAATGCCCCCATCAGAATCTGTGCATGCACCGCTGTATGGAGGGGTGGTGGTTGTTGTGGTTGATTGTGCAATGCAATGCCCATCAGAACAACTGTAACCAGAAGCACATGTCTGAGTCTGAGATGAAGCTGAAGTAGCTTGGCTGGAACCGCAATAATATTCTATAACACTGTTACCTGAACAATAGTCTGTATATGTGGCATAATTTACTGTAACGGTGCCCTTTGTGTTTATATCATTCCCATTGTCAGAATCAATGCAAGCTGAAGGTTTTATTTCCAAGAGCCCATCACTCGTGTCCTTTACGCTCTTTGAATTCTCATAGCAGCTGTTTCTGTCTGCTATGGTTGGACAGGTTGAAACTCTTACCTTATAACTACCGAGAGAAACATACTCAGGAATAGTCCAAGAAGTTGTGCCTGGATTTCCATTAACATTCACAAGGTTGCTGACTTTAATAGTTCCAGAAGAGTCCAGCAAATCTATATAGACATAATTTACACCTGAAGATGTCCATGAAATTGTTACAGTGTCTTTAAGTCTCCATGTTTCTCCACCGTTTGGGGAAGTTACAGTAATGCTGGCTGGACCAGTTGTGGTTGTTGTGCTGGTTGTAGTTGTGGCTAGAGTTGTAGTTGTTGTGGTGGTTGTGGTTGTAGCACAGTTTGTAGCTGCGGAGCAGTCAGAATCAGAGCAATCTATTGTACCGTCATAATCATCGTCTTTACCATCAGCGCAGGATGTTTCTGTTGCAGGCTTCTGAACACTGGCACCGTTGGCACATGTATATGATGCATCATTGGCAGTCGCTGAGCTCAGAACGCAATATTTTGTATAAAGGTCGTTTGAAACCACATGGTCTGAACAATGGTAATTATTTACACGCCAGCTTTCGCCAACAATACAGTAGTTTCTTCCAGAAGGTTCTGCACCATTGCAAGTGCAGTAGTATGCACCACTCTTATAACAATCTGCTGCTGTAGTGCACTTGTCTAATGCAAAAGATATTGAGCCAATAGAAGAGAACGCTAGTACAAACGATAATACCAAGACAGCAAAAATAAGGGTTTTCCTTGAACCAAGCATTTAAAAGTTGTGTTTTGCCTGCATAAAAGCTTTCTGTTTTTAACTATTTTAATATAACAGTGTTATATTTTCTTCTCTATGGCTTCCAGCCGCTTTTCTATTTTATCCAGCCTCTTTCCAATATCTTCCCAAGCTTCCAGAACAAGCTCGTGCGGCGGTTTGTGTAAGTGTTCCGGTGGAAGAGGCCTGCCGCTTTTCAAATGCTCAAGAATTTTCCTGTCTTTCAGGAAATAGTACTTTTTCCCTTCTCTTAATTCCGTCCCTACTACACCGAGCTCCACCATCATCTGTAAATGGAAATCCACGGTCTGTGGAGCCATTTTCATTTCCTCAGCAATCTGGCTCAGGTATTTTTCTTTTTCCTTTAAGAGAAGAAGTATCTTTTGCCTTACTTCTGAAGCTAAAACCTTGTGTATCATTTCTGGCATACTATTATAGGTGGGTAATATAGTATATAAAGTTTCCAGTTTTCTATAAAAACAGAAAGCTTTAAATACTTGCAGGTATCATATAACTATATGAAACACGAAAGAGGTGATGTAATGGGAAGTAAAATAGGGCATCTCAGAACTGCAGGGACAGGCTTTGCTGCTTCCAGTGCTATAACAGCTGTTTTCGCAGCAGGGCTGCTGCAGGCAGGAATACCTTTGAACGTTGTCCTTCCAACTTCAGCCCCTGTTTGGATGGGCTTTGGAACCACGCTGTTCATGGTCCTTAAGGACTGAAAAAAAGGAGGTGAGAAAAATGCCATTCGAAAGAAAACCGCATGAAGAGGTTTTGGAACTTGTGGAGAGAAAATTTGAGGAATTAAACCGCAGGCTGGACAGGATAGAAGAGAAGCTGAGATAGGAAAGCTGGAAATGATGCTGCAGCAGATCCTAAGGCCGGCCAATATATAGAACCTTGATTTGGAAGACTCTACAAATAACTAATTAATAGTTGATAAATCCTTTTGATTTCCGGATCGGTTATTATCCTTTCTGTTCTACCGGTAAAGAATGGTTGCAGAGCAGCTTTCTTTTCTGGCTGCTCTTTCCCATATTCATAAGCCTGCATAAGCATTTCTAGAGTTTCTACTTGCTTCAGAAACTTTGCCTCCTCGCTTTCCAGTTTCTCATACTCTTCAAAAAGCCCCAATAACTCCTCTCCTTCTTTATTCCCAATAATGCTGCATATTTTTTCCATTGCTTCTATTCCACGCTTATTGTATGTTTCTTTATCTGCTTCCTTTACCATTGCTATTATATCGCCTGTTATAGCTTCCTCTAAATCATGTACAACCGCCATTTTAACCAGCTTATTATTGTCCAGGTAAGGCTTTGCTAGAACCAGAGATAGAACCGCAGTCCTCCATGAGTGCTCTGCAACACTCTCAGGATTGTTTATTTTCTCTTTTACCCACCCCGTTCTTGGAGTTCTCTTTAGCTTTCCTATAGTTTCTATAAATTCTATTAAAGCTTTATCTTCCATAGAAAACAAATTAACATCCAATCTTAAATATAGTTACTGAGAGCCTGTAAATTCCAGCACAGGCTCCAAAATACGCTCTTTCATTAAGGAAGATAAGATTTCCGGATCGTGGTGTTCCCATCTCCCTCTTGGTTCAGATACAAGGACAATATCACTCACATATCGCATTGCACCAATAGGTTTCCTATGAAATTCTGCACATGCAAAAAGTGCTGCAGTTTCCATATCAAACGCCAGAGCACCCTTTCCAATGGCATCCCTGATTAATGCAGACGTTTCCCTGTAAATTGCATCTGTTGTAGCTATTCTTCCTGCTCTGAAAGGCACGCGTCTATGTTTAAGAATTCTTTTTAATTCATTTGTTACATCCCTATCGGCTTTCGGAACCTGCTCGGGGGGCAAATAATGCCTTGTTGTTCCATCATAACTTATTGAATCTTCTACTAAAATCACATCACCAACATTCATAGTTGGCCTGTCTTCAGCAATATGTCCAGTAATACCAAAAGACAAAAAACGTTGGAATCCCATGGATATTAGTTCCTCCAGAAGTGTGGCTGCCATGGGAGCTCCGTATTGGGGGCTTACCATCCCAAACCTATTCCCATTAGGCAAACGAAAGAAGTATAGATCTGTTCGTTTCCTAATGCCTATATTTACAGGTGTATTAGAAAACCTACTCTTGGTAGCATCCAACAGGTCATCCGAATAAGAGATTAAGCATGTGGATGGAATATCTGGAATATCAACGCCTTCTCTTTGCCTAATATCTCTAATATATCTAACAGTATCATCCGGAGTTGTTATTCCTTTCTGAGTTAGATGCCCTATAGGAAGATTCATAATCCAGTTGTGGTAGAAAAGCTTAAAAATAGCAAAAATTACACGCGTCTTCCTCTGCGCCCGCCTTTCTTCCTGCAGGAATCAGTTGGAAGAGGAGTTGTATCTTCAATCTTTCCAATCCTTAAGCCTGAACGGGCTAAAGCGCGGATAGCAGGCTGCGCTCCGGCTCCGGGGCTTTTGTTTTTATTACCTCCCTGAGCGCGGATGTTTATATGAACTCCGCTCAACCCCTTTGTTAATGCAGATTCTGCTGCTTTCTGTGCAGCTAACATTGCTGGAAAGGGAGAACCACCCTCCCTTGCTTTATCTGTCATCATTCCAGCTGAAAAGCGGGAAATTGTTTCTGCACCAGAAAGATCAGTAATATGGACTATAGTATTGTTTGGAGAACTGAAAATATTGGCAACCCCCCAGCGTATTGTCTTATGCTCCATTTGCCCCACCCTTTGCAGCAATTTCTGCCTTTACTGGCTCTTTCTCCTTAGCTGCTGTCTTTAGCTCTTTTTTGTAAAAACTTATATTTGTCTCATCTGCTGTAGGTACAATATAGGAAGGCCACTTTAACTTTGAACCTGAAACAGAAACATGCCCATGAACAATAAACTGCCTTGCCTGTTTAGGAGTGTTTGCAAGTCCTTTCTTGAAAACCAGTGTCTGGAGCCTTCTGTCTAGAATATTTTTCAGTGTTAAAGCTAAAACATCATCAATTTTTGCTCCTGAACCTACAAGCCCAAGCCTGACAGCCCTTTCTATAAGAACTTTTTCCTGAGATTTATCCTTTTTAGCCACAGACTCTCTTCCTCTCCTTCTCAATTCCCTTAGAATTTCCTGAGCCCTCCATATTTCCTTTTTCCTTCTCAACCCATACTCATTAATAACTTCCCTCTCTACCTCTATCCTTCCCCTGTCCCATGGCCTCAATGGACTTGAAAATTTCTTTTTTTGCCTTTTCATTTAAATCACTTTTTCTTTTCCTCAACTTTTGCAGGTGCTGCTTTTGCTGGTGCTGCCCCTTTTGCTGGCGCTGCTCCAGGAGCTGCGGCTGCTGGTGCTGCTCCCGGCTTTCCTCCCGTAGCCGGCGGTGCTCCTTTTGCTGCCTGTTTTATAGCACCTTTCATAACACCTGCAGTTACTCCAGTCCTAAAGTTTCCTCTTGTCCTTTGTCCCCTCACAGGCTGACCAATCTCATGTCTAACTCCCTTATAGCTCCTCATTTTTTTCATAAGGTCTATATCAGATTTTTTTGTAAATGCTAATTCTGAGCTTAGAAGGTTCTTTTTCTCCCCTGTAAAAGGGTCTGAAACCCTGTTAAGGAAATAAGCTGGTATTCCAAACTTTCCGGGTTCCAAAGATATGCCTTCAAGCTTTTCTATTTCCTGTTCTGTAAGGGAACCTAAAAGCTTTTTTCCATCCATGCCAGAAACCTTTACAATTGCACATGCCAGAGTATACCCTATACCCTTTACTTTTGCAAGTGACTCTACAAGCCTTCTGTTTCCATCCAAATCTGTTTCAGCAAACCTGACTATTCCCCTTACTCCCTCTATCATTTTCTTTTTTACAGGCTGCGGTGCCTTTTTCTGGTCTTTTCCTTCCTTTTGTTTTTCCTTCTGTTCATGCTTTTCTGCCATTAGCTCACGTCCTGCTAATATCTCTCAAAGGTTTATAAATACCTGCTCTTAGGCAGGAAAACTAACTCTTGCTTTCACTAACTATATAGGAAAGTGATGTTAAGCCCACCCCAAGCTTTTGATGGGAAAATATGGTTTCCTTTGAAATTATAAGCCGTAATCAACCCAGACCCCAGAAAATCATTGCCAACAGGGCTGCAATCAAGCCTATTTCCATATTGTTAAAATGTAGCTATACTATAAATTGGCCTTATTTTCATGCCGTGTCACTACAATTGTTGTATTTTCAGATTATTGTGTAAATGTAGTGGTAATAGTGGTACCGGCGGCATGCAAAAATAATATAAAATTAATATACACATCTCTCTTCCATTGGTATGGTTTCATTCATTTTATATATACTTCTAGCATCAAATCTTTCAATATCGCCATTTTCCTTGACAAGATATCTTATTTCTTCAGAGTGTGGATAGCAATAGCCACCATCTTCAAACATGTTCACAAGATAACCATCGCTAGTTTTTTCGGCATGAGTAAGAGTAACGTTTGAAGCTACAAGCACCTCGCCCTTGAAAAAATCCTCTTCCTTATATATTGGGCGGGAATAGTTTGCTTTTGCCACAGCAAATGCTATTGATTCTTCTTCATTATCAACTGGCGAAAAAAATCTTTTGAAATCTTCCCAAGTTCTTATTTCAGTTCCGTTGTCTAATATGTACCATCCTATAATTATAGGTCCTGGATGATATTGAACCCATGTTATGTAAGATAAATTTTTTTGTCTAGTTTCGCTTTCATACCAACTTTCACTCACCTTTAAAAGACCTAGCTTGGGTTTTATAAATTTTGATTCTGAAAAATTTTCTTTGCATGCAGTATTAGTATTGTTTTCACCGCAATAGTTTATAGATTTTGTGCCAGTAGTGTTGTTAGGAGTTGTTGTGATATTGCCTCCAATTTTGTCTTGTTGAGTAATGCACGCACTTGCAAAGATTAACAAAATTAGAGGAACATAAAAATACCTTTTCATATTTTTTCACTCGCTTTAATTTGTTACGCTACTGTAACTTGACCTGTGTTATCTTCATTATTATTTTCGTTGCTTTCACTTATAGAGTTATAAAGATCTGCAACAAGTCTTATGTTGTATGTTCCGGCGGCAATTCCCGTATTTGAGCAATTGCTTTGGACACTTGAACCAAAGAATTGCAAAACCTTACTACAACCTGAAAATTGTGTAATAAAAGCATCCACTCTAACAGCGCCACTATACGCATTACCGCTATTTGTGACAGTAAATACTATAGTAACTTTTTTTCCGCTTTCTGTATTTTCTACAACATTGTTGTTGTAAGATATTGTAAAATCCGGACGATTGGCGGTTGTTGTAGTTGTTGAAGATGATGTCGTGGAACTCGCCGTAGTTGTTGGGGTGGATGTCGTGGTCGGCACTGCAGTAGTCGTTGTTGTAGCCACCGTAGTAGTAGTGGTTACTACAACATTAGTTGTTGTCGTTGCAGAAACGGTCGTAGTTGTTGGTTTTATTGTTGTAGTTGTTGGAACTGCAATATTTGTAGAAGTAGTTGGCTGCTCAAGAGCATTCGTTGTTGTGGTGCTCGGCGTACTTATTATCGGTGAATCTGCGTTGACATGTGTTTTTACGCCGTTTTTTTCTAAAACAACGCAGACAGTTTTCTGAGTTTTCTCATCTGTCCAGACGGTTAGAAATGTTCCAGAACCGTCATCAACAACAGTTTTGTAATAACTTGAAATGGGAAAAACCTGATTATTGCAATCTTTTCTTATGCTGGCTATGCTTGTGAAAACTGTTTGGTTGTCCAGAAGGTTTGTAGTTATCCTTGCATTTGTATATTGCGATAAAAAGGATTGGACTGCTGGCAGGCCTTTTACTGCAGAATCTATTCCAGAGGACTGGCCTGTGCACCCTGCAATAAAAACTACAGAAATCAAAAGCACGCCGAGAGAAGCTATTTTCATACAAATAATTTGTGTTATTAGTTTAAAAGCTTTAAAAATCAAACTCAATTCTTCGACCGTAAAACATTTTTGGAGCCGTCGGCAGGATTTTCAGCCCTTTTGGGTGACTACAAAAATGTTGTATGTAGTCACCTATTTTGTGTTTTTCTTGTAAAATTTTTATATTCCATCAAAATAAATTCTATCATTGGCCGGATGTTTCCACTTTCCTGATATTCTCGTATTGCCTTGTAATATCCACTCCTATTCTTGAATTGTATATTTACAGGTGGAAGATTATGTTTTAATAATATGTTATTCAACAGAAGCCGTCCGACCCTGCCGTTTCCATCACGAAACGGATGTATGGTTTCAAATTGATTATGAACTACTGCTGCAAGCAACAGTGGTGAATATTTCCTCCTGTTTTTACCATACCATTTTATAAGTTCTTTTAGCATTTTTTCAACCAAAATAGAAGGGACTCCACTATGAATTATATTTCCCAATCCATCCACAACCACAACTTCTTCTCCTTTCTTTCTCAATTGTCCGGCATATGGTTTTGAATTTTGAAAAACTAATCTATGGAACTCCATAATTAAACTCAAAGAAATATGTTCTCTTGTTTTCTTCAAAAATTCAACTGCCTCAGAAAGACCATACGTTTCTGATATTTCCCATTTTTCTCTTTCTTTTGGCCATTGCCTTTTTTCAAGAATCTGCTCAACTTCAGTCATGGTGACTGTAGAGCCTTCAATAGCATTGGTATCATAAGTAAATTCTTGTTTGAATTTTTTCCATTCCAATTCACTTAAATGAGTTATTTTTATTCTGCCCTTTGCTTCTAGCGTTTTTATTTGATTTAATTCTTCAGTAGATAATATTGTACGTAATGGGTCACGGATAACTCTATATATTTTTATTCTCTCTTTGATTTTATTTTCTGCTTCCTTCAGTTTTTCTTTGATTTTATTTTTTGGCAAATTTTGCCCCAGATAAATTCGTATCTTTCTTATTTTATTTTTATCTCTAAAAGAATGTGCTAAATAATATTTAGTGTTACTTTTGTGTGTTCTGACTTCTAAATGCATAGAAGCATTAGGTGACTACAATATATAAAGATTTGTATATAGGTGACTACAAAAATAAAGGTGGCGCCGTCGGCAGGATTTTCAGCCCTTTTGGGGTTTGCAAAGACCTTTTCGTAAAAGGGATTTGCTTTGAACCTGCGCATCCTTGCGGATACCAGATCTCTTTATTAAGGTACTCCTCATTTCCGCCGCACCGCGCGCTAACGCGGGTTTGATCGGAGTCAAGCCTTTACAATCATCTGCTGGATCCTAAGATCCGGTGCTCAAGTCTGGCGCATTACCGAGCTGTGCTACGACGGCACTAGAAGTTTCACTGCAGCTTATTTAAGTTTACGCTAAACGAGCTATTTTTTCCTATATCCAAAAAGCTTGTCATATCTCTTATGGTCAAATATCCTTAGTATAAAACAGAGTATCTCTATTTCCTACACCCTTAAAGTATAAAGCATTCTCCAATAGCCTGTCAAATCCACAACCCAAAGATTGTCTACAGGAAGCTCTTTGGGTATTAATTTTTTGGAAACGGGTGCCCCGTATTGCGGGTCGATTTTTATTAGTTCCATCCTTTGCTTTATAGATTTTAACAGCTGCTGGTTTTCAGAATTTCCGATTCCCTTTGATCTTTCCTCAACTACTATCTTGTTTAGATGTTTCCATTCTTCAGCGGCTTCATCAATAAAAGTTATTCTTACAGGCTTCACGTTTATATCGCCTTTGATTTCTTTATCATTTCCAGAAATTTTGGATTGTCATTTACTATCCAGCTTATCCCTTTTGTTCCTATTATGATAAATCCTTTATTTTCCAGATAGGCAAGTATTATTCTGAGGGACTGATCCATTATTTTTTTGGGGAGTGCTCTTTTTAGAGCCTCTATAGAAACAGGACCATCTTGTTTCTTTAATGTATCCTCTACAATCAAAACAGTTTTCAGGGTGGGAAAGTGCATGACGCTATTTAAGCTGAGATGTATTCTGGGTTCTTGTTTGTGTATTAATTGTTGCATATAAATCTATATACATATATGTTTATATCATATTTAAATCTATTGTATTAGAGATGTAAAATGAAAATAAGAGGTCTAAAACCGCTCAGCATCCTTCAAAAGCATGTTTGGTATAGAACCCTCGATAACAGAAAAGCGCAGCCTGCATTTCCCGCAAGTTAATTTCTCCTCTTTCTGTCCGTAGACAAGATCTCCCTTACACTTGGGACAGGCTAAAACATCCAGCAATTCTTTGCTTAAGACCATTATAGGGATTTGAAACAGAAAGAATAAAAACCTATCCCAGAAGGTAAATTGTTGCAACGCCCAAAATCATTATAAAGATTCCTACTATCCTTTCCCTCCAGCCCTCTTCTTTCAGTACGGAAAATCCTAACAATGAGCCAAATAAAACGCTCAGCCTTTTAACAGATACCACAAAAGGAGCCAAAGTTAGTGTAATGGCTGTCATAAAAGAAAGCTCGTTTATTGTGGTTATTATTCCTATTAGGAATAAGCTGGGAAAATTTTTCCTTACAATACCGAGATCAAGCTTTTTCCTTGACAAAAGCCATGCGCTGGAAAAAATTGCCATTATTGAATAAATAAAGAAAATTGAGAATGTTACAGAAGAATGTTGCACAACGATTTTCCATGTGTTCCCTGTTATGCTCCATATGAATGCAACAATAAGCATTAGCATGGGGCCCCTCTCCTTTATCAGAGCTTTAAAGGGCTGTAAAAGCCCGTGTTTACTTTCCTTTATTTTTAGGAAATATGCGCCGAATACTATCATGACTATGCCCAATATGCCAAATATACCTGGAAACTCTCCTAATATTATTGGACTTGTCAACAGCATGAAAACAGGCGTAAAAGCCACCATTGGCAGTGTTACTGAAAGGTCTGAAAGCTCTATTGCTTTCATGTAAATAAAAACAGATAAAAAGAATACAAATGCTGTAAAAATAGAATAAATGAAAAATGTCTGATCAAGATATGGAATGCCAAAAATAAATTGTAGGGGAGCTGTTATAAGAGCTGTAAAAACTGAGAATGACCAGGCAACCATTCTATACGGAACTTTTTGTATATTCTTCTTGCTTACAAAATCTTTAAACGACTCCATTACAGCTGATAAAAGAGCATATAAAATCCACATCATAAAAAATCACTTCCACTTTTCAGGGTATGTTCCTTTCTTTATTAAAACCTTATCTGTTTTAACAGCTAATCCAGCTTTCTTTTTTAGAATATCCTCCGAATTCATTAAAGCTGGACCAAAGCAGACAAATTCCCCCTTCAGGCTTAAAACAGCAACCAGATTCCCTCTTTCTATTCCCCTTTCAGCTCTTGAAATTCCCTGCACAGCTAACGGAGCCCCATTAGCTAAAGCTCCCACAGCTGAATCCTTTACAATAACAACTTTCATACCATCTGCTACCCGTTCCATTGGCAAAACAATCTTTCTCAGGTTCTCTTCATTCCCGTCTTTCCATTCAGCAAAAGCATCAGCAAGTTCCTGCAAAGTATGAACTTCACTCTCAGGGAAAATGCCTGACTTTACCCTTCTCAGTTCCTGCATATGTGCACCTGTACCTAAAAGTTTTCCGAAATCATCAGCAAGCCTTCTAATATAGGTGCCTGCCTCGCACTCAACCTCGCAGAGCAGGTTCCTGCTGTCTGCTTCAATAATTTTTATACTGTAAATCTCCCTTTCCCTGACCCTTCTGGCCACAGCAGACTTTACTGGGGGAAGCTGCTTTATTTTTCCTGTAAATGCTGCAACAGCTTCCCTTATTTGGGCCTCAGAAACTTCCTTGTGAAAACTAACAAGTGTAACATAAGTTTTCCTGCTTTTCAAAAGTATTGGCATGAGTTTTGTTGCGTTCTGGAGGGCAATAACCAAAACTCCGCTCACACGGGGATCCAATGTTCCTCCATGTGAACAGAGTGGAATTCCCAACAGTTCTTTTATCCATCTGTCTACTTGGTGTGAAGTTGGGCCAGGCGGCTTATCGAGAACAACTATACCGTTCTTTAACAGCTCTTCCGGAGTGCGTGAAGGTGGATAGAGCCCGTGGTTTGTGGTTGAAAATGCCTTTTCTTTTATAAAAAAATCCTGCACTTACTGCACCCCTAGCAGCTTTCTAAATAACTGGGAAAATGGGATGGAAACAAGCACATACCATTTAAGCCAGCCCAAATAATTCCCTATAAACGGAAGTTCAAAAGGCAGCTTTACAATACTTTTTCCAATAAATGTGTAGGAAAGCCATGGCAAAATAACTACTGCAAGCAAAAGTGTTGCAAACATTGGCTTCATATTAAGTTTCATCATTTTGTTTGATAGCTTAAGGCTTTCTGTGGAAAGCTTGTTTGCCTCCTCTGGGTTTGTTTTCCTCAGCTCCTGCGACTTCTTTTGTAATGCAGCCTGCTCTTCTTTCAGCTTTTTAACTTCCTCCTGATTTGCAAGGAATCTGGAAAAAATAGTATAAATAAATACCAAAATTAGTGCAATTAAAAATTCTCCAAGAACCGGAGGTAGCAGAAGAAACGGAGAAAACAAAGTGTTCAGAACCCAGAAATAAAACTGTTCGGCCATTTACTTCAAACTCTCCAACACTTTTAATATTTTAGCAACGATCTCTTCCGGAGGTATGTCTATCCTGTCACAGGTTACATCATATGAAATTCCCTTCTTCCTGTAGTAATCTACCAACGGCATAGTCTGCCTTCTATATACTTCCAGCCTGTTCTTTATTTGCTCAGGCTTATCATCATCCCTTAGGAAAAGTTCACCCCCGCACTTGTCACATTTCCCCTCAATCTTTGGTTTCAGTGTAAGTGTATTGAAAATTGTTTTGCACTCTTTACAGGACAAGCGCGAACTTAATCTCTTTATTATTATTTCATCAGGCACAACAAGATTTACAATAACATCCACTTTTTCCATTTTATCAAACATTTCTGCCTGCGGAATTGTTCTTGGAAACCCATCAAGTATAAACCCATTTTTACAGTCTGCCTGAGAAAGCCTGTCTTTTACTACATCCATTGTTAAATCATCCGGAACAAGGTTGCCAGACTTCATTACATCCTCAATCTTTTTTCCAAGTTCTGTTTTCTGAGCTAAATGCCCGCGGAAAATATCCCCTGTAGAGATATGCGGAATTTTATATATTGGAGCTATCCTGCTTGCATATGTTCCCTTCCCAGAACCCGGAGGCCCAAATAAAACTATTTTCATTTTTATCACTCTATTGTTGGCTTCCTCCCTTTATGAACTTTCTTGCCCATTCCGGCAAATCCTCATAGTGCTGGTTTACTATCGTTTCATACAGCTGGTAAACTATCATTACAGTAAGCAGTATACCTGTTCCTGTTCCTAAAGCATGTGTAACATCAGCAAATCCTGCTAACAGTCCAATGAAAGCTCCGCCCAATACAGTTAATGCAGGTATATACTTCTGAAGAACATTCTCTATTATTCTTGGGTCCCTGCGGAATCCTGGTATCATTAAAGCTGAGGATTCAAACTGCTTTGCAACGCTCTGCGCATCCATTCCTGCAGTATTAACCCAGAAAATTGAGAAAATTATAGAACCAATAGTAAGTACAGAGATATAGGTTATTGTTCTCAATACCTCTCTTGGAACATCAGTTAAACCTAAACTGCCTAACTCTCCCAGAGCAGCTATAATTCCTACACCAACCAGAAGACCTATTATTCCGCCCAGAACTGCAAATCTGGCTATATATTTTTTGAAAACTGTAGAAGCAAGGAAAATAAACAGAAGAGTAAAAATACCAATAAAAATTGCTATCGTGGGTATTGGTGAGAATGTTCCTTTGCCTGGGAGTGTTAAATAGTAAATAAGCCCTCCGATTGGAACTGGAGCAGAATTTGCGCTTGGTGGGGAAAATACACCAAGTAAATTTATTCCCTTGTCAGCCAGCGCTCTTGCAACTACCTGTACATTAGCTAAAACAGCTGCCATTAGAATAACAGGAATATTGGATGTATACAAAAATTTTAATGGCCAGCGCCGCGAAGCAAACTTTCCAAATGGCAGTGAAAATGCAAGAGGTATCTCTACTTTTATTCCCTGTACAAAGAAAACTATTGCAAAAACCACTGCTGTTGCTATCAATGGAAGCAAAGTTTCGAAAGCTATGTTAGGCTGCCCTATAGCTAAGCTGTTTACAAATCCCCATAAAAGCCCTCCTGAAGCTGTACCTTTCAGCGCATCAGTAAACGGCGGGGAAAACAATCCAACTATTATTGTTTTTGAAACTCCTGCTGCAATAAAGAGAGAAACTCCAGACCCTATACCCCACTTGCTTACAACCTCATCCATGAACAATATTACAATACCTCCCAAAGCAAGCTGTACTACAAGGCCTATTGTTAAAAGGGAAACTGTAAATCCTGGTAGAGCCTGTGCCCCGGGCACAGCTGAAGCTACAAGGTTGTGTGTAACAGGATCAAAATGCGTTGAAACAGGCACAGCACCAGCCATAACATAGGCTGCTGCCTCTATGAAGCAGAAAGATATTGCTAATAGCTTTTGCATACCCATGAACTTTGCTTTCCCTTCAGGAGTCTGAGTGTTCCAGCTAAGTACTTTTGAACCAACTAACAGCTGTAAAATAATGGAAGCTGTTACTATTGGCCCAATACCAAGTGTTATTATAGATCCAAACTTAGAGCCGAAAACAATTTCATAAAACTCAAACTGCAGCACATTCTGCTTGTTCAGACCAAAAACAAACACGCTTCCAAGAAAATAAAATAATATAAGCATTAATCCTGTCCAGAAAATCTTTTCCTTGAAAGCAGGTTTTATCTCTGGTTTACTTACAGCAGGCAAAAGATTTGCAAAGCTTTCAATTGAAAACTGCAACTAAAGCACCTCTGCTTTTCCCCCTGCCTTTTCTATTTTTTCCTTTGCAGAAGCTGAGAAAGCAGAAGCTTTTACTGTTACAGCCCTATCCAGCTTCCCTGAACCCAAAACTTTTATTCCCTTTAACACAAAATCATTCCTCCCAACTTCCAGATTCCTAAGGTTTATGGTTTTAAGATGTTCACGCGGTGCAAAATCCTCGCGCCCAAAATGCTCAGGATCAAACCTAATTCTCCAGCTTTTCTTCTGCTTAAGCATTCCAGCCTGTCCCTTTCCTCCCTGCGAACCTCCTCCCCTGTGTTTTTTCTTTCCTCCCCAGCCATGGCTTCCAGAACCGCGCTGCCTTGAAAATTTACTTCTGAATTTTGATGTCATTAAATCATCCTCTCAAGTAAGTCGTTTATTTTTTCCTTCCTGTTTCCAAGCTCCCCGTTAGGAAATGCCTGTTTCTTTTCCTTGTAAAATCCTCCTGAAGGCGGAGTTAACCTGAACACAGGTTTTATTCCAATATCACTTAATTTTTTGCCGGCCTTTAATGCAGTAATAATCTCAGAAACCTCACTCTCTGTTAACCTCTTATCCCCAGCTTTTCTCCCCCTTTTCAGAAGCAACATTTTAAGAAGTTCATCAGAAATAGCTCCCCATGTTATATAGTTATTTGCCATTCTCAGCATTCCAATGTTTGAAGGTGTTTCTGCAAGCAAAATACAGTGATGTATCCTGTTCAATCTAAGAAGCTTCATAGTCTCCCTTAAAGCAGGCTTCGAATGTATTATTGAACGCAACCTGATAACAGCCAGCATTTACATCCCCTTTACTCCGGCTGAAGCTCTAAATTCATCCCTCAGCCTGTATCTGTTTAAATTGTTTAAAGCATTTACAACAGCCATAACCGTGTTTATTCTTGAGGCTGTCTGTCCTTCGCTCTTTGACCAAACATCATGTATACCTGCAAGTTTCAATATTTTCTTTACCTCATCATTTACAGCAAGCCCCAAACCTTTTGGTGCTGGTATAAGCTTCATTCTTACAGAACCAGCTTTCCCCGTAACTGAAAAAGGTATAGAATGAGGAGACTTGCATCCACACTCCCAGCTTCCGCATCCAAGCCTTATTGGGAAAATAGCAAGCTTTGCCATCCTTATTGCTTTATTCACAGCTTCCCTATGCATCCCTGGAGGCCCACCTGCAAGCCCATATCCTATATACCCATCTTCATTTCCTATAACAACCATTACAGAAACTCTGAATCTTCTACCTGACTTGTGCATACGTGCAGTCCTTTTTGATGGGGTCCTTCTTATCCCTCCCCCCTTCCCCCCGCTTCCTCCAATCAAAATAACATCATTCTTCAGGTTTGGCAAAAAGTGATCTATAATTTCAGCTTCCCTTATTTTAATTCCAGCCTCAAACAACTGGTCCAGAGAACTATATTTTCCTGCAGCAACATCCTTTCCAACTCCGGTTTTCGGAATCCATCCAGTCTGTTTCTTTTCACTCTGCACTTCTTCTTTGTTGTCCATTTTTACACCTATTATTTGTTGTTTCCAGCTATTTTTTGTTTTATACTCTCAAACAGTTTTGGAATCTCTGAAGGCTTTGTTTTATAGTCCTTCCAGCTTGAGTATGATGCTATATGCTCTCCTCTTACTCTATCTTCCGAGGGCAGTATTTCCTTTGAGTGGCTTATTTCTATTCCAGAATTTATAGCACCCATTAATGCTGAATAAAGTCTTGAACCTTTTGTTGATGTCTGCAATCCCAAATCAGCTGTTGCTTTCTTAACTCCTGCTTTCAAAGCCCTTGAACCTGCAAGATATCCAGTAAGATAAGCTGCAGGCAAATTTCCCATTGGAGCATCCCATCCAAGTTCCTTTAACTCTGATGTTTTGGCTGATGCCAAAATCCTGTCTCCATTGTTCCCAACATCCACAAACTGAACTGAAATGTGCTTGTTGCTCTTCCTTATAACAGCCCTTACAAGCCCTGATTTTAGAAGGGCAAGCCTGAGTCCATAGTTTGTCTTTTCTTCCAGTCTCCTGCGGAAAGCTTTTTTAAACATTTTTTCACTCCTTTAATATTTTTTTCTCCTTCAGGTAGTTCATTAAGTGTGCCTTGCTCCTGAATGAATTCCCCTTTATCATAAGGTATATTTTCCTGTATTCCTTACCAACTTTCTTTTCACTCCTCAGACCATGTAACAAAGCTCTCTGAGGTCTTACAATCTTGAGCCAGTTTGTTTTATTCCCTGTCCTTGCCTTCTTTGTACCTTTCCTGCTTCCAGCCCCCTGCTTCCTGTGTACTTTATGTTTCGTGGTCTTTTCCTTAATCCTCTTTATTGAACCCGCAGCTATCAATCCCCTTATATCAGACCTTGTAATAGCCTGTGCAACTTTTACGGCTGCAGCTGGATCTATCCAGACTCTGCTCTCTCCGCAATCAAGTATCCTTGATGCAAGCCTGCGCTGCAAACTCATGAAAGTTGCACCTCCTGCTCTACTCCGCTCCTTACCAGTCCAAACTCAGAGAATACAGTGGAACAAGTTGGACAGATAAATATCTTTGGATCTTTCATGAATACATTCGACTCTATGCCGCAGCTCGGGCATCTGCTCTCATTTATGAACATTTTTATCTGCCTCCTTTCTGGGGTT
>JACQIB010000006.1 GCA_016198755.1 Candidatus Aenigmatarchaeota archaeon
AAAAGGTGGAAGCATGATTTTCAAAATACAAAATTTTGAAAAGCCTGTTGAAAACAGGAGGTTTTCAACATGAAAGAGAGACAGTTTATTGTGGATAACATAAAAATGGCTGAAATAGAAGAGTTCCTCGGAACAGAGTTTTCAAAGGCAGGGTTTAGCCACAGTGAGATAGTACGAACTCCTTTAGCAACAAGGGTTACTGTTTTTGCTCAGAGGCCTGGAATGGTTATTGGAAGGGGAGGAAAAACAATAGACAATATAACAGAAATATTAAGGAACAGGTTTAAGCTGGAAAATCCGCAAATGGATGTTCAGGAAGTTGATAACCCTGATATGGATCCAAGCATTGTTTCGAAGCAGATTGCAGCATCAATAGAGCGCGGAATAAATTACAAGAGAGTTGTGAATCTTTACATTGAAAGGATAATGGGAGCCGGAGCTGTTGGGGTTTCAATAAGGGTTGGAGGGAAGTTGGGGGGGGATATATCAAGGTTTGAAAAGTTTTCAATTGGTTACCTCAAGTATGCGGGGGATATGGCTGAGAGCCTTGTAAGGACTGCTTATGCTACAGCGAAGGTAAAGCTGGGGCTTATTGGGATACAGGTCAGGATAATGCCTGAAAGGCCGCCTGAGCTGCAGATTTTAGAAAATATAAGGAGGAAAGAAAATGGCGATAATAAGGTCTAAGGAACTGAAGGAACTGGCTCCTGAAGAGCTGGATAAGAGAGTTGGTGAGCTTAGACTAGAGCTTGCAAAGAATAGGGCCCAGATTGCAATAGGAGGAGCCGTGAAAAATCCTGGAAAACTAAGGGAACAAAGAAGGACAATAGCAAAGTTACTAACAGAAAAGGGACGAAGAAAGGTGAAATAGGTGGTAGTATGCAAAATATGTGGTTTACCAAAGGAGATCTGTGTATGCGAGACAATGGCGATAGAGTCTGCAAAGATAAAAGTATACACAGTGAAGAGGGCGTTTGGAAAGAATGTTACGATAGTGGAAGGGATAAGTCAGGATGCAAACCCGAAGGAGGTTGCGAGAGCTCTAAAATCAAAGTTAGCATGCGGGGGAACATTCAAGGGCGGAAACATAGAATTGCAGGGAGAGCACAGGGAAAAAGTAAAGAAAATACTGATTGGGCGCGGGTTCAACGAGAGTCAGATAGAGGTGGGATAATGATTACAGAGAAAAATTTGATAAACCATGAGCTGATTGGACTGAAAGCAGAGGTTGCAGGAAAAGGTTTTTCAGGTGAGGTTGTGCTGGAAACAAAGAACATGCTTGGGATAAAGGCTGTGAACGGGATTAAAAGATTCCCAAAGCTTGGCACAAGTTTTGTTTTCACACTTCCAAATGGAAAGAGGGTTTCAGTCAGTGGAAAAAAGATTTCCAGCAGGGCTGAGGACAGAATAAAAACAAAGGTGAAAAAATGGCAGTGAATGCAAGGAATATAGGGCTTGAGGCAAAGAAACCTTCTATAACCTGTGCAGACAGCAAGTGCCCATGGCATGGAACTCTTCCTGTAAGGGGCAGGGTTTTTGATGGTTTTGTAAAGGCTCTCTCACCAAAGACAGCAATAGTAAAGTGGGACTTTGTAAGATTTGTAAAGAAGTACGAAAGATATGAGAGAAGGCACAGCAGTGTTGTGGCTTACAAGCCGGATTGTATAGAGGTTGGAGTTGGAAAGAAGGTAAGGATTGCAGAGTGCAGGCCCATAAGCAAGACAAAAAGCTTTGTGGTAATAGAGGTGTTATAAAATGAAAGCGATATCAGCGAATGTTACAGGTGGACTTGAAGTAGAGAGTTACTTAAAGTGTGCAGATAACTCAGGAGCAGATGAAATCCAGATAATTTCAGTAAAAAACTATAAGGGAGTAAAGAGCAGGAGAGCCAGTGCAGGTGTTGGGGATGTAATTTTCTGTACTGTAAAGAAAGGGGATCCAAAGATAAGGCATGAAGTTGTGCAGGCTGTGATAATAAGGCAGAGGAAGGAGTATAAACGGGCAAACGGTTTAAGAGTTTCATTTGAGGATAATGCTGCCATTTTAGTAAATGAAAAGGGGGAGCCAAGGGGAACCAGGATAAAGGGTCCGGTGGCAAGGGAAGCAATAGAGCGCTTCTCAACAATAGGAAAAATATCTTCAATAGTGGTGTAAAAAATGTTGCATAAAAACCATAAAAAATTGTCAGCTCACCTTTCG
The DNA here is from genome assembly GCA_016198755.1 of Candidatus Aenigmatarchaeota archaeon. Taxonomy (GTDB): domain Archaea; phylum Aenigmatarchaeota; class Aenigmatarchaeia; order Aenigmatarchaeales; family JACQIB01; genus JACQIB01. The sequence continues at coordinate 2,200 of JACQIB010000006.1, forward strand.
AAAGAGCTGAGAACACAGATAAAGAGAAGGTCGCTTCCTGTTAGAAAGGGAGATACGGTTGTTGTAATGAGGGGGGAGCATAAGAAAAAAGAGGATAAGATTTTCAAAGTTGATTTGAAGGGGGAGAGGGTTTATTTGGAAGCTCTGAAGGGGAGAAAGGTCAGCGGGGAGGAAATAAGGATTCCATTTAACACTTCAAACCTTTTGCTAAAGGAACTGTCAGCAGAAGACAAGGAAAGGCAGGCTATATTCAAGAGGGGTAAGGCATGACAAGACTGAAAAGAATATCTCTTAGTTGGGCAAAAGAAAAGAAGAGTGTTAGGTATATAGCTGTGCCGCGCGGCTCGCACAAGCTGGAAAATTCAATTGCATTAATAACTTTTATCAGGGATTATCTGAAACTGGCTGATACTGCAAAGGAGGCAAAGAGAATAATAAAGTCCGGTGATGTTTTTGTGGATGGGAAGGTTGAAAGGGATCAGAATACTGGTCTTGGACTTTTCACAACACTGGAGATAGAGAAAGCTGGGATTTACAAGAGGTTTACCCATCCCACACTTCCAACAGAGGATATACAAAAGAATGATACAAAAAAGAAAGTCTGCAAAATAATCGGCAAAAAGGTTCTGAAAGGCGGAAAATTACAGTATAATTTGCATGATGGAAGGAATATTATTTCTGAAAAAGGGAATTCTGTGAATGATTCGCTTCTGATAGAATTACCATCGCAGAAAGTTTTGGAAGTGCTTAAGTTTGATGTTGGAGCCAATGTTTTCGTTACAAAAGGGACGAATTTGGGAAGCATAGGAAGGGTAAAGAAAGTACAGCGCGGGCTTTTCAACAGGTTATGGATTGAAGTCGGAAAGAAAGAGATGGAAATACCGTTCGACGGCTTTATTGTTGTCGGGAAGAATATAGGTGGTACAAGTGGATGATCATAACATGAAAAAAATAAAGATAGGAAAAATAGTGCTGAATATAGGCTGCGGGGAAGGGGGAGAAAAGCTTGAGAGAGCCAAAAAGTTATTGGAAGTTTTGGTAAAGAAAAAAGTTGTTATAACAAAGACAAGTGACAGGACAACATTCGGGACTCCAAAAGGAAGGCCATTGGGATGCAAGATTACACTGAGAGGGAAGGATGCAGAAGAATTTTTAAAGCGGGCACTGGATGCTGTTGATTTCAAAATATCAAAGAAAGTCTTTGATACACAGGGGAACTTTTCCTTGGGTATACGTGAGCACATAAACCTTTCAGGAGTAAAGTATGATCCTGAGATCGGAATATACGGAATGGATGTTTGTGTTGGGTTAGAAAGGCCAGGGTACAGGGTACTGAGGAAAAAACACCCGTCAACTATAGGAAAGCAGCACAGGATAAAGCCTGCGGAAGCTGAGGAGTGGGTAAAGAAAAATTTCAATGTACAGGTGGAGTAAATGGAGTTAAAAGATATAATAGAGGAGCAGAGGCAGTTCAGCGCAAGACATGGCTGGCACTGGAAAGTTGAGAATATGGAGAATATGATGAAGAGGCTGGAGTATGGAACTATTGCAATGACAGGGGAGGTAGGGGAGTTTGCAAATGTACTTAAAAAAGTAATAAGAGATAAGGAAGCTAACATTCCAATTGAGGAAGAAAAATTTGCACATTTGAGGGAGGAACTGACAGATATTTTCATTTATGTTATACTAATGAGCGTTACTCTTGGTATGAATCTGGAGAATGACTGGAAAGCAAAGAAATCAAAGAATGAAGAGCGCTTTAAGAGGTATGAGGTGGAAGGAAAATGAAGTCTATAAGAAAAGTCAGAACGTATGGGAAGGGAGTATACTTATGCAGGCGCTGCGGAAGAAGCGGCGGGGTTATAAGAAAATATGGCCTCAACTACTGCAGGCAGTGTTTTAGGGACATTGCATCGAATATAGGCTTCAAAAAATATTCATAGGTGACAAAATGAGACACGATATAGTTTCGGATGTGTTGTCAGCGTTGAAGAATGCTGATGCTGTTGGAAAGAGAGAGGTAGTTGTACCGTTCTCTAAGCTTGCAAAGGAAGTGCTGCTTTTATTGCAAAAGATGGGATTTGTAAACAACTTTGAAGAGATTGATAACAAGAAGGGCGGAGTTTTCAAAGTTGAGCTGAAAGGAGAGATAAACAACTGCGGTTCTATAAGGCCAAGGTATGCGGTTAGAATAAAAGAGTTTGAAAAGTATGAGAGGAGGTACCTGCCTGCTGCAGGATTTGGCCATCTTATTGTAAGCACTTCTAAAGGGCTTATGGTACAGGAGGATGCGAGAGAAAAGGGATTGGGAGGCAGGCTGATAGCTTTTATATATTAAGGTGAAAAAAAATGGAAAAAATAGTAAAAATACCTGATGGGATTACAGTCTCTATTGATAAATGGAAAGTTTCAATTAAAGGGAAACAAGGAACTTTAGAGAGGAGTTTTTATTCTTCACTGTTCTCAAAGAAAGTTTCCATAAAAC
>JACQIB010000001.1 GCA_016198755.1 Candidatus Aenigmatarchaeota archaeon
GCAGCCGCAACCACAACTACAGCAGCTGTAACAACTACAACTGCAGCCGCAACAACAACTACAGCAAGATAAACACAAAATTTATTGGGGCGGTTTCGCCCCAATTTTCTCTTTTTTAACATGAATGCGCAAACGTATCCAGATTTCAGTAGGATTTAAATAGCTTTGCAAACAAAGGGATTTGGTTGAATATGAACTATAAAATTTTAGCTTTGGTTGTACTTGCTATATTGGTAGCAGGCTGTGTAATCCAGCCTCCAACAGGGGCTGTAACAAAGCCATTTGAGTATGATTTTGCAGGCAAAACTTTCCATTTCCGCGGTAATCTTTTCGAGGCAGAGAAAATTCAGGTAGAGCCAAATGACAGGGCTTTAATAAATGCCCTCTTAGACCCGAATGCACAGTCTATATCATTTTATTTTATCCCAAACAGCACTGAAAACGGTTTTTATCAGGTTGCAGCTTATGAACTCTCTTACAAGCTAACAATAATAAACCAATATTATCTCGGAAAAACAATTCCAATACACACTTTCTATCTTGATAGCGCTGATGAGACAATACCAAATGGTCCAACCCAGCCTGCAATAGCTTTTGTAGGCCCTTCAAATGCTGAAAAAACTTCTGTAAGAGTAAACAATAATCTTGTTGTTTTGGAGGGCGTGGATTTTTCAGAGAACGGAAGACAGTATACTGATCTTGATTTGGCTGTTGCTAAAATGCTCCTTGTTCTAATGAAGGCAGAGCAAACACTTAGCCAGAATTCAACTGATACAACTAGCACTTCACAAACCCTTCCAACTCTCCCAGCGTCTTAACTCCAGTTAAAATATCCTTTTCGTTCACAAGAATAGAGGGCGTTGATTTAATCCCATAAGTGTCTTTTATTTGGTTTACTGAAACTATATCCAGATCTGTTGGCAACGGTATAAGCATTATTTTATTTCCGCACTTGTTCTTTAACTCTGATAAAACCGTGCTCTGCAGCCTCTGGTCCACAGCAGAGCTTTCATTATACTGAGAATAAAAATATACAACAGTGCTGTATGTTGCATTGCATGCCCTTTTCAGCTGCACAGAATTAAGCCAAAATTGCATTTGTAACAGTGCATACCTTCTTTTTTCCTCCAAAAGCTGCGGTGTAAATTTGTTTACAGATTCAAACCTCTCTATTTCCAAACCCTGTTTATAGACTTTATCAGAAAACTGCAAATTTCCCCCAATAAGGCTGTTGCATGAGTCATCTCCAGCCAAAGCAGTCTGGAAAAAAAGATTTTGCAAGCGTGCATCATTCCATTCTATATCTATGCCAGTTATTTTTCCCCTTGTCTCCTCCAGCCTCTGGTCATCTATCCAAATCCCTACAAACAAGCCAGCCACAAAAACAGCTACAGATATTATAGCAGTAAGGTAAAACACAGACTTGTCCACTTACCACCAGCCTCCCTTCCCACGCACATACTTGATTGTTGAAAAAACAAGATTGAACGGGAACAGTGTTATGTATACAGTCAAATACAGAGCCAAGTCTATCAATCCTTTCCATCCTCCCAATCCCCTCTTAACAACCCCCAAACTTATCTTTATCCATATCAGTGAGAGGGCAAATGTAAGGAACCCGAAAATGCTGAAAATGTTAGGAAGGAAAAAGAAGCTTGTATCCCAGTATGGGCTAATGCCTTTTGAAACAGCAAACAAATTAACTATTATATTATTGTAAACCCCGTTCAGGAAAACATAAGCATAAACACCAGCTCCTATAATAGAGAAAATATATGATAAAACAAAGAACGGGTAAATGAAAGATCCAAGGCTCCCATACTTTGTGCTAAACCCAACAGATTTGTATTTTATTGAGGTTTGTATACCGCCCAAATTCCACCTGACTCTCTGTTTCCACCACTTTCCAAAACTTGTTGGAGCACTGCTTTCAACCTCAGATCCAAGGCTCATTTTTATCTTATACCCAGCTTTCAAAATCCTCCAGGCTATTTCTATATCCTCTGTGAAGTTTTTCTCATCAAACCCGCCAATTTCTTTCAGAACACTTGCTTTGTAAAGGCTTAGTGGTCCTGGAGTAACATAAACTCCATCCACAAGCTCCAAAAGCTTCCTTGCCCAGACAATCATCATATACTCTATAGCTTGCAGCCTTTCTATCAGTTTCTTTGGTTCCCTGACAAAGACAGATGAGGTTACTGCAGCAACTCCAGGATACCTGAAATACTGTACAGCCTTTATCAGTGCATCAGGCTTTGGATAAGAATCTGCATCCACACACCCCACAATCTCCCCTTTAGCTGCTCTAATGCCCTGATTAAGTGGTATAGCTTTCCTACCCCCGTTCACTGTCCTTTTAATCAGGTTTATTCCTGTAAATTTTCCAGCTATCTCCGCTGTTTTATCTTTCGAACCATCATCCACAACAATAATTTCCAACTTTCCCTTTGGATACTGCAAATTCTTAACAGCTTCTATTGTTCCCCCAATAGATTTTTCCTCATTGTAAGCAGGTATTATAAGGCTTACAGATGGAAGCAGGCTAAAATCCCCTATTTCATTCCTGAAACTTCCCCTTTGTTTTATATACAGTACAAAGAACAGAAAGCCGAAAAATATGCTTAAAGCTGAGAAAACAAGGTATGTTATATCTATAACAGGGTTCAGTACCATTCCAATCTCCCCATAGTTTACCCCCTGCTTTTAAATACCTTTTGACTCTGCGGCTTTCATTATCTCTCTAAGAACAACAGTTGCATAGCTGCCTGCTGGCAGCTCAAACTTTATTTTTACCTTTGATTTATCTTTGTTCATCTCATCCTCCCCAATAACCCATTCAATCCTGGGTTTTATCAAAATAGCCCTCTCAAACCCTGTGCAGCGCAGCTCTGAAATACCCCTCGGGGCAAAACTCTCTGCTTTCAGCCCAAGTCCTTTCAACTGCTTTGCTATCTCCTCTTCCAGAGGGTTTGTTGTATCCAAATCAGTTCCATATCCAGGTAGCGAAGCTTTTCCTTCAATTAAAACCCCTTTTTTCCAGCACTTTTCCAGAGATCTGTTCCAAATAATGCTCTGCACAGCATTTATAAGCATTTTCAAAACTCTGAAAGGCAGTCTTCTCAAACAGCCAACAAAATCCTTCGGGTGCTGTGCCAAATAATCTAGCATACTCCTTTCGTAAACAAACTCAGGCGGAAACATTCCAAGAGCTTCCCTGTAAGCTTCCTGCTTTCCCCAGTTTTTCCAGACCCAGTCCCTTGCTTTTTTTGCCTCTTCCATTTCCCCATCGAAAACCTTTGCAATATACATTTTTGCAGCCTGCTCAAACTTCCCTTTAAGTATTGCGAGCCCAGCTTCAGCAGTTACAGCGCGCACTGTACCGAAACGTTGCTCCCCGAAAACATTAGGTATACCCATATCCAGTTCTCTTGCAACAACTCTCAGTCTGCTTTCAATCTCCTTTTCTCTCAGCCCTATTTCCCTTATTGTAATCTCAAACTTGTTTCCTTTCAGGTTTCCAAGCCTTATCCTTCCCCCCTCTTCAATCCCCCATATCCTTATTCCAGGAACTTCTATTTTTTCAACCTGTTCTTTAGAAATCCCAAAAACAGAAATTCTTTGTTTTGTTACAGCTCTTTTATCTTTTGTTCCGGCAACTCCAATCCTGCTTGCAGAACAATGGAGAGCTTTTGCTATAGCTCTCAGGGCTAGGTTATTATCCCAGTTTCTCTTCTCTATCCAGAACTGAATATTCCCCTCCCCCTGAACTTCCTTAGGTATTTCTTCCACTACAAAATCCTCTACCAGTTCCCTTATCCTCCCCCCAACCCCCTCCCCCATCGTAAAGAACATGGGAAGGTTTGATTAGCAGAAGATATAAGTATTAGTTTAGAACAGTGTTTCTTACTTTTTGAGAATCATTTACAAGATCGTTCCTTGCTTTGTCTACAAATTCCTTTATTTCATCTAGTTTTTTCTTGAAGTTATCATAATCTACTCTATTTTTCCCACCCTTTAACAAGTTTGAAAACCCGCCCACCAACCCATCAGTTCTGCCTCTTAAAAACTCTTCCATATTTTCCAAGTTCCCCCCATATTTACTCCACATATCAAGTATTTGCTGCTGCGCATCCAAACTGTCCCCAAGCTCGCTTTCCCTCTGCTTCAAATAACGTTTTACCTCCTCCGGTGCATCAGGTGCAGCAGCAAGTTTTCTTAGCTCATTTACAGTTCTCAGTGCCTCCCCTGCATCATTAGCTTTCACAATAAGCCTGTCAAAATCTTCCATTAGCGTTGGATGTTCTTCCATAAATTTCTGTACTCTAGTTCCATCAGAAAATACACTTATTCCCCATCCAAAGGTTTCAAAAGCTGCATACCACCCCATAGAAACTCCAAATGCCTTTAAACCAGCCGGATTAATTTTCCCTCCAGGAAGCTTTATTTTTCCATACTTTTCTATCCGGTTTTTATATATTCTATGTACAGCAACATCCTTTCCTATATCCAATGATGTCTCTCTGGCAAAATCTCCGGCAGCTTCACCCAAATTTTTCCTACCACTGTTATAGTCTTCAAGAGCTTTATTATAGCTACCAAGTATGTCAACTCCAGGCAAGACGGCTTTGTTCAGAACCAGTTTTGCAATGGTTCCAATACTCAAATGTTCAGTCATTTTTTCTACTGTCCAATCAGCACCTTTCTTAACAATCTTCTTCCCAAGTTCGTTATCTACATTTTTATTGGTGCCCTCTTTGTATGGCATCTTTTGCCCAAAGAAGTCATTCGTCAAACCTTGCTCAACATCTCTACGATTTATCTTTAATACATCAGATATAATATGGTTTATCCAATTAGAGAGCAACCTGGTGGTATCCAACAAAATGTTGCCCGTTACAAATGCTTTCTCGGGCCTCGGATCCACGTAATCCCTTTCCAGTGTTAGTGTCCCATCAGAAAACTCCCTTAGCTCAAGATTAACATCACCATAATTTCCTCTATATATTTTTACTGTTCCATGATCAGGTAGCCCCCACATAGTAGGCTGGAAGTCAACGACCTTGAAAATATCCCTTCCTACAACAATTGGCTTGCTGTATGGCAGAGTTGGAATAAGGTTTGCCAATTTTTCTGTGTTTGCACTAGCAAGGCTTTGCATTGCAGTCTGGTCTGCAACATTGTAGAAGCTCTCTTCTCCAGCATCGTTTTTTTGCAGTCTGTAAACATTTCCATTATAAACAATATTCTTCGATTCCCCCCGTTTCATTCCTCTAAATTCTTTGGAAAGAATATCTCCGAGACCTCCGCTGAAAGTAGTAATTCCAGACTTAACAGTTGAGCCTATAACAGCATTTTTCATTTCCGTTTCTCTAATCATTTGCAGCTCTTTTTTAATCCTTTCTTCATTTTCCTGTGCAAATTTATTTGCATAGTTATCCCCGTACTTTTGTTTTATATTGAAGTAATATCCGCCAGGCAGCCACTCAGAAATATACCTTACAGAGCTTACATTTCCAAACCCAGCTAGATACCTGCCTGCAACATTCCTCCTTATAGCATTGTTATCCGCACTTGGTGTTATTGAATCTTTTTCAGTTGGAAATATCTGCACAACTCTTTGTTTAAGTTCAGATAGCTTTGTTTCGAATCCTCTTATTGTCTGTTTTGTAAAAGCAACAGCCGTTCCAATTACGAGAAGGCCAATTAACGAAACAGCAAGCGCAGTTTCTGTATTATTATCATCATTTTCTCCCCGTCCACCATTTCCGGTTTCAATAGAGAATGGATATGATATATTTGATGTATTATCTTCCGAAGATTTAATTAAAACAATAGGAACTTTTATTGTAGCGCGTAATGCATAATCCTTTCCAATAACTTCATTTCTAACTGAAACATCTCCACCAGCGCTTCCTGAAATAAATGTTTCTGATTGTTTTTCAGTATATCTCAATTCACCAATCTGATTAGAATCATGTACATCCATACAAACCCAGAACCTATTACCAACAGCAACAGGATATTTTAGTTTGAAAATTCTTTCATCCCCATTTGCTATTGTTGCATTTACAAAACTATCATAATAAAGCAGTGTTCCCATCCTATATGCATTATCTGCATACACAAACAGGTTTGTCTGTCGCATAGTTTCCGGAGTAAAGCCAAGAGTACTAACTTCTGTTAATTCTGCTTTTTTTTCATTTGTTTCGAATGCTTTACAAAGTTCAATATATCTGTTATCAGGTATAACTCTATTAAGTTTAGAACTGCTGTCAGAATTTTCTGTCTGAAGCTTGATATTTTCATAAACAATGTCTTTATTCGGAATAACTTTAATTTCCGAACTATAGACTGCAACTCTTGCATCTATTGCAAAGCTGCCTTGCACATCATTATCAGTTTTTGTTTGTCCGCCTTCAGGATAGTAATACACACTACTAGAACCACCATTTCTATAGTATGCAAAATATGTTTCTTCTTTGGAGTCTGGTGCACTTAAGCAGACCCAGAAGTTTCCAGCCACAGGAACTGGAGTTTTAAAGTTAACAATTTCCCCATGTAGATCACCAGTTATAGAATAATTTGAATAGTCTGTACCAATAACATTTCCAGGAACTCCACCATTATCAAGCCTAACTGTCCCTTTCAATATTTTGCTGTTAATATCTCCTCCATTAAAACCAGCAGCCCTTATCTGTGTAACAGCGGCATTTTTATCATTAATACCAACAATATTGCACAGTTCTACTCCGTTTTTAAGTGTACTGCTTGTTTTTTCATCAATATATCCCCAGAATTCCCTCAGATTCTTTTCCTTTATAATAGTCCCAGTGAAATTCAGGCTTTCATGAGGTACAGGAATACCCCCAAACCTTGCAAAAATAGCAGTATTGACAGGATTTATATATTCATATAATAGTCTTGTTACAGGATTGAAAAAATAATCTGGAAGCCCATTTGAAACTCCTATATTTGTGTCGCGCGTGTAGTATGGTGTGTTCGTACATATCCAAATTCTATTGTCAGCTAAAATAGGTTCAGGTAAAATAAATGACTCATTATGGTATGATCCTATTTCAATGTCCTTGAAAAGTCTTGATAAAAGAATTCCGGGCTTGTTTTTGTTATCATCATAAATCTTTATCTGCACGGTTCTTTTTGCACTTCTCCCGTCAAAACCAGAAACAATAACTTCTTTTAGTTCAGCTCCATTAAACGGCGGATTCAAAGGTTTGCATAATTCTTTTGGAGCTGTTGTAACATAACCGCCCGAAGCAGAATAACTGCTACTATTAGGCAAAATCACTTCAGTGTATCCAACAGGCTTATAATCAGCAACAGCAGCAGGATTTGTAATAACATCTGTCCTTATTGCATACTTTCTGGTATAGTGTGCACGGGTTAAACTCTCGTCTCTATGATTATAATAGTAAGCAAATTCTCCACTTTCGCTAAATGCGAGAAATCCCTGATTTGCATTCTCCACACCGTTGCCCAAGCAAGCCCAGAACTTCTCAGGCAAATCTACTCTATTCAGTATTATTGTTTCTTCATGAACACCATTTGTTGAAATATATTTTGTCCCTTTTGCAAGCAGAGTTCCAATTTTCCCAGAGTTATCAGAATAAACTGCGGCACTTATTTTAGATGTTCCTTGATTAAAACCAACACCAGTTACGCCATAAAGCTTGGAATTTGGAGCTGCGTTTGTAAAAAGTTTGCATACTTCCATGTCAGTAGTACTGGGAATTATGTTATCTGTCAGCATATTAGGAACAATTTCAACATTATCTGTTTTGAGTGATGTTCTATAACCATCCTTATTATTGTCAGCTGTAATAAAATCATATTCACAAAAATTATCAACCGGATTAAATGTTGGTTTTATACAGTTGTACCCGCCTCCGCAATCGCTGTCAACACCGCAGTTCAGAACCATGTAAGGTTTTGTTTTTCCGGTGTTTGTATCATTGTATTTTGGAGTAAAACTAGCCCAGCCATGTGCAAACCATTGATGTCCACCTACATTTTGTAATGACATATCAAAATAACCAAAAATCGGGGGAGTTCTTATTTCAGCTTGAGGATTACTGTACGTTTTTTCCACAAAACTATTCTCTGTCTCAGATCTGCAAAACCCTTGTGAAAGCATTCTTGTATTTGTTGTGTTATCAACACAACCATAAGAAAATCCATTATTCCAGTTCTCATCAAATGCTATTATATCAAAACTAGAAACATGGAAAGATTGGCCAAGTATATTTGTAGCACCATTTACAGTTGCAGTAAACCATGTAGTAAAGTTTTCGCCAGTAAGCAGGTAAGCTTCTACAGTACCATCACCATCCACATCTGCGTAATGCCAGTCATTTGCACAACTAATTCCCAGCCCAGAAGAGAAAGGATCATAATCAGTTGGAGCCTGTTTTGTTCCCTCAGAAGGAGTCCAATACATGGAATTATGCGATTCCCCATTGTTATAGAAATCAATGCATATTGGCTTTACTGCTGCAGCTGGTAGAGCTAGAAAAAGGGAAGTCAATATTAAACCCAGCAAAATATGGCGTGCGTACATACGATAGTATAGTAGAATAAGAATAAAAACTCTCCTTTTCCCTATACGATAATTACAAACTGACAGTCAGAATATCTCTAACACCAAGGGCAAGGCCTAAAATAAAGATAACAATTTTCAGGAAATCTCTAAACTTCTCCTCACCTGGCTTTGTGTATTTGTCTAACAGGTACAGAACCAGTCCAATAACAACCAGCTTTATCGGGAACATCATCCATGGCATATCTGGCAGCTGGACTATAGGAACAGAACAGTACCTGCCAGTCAAAAGCCCTGTGAGTGGGTGTTGTTCACAGTATGTTTTGAAGAAACTGAGAACAGTAAAAGTTGCTGAAGCATCTACCATATGGGCGCTCATAATACCCCAGTTTACTTTGCTCAGCAGCTTTGGTTTTAACAGGCTGAAAGCCCAGAGAACAAGTGCCCAGAATAGAACCAACCCCAAACCAAAAGCAAACACTGGCAGGTTTGTTATTTTTGTAAGCAACAAATTGTAAATCAGTGGAATTAATCCCAATCCAAACAAAACTTTCCAGTAAGGTATTTTGAACTTTCTTTCTATCACCACAGCCAAAAGCAAAGAGCCTAGGGCAAGTGCAAAAATAAAAAAGTAAATTGGAGGGGAGCAGAACAATTGACCAGTATACAGCCCATGGTCGCGAAGAGCGCGAGTCCAGCCCCCGTAAATAATAAAGGGAATAAGCCCGATAAACAGGTATTTGTTAACTTCTATTTTCAGTTTTCCCAACAGTTTATAAACTCCCCAGACTGCTATTGCAAGCAAAAGTCCATAAGTCAGGCTTCCAATAGGAGTATAATAACTGCAGAGAGGTCCAAGATAATAGGTTTGAATGAACTCTTCTATTCCCACCATTTTCTAACCTCAATAAAGTTTTAATTTTCCTGTTAGTTTGTCTATTAACTTTTCATCAGCAGGCCCAATACCTAAAGCAGTTGCTGTGCCAGGTTCTAACTGTGTTAAGCCAGCATCCTCTATAAGGGTTGCAGGTAGTTTAGCTTTCTTTGCTTCCTTAAACAGTTCTCTCAGCTCCTGCTCAGAGGAAACCTTCAAAACAACTTTTTTCATCCCCTCTGAAAGCCACTCATCCTTTTCAGAAGCCTTGAGGAAAGCTGCAACTGAAGCGTGCGCAGACTGAGCCGAGGCTTTCCCAGCGCCCATTTTCAGGTCCTTTCTAAGTACAATTGCTTGTTTTAGCATAAACCAAACTATCTGGGGAAGAATAAAAACCTTTAATTACTTGAAACATTTAAATTCATTTATGCCGCGCATACCGTTTTTCAACTTAGCAAATCAGATAAGCCTGTTCAGGATAGCCCTCGTTCTTGCAATTTCTTACATTCTTTTCATAGATAGCATTTCCTTTCCTTTTCTTTCAATAAAGAGGCTTCGTGTTTTAGCCTTCTTTTTGGCTATTTTGGCTATAGTTTTGGATTATGTGGATGGTTTCATAGCAAGGAGAGATAATGTTGGAACAAAAGTAGGCGGAGTCATGGATGTGCTGGCAGACAGGATTGTGGAGAATATCTTCTGGATTTCTTTTGCTATACTCGGATTGGTACATCCGGCAATACCTATATTAATACTGATTAGGGGGCTGAGCACAGATGCTCTCCGTTCCTTTGCTTATGCGCGCGGTGCAACGACTTTTGGTATGATGAACTCTTTCTGGGGAAAACTTTTGGTTTCAAGCAGGATAAGCAGGGGAATTTCAGGCGGATCAAAGCTGATAACATTCCCATTAGTAATTTTCCAGTATGCGTTCCAGCTTTCTTACATGACAGATATTGTAACAGGTTTTGTTCTTTTCACAGCAGCCTTTACAATACTGCGCGGAATACTGGTTATTTATGACAGCCGCAGACTTTTCCTTTAATTACCAGGGCACAGCCTTTTCTTTCAGTTTAAATCCAATAAGGTTCACAGCTCTGTGCAGTATTGGAGTAATAACAAGCATTACAATAACCATACCCCAGTTTATTTCTGTAAACAAAAAGGAAAACACAAGAGCCCCTAGAATAAAGTTTAACTGATCCAGGAAAGGTATATCAGCTCCTCTATCCATTCCCAACCTTCTTTTGATAAAGCTCCCGCACATATCCCCAATCAAAGCCCCAAATGGAACAAGCAAAATTAAAGGAAGAGTATATTGTGGAAGAGAGCCTCCAAGGGATTTTGCATAACTATTCAGGCTGGGCCATAAGACAAACTCCGCACTCCCAACCAAACCACCCATACCAACACCCAATCCAAGACCTTCCCAGGTCTTTCCATCACCAAAAATTCTTTTTCCATCCCAAAGAGTTTTTCCAGAATCTATTGGATGGGTTCCGTGTGCAAGCGGCGGGTACATATTGGCAGCATAAGCAGGAAAAAGAATCCAGAAAGCTTTAACAAATTCTATCCATATAAAGAACAGAACTTCAAACAAGCTTTTTCACCCTGAAATTTGCAACCATTAAAGCAAGGGAAATTCCGCATGCTATTGCAAAAACATATTCTGGAAGGGAGAAAAAACTATAAACTGCAAAAACAGCAGGAAAAATAAGCCCGTTAAAAGTTATGGGCATTCCAATATACCCCTGCGTTGCTGTTATGTTATACCTAGCCAGCCTGAGCGCACCGCCCATTATAAGCAGAGCAGGTAAAACAAGCCCCAGCGGGTTCGTGCCAATTAGTTTCCAGCTCAGGAAAGCTGGCACAACACCAAAGGAAAACAGGTCAGCAAGCGAATCTAAATTTTTCCCAAAATCACCCGAAGTCCCCCTTTTCCTAGAAATTCTCCCGTCATTCCAGTCTAAAAATGCTGCAATAAGCATCAGAACAACGGCTTCCCATAACCTATTATCGAAAATCAATGCAACAGATCCAAAGCTTACACCAATCTCAGCCAGAGTTATTATGTTGGCAATTGAAATAAAGTACCACATTGAAAACCTGTCATAATCTCTTACTCTTGCTCCGCGCAACTTTTTTATTTTTGAACGGAAATTATACTTCATTTAAACTCCCCCAATACAGTTTCCCCATCCACAACATTCTCCCCCCTACTAACATTTATTTTAAACTGTTTTGATGGAAGGGCTAAAACAGTTGTGGAGCCCAAAATTATCTTACCTATTTTCTGCCCCTTTTCAATCTTAGTACCCTCTTTCACCGAGCAGACAACCCTCCTTGCCAGCGCTCCAGAAATCTGAACTATAGCTGCAACAGTTTTTCCGGTTTCCATTACAATAATGTTGCGCGCGTTCTTGAAAAGGCTTTTCTTTATGTAAACAGGCAATCTTTTACCTTCCTGATATTCAACCCTTTTTATGGTTCCATTCAAAGGAGCCCGTGTAACATGTACATTTAGCGGGGAAAGCCTTATTACAATAAGCTTTGCTTTTTCCAATCCCTTCACTGAAAAATCAAAAAGCTTGGAGAAATTCCCTTCAAAAACTTCCACAACCTTTCCGTTTGCAGGTGATACAATACCTTTCTTTGGTACAGTCCTCTCCGGAGAGCGGTTGAAAAACATATAGAATTCCACACAAGCAACCAAAATTGCAAAAGCAGCAATCCATTCCCAAACCATACAAAACCCTTCCATTCATTGGTTAAAAAGGCATTGGTGCCCCCGCTGGGATTTTCACCCTACCTGAGGGGGTAGGGCTGCATTCAACATTGTTTATGTTGTATGCACCGAAACTTTTGAAGTTTCGGTTGTAGGGGGAAACATCCCCCTGAGCTTTGAACCCAGGTCCTAAGGTCCGCAACCTCATGTCCTATCCATTCTAGCACACGAAGCTTGCTTCGCGCGAAGCTAGACTACAGGGGCTACAGAAGATTTAAATACCTTTAGCTTTTAAATAGAGCAGAAGTATGGAAGTTGTGAGAAAATGGTATTGAAGTGCAGCACATGTGGGATTAATCTGGTTGGACAGGAAGAGTTTACAAAGTTTTTATGTCCATCCTGCGGGCAAAAAGAGTTTGTACGTTGCAGGCAGTGCAAAGTCCATTCCACCAAGTATAAGTGCGAGTGCGGTTTTGAGGGGCCATAAATGGGAACCGTTGCAATATCCATAAAAATTACACCAGAATCCCCAGAAGTGGATATAGAGAATATCAAAAAGAAGATACTTTCTGACATGGTTGTTAAAGACCTAAAAATAGAGCCAATAGCTTTTGGTCTGAAAGCAATCAAAATTTTGATAGTTAAAAATGATACAGGCGGGACAGATGATGTTGAGGAAAAAATAAGGGGAATAGATGGGGTTGGAAGTGTGGAAGTGGAAAGCGTTACGTTACTTTAGAAAAGAAAAAGAGGTTGATAGAAATGGTAGAATTTGAAACAATGAGCTCAGCTGAAATAAAGTTCGGGAACAACAAGTTCCTGGAAGTTGCGAGGAAAAAGGCAAAGGGAGAAAGCGGTGAGACGGAAATTATTTCCATCTCAAAAGGCTTCATAGGATATGATGGGCAGAAAAGGTTCAAGAAATCCCTTGGTTTCCCTGCAGACAAGAATATTATAGAAGAGCTGGCTGAAAAGATTAAAACAATCTAGATTTGTTTTGTTCCACTACAAACTTTACATCCGTAGGGTAGGGAACAGGTTTTACATATAGTAGCTCCGCAAACCTTACAGGTTGCTGCAGCCAAGCCCCCGCATCCAGTACATATACCAACCATAAAGAGTTTTAACCTAGCTAGCTTAAAGCTATTGTGGTTTAATGGTACTCGAGTTTATAGTTGAGAAGGAGCTGAAGAAGCCTGTAAACCTTTTATTAACAGGCATACTGATCTCCTGCATTGCAATAGTTGTTTCCCTTTCCTTATTCGTAAGAACCCCCTCCCTTGTTCTTGTTGCTTTCATGACTTTGCCTGCAATCTATATTTTTACAAAGTTATTTGAAAAAGAAAGCACTGCAGAGCTAAAAGCAAAAACAACTCTGGAGCTGATAAAAAAGAACAAGGATGTAATAGAGATGTATACTATACTTTTCATTGGAATGAGTATCGGAATATCTCTCTGGTATGCATTCATGCCAAGGGAAACACTTTCAGTTTTGTTCTCCGAGCAGCTATACAATTTAAACCAGCTTGGTGTTTCTACAGGCTTCTATACTTCCAGCTCTATCTTTAACGTTATTGTAGAAAACAATGCAAAACTCGTACTTTTGTCTGCAGCTCTTAGTTTTATTTTCGGTGCAGGCGCCCTCTATATTTTATCATGGAACGCTTCTGTTGTTGGCTCTGCAGTTGGAACGCTTATCTATGGTATACGTACAGCAGAGTCAAACTCTGCAATAGGACTCTTGAAAGGGCTGGGAATGGGAGCAGCTTTTTATATACTGCATTTAGTTCCTGAAGTTATAGCCTATTTTAATGCTGCTATTGCCGGTGCAATAATATCAGTTGCAATAATGCGTTACCAACCGCTCACAAAGCACAGCAACAAGCTGATATTTGCAGGCCTTTTCCTGATAGCACTCTCACTGATTTTGATTGTTTTCGCAGCAATGATTGAAGTTGGTATAAGTCACCAGATACAATCGATCTTAAATCCTGCGCGCGGTTTCTAGGGCAGTTTTAGTTTTGCAAGCATTTCTACATAAGTGTTTAATCTCTTTACCTGAGCTTCAATAATGTTCAGGGTTCTGAGAACATCCTTGTTTTCCTCTCCCTGCAGTTCTTTCCTGTATTTTGCAAACCTCTCCAAACTATCCCCAACAGATTTTTGTATCTTTATAACAAAAGCCCTCTTTAACCCATCCAGCAAGTCCCCCTGCAGTTCAATATACAGGTTCCTGTCTCCAACCTTCTTTATTTTCTTAATCATACCTAAAAACTCCAGCAAATCCAAGCTAAGGGAGATTGCTGCAGAAGAAACACCAACTTCTTTTGCCAGCTCTTTCATGCTCAGTGTTTTTCCTGCAACCAAGAGCGCAGCCAGTATCCTCCCATTAATATCAGAATAACCAATAGAGGAGGCTATATCAGCAAAAGCCATGTAAATTTCCTTTTCAATTTCACGTTTTGTCGTTCCCATGTTCTGCACCTGTCTATTCACTACAGAGTAATAGCTTAGTTTTATATACCACCGCCCCTATAAATCCTTTAAACATTAACAAGATTTAAAACGTTTTAAATGTTGTGATAACACATGGCAGAACTGGCAACAGAGTTTATACCAAAAACAACATTGGAAATGAAAGAGGGAGAAACCCTATACTATAAGTCAGCTTCTCTCTGTCCGGAGTGCTTAAAATTAATACCAATGAATGTTTTTGAGAAAGATGGAAAAGTTTTGCTCAGGAAAGCCTGCAAGGAACATGGAACAATAGAAGATGTTTATTGGGGGAATTCAGAGCTGTTCAAGAAGGCTAAAACATTCGAAGTTAAAGGGAGGGGATTGGAAAATCCATTCATAACAAAGGACAATCCTATATGTCCTCAGGATTGTGGTCTTTGTTCAATACACGAGACTCACTCAGGCTTAACAAATTTGGTTATAACAAACCGCTGTGACTTAACCTGCTGGTACTGTTTCTTTTATGCTGAGAAAGCTGGCTATATTTATGAACCAACTTTAGATCAAATACGCGGAATGGTCGCACAGATAAAGGATGAAAAGCCAATTGCAGGAAATGCAATCCAGATTACAGGAGGAAACCCTGAACTAAGAGATGATTTGCCTGAAATAATAAAAATAATAAAGGAAGTCGGAATAGATCATGTTCAATTGAATACAAATGGCACAAACAAACTTTTCAAAGACCTGAACTTTGCAAAATCCATACGCGCCGCAGGAGTAAACACGGTTTACCTGAGCTATGATGGTGTAACTCCGCAAACAAACCCAAAGAACCATTGGGAAGCACCTGCAATTTTAGATAACTGCAGGAAATCAAACCTTGGGGTTGTTCTTGTCCCAACTGTCATAAGGACAATAAACGACCATGAGATAGGAGATATACTGAAATTCGGATTTGATAATAATGATATTATAAAAGGAGTTAATTACCAGCCAGTTTCTTTGGTTGGAAGAATGCCCACAAAAGAAAGGGAACGATTCAGAATAACAATACCAGATGTAATTGAAAAGCTTGAGGAAGCTACTAACGGTCAGGTTGGAAGGGAAGCTTTCTATCCAGTTCCATGTACAGTTATACTTTCAAACTTTGTAGAGGCTTTAACAGGCGGACCCAAATATGAGCTTTCAATTAATCCAGCCTGCGGAATGGCAACCTATATTTTCAAGGATGGGGAAAAGCTTATACCAATAACAGACTTTGTGGATGTGGACGGTTTGTATGGATATCTACGAGAGCAAACAGAAGCTCTGCAGAGCGGCGCAAACAAGTATGTTGTTATTGCGAAAATGATGACTAAACTCCCTTCATTCATAGACAATGATCGCCAGCCAAAGTGGCTTAACCTAGGAAAAGTCCTGTTCAATATTTTAGTAAAACATAACTATGAGGCTCTGGGTGCTTTCCACAAGAATGCTTTGTTCGTTGGAATGATGCACTTCCAGGACCTATATAATTGGGATATACAGAGGATAAAGAAGTGCGACATCCATTACGCTACACCTGAAGGAGTTATCCCATTTTGTACATTCAATGTTATACCAGAATGGTACAGGGACAAGATACAGAAGAAACATTCTATCTCTTTACAGGAGTGGGAACAGAGGACAGGTCAGAGTTTGAAGGGAGGATACTACAAGAGGAACATTAAAGCTCTTATGGCAGATCCGCTCTATGCTAAAACTTATCCAAAAATTGCAGCCAAGCTTGCTGCACGCGCTGCTGCTCTTCCAGTTGCCCAGCCAGCCCAGTCTTCTTGCGCCACAGGCCCAGGCTGCGGTTGCTGAAACGAGTTTCTAAGAAATAAGCCTATATTTAGCAACGTCTATTGAATAGGCTAAAAAGCATATATTTATATACTTTGATATATACTAATATATAAAGAGGCACGAATATGGCAGTGGCACAAATATTACACTATCCAAACCTAAAAACAGTGTTAATGGTAGAGGAAGTGCTAAAAAGGGCAGATACAGCACTAACAAAACAAGAGATAAAGGAAAGGCTTCCAAAAGCAGTCATGCACCAAACTTTGAATGTAACATTGGAATACTTGGAAGAAAAGGGGATGGTAGCCTTTACAAGCAAGGGAATAGTTTGGATATACAACCCCAGCTCTAAAATGAAAACCGCTTTAGAAAACGCAGTAGAAGTCTGAGGGGATTATTATGTTTTCCTCAAAGTCAATAAGGACAAAGCTCTCTGAAGAGGCGGATGAGCAATTCAAAGAGTTAAACAAAATTGTTGGGGAAGAAGTTGCAACTGGCATATCAAGCTCAGAAAATCAAACCCTCCTGCGCTCCGTTAAACGAGCAATTGATATTATAAAGCAAAATCCATTTGCTGGTACACAAATAAGGAAGGAGCAGATACCTACAAAATACTTGCTGAAATATGATGCAAATAATCTATGGAAGCTTGACCTCTCTAACTATTGGAGAATGCTTTACACAGTCATAGGAAGTGAAATAGAGATAATATCATTTATTCTGGACATAGTAGACCATAGGACATATGATAAAGTTTTCGGCTATAGAAAAAGGTAATTTAAAAGCCAACACCCCAAATAATAGCTTATGCCAGATTACTGCCAGCTCTTTATCAGCGCTACAACAAAGAAAGAAGCCGAGGCAATAGGTAGGCAACTTTTAAAGAGAAAATTGATAGCAGGATATCTTCTCCTGAAAGGCCCTTCAATGTTCTGGTGGAAAGGGAAAATTACAAGGACGATTTACTACAACCTAATGGCCTTTTCTCTCATGAAAAACAAGCCTAAAATTATTTCTGCTGTCAGAAAAGTTACAAACGAGAGCGTTCCAATTATTTCCTTCTCAAAAATAGATGGGAATAAAGAATTCCTTTCTTGGATAAATAATAGCTGCAAGGCTTAGAGCCCTTCTAAGAAATCTCACGTTTTTAGATGGTGTATTTAAACTTCAAAAAGCAATTATTAAATTAGGTTATTATGGAGGCAATAGTTCAAATAAAACGAGATGGTAAGTGGTTTGTTGCAACAGATTTGGTTACATATGTTGCAGACCAGGGTCTAACAAGGGAAGAAGCTATTCAGAATCTCCAAACTGGTCTGCGTGAACACTACAAAACTCTTTTTCACATAGCCCAGAAGAAACAATCTCATGTAATAATAAAAGACCTTAAAATACCTCAATTTGCAAAGTAAAATGAGCGTGCTAAAATGAGGCTTCCTGTGATTTCTGGAAAAGAAATGGGAAAAATATTAGAGAAGCATGGTTTTGTTTTTGTACGGCAGAGTGGGAGCCATCTGCACTATTGGAGTGAAGAAAAGCTAAGACTTGTAACAGTTCCAAATCACCCAGAGCTGGCCTTAGGCACACTCCTTTCAATATTAAAACAGGCAAGCTTAGATAGAGGTATATTTGAAAGGAGGAGATAAAATGGGAGTGCAGATAGCTGAGATACTTCCGAAGAAACAGACCTCAATAGAAGAACTAAGGGGTAAAACTTTTGCTGTGGATTCTCTGTTATGGATACATCAGTTCCTTTCAATAATCCGCGGACCAGACGGAACTCCTTTAAAAGATTCAAAAGGCAGAATAACTTCCCACTTGTCTGGTATACTTTACAGGAATGCAAAGCTATTGGAAGCTGGGCTAAAATTGATTTGGGTTTTTGATGGAAAGCCACCGGAATTCAAGTCCAGAACCACAGCAGCTCGTGCTGAGATAAAAGCTGTAGCACATAAAGAGTGGAAAGAGGCTTTGGAAAGGGGTGATAAAGAAAAAGCAAGATCAGCAGCAATGAGAACTTCTTCTGTAAACGAAGAAATTTTATCCTCTGCAAAGGATCTTATTTTGGCAATGGGCATTCCGGTTTTGCAGGCTCCATCAGAAGGTGAAGCTCAATGTTCTGCCCTCTGCTCTTCAGGTTTGGTCTGGAGTGTTGCAAGCCAAGATTCTGACTCTCTTTTATTTGGAACCCCGCGTTTAGTTAGAAATCTTTCCGTTTCCGGAAAAAGGAAACTTCCGGGAAAACAGGTTTTCGTGGATGTTAATCCAGAATTAATAGAGCTGAAAGAGACACTATCGATTTTGGGCCTCACACGAAGCCAGCTGATAACTATGGGACTTCTGGTTGGAACAGATTATAACCCCGGAGTAATGGGCATTGGACCAAAGAAAGCGCTAAAGCTTGTGAGAGAGGAAAAAACCCTTGAAAATGTTCTGAAAAAAGTGAAGTGGGACGGCTCACCTGCTGAAGAGCTTTTAAGTTTCTTCCTTAATCCACCAGCTCTTGAAAATCCTAAAATAGAAACTCCAAAACTAAACCCGGAAAGGATAATAAAAATAATGGTGGATGAGCATGAGTTCTCAGAGGAAAGGATAGAAAAAGTAGTTAAGACTTTAGAAGAACTTAGCAAGCCAAAAGGGTTGAACGCCTTCAGAAAACCCTAACCAACCCTTTCCCCTATCTTTGCTTCCTTCTCGGGCTTTAGCAAAACAACTCCTTTATCAGAATAAATGCCCATTACAAGAACTTCTGAGGAAAAGCCTGCAATCTCTTTTGCTGGAAAATTAACAACAGCCAAAATTTGTTTTCCAACCAGCTCTTCAGGCTTGTAAAGTTTTGTTATCTGAGCAGAGCTCTGCTTTATTCCTAACAACCCAAAATCAATCTTCAGTTTGTATGCAGATTTTGTAGATTTCTCATGCTTCTCAGCACTCACTATTTTGCCAACGCGTATGTCTATCTTCTGAAAATCCTCTATTGTTACTGATACCATAAACCAACATCTCACATTTGAATGTTCATAAAGCTTCTTAATCTAAATAAGTTTAAATAACTCTTCTGGTGTCAATATTTTTATTCCGTTATACTCTCCTATCTTAAGCAAGTGCTTATCATATGTTATTATATATTTGCTCGAAGATGCTATAGCACACTCTATTATTTTATTATCGTCCGGATCATCTCTTACAATCTTCACCTCTATAACAGGTCTGACAAGTTTCAAGAAAGATAACACCCTTTGCAATATATATAATATCTCTTCGTCCGAATATTCGAAGTCCCTTTTTAAGACATTTTTATACTCTGATATAATTTCAGAAGAGGAGAAAATATTGACATCATTGTGTATTAGTTTGAATAGAAGTTTTTGTGCGCTGCTACCTTCCCAGAGGGTAGCAGAAAGTATCACATTAGTGTCGAGGACGACATCCATAAGTTACCGTCTCCGGTTTCTTTGCACAACGTTATGTATATACGATTCATTCAAACCTCTCTTTTCTAAGCGCCTTCTGCCCTCTCTTGCTATAATCTCCAGTTCCTTTATAAGATTCTCCTTTGAAGGCGTTTCTATTTTTTTCAAAACAATCATATCTTTGTTTCCAATAACCGCAAACATCGTGCCATCTGTTGCATGTATTTCCCGCCTCACATCTTGAGGTATTACAATCTGACCCCTTGAAGACATTTTTGTTGTTTCCACAGGCATATTATCACCGTTCTTATTATCTTATTATAGGAAAATCTTATATTTAAAGCTTAGCGTTACTATAAAAGCAATTTCAGCAAAACATTAACCATGTTCAACTTCGTGCAGGCGCAGAAGTTCAAGGATGCTGTGACTTTTGTGCCAAATAAAACAGAGCCAATACACAACTGGTTTTATTACAAGGAAGGGTTTTCAAAACAGCTGGCAGACTTCTTTATCAAGCAATTCAATCTTACAAACACTTCTCTCGTTTTCGATCCATTTATGGGAACAGGCACAACACTCCTCTCATGCAAACAGCAATCAATATCATCCATTGGAATAGATGTAAATCCACTGCTGGTTTTTGTATCAAAGGTAAAAACAACTGATTATGATTTAGTATCTTTGGAAGAGATAGTGAAAAAGGCTGGCAGCTGGAAGTTTGAAAGACCAAAGGATATTCCAAAAGACCCATTTTACAAGAAAGCTTTTTCCCGCTTTTCACTTGAGGATATGGTTTTTCTCAGGAACAAAATAGGTGAGATAGAAAAACCTGAAGAAAGGGAATTCCTTTTACTTGCTCTAATAGACAGTGCAGTAAAAGGTTCCTATACATACAAGGATGGAGCTGTGCTGAAAATATTCAAAAATCCGCGTCCGCCTGTCAGGAAGCTTTTCAAGAACAAAATCCACAGGATGCTAAAAGATTTACAGCGCAATCCTTTGCCTAAGGCAATTGCAAAAGCAGAAGATGGGGATGCGCGTTCTTTGCAGTTAAAAGATGAAATAGTGGACGCGGTTATAACATCTCCCCCATACTTAAACAAAATAGAATATACAAAAGTTTACAGGCTTGAGAATTCTTTATTGGGTTTAAACTCCCAGCCTATGCTGCCCTCGCATATAGGATCGAAGGCAGAAAGAACAATAGAAGGTTTAGAGAGCCTGCCTATAGCAGCACAAACTTATTTTGCAGATATGTCTCTTGTTCTGGCAGAGCTGCACAGAGTCTGTAAGCCTTCAGCCCAGCTGGCTGTTGTTGTGGGTGGAGGCTGTTTTCCAACGCAGGCTGTAAATGCAGATGAAATTTTGGCTTCAACAGCTGAAAAGACTGGCTTTAATGTGGAAAGTATTCTTGTAGCAAGGAACAGCTGGTGCACAAGAGCCAGAACAATAAAGGTGGGGCAGATAAGGGAGAGCATTATAATACTCAGGAAGCCCTAAAATACAATACTGTTATACTCCCATAGAGATAACTATTTAACCCCCCTTCCAATACTATTTTCATGAAATACCTTGCTGCAGCCCTTGCTTTAGTAATTTTAGCAGCAGGCTGCACAGGCCAGAGCTTTGGAGTAGATTCTTTAGTAAAGCAAACACCAGCAGTAAAAAACTTTCTTGCAGACTACCCGAATGCAAAGTTAACTACAAACCTTCTGAACAACCAAACAGTAGCTGCACAGTTAGATAAAATAAGGAAAGATTGCGACAATGAGGATTTTCAGGTTAGTAGCTATTATAAAACAGTTCTGACAGATTCTGACTCAAATACAAAATTAACTCTCTGGACAGATTCTACAACCTTCGAGGTTGTTTGTGTTATAAAAGAAGGTCTGGGTACAAAATCCACACTCCCGCCAGCAACCCTTCTAAAGTCTGATGGCAATGATTGTTCTTCCAATCCTGAATGTATAAGCGGATACTGCTTAAACAAGATTTGTTCAACTCCAGGAGCAATTCCAACCACAACTCTAGCAACAACTACAACCACAACTAGCACAACCACTGTACCAACAACTACTATTGGAACAACAACCACTGCAAATACTACTACAACAGTGAATGCTACAGTCAATACAGCAACAACCATTTTTAACGCAACAACAACATCAGCCGGGCAAACAACCACTACATCTCAAGGTCAAACAACAACCACGGCAACAACAACCACTCAGGCAACAACAACCACAGCCATGTCATGCCCAACCACAACCACAACGCAGAGCTCATCAACAACACTGTCTCATGGATATTATTACGGGGATTTAGCTATAGATTCATCCCATATATGGATAGAGCCAAATTGCCAAGGATGTGGAAATTCCGTGAAAGTTATTGCTGGAGTAAAAAATCTCGGGACAGATTCAGCAGGCGGCAGCATAAACTCTTATCTCACAGGAGCTTCATGCCCTTCAAATCCTCAGGCAATAGAATTTGGCAATCTCGCAGCAGCTAGCCAGCACCCAGATATTGATTTTGAAGATAAAACACGATATGTGAATAACGGATGGGTATTTAACTATAATTCTTTGCCTGATGGATTGTACACAGTTCAGATAACTATAATAGGCTCTTCTGATCCTGCAATGGGATCTCCAGATGTTGACAGTTCAAACAATATTGTCACGAAAACATTCAGGATACCATGTGTTTCCGGTAGTTGTTAATTTTTTATTAAACACTTCCCTCTGAAAACCCATATTCTCCCAGCAATGGAACGAAAGCAAATCTTCCTAAAAACTTCCTTTCAAATTTATTCTTTTCAACTCTTTTAATCAAAATCATTTCCTGTGAAACCATGTCACCAACAGGGGCAATAGCAAACCCGCCTATTTTTAACTGTTCCAGAAGCGGGCCAGGCACGAAGCGGACAGCAGCAGTAACAATAATCCTGTCAAATGGAGCTTTATCTTTTAATCCCAGAGAGCCATCTCCCTCAATAACCTCTATGTTCTTTGCTCCAATTCTGTTCAAGTTGTCTTTAGCAATTCTTATAAGTGCTTTCAGTCGTTCAGTTGTATAGATTTTCCCTTTCTCCCCAACCAAAACCCCTAAAATAGCAGACTGCCAGCCACTTCCCGTCCCTACCTCGAGAACATTTTGCCCTTTCTCTACTTTTAATGCTTCTGTCATTAAAACAACAGTAGAAGGCTGGGAAACAGTCTGCCCAAATCCTATATGCACAGGTTCATCTAAATAGGCATCCTCTTTCCTATCCTCAGGCACAAAAAGCCCTCTTGGGCATTTCCTTATTGCCTCTTCCAGAGGTTTGCTTTTCAAAAATCCATGCTTTTTAATCTCTCCTATTAGCCTTTCCAACCCCTCACTCATACCTTCTCTATCTGATAGCAGTTTTATAAGCCTTCCTGCAGAATACTCTTTGCGATATTCATGGACCAGCCACAGCCTGCAAAGAGTAAATGGGGATTCAAGTTTCCTACACTTACAAAGAAAGATAAGATAGGCATAGTCCTTTTGCTTATTTTTCTTATTCTTATCAATATTCCAGCTTATTTTTCTACTGGTAAATGCGAGGTTGCAAGAGCAGGTTTCAAGTGCGCAAAGTTTACTGATGTACTAAAGGAAAACTGTGAAGTCTGGGCAAACTATAGCTGTAACACAGCAGCAGATGTTTCCTTCCCTTCTGTGGAATGGTATATTGGAAACATGTGCAGGCTTCAAAGCCAAAACCATGGCGGTATTACTTGTACAAACCTGAAAGAAACCTGCAATTCTATTTTGCAAAAGCAGGCCTGCTCAGCCTAACGCCCTGCAACTTTTTCTCCCGTTTCTAGATCAATAGCGCGAAAAGCTGCAGCAGGACACGAGTCACACATGCATTTTGCTTCGTTCCTCACATCCCTCACATTTTCATCAACAATAACCTCAAAAATGCCAGGTTCAGTTTCCTTTCCCCCTATAAGGTCTACCTTGTTGTCAGCTTGGTTTAGAACAACCAAATGTGGAGCTATAGGTGTGCAAACATCAGCTCCAACACATTTGTTTCTATTGTAAAGGATTTTGTACTTTCTGGGTTTTGTATCCTTATCTTTGGTAGCCAATATCGTTGAATCGAATATAGCAGGTTTTTTCTCAAACATAAACTAATCTTTGCCTGCCACACTTATAAATATAACACTGTTATAAAACTTTAAGCCCTCCCAACAAATCAGTTGAGTGTCCATCAGCCTTAACATCAGAATCCACATAAACCACTTTTCCATTCTTTACAACAAAAGTAACTCTTTTAGCAGCTATCAGCGCAGGCACACCAAAAGCTTTGCAGATTTTCTTTTCCTTATCAGAGAGCAGTGGAAAATTCAGCTTATACTTTTCCACAAACTTTTTATGGCTCTCAACAGAATCTGTGCTGACCCCGAAAACTTTTACTCCTAATTTTTTAAATTGCTCAATATCGTTCCTAAATCCGCAAGCCTCTCTAGTACAGCCTGGCGTGTTATCACGCGGGTAAAAGTAAACAATTGTTGTTCCTTTGAAATCTAATTTCTGCAGTTTTCCCTCTTGATCAAAAGCTTCCAAAGGATTTACATCCTCACCTTCCTTTAGCATACAAAAACTAGGCATTTACTAAATTTAAATGTAAAATAACATTAATATCTTCCATGAAATTGCTCTGTTTCAATCCACACAATGACGATACAATTATCGGGGCCGGTGGGACTGTAATAAAGCTCCTGAGAAAAGGCTGGAAAATAGGGTATGTTTACATAACAGACGGGAGGTATGGAAGCGATATTTTAACCCCGGAAGAAACAGAAAAAATAAGGGCAGAAGAAGCAAAAAAAGAGAGGAAAATTTTAGGCATAGAAAATTTCTGGAATATGGAAATAGAAGATGGAACACTGGAAAAGTTATCAGCAGGTGAGATAGAAAGTCTAGAAAAGAAAATCCTAACTATTATATCAGATTTCAGTCCAGACTTCATCCTTATCCCCTCCCTCTCCGAGCTCCATCCAGACCATAGATCAACTCACAATATAGTTTACAATCTTGTAAAATCCAATAAGCTCGAGATTCCTGTACTAAAGTATCTTGTATGGTCACTTCCGGATTTTTTCAAGAAAAACTATGACTTAGCTGAAAAGGCAATAATAGTAAACATAGACAAGGAATTTGAGGACAAAATAAAAATACTAAAGCTCCATTCCTCGCAAGACAGTGAAGGGAGGTATACAAAGATAGTATACCATTTTAATTCCTACATCTCTCTCGTTTTTAAAACATACAAAAATCTGGACTTTGATAAAAGCGAGATAATTGGTATTTTTAACCTATTGGAAAAAAACAAAGTATCCTTAGAAAATCTCCTAAAAGACCTGGAAAATCCAACAGACGTTACAATAATGTTCCATGGAAGGCAGGAAAAGAAGATAAAAGCCCAGCTGGGGGATGACTTTGGATAAAGAAACTTTTACTAAGTACGCAGCAGAAATATGCATACTTTTGGGTCTTCTCCTTATCCTCTACTTTTCTTTTGTTTTGGGTTTTGTTCAAGCATTTTCAAACATGTTTTCCCATATTGTAAAGGACTTTACAATCGAACTCTCAGACCACCTGTACATAGCAGGCTGGCTGCTTCTTATCTATGGATTGTACAAGCTGGCAGGAAAGAGGTTTTTATCCTAACCCTGCCTATATAATAACATGCCAAAGAAGACTCTTCTTGTAGTTTTGAGTGGAATAGGGGACGGGTTGGTGGAAGGCAGGGAAACATCTCTTCAGAGAGCTGCAAAGCCAACTTTAGATATTATAGCAAAGAACGGCTACTCTGGTTTGGTTGAAAACAACCTTCCCAACCCAAGCACAGAGCTTTCCCTATTCTCTCTTTTAGGTTATAATTCAGAATATCCTGGAGACGGGTTGGTAGAAGCTCTTTCAGTCCACCCAAACCTTATAGAAGGCGATGTTCTTGTACGCGCAAACTTCTGCACCGTGCGCGAACAGATAGGTGAAGTAGCGCAGGGAGAGTTTGAACCCAGATTGGTTGTAGAAGAGCCCTGGGCAGGCAGGGAGAAAGAAGGGTTGATTGAGCTTTCAAAATCAATAGAAAACATGCTTATAGACGGAGTAAAGGTAGAGTTTCATAAAACTCTTGGATACCGTGGGTTTGTTTTAATCAGGAACATAGACGTTAAGCCAAACATAACAGATACATATTCAGAAACAGTTGGTTCACCAGTAAAAATTGTAAAACCTACAGCTCAGGATTCGGGTTCTGTTAGAACAGCAGCAACCCTGAATAAATGGCTTTTGGAAGTCTGGAAACTGTTAAAAGACCATCCAGCAAACAGGAACAGGCGCTACCCTGCAAACTTTTTACTTTTAAAAGGCGCATCCACACCAATTCCATTTCCTCCATTTTACCAGAAAACAGGATTAAAGGGAAATATGGTTTCAGGTTTGCCAAGTCCCAAAGGATTAGCCAAGCTTTTGGGAATGAACGTGACAGAAGTGCATGGTGCAAATGCTAGCACAGATACAAACCTGAGGGATAAAACTTTGGCTGCGCTAGATGGCCTACGATTACATAATTTTTCTATCCTACACATTTCCGGCTTTGATCGCTGCAGCCATGAAAGGAACCCAAACCTGAAAAGAGCCTTTATAGAGAAAGTTGACAACGAGGTTTTCAGGAGAATAATGGAGTACATAAACCTGAAAACCACAAACTTGGTTGTTGTTTCAGACCACTGCACTCCTGTTCAGACTGGAGTACACGAAGCAGGCAAATTCCCATTTGCTATTGCAGGTGCAGGAATAAAGCCAAACTCTGTTTCCAGCTTTAATGAGAACAGCTGCAAAGCAGGTCCGTTGGTTTCCATAGAAAACTTCATGGAAGAAATCCTGAAATTCTCAGGCTAAGACTTTTTATCCAACCACCCTGAAATATAGCCCCTATATTTTTGTTTAATTTTTGCAGGCAAGAAACTATATCCC
Source organism: Candidatus Aenigmatarchaeota archaeon (assembly GCA_016198755.1). Classification (GTDB taxonomy): domain Archaea; phylum Aenigmatarchaeota; class Aenigmatarchaeia; order Aenigmatarchaeales; family JACQIB01; genus JACQIB01. Next base: position 26,865 of record JACQIB010000001.1, read on the forward strand.
TTTATAATCTTCCTGCACCCTTTAGAGCCGCACCTGCATTTCATAGACCACTCGCTGTCTTCAGACATGGCATAATCAAAAGTCAATTCTTCTCCCTTCCTTATATTCACCATAGCAACAATTTTTATGGTTCCTCTAATCCCGCAATTTGGGTTACATGAGTGGTTGATAAATTTCGAATCATCGCTGATTACCAGCCATTTATTGTTGCCGATCTGTACGCTGTGGTTTTCATCATATTTTGATATAAACCTAAAGTCCTCCAAAGAGCGGGCTTTGCCTTCAAAAACTAAAACCACACCATCTTTTTTTATATCATTCTTTGCAAACAGGCCTTTTCCAAACCTGGATTTTCCCACACAAACATCTTTGTTTATCATAACACCAGTTTACCTTATGGTTTTTAATAAGGTTTTGGAAATCGGAGCTTGCGCAAGGTTTAAATACCTTCGGCTCACAGTAAAATACCTGTAGAAATGGTGGCTTTGTATGTTGAACCAATAAAGTGGCATTGGAAAACTTAACTTAGGCTTAAAAAAGCCTCTTTTTCTCGTGGTTCCCCTCAGGAGCTTTGTGCTATAACTGTGGTCCACGGTGTTTTTCCTTGTTGCAGAAATGCAGCATGCTATCATAGTCCTTAACAGGACTGGCACATACCGTACGTGCCAACAGCCCTCAATGAATTCAAGTAACGCGGCTGAGCCGAAAGGCAATGACATGCCCATGGGGTATATAAGAGGGTGCAAAAAAACCGGGCAGTGAAGAAACAAAACTGTCTCTTTGAGCAAAAAGCGATGAAAAAAACAAATGACGTTTCGAGCCCGTAAGCAGATGCTCATTCGAACCTGGGAGTTCGGGTGTAAGGGCAAATAGGAAGCGATGAAAGGTTTAGAACACCTATTGAGCTTTCAAGATCTTTATGATCGATGATGCCAACAGAGGAAAGAGGAAAGGGTCTGGAACATCACAATAAAGGATACTGTATGGTGGATGACTCGGCATGGGTTACCGATGAAGAGCGTAGCAAGCTGCGATAAGCCTGGGTGAGACGCAAGCAGTCTTAGAACCCGGGATTCTCCAATGCGACCTCGCGCCAGTTTAGGCTGGCATTCGCATACAGAAATGTTTGCGAAAGGGAACCCGCTGAATTAAAGCATTTTAATAAGCGGAGGAAGAAAAATCAAACGAGATGCCGCTATTAGCAGCGAGCGAAAACGGCAGAGACCAACCCGAATCTTTTTGTGTAAGCAGGAAGAGATGTGGGGCCAGGTACAATCTTTCTTTCGACCTGAAGTTCCGTGGAACACGGGTGCCATAGAAGGTGAAAGTCCTGTAAGGGAAAAAAGAAAGATTGATTCTGGAGGAAGAGTACCATTCCCCGATTCGGGAGTGGGAATATGGGGGTCATCAATCTCCAAGTCTAAACATAAACCATGGCCGATAGCGAAAGAAGTACGGTGACGGAATGTTGAAAAGAATTCTTCACCGAAGATGAAAAGAACCTGAAACCATACAGTGATAGTCGCCCATGGCGCGAAAGGTGCCCTTGTGAAGGAAAACTGCGTGAGCAGTGTGTACGAACAGGGGCTTACAGCGTTATGGGGTTCGTTTCGAAACACGTGGTAGGGAGTTTGCTTTCCTGGCGAGCTTAAGCTGTAAAACGGCGAAAGCGTAGCGAAAGCGATTGCACGCAGCCCGCAAGGGTCAGGTGCAAGGTTCGAAAGAGCCTGTAGTCAGGGGGGCAAGACCCGAAACCTTTCGATCTTACCCTGGGCAGGATGAAGTGCGGCGAAAGCTGCATGGAGGTCCGATACCGATGCTAGCGCTAACTTCTCCAGCAGGAGAAGCTTCCAAGAAAAATCTGATTGGAGGAGGTGCAACCTGCTCGGGTGACCTGGGGTAAGGGGTGAAAAGCCAATCGAGAAAGGTAATAGCTGGTTCCTCTCGAAATGTCCCTCAGGACAGCCTCGCTGGAGGCAGCTTGTGGGGTAAAGCACTGATTGGGGTGTTAAGGTGGGAAACCGCCGGCACGCCTGTCAGACTCATAACCTGCAAGCACCGTAGAAGGCGGGAGTGAGGGTACCTGGGTAAGCTAGGTATCCGAAGCGGGAACAACCGCGCCTGAGGTTAAGGTCCCTAAATGATAACTAAGTCACAAAAGTGGTGTCAGTCCAAAGACAGACGGGGCGTAGGCTTAGAAGCAGCCAATTTGAGTAGTAATCTATACTTTAGAATACGAAAATCAATAAAAGGAAGATTGATTAATAGAATAAAGTGCACAAACTACCGCCAAAAAATCCGAAAATCGCGTTGAAGACTGTTAACCTGCAAGGGTTAACAGCTTTTAGAAAAACTAAGCCTACGATACCCAATTACATAAATCCGCAACTAGCATATCTGGCGGGAGCACTAAGAGATGGTACAATTTCAAAAACTACAGGGCCGTATGGCACAAAATACTATCTAGCAATATGCAATAAAGACAAGATATGGCTTGATAGTGTAATACGGCCTACCATAGAAACAATATTCAACATAAAACTTGGGAAAATACTGAAAGACAGACAAAAACACCAAATCAGAATAAGAAAATATGGGATAGTGCAATTCTTGGCAGATTTGTTCCAACATCCATATGGTAAACAAACCTTATGGAAAACCCCAAAGATCATAGAGGATTCGCATAAAGAAATAAAAAAATGGTTCTTGCGAGGATTCTATGATTCTGAAGGAGGTTGTGGGAACATAACAAAATTGTATAATAAATATCCGTGGCACAGTCCATTTCCTATCAGATTCCATTCTGGATGGATAAATGAAAAAGAATGTCCTCCACTGGATTCTATTAGGTATATATTGACTGAAGATTTTGGTATAAAATGTTCGCCTGTTATCTTTTCTAAGAGATATAAAACAGGCAGATACAAAACTCAAGTAAAAATGTTTTATATAAAAATTACAGATAAAGAACAAAAATTGAAATTCATTAAAACCATAGGTAGCTCAAATCCAACCAAATTTAAAGAACTATTATTTTTGAAAGGATTGCTGCTCAAAGCTGAACCGCATAATCAACGCGTAACAGCGGACCGTTCGAGGACTGATGCGCTGAAAATGGACGGGAGTAAGTTATCTACCGAGACCTCAGATACCAAAAGGTATAGCGTAGAGAGGCGCTCTGTTCGGGTAGAAGTTGGGGCGTAAGTTCCAATGGACCGTTCAGAGATGAGAATCCTACCGATAGTAGCAGCAAAGAAGAGTTGGAATCTCTTCCGCCCGAAAGGCAAGGTTTTCCCGGCAACGATACTCGGCCGGGAGTAAGCCGATCCTAAGTCGCCCCCTAACGGACGGCGACGAAAGGGAATACGGTTAATATTCCGTAGCTGCAGCCATAGACGGGGTAACCCAAGCCCAGGCAAAATGTTTTTGGATATGTTCATGTAAGCGAAGCGTTTAAACCCTTGGAGTTCCGTCAAGGAGAGAAAAGGGTGAATGCGTTACAGGCTTCGGCGCAAGCTGGAGTTGAGCAAATTCCAAGAATCCATGAAAATTTGCCAGGGAGCGATTGGCTGCATTCGTACTCAGAACCGACGCAGGTGACCTTGTCTGAGAAGGACGTGGCGTGACGAGATACACCAGGCTAGGGAACTCGGCAACACTGGCCGCGTACGTTCGCTATAAGCGGTGCCCATCTAGAGATAGGTGGGTCTCAGTGACCAGGGCCAAGCGACTGTTTAACAAAAACGTAGCCGGTTGCTATGCGGAAACGCTGTGTATAACCGGTGAGGCCTGCCCAGTGGCGGTGTGTCAAACTCGGTTTCAACCGAGCTAAGCCCCGCTAAACGGCGGCGGTAACTCTGACCGTCTTAATCCAATCATGTAGAGAAATCTGTATGGTTGCATTGGGTACAGGTAGCGTAATCCCTTGCCGATTAAATGTCGGCCTGCATCAATGGCTTAACGACTTGGCCGCTGTCCCGGTCTGGAACTCGGCGAACTTGCTATTGTGGTGAAAAGGCCACAGACCCTCAGAGGGAATCGGAAGAAGTGCTCTCGAAAATTTTAAAAAATAAAAATAGGTGATAAAAATGAGAGAAATCAAAAATTTAATAGAGACAAAGTCTTGCGATCCTATAACAGCATTAAATGTTGCAACACAAATAGTGTCAGCAGGAGCAGCAGTTGCATCTGTATACTATGCATCTAAAAAGAAATAAAATAAATACCTACCAACATAAGCGAGAAGGTATTATGATCATGAATAGTTAGAATAGAATTTGAGCATTTCTCCGACCTCATAGAGAAGACCCCGTGGAGCTCTGCGGCAGCCTGTCGTTGCTGTGCGGTCGCGGTTTCATAGAGTAGTTGGGAGAGGTTATATCAGCGTTTTCGGGCGCTGGTTACTCGGCAATGTAACACCAACATCTCGTGACTGTACTGCTAACCTCGACTCGGGGGACACCGATTGGTGGGCCGCTCGGCTGGGGCGGTACGCTCATGACAGGAGATCATGAGCGCGCAAAGTTATCCTCATCCCGGTCAGAAATCGGGAGTAGAGTGTAAACGCAAAAGGATGACTGACTGTGTTCCGCAAAGCAAGGAACGCAGACGCGAAAGCGTGCGTTAGCGATACACCGAGTGGTCTTTGATGGATTTCGGTGACTTCAGAAAAGCTACCCCGGGGATATGGGTTGGCGCAGAGAAGCGGGTTTTCTTGGAACAATTTAATAAGGCAAAGCTATCTTGCCAATAGAAATATTGGTTTGCAAAGCAAGCTTTATGCTACACATACGTGTAGTGATTTTTCTAGAAAATCCGTGATAACCATCATTCTTCCACACATGCTATGATCGTACCTTGTATAAGGCAAGCTTACTTGCCAATAGAAATATTGGTTTGAAAAGCAAGCTTTATGCTAATCAGAGTTTGAGAGCAATTACTTTTTGTGGAAGAACATCTCTGCGCCAAGCCACTTCATAACAGAGTCGTGGCGGGCGAGAGCTCCTATCGACATTTCGTCGAGTATAGGGTTTCAATTTTAGAGTTAGCTATGCCAATATTCGCGGAACGAAAACCCGCGCGTTGCTACCTCGCTGTCGGCTCCCCCCCTCCTGGCTGTGCAGTAGCAGCCAAGGGTGCAGGTGTTCACTGATTAAAGGGGGACGTTAGAAAGTGCAGGATAATGCGTGGTGGGTAATTCTTCCTATTTTTGATTTGATTAGTTAGAATTATCTACCCAAATCTTGGCTTTCCGTGAAAGCTGGGTTCAGTACGTCGTGATCTGACAAGTGGGTAACGCGGGAGGAAAAGGTCTTCTAGTGAAAAATGACTGGAAAATGTTATCCAAAGATTTCACAAATCTCATGCCTCAGATGAACTATATAGCTTAAGCTTTAGCGCTAGCAATGACTATAGTATACCTGGCATGGAAAATAATAGATCAAGCTTATAGGGAAAATGAAGTGAACAAAAAGAAGTCACATCTGATTCCCATAAGAAAATTCTCGGGCTATGAATGAACCGTCCCAAAGCACCCGGCAAAATGTGCGTTCGGAGTAGCTAATGAGCCTTGCTATGAGAATTTTTACAAGCTTGGTTTTACTTTTAAGAAGACCATCCTGCATTCCCATTTAACGAACGATAGAGACAGTACGGTTTATATCTTCTGAGGGTGCATAAGTGCCTGACCCGAAGGAGCGGTGAGTACGAAATGCTTACACTTAGCTGTGCGAGCACGCAAAAGGAACGCCGCTTCGCGGCCTCTGGTTGACCAGTTGTCGTAACAGCTTTAGCTATGGCGTTAACACGCAGAGAGCTATTGCTGCGATAAAGGCAAAGCTGGGCAGCTACGCTGTAGTCTTTAAGGCCTGAAGGCATCTAAGGCCGAAATGATCGGGGAAAAGAGGCATTGGCCACAGGCTAGATAACCTGTTTGATAGGAGCCGGGTGTAAGCACGAAGCTTCGGCGACGTGTTCAGCCTGGGCTTACTAATAGGCCATTAATTTTGCATAAAGCAAGTTAGCTTGCCAATAGAAATATTGGCTTGCGAAGCAAGCTTTTGCGAATGGTGTCCAGACCCCCTTAAGTTTCCTCTGTTGGCAGATTTTTGTTCTTTAACAATTTAGCGTTAGCTATAAAATCTAAAACAAGAAGGCTTAAAACCTTCTGCTCCAATTCTTTCACATGCAAAACCCAAGGCTCTCAATAATAATGCCAGCCCATAATGAAGAGAGTGTTATAGCTGGGGTTATAGAGAAGTTTTGCCCAGCCCTTTCTCAGGCAGAAATTATTGTTGTTTGCAATGGGTGCACAGATAATACTTTTGCTGTTTCATCCAAACTAAAAGAGAAATACAAAAACTTGGTTGTGCTGGACTTTGGAAGGATTTTCAAGGGAGGGGCAATACTTGAGGGGTTTAAAGTTGCGCGCGGAGATATTGTTGGTTTTGTGGATTCTGACGGAGCCTTTGAGCCTTCTGATGTAATAAAGATTGTTGGAGGTATAAGGGAAGCTGGTGGGGCTATAGCAAGCAAGTGGACCGGGAAAGGATTTGATAGTCCATTCTCGCAAGAAAGGAAGTTCTCTGCACGCGTATGGAATTTTTTTGTTAGATTATTTTTAGGATTAAAACATCCAGATACACAGGCAGGTTGCAAGTTCTTTAAGAAAGAAGCTGTAGAAGCAATAGATAAAAATTTTTCAGCGCGCGGTTTTGCCTTTGATATAGAGCTGCTTTACAAGATTGAAAAAGCAGGGTTCAGAGTGAATGAGGTTTTCTGTGTACCAAAAGAAACAAAAGCAGGAATTTTCAGCCTAAAAAGCACGCCTAAAATGTTTCTGGATCTTCTGAAAGTCTGGTACAACTCCAAGTTTCATTAGGCCATAAAACACCAAGAACAGAAGCCCTAAAATAGACAGGATGTTCCCGAGAGTATCGTAAATTGTATCAGAATAATAAAGCTTTACATGGCTCTGGGTTGGATAAATTATCATAAATGATGGTGAAGCCAAATAGACTTTATCCGCTCCTTGCACATGCCAGTTTGGATAATAGCTTATCTTGATTAACACAGGCTTTCCAATACAATCTGTATCAAACTCCAGCTCTTCCATGCTAAACTTTTCATTCTTTGTTTCACAGGTTCCAACAGCCTTTTTAGGTACAGAAACAATTTCTCTGTAGGCTTCTGTTTCATTCTTTCCATTTTCCTGTATTATAGTCTCGAATTTCTTGTCAGGTCCGGAGAGAACAACAATCGGTCTGTCCATATTATCTAGGTCCTTAAACCATTCGTAGGTAACTTTCTTCCAGTTTTTCCCGATATATCCAACAGGTTCATAGAGCTGCGGTTCAGTGTATTTGCCAGTATTGTTCAGCCTGAAAACTTCAAATTCATCAAACTCCTTTAGTGGTACAGCATCTGTTTTTCTGAATTCCGTCTTTGTTTTATTTGAAGTAGCTACGAAATAATCTATATTAAAGAACTTCAAATACCGCGTGGCATTCTCAGCACTGTAATAGGAACAGCGCCATTTTGGTATTGGGCATGTTGGCCCTTCAGAATATGAAGCCTGCATATAGAACATATAGGGGCTTGTAAGAGCACCTTCTATAAACAACCCCTCAAGCGTGGATTTTCCAGTGAAAAGTGGCATATTTTCCAGCATCCTTGGCGTTCCAAATTTTTCATGCGTTGAAGAATATTCATGTGCTGTACGTCCATATGGCAGGCTCTTTACAAAAGAAGTCATATTGCTCAGTGTTGGCCAGTATGCTTTTCCCTCATAACCTGAATAGTTCCAGTTTATCCAGCTCTGTATGAATGTTACATTTCCAGCAGTCCAGAGCACAATAAGTATAACACATAAAATAGCTCCTCCTTCTTTTAGCCCAAAGTTCATTTTTTTGTTTAAAGCAATACCAGCGACAGCAATAACTATCATTGCAGCTATAACAGAATTATAATACTGCACTTTTATGATTGTGTGCATTAGTAGTGCAGTTGCAACAGCGCATGCACTGAAAATTGCACCAGTTTTGAAATCAAACCCAGAAACAATCTTTCCTATGACTATTGAAGAGAAAACAACAGCAAGAAGCTGGAAAATTGGAACAAATCTTATATCCACCAAACCAAGAGGATTTGCAGCCAAATACAGAAGCAGTGGTATTATAGAAGCAACCCCAAGATATACAACTCTTTTATCTTTTCTGTAAAGCAGGAACGAGAAAGCAGCAAGAATTATAAATGGTATTAGTATTTTTGGCAGGACTTCTCCAACAGTTACATTGAAAACATAATCCAACGGAGTTCTCCATCCTAATTTTGCCATTGCAGGCACAAACCAAAATCCTACTAAAGAACCTCCCAGAACAAATACTTTTGAAATATATTTTGCATTTTCCTTTATTTTTACAAAGTCAGCAAGGAAAACCAATGTTATAATGCCCGCGAACAATAAAGTGTAAATATGAGTCAGTCCAATACCAGCCAAAATTATACCGTTCCTTACCCAAGCCTTCTTTTCTGTTATTCCATTATACAGCGAGCCAATATAGAGCAAAACCAGACCTATACTGATACTATAGGTAAACTCCCCTGCCAGTGTGGAAGGTATATTTCCTCCCCACATTGAGTTTGCTTCCATGAAAAGGAATGCAAGTGTTGAAGCAGCTCCTATAGCTGGTACAGGAAATTCAAATTTCATGTACCTAAGAGAAAAATAAGCTGCGAAAGGCAGGAAAGCAGTTCCAAGAACAGTTACAAGCTTGAAACCAGCATTCAATCCAACAAACAACCCAAAAAAGCTCATTAAAGCAAATGGAGTAGGAAAATAATACTGGAACATTGGCATTCCAGCATACCACCAGTCTGTCCAGCCAATCAGCTTTCCATGAGGCAATAAATAATCATGCATATACTGCGCTGGTGTAACATGGGAACCAGTGTCTCCCCCATTTGTTAAATTTTGGGAAAGCAAGAGTTCTGGCTTGAAAAAGCTGAAAATAAAAATTAGACAAGCTATCAATACCACAGCATCTACGATTAGTTCCTTTTTCATTTCATTACCCACTTCAGTATCTCAACTGCTTTCATTGTATCCATATCTCTCAATATCAAAAGAGTGTCCCTGTATGTAGATATAACATGCAGGAGGTTTATATTTTCAGCTCCAAGTGAATCGAGCAGATAAGCAACAACTCCCGGAACCTTTTCTATTTCTGCAGGACTTTTTATTGATATCAAATCAAGTCCATGTTCAGATCGTATAATATCCTTGCCCTTCAGGTTCTTAACAACTGAAGCTTCCATAACAGTAACATATCCGCTTGGTCCCCTTGACTGTACTAAACAATCAGCTTTAACAGGAGACCTGCTTATTGCTATAGATACCCCAAACTTTATCTCCATGCTGCTGTTCCTTAGTAAATATAATATAGTCTTCTCCCTCTCTGATTTTTGTTTTTTCAGGCGGGATGCAATCCTTATCAATGCAATTTTCACAGCAACTTCAGAACCGCCAGTTTCCATTCTAATGAGCCTTGCAAGTGCAGAATAGTTTACAATACCCTTCTCAAGAGCCTCCTTTACGTGGGGCTTTCTTTTAACATAAATTCCAACCATTTCTGCAATAGTCATATTTGTCACATATGTAACACATTTGTATTATTTGTATATAAATGTAGCTTAGTTTATTAATCCAAATCCCTGCTGAATAGCAGAAGGTGAAACAAATGGCAATGGGTGGATTACAAAGACTCTGTACAGAAAGCTATAGATAGTATAAAATCTGATATACATACTTCCAAGGCTGAGCCGGATGATTTGTCAGAACTTCTTTCAGTTGAAAATGCAGCATGGCCGGCTACGGAAGATGATAATGGTGCTATAGTAGCATCAGAAGAAAAATTCAGGCATAGGATAAAAATAGGCAGTATATTAAAAGCAGAATATACAGGAGAACCTATAACATGGGACGGTATACAATTAACAGAAGGCACAATTCTTGGAATGATAAGTTTTCAGATGTTGCAGATGCCCATAGACTTTCAAGATGTAATTAAAAAATCTGAACGCGGAGTTGAATGGGGAGAATTAATTTCAATGGGATTCCCAAAAGATTGGTATGAATTAACAGACGATGGTTTTCTCTATAAAACACATATACCAAATGGTAATGTTGGTTGTTTGGTTGGCGTTGGAGTTCTTCCTTCCATGCGCGGATTCGGTGTAGTAAATAATTTAATAGGAGGTGTGGTTTCTGACATGAAAAAATCAGGCTTGGAATGGGCAATTGGATATGGACGTGTTCCAGAATATGGAAAACACCCAGAAGTTCCCCTGCAGCAGTATGTTAAACGCAAACGTTCAGATGGTAAACCAGTCGATTACGGGCTGCGTTTTCATTATAATAACGGAGCGCATATAGTGTGCGGTATACCTCAATCTATGAGGCCAAAGGATGACTGGGAAAGCCTTGGTAACGGTGCACTAGTTGTGTACCAGTTGAAGTGATGTTATGGAGAAGTTCAAAATAACAAAAGTAAAAAACAATATATTCAAGATAGAAGAAATGTTATACAAAGAACATGCAAATCTATACCTTTTTATTTCTGACAACTTCTATCTTTTAGTGGATTCAGGAACAGGATTTTGGAATCTAAAGGAAAAAATATATAAAACTTTTGGAAACAACACAATTTTACTTATCAACACACATGGACATTATGATCACATAGGAGGAAATAAACAATTCAGCTTTTCTGCAATACATGAAAATGACCTGAAATCTTTAACAAACCCAACAAAAGAAAATACGGTTTCTTTCAAATTCTCTAAATCTGATATGTTAACAAACAATAACGAGAGTATTAAATCCTTAAAATCAGCACCAAATATGATTTTACACGGAGGAGAAAAAATTGCGGTTGGTAAATTTATTTTCAAAATACTACACACGCCAGGACATTCACCCGGAAGCATATCTCTATATGATGAAAAAAACAAGACTTTAGTTTCTGGTGACATGCTCTATAACGGTAAACTATATTATAATCTGCCAAAGTCTGATAAATTTCAATATATAGAATCCCTGAAATCCACAAAGAAGATGAAAGTCCAGACTTTATTAGCTGGACACAACGAAATTATTCTTGGAGAGGAAAACATCCAAAAACTTATGAATAAAGCCATATTCGAGTTAGAGGAGCACTGATTTTTATTCCATGAAAGGTGAATACAAGCATGAAAGAGCTGCTTTGGCACGGGTTAAAGGAGGCACTGGCACTTGAGATAGGGGTTCCTGTTGGTCTGATAGAAGAGCCAAATAGGGAGGGTCAGGGAGATTTTGCACTCCCCTGTTTTGAGTTGGCAAAGCAGCAAAAACGCGCTCCACAGGAAATAGCAAAGGAAATTGAAGAAAAACATAAAACTCCTGCATTCTTTTCTGAAGTGAAAGCACAGGGGCCATATGTTAATTTTTATGTTGATTGGATTGTTTTCGGACAGATACTTTTGGATAAAATAGACAGCAAGTTTGGAACAAAATTATGTAAAGGAAAAGTGCTTATAGAACATACAAGCATAAACCCGAATGCAAGCCCTCATGTAGGCAGGTCTAGGAATGCTATAATCGGAGATACACTTACGAGAATACTCAGATACATGGGCTACAATGTTGAATCCCATTACTATGTGAATGATGTTGGAAAACAGATAGCTCTGATGGTTTATTATTCACGCATGAAGAAAATAAAAAAGCTGGACTTTTCCAGTCTGTTAAAGTTGTACATAGAAGCAAATGAGTGGCAGGCTCAAAATCCAGGTGAGGAAGAAAAGGTCTTTAAACTTCTTTGGAACTATGAATCCGGAAATAAAAAGCTTCAGACTGAGTTTCATAGATTTGTGGATGTAGCATTGAAAGGACAGATAAAGGTTCTGGGAGAGTTAAACATAAGCTATGATAAGTTTGATTTTGAGAGTGATTATCTTAGGGGCAAAACAATACCAGCCATTCTAAAAAAGTTGGAAAGCACAGGCAAACTTTTTGTAGATAGATATGGAAGGAAAGTGCTAGATCTTGCCGGCTTTAACATAGCAATGGAAAGCCCTGTTTTGGTTTTAACAAGAAGAGACGGAACATCTCTCTACCAATTAAGAGATATTGCCTATACACTTGATAAAGTAAAGAAAGCAAAGGATTTGAATATACTTATTTTGGGTGAAGATCAGAAGCTTTATTTTCAGCAGCTTTCTTCTGCCCTGAAAATACTGGGATACGAATCTCCGGCTGTAGTTCACTATTCTTTCATTTTGCTCCCATCAGGCAAAATGAGCACCCGCACAGGGAATGTTGTTTTATTGGAAGATTTCATGGGCGAAGTCAAAGAAAAGGCAAAGGAGGAAGTCAAACAACGTTATCCGGAACTGAAAGAAAAAGAGCTAAATCGCAGAGCAAGTGCAATTTCAATTGCTGCTGTGCGTTATTCTATAATAAAGGTAGCTCCGGAAAAAAATGTTCTTTTTAAGCTGGATGAAGCCCTAAAGTTCGAAGGAGATACAGGTCCATATATGCTATATACTTATGCGCGCGCAAACAGCGTACTTGAAAAAGCAAAGAAATGGAAGACTTATTCTGCCGCAAAATTAGAAGATCCAAGGGAAAGATTTTTATTAAGGCTTCTGGCTCAGTATACATCAGTTCTGGAAAAAAGCAGGGAAGAATTGAGACCTCATTATCTGGCTTCCTATACAAGGGAATTAGCAGATGGTTTCAATACTTTTTATCAGGTCCTGCCTGTTCTGAAAGCTGAGAAAGGTTTGAAAGAAGCCCGCCTACAGCTGGTTAAGGCAGTGAGAGATGTTTTAGGTTCAGCAATGATGCTGTTAGGGTTTACTCTTTTAGATGAAATGTAATCATCCATATCTGAGAAGTGACTGCAGCTTTTCTATTGAGGAGTTTGTATTGTTGGGATTTATGCCGAGTATTGGTATCTGGAACCTTTTTTTCCTCATTTCCTCTTCTATTTCCTCTATTAAAATTCCTTTACCAGGAACATTTCTGTTTCCCTCCTCTATCTGGTAAACTGCACATGTAGGTGAAAATTCCACTCCAAGAATTCCTACAACCTTGTAGTTTTTAGAAAGGTAAAGTTCTATTTGTTTAATAACATCCTGTGCCATTTTCTTGCACAAAGTCCTGTAGGATTTTGTATCATAGGAACTTTTAGATCTCGGCTTTCTATTAAGCCCAGAGCCAAATTCCATTTCAGGGCAACCCATTTGTATAAGTCCAATTCCTGCTTCCCCAAGAATATCCAGAATATCCTTAAAAACCCCAGGTTGTTTTGCTTTTCCCATTGCAGCAGCGTTCTGATTTAGTATACAGTGAGAAACAAAAACTATCTTTTTACCTCTTTGCATAAAATTCACTTAGTATACTTTATAACAGTATATTATTTAAAGCACTATAGTTTTTACTTACATTGAGTGGTAAAGTTCAATTTGCGTACGTTTTTTGTCGTATAGTACTATAGGTCAATTTAAAGCTCTTGCAGCTTCTAGTAACCATTGTATAGGAATTGCACAAAACAAAATTAACTCGCTCAGTAGAGTAAGTATTTAAACCTTTATAGCGAGGGTTTAAGTGCTTAATATTGATTCGGTGAATGTATGCCAGCAAGAAGTATCTTAGAACAGGCACTAAATGCCAGAAAAGGCCAAATGCTTAGCCCAGAGGATAGATTGGCATTTCAAAGTATGTCTGTAACTGATGTTGCAGCTGCAGGTTATGAAATTTTGCGGGAAAAGGGGCGTTACACAAATGGCAGCCCAAATGGATACGCACCAAATACTTTGCATACCATTTATAGCGGTCTTAATGAAATGAATCCGGCTGCTTTGCCTTCGCTTGGTATAGATATTTCAACATTTAGTTTTGGACCTTTTAAAGATAGGGATTTAGGAGTATTCAGCCCAGGTACACAATACAAGACTTTGCCAAGAAAAGTGTTGGAAAGAAATGTTTTTACAAAAACAAGATTTGCACATCAACTATACGGGAGAGACAGAACAGACCCTCATGGAGTTACATTTTATGTTGGTCAGCTTGGAACAGATTTTGATATTTTAGGATCAGCAGAAGTAATACGGCCAAGATATTTGAAAAGCTGCTACAGGGGAATAGGTGAGAGTTTCCTACAAACCATAAGGGCAGTTAGAGCTGCAGGAGGCGAGGCTACAATATGCATGAATGATGGGGATGATATTGCCCCCAATGCTATACAACTTCTAAAGGCTAGTGCAAGAGTGTTCTCTAGAGAGGGATTACAGGGGCTTGATGCACAGCAGCGCTTTATAGTTATCGACAGGATGGCAATTTCCCAGGACTGGCGGGAAACATTTGAACAGGCAGCAAGAGCACAACTGTCTCCATATACGCCGCAGGAGCTTTCTAGAAAAGTTGGTATAGAAAAATTATCTGAAAGAAGGGCAGATGCTATGATGAAAGAAAAGAAGCCCAGCTATCTGGAAGGAGTGTCTATAGATGAAGCCCTTAAAACAACTATAGTGAAGAGGAGTCCAAGGGTAGCTTTCATACGGAGGAGAATTTTCACAGGTGACAGGATAATTAGCAGAGAGCCGCAGATGCACAGGGAAGCCAGATTTACTGTTATGACAGGCTATATAGCACTTGCTGATATGTACAAGGCCCAGCTGCGCTTGATTTCTAATACGCAGCCTGAAATGACTCTTGGAGAAAACGATAGTTTGGTTGTTGGTGGAGCTTTAATGGCTGCTTAAGCTTCCCTTAATTTATTCCACCAGAATTCAAAATTTTCTTTCAAAACAGAAACTATTATGGAGTTGTCTAAGAACAGCAATTCGTATACAAACATTTCATCAGAGCCAGCTCCTCCGCTGTCAGGATCTGCACCACTTAGTGGAGTTTTATAAATAATAGCTGCTTCTTTTCCATCTGCTATGTTACAGCGCAAATTACCTGTATAGCCTACCCTGACATCCATACCTAAGTTTTTGGCAATTTCTATATTTTTTTCTGTGGGGTTACCATGTTGATAAGATTTCACAACTGCTCTAATTTTTATACCTTTTTTGATAATCTTCCTAATTATTTTTTGGCTTTCTTTAACCCAGGACAAATCTCCAGAAAATACAACAAGTTCATTTTTTGCCTTCTGTTCTATTTCTTCCAGCGTCTTAGTAACATGCCCCTTCCTTTCTATATACCAAATGTTCCATTTCTCTTCCCTATAAATTTCATTACTCCCAACATTTTGCAGTATGTTTGAAAGGCTTTTTGCAATTTGTTCTTCTGCTTCAAGTTTCTTTTCAAATTCAGCCTTTCTGGCTTTTATATAATTTACAAGAGAAACTTTTGGATTAACCAGTCTGAATGTTTTTGGTCTACCTTTGCTTATGAGAACAAGACCCTTTTTCTGCAAATCTTCCAGTGTATCATAGATTCTTGGTAAAGGTATGTTTCCAAGCTTTGATATCTTATCAGCTGAAAGTGATCCATACTTAACAAGAGCCATAAAAGCCTTCATCTCATATTCTTTTAATCCCAAATCCTTTGACAGGTTCTCTGCATCTCTCAATTCAGCCATATTTTTCACTCTTTTAACCGTGTAAAAGTTCAAAGTTCTTCTTGTGCAGAACTATTTAAACCTTCTGCACATACAGGTCGATTTTTGTTAACGCTTAAATAGTTCTTTCCCATATTCAGAGCAAAGGAGGTGAAAAAAATGGGATATGGATGGGGAAAGGATTTGAAAAAGCCCGAGTTTACAAAAGTCTCGGATGTTATTTGGGAGATTCCAACAAGCTTTAAGAAAGGAATGAACGTTCCAGCAAGAATATACGCAACAAAGCAGATTCTGGATCAGATGGACCTGATGGTTTTTGACCAGATAACAAATGTAGCAACGCTTCCAGGAATTTTGAAATATGCTTACTGTATGCCGGATGGACACAGCGGCTACGGATTTCCAATAGGCGGAGTTGCAGCAATGGATGCTGTTGAAGGTGTGATATCACCTGGAGGGATCGGATTTGATATCAACTGCCTCCACCCAGACTCAAAAATTTCTCTTTCCAATGGGACTTGGAAAAAGGTTTCTGATTTAGAGCATGAATGGGAAAATAAAAGAGTAAAGTTTTTTAATATAGAAAACAAAGCAGTTGAAAATGCCACACCCATTATGTTCATGAAACGTATGGAGGATAATAGTATTTTTGAAATAGTAACAGAAAGCGGAAGAAAAATAAATGTTACGGCAGAACACCCCATTCTAACTCAAAGAGGGTTTATCAGAGCCGATAATCTGAAAGAAACAGATAATGTTTACACTCAGCCATTCAGCGGTGTAGAATACGAGAAGCCATCCGACGAGGTCATAGTTTCCTATGTTGACATAGAAAGAATTTTGGATGTCATAGGAATAACAAACTCTGGAAACGCAAGAGTTCAAATTTTAAATACACTTAAAAGAGTTGGTTTAAATGAAATACGGTACAATTCCACGGCCCTGCCAGCTATTTTGAAAATAATGGGATTTGTTTTTGGAGATGGTTGCATATCTATATTGTCAAAAATAAAAAAAGGGATGACAGCCTTTTATGGGAAAAAAGAAGATTTAGAAACTATAAAGGAAGACATAAAAAGTTTAGGGTTTAAAGCACAAAATATTTTTTCAAGGCAACGAAAACATAAAATAGAAACTTATTATGGAACAAGCGAATTCGATTTTACAGAGCACTCTCTTTTAAAAAAATCCACAGGATTTGCAGCACTTCTCATAGCACTGGGTACGCCACATGGAATTAAAACCTCTCAACCTTACAGGATTCCAAAATGGATAATGAAAGCACCTCTATGGCAGAAAAGACTATTTCTCGCAGCATTTTTTGGAGCAGAGCTTTCCTCTCCAAAAACTATTAATGCATATAATTTTTATATGCATCAGTTAAATATGAACAAACTAGAAATTCTAAAAGAAAATGGCGAAGAATTTTTAAATGATATACGTCTACTGCTTTCTGAATTCTGTATAACATCTACATATCCCACTATAGTAGAAGGTAACCAGTATGTAGGCAAAAAAGGAAAAACTATAGGTTTAAGAATTTGTATACATTCAAATCCGGACAATTTGGTCAAGCTCTATGAAAATGTGGGATACGAATATAATAAAGAAAAGTCAAATTTGGCCTGCCTTGCAGCAAATTACACACGCCTAAAGGAATCCATAAAATCACATAGGAGTGACATACGTACTTTGGCTCTTGAAATGTATAAATCAGGCGAAAGACCGCGGGATATTAGAGCCGCTTTACTACAAGAAAACATATCAAAAAATTTTATAAACCATTCTATATGGCCTGATAGGAGCAATAATGTAAGGTTGCCTGCCGCATCAATTACTTTTGCTTTTGATGAATTCAAGAAAAATCTTATAGGAGATGGCATTGTTATCGACAAAATAAAAAAGATCGAACAACACCCCTATAAAGGATTTGTATATGATATTACAATTAACAATGAAAACCACAATTTTATAGCCAATAATATTATTTCTCACAATTGTGGAATGAGACTTGTTACTACAAACCTTACTCTGAAGGATGTACAGCCTAAGCTGAAAGAACTTGTGGATAAGTTGTTCCAGAAGGTTCCAGCGGGAGTTGGTTCAGAAGGTTTTCTAAAGCTTACAAAAGATGAGTTCAGGAAAGTTGTTGAGGAAGGGGCAGAGTGGTGCGTGAAAAAAGGATATGGATGGGAGGAAGATTTGCAGAGGACAGAGCTGTATGGGAGATGTAAGGATGCTGATGCAAAGAAAATCAGCCAGAAATCTGTGGATAGGGGGTATAGCCAGATAGGAACTTTAGGTTCTGGAAATCATTATTTGGAAATACAGCATGTAAAACCAGAGAACATTATTGACAAGGCTACAGCAAAGGCATTCGGAATTTTCCCTGATCAGGTTGTAATAATGTTTCACTGCGGTTCCCGCGGGTTTGGCCATCAGGTTGCAACAGATTATCTTAACACTTTCCTTTCTGTAATGGAAAGCAAATATAAAATAAAGATTTTAGACAGGGAACTTGCATGTGCTCCGTTTAATTCTCCGGAAGGACAGGATTACTTTACTGCAATGAAATGCGGAATAAATATGAGCTTTGCAAATAGACAGGTTATTCTGCACAGGATTCGTGAAGTCTTTTCAGATGTTTTCAAACAGCCAGCAGATAAAATGGGTTTACAAATGGTTTATGATGTTGCCCACAACAGAGGTTCTTTGGAAAAGCATTTAGTGGATGGTAGCTGGAGGGAAGTTATTGTACACAGAAAGGGGGCTACTGCGTGCTTTGGTCCCAACAGAACTGAAGTGCCAAAAATCTGGCAATCCACTGGTCAGCCCGTAATTATTGGTGGTTCAATGGAAACAGGTTCATACCTTTTAGTTGGTACAGATAAGGCAGCAGAAACATTTTTTTCAACTGCCCACGGAGCAGGCAGAACAATGAGCAGGACAAAAGCAAAGGGATTATGGAGAGGGGAACAACTTGTGAAAGATATGCAGAAGAAGGGAATTTACGTGCGCACAGTATCTTTCCCAGGATTAGCTGAAGAGGCTGGTGGAGCTTACAAAGATATAGATTCTGTTATAAATGCTGCAGATTTGGCTGGTATTTCAAAGAAAGTTACAAAACTTGTTCCAATAGGAAACGTAAAAGGTTAGTCTCGCTATCTACTGCCTATTTAAAATAGCCAATCAATTATTTGCTGTGATAGTATGTTCAATCTTAAAGGTTTTTTACAGCTAAGTAAGGAAGCTAAAATACCAGAGCTAAAGGGCTGGGTAAAGGAAGCAAACGAAACAATACTGAAGAAGGGAGCAGACCTTAAAGTCTCAAAGCCTTCCAAAATAACGGTAGCAGAAATAAAAAAAGACAGGCTTTATCTTACAATAGAGGGGGAATACCCGCGCCCGCACGATGCTTTGCAGAGGTTTAGGAAATTTTTTGCTGAGAAGGCTGGAAAAGAGCACAAAATTGGAGTTAGGGGACAGATAGCAGAAGAATACTCAGCTGTTTTTGAGCTGGAGCAGAAAGCTCTGAAAACTGTTTCAGTGCCGTTTGCTGAGGTTAAAATAGACGGAAAGAAGTGTTCTCTGAAATTCAAGGATTTGACAGAGGATTTCCTGCAGAAAAACTATATTGACAGGATAATGAATCTTGTAAAAGAAAAAATAAAATACCAGTTTTATGAGGGCAAAGACGAATTTTCACAAACTACATGGACAGGAAAAGAGAGGCCCACAAAATACAGGTCTGATCCTTCAGAGGATCTGGAAAATAAATTATGGATAAAGCGCACAGCAAGCAAAGGCCAGTGGGTTATAGGCAGAGAGTTCACTGTTTTTCTAAACTCCCTAAAAACCCTTATGAAAGAGAATGTTTTCAAAAAGCTCGGTTTTCAGGAGATGATTTTTCCTAAGTTTGAATACTGGGATTATCCAAAAGGATCAGGCCACGCAAATACCA
Organism: Candidatus Aenigmatarchaeota archaeon; assembly: GCA_016198755.1. GTDB lineage: Archaea > Aenigmatarchaeota > Aenigmatarchaeia > Aenigmatarchaeales > JACQIB01 > JACQIB01. Next base: position 46,437 of record JACQIB010000001.1, read on the forward strand.
TATATCCTAATGCCTATTTTGTAATGGTTCCGAAAAATAGTTCTACAGAGTTCTGGGAACCTGTTTCAGACCACTATAAAATAACAAAAGAAATAGACAAAAAAGGAATATTGGAGAGGGTAGAGTCTGTTGGTATAATGAGCTATGCTCAGTGCCCGCCATTCTGGGCTTTACTCCAGCAATCAACAGTGGATGAGAGCTCTTTGCCATTGAAAGTTTTTGACTGGTCAGGTCCAACATACAGGAACGAGGCAGGCGGAACGCATGGTTTGGACAGGCTTGAGGAATTCAGGAGGATTGAGATGATTTGGGTTGCCAAAAAAGAGGATGAGATAAAGATTTGGAAGGATATTGTTGAGTCTTTAAAGAACTTTTATGATAAGGTTCTTGATTTGGAAATAAGAACAGACAGGGTAACACCATGGTGGATGGCTCATGCAGGTATAAGGACTGATAAGGGAACAGATGAGATGGGAACAATAGATTTCAATGCTTATCTTCCATACAGAGGGGATAGGAAGCAGGAATGGCTGGAAATACAGAATGCAAGTTCTAATGGAATCAAGTATACTGACGGGTTTGGCGTGAAACTTCCTAAAGGAGAACTATGGTCTGGATGCGCTGGTGCAGGATTAGACAGGATTGCTGTAGCTTTGTTAGCGCAGAAAGGAGTTAATCCAAAAGACTGGCCTTCTGCCCTGACAGATTTGGTTCTTCCGGATTTGCAAAACATAAATCCGCTCAAGCTGCTGTAAGCTTTTAAGCTATATGTCCATAAACTGGATATGCAAAAAACTCCAGTTGTTTTAATAACAGGATATTTAGGTTCAGGAAAAACTACTTTACTGCGCAAAGTAATAGAAGAGATGAAAGGAAGGAAAATAGCAGTTTTAATGAACGAATTTGGTTCCATTGGGATAGACGGTAGGGTTTTGAAAGGGAAAGCCGTGGAAATGGTTGAGCTGAGCGGGGGTTGTGTTTGCTGCTCTTTAACAGGTGAGTTTGAGGCTGCAGTAAAGGAAATACTTGAGAAAATAAAGCCAGAGTATATTTTTGTTGAAACCACTGGATTAGCAGAGCCCGATACAATAGTTGGTCTCTTGCAGGATACTATAGCTGATGTGCGCATAGACAGTATAATTTGCATAGCAGATGCAGATTCTCTCTTGCGTTTTCCAACCCTTGGACATACAGGACGGGTCCAGATTGAACTGGCTGATATTATTCTGCTGAACAAGATAGATTTAGTTCCTTCAGAAAAATTGCTGGAAATAGAGCATATGCTTAGGGAACTTAATCCAAAAGCAGAAATAACAAGAACGAACCACTGTTCAGTTTCCATTGTTTACCTATTGGGTTTGTACACCCCGAAAGAAATTGAAACCCATGAAAAAGAAGAGCATATACAAGAGGAGTTTTTTTCCTTCAAAAGCGCTGCAGTTTTCAATAGGGAAAAGTTTGAAAGCTTTTCTTCAGGCCTCCCAGAGAATATTTTCCGTGCAAAAGGGTTTATTGTTTTTCCAGAAGGTGGATTCCTGTTCAATTTTGTTGCAGGAAGGTTTGAACTTGAGCCTTTCCCAACAAAGGCCACGGAGCTTGTTTTTATAGGCGGATGCGCCAATTCAGTTAAAGAAAGTCTGTTTGATAAACTGAAAGAATGTGAAGAAAAATGAGCTACAAATTTCTAGAAGATATTGCAATAGCTGATGTGGCCTTTGAGGCCGACGGAAAAACAATTGAAAATATGTTTGAACAGGCTGGGCTTGCTTTGGAAAATACAATGGTTAAGGAACTGGAAACCGTAAAAACAACTGATAAGAGGAAAATAACAGCAGAGGGAAAGGATACGGAAACATTACTGCACAATTTCTTGGAGGAACTGGTTTACATAAAGGACGCTGAACTTTTGCTTTTTTCCAAGTTTTCAGGCACAAAAATAGCTGAAAAAAATGGAAAGTGGTTCATGGAAACCACTGGATTGGGCGAGCCTTTAAACCAAAAGAAACATGAGCTTTTAGTGGATGTAAAAGCAGTGAGCTGGCATAAGTTTTCTGTATCAAAGGTTAGAGGGGGCTTCAAATCAACAGTAATTCTGGATATTTAAAAAAATGGCCTGTTCCATGGCTCTTTAGGGAAAATCTTTTGTTGTATATAGAAAATTGAAATTCCAACCCCATTAGCTGCAACATCCCAAATATCCATTACCCTATATCCAGTAAACCCCTGTAAAATTTCTATTAAAACTCCATATGCAAAAGCCAAAGCAAGGCACTTTCCAATATCAAGCTTTTTTGAAAGGAAAAGAGCAAAAAAGAAGTACGCAGCAATATGTATAACTGTTCCCGAAAGGGTTATAGCAGCCAGCCCGCCGGCAGCTATAGGAGCCAATGAACCTGCAAAAAGGACAGCTGTATAGGTTATAATTAAAACCTTTAGGCTTATCTCACGCATACAAAGATTCACTGCTCAGAGCCTTTAAATACTTCTGCTTCTAAAGTTTCCGAATGCCATCAGCTTCAGCCCCTTATACAAGGAAATATGCACATACCCAGAGCAGGGGACATGAAGGTTTAGTAACATGCGGATATTGCGGAAGGCAGGTTCCCAGGTACAAAACATTCATCAAACACAGGGGGTTCCGCATAACAGATCCGATAATTTTACAGGCTGTAGACAGGAGCCAGATGCACTTTTTCTCGCAAAAAATGTATGTATGCCCCTCTTGTGCCCGTTCCCACAATATAGTAGAGCGCGGCCGTTCTGTAAGGAAAAAACACCTGAACCGTTAAAAATAAGCTTTAAAAGGGTTACTGGGCAATTGATTTAGGTGAGTATATGAAAGTCATTCAATCCAGAGCAATATCTGCTGCAGAGGCAAGGGATATAGTTGAGACAGCCCAGAAGGACAGGGAACTCGGCTATGAGCAGAATCTGGCAGCAGAGCATTTGAAGAAATTTGTAAAGCTAAAAACAGAAGATGCCAAAAAACTTGGTGAAGAGCTGGCTTCTGTTATAAGAATGAGCCCTGAAACTCAGGCACAGATAATAAACATTCTTCCCAAAACACCGGATGAGCTCAGGCTTATATTTGCAAGGGAAAAATTCAGCCTAAAGGAAGATGAAACAGGAAAAATACTTGAAATAGTTAAAAAATATTCTTAATCTGTTGATTGATATGAGGGACGAAAACTTTATTGTACTGGATTTTCTTCCAAAAGGAAGGAACGATGCTCGAAGGCCGGAGCCTGTTGCACAGGTTATTGGAGAGCGCTTTTTCTCTTTGCTTGAAGTTATAGCAAAAGAGGGGGCTACACTGAAACAGGGGGATAAAGTCTATATTGGAGAGGGTGAAAGAAAGGATATAGATCACATTAAAAGAAGGCTTTCTGTAAGGGAGTTAACAACATTTGCACGCTCAGAGCTGCCTTTTATGATTGAAAAAATTGTAAATAACAACGAGAGCCGTTATGTCAGTTTTTTCAACAATGCACAGCCAATTACAACCCGCTTGCACCAGCTTGAGCTTTTACCAGGAGTAGGAAACAAGCATATGTGGGACATTATTTCAGAAAGGAAAAAAGGGCAGTTCAAGAGTTTTGAAGATCTTAGAAACAGAGTAAAGCTTTTGCCAGACCCAAAAGGCATGATAATAAAGAGGATAACGCAGGAGCTTGAAAACGATAATGAACGCTTCCGTTTATTTGTACTTGGTCCACCGCAGCGCCGGTTTTGAATATGAAGCTGTCACAGAACTTTCTGCTTAGCAAAACTGTTGCTAAAAGCTTATGCTCTGCAGCCCAGATTTCTAAAAATGATACTGTGCTGGAGATAGGGCCCGGAAAAAGGATAATAACTGAAGAACTTTCTTTGAGAGCAGGTAAAGTAATAGCAGTTGAAGCTGACAGGGATTTGTGCAAGTTGCTGGAAGGCAAGCTATCAAACAATGTACAGCTTATTAGTGGAGATTTTCTTAACGTCATTTTACCAAAATTTAACAAAATAGTTTCCAATTTACCCTTTAAAATATCCTCTCCGGCTCTTTTTCGCTTATTTTCCCTTGACTGGGAGAAAGCAGTTTTGATCCTGCAGAAGGAGTTTGCCCTGCGGTTGGTAGCAAAGGCTGGAGATAGGAATTATAGCAGGCTTTCTGTTGCCTCCAGCTTTTATTGCAAAGCAAAAATCCTGCAAACCCTCCCACCTACATTTTTCCGTCCAAAACCTAAAGTTTCTGCTGCAGTTGTTTTGCTTGAAAAAGCAGAACCTCCCTTTGAGGCTTCAGAAGAATTCTGGGAATTTATAAATAAAATTTTCCAGCACAGAAAAAAGATTCTCCGTGCAGCCCTTAAGTCAGCTAAATTACCAACAGAAACTAAATTCGGGAGCAGAAGAGTGTTTACTTTAAATCTTTCTGAGCTGAAACAGGTGTTTGAGGAAATATGTTCTGTTCAAACCATAAAAAATCAGGTTTCTATAAGGAAACAATAAAGCAGGCACTTTTAAATTCCCTGAAAGAAATCCCCCGCGGCAAAGTAACTTCTTCTAAAGAACGATAAAACAGACTTGGACAGGTACTTATACGGCTTTTGACTATAAGGAACAACAAGCTTTATATACTACCTTGTAGTAACTATTATTACCTAATAGTGATATAATAATTGTGATAAAATGGCACTAAAATCGGGTTCAAAGAGAGTTGGCGTAAGTTCAATCTGTCTGGGCAATGTTATAGCAGATGAAAGCATGATTTACAGCAGGCTGGAGCCAAAAAGACCAACCGTAGAAAGAACTGGAGATAAGGTTAAGAAATGCTTTTTTTACAAGGGAACAGGGCAGTGTTTAGGAGCAAGATGCTACTGGCCCATGGTGGGCACATGTTCTACATTTAACAGATTAAAATCAAGGGGGAAGTTCGCAAAGTAAAGCAGATAGCTGCTTAGAAGAAGCTTCCAAAACTTCCAAGCAGCCTGCAATTCTGTGATGATTATGCAATTACCAGCACCAGAAGGCAAAAGAACACTCAGGACTGGTATACGTCTTATAGGACCAGTATTAGTTAGGGGATATTTGCTTGGTGCTCGTGGAGAAATCCAAGTTACATCTAACTGGGACAGGATAGACCAAGCGCCAGGATATTTGATTGCTGACGGACGCATTGAGTTTGGATCACTCCCACTTTATACTGCAGGCTTCACGGAAGCTGCATAAATCAAATCAAGTTTAAATCCTTTACTATCCCACATATTTGTTATGGTAACGGCACTTCCAATGGAAACTCTAACTGTTCAGCCTGCTGTTTCAGGACGTTTAGACATACTCAAGGGATATAACTTAGAAATGGATCCACGCCTTACAATAACAGGCAAAAATCTTTACAAGTCTAGAGAACTTGTACCAAAAGACTTTAGAATATCCACAGCAGCTGAAGAGCTTGCTTTGCAGCTTGCTGAGGAGGCAGCTGGCAAAGACCCAAGACAAGCTACAGTATTCGATGACCTTTTTGCAAGGAATGAAGGCCAAGTGTATGTATTTCAATGGACAGAAACAGGCCTGCGTGTGCCCAAGGGAACGCAACCAGAGTATTTCCAGACAGATTCGAATGGCAGCAAGTATTATCCAAGAATTGTTCTTATTGGAGATAAGGAAGTGGGAGAGGTTCTTGTTCCAGAAGGAGACGGAAGAGTTGTTACAAAATGGGATAAGGTGTTTGGACTGCCAGCAGAAACAGAGAGTATAAAGTTCCCTCACACACCTTACACTACACACTTTAGGTTTAATTCAAATCCACAAAAAGACCCTGTATCAGGACAACAGGATGTTGCCGTCGGTCGCAGGAGCAACTGGCCTCACTTTGAGAACGAGAGGTGCCTGAACGTGGATTCGGACTACGAACGCTGGGGTGCGGGTTCGGATGGTGGCTTCCGTCTAGTTCGGGGTTCAGTCCAGGTGATTGAGAGGCGCAGAATTAGCCTCGAGGCAGATGCTGTACAGAAAGCATTAGCTTCTGTAGGGTCAGGATAAAGAGCGAAGATATATTTTCAGTTCTTTCAATCCCGCAGTTGTCTTTATTCCTGTGGGGGAAAAGTGGGTTCTTTCTGCTGCAAAACCTTTCTTCCTTAAGGCTTCAATTATTGTTTCTATGGGTTTCAGTTCCTTCCCCTTGAAAATAAAAGAGAGTTCATAATAGAATTGTGGAATTTCAGATTCCTTAATAAGTTTCTCAAGCAGAGCTGTTTCAAACCTTTTATTTTTATATGTGTTTTCGCGCAAAAAACTTAAAACTGAGGAACAGAAATCTCTATCCTGTATTTTTCCCGTGAAAAGAGGCCCAAATATAACAGTGTTATATTTACAGTTTCCACAAACGGATTGTTTTGTTGTAGATCGCCACCCGCATTTTTTACAGTAGCTCACAAACTTTATTTCCTTTAGCAGACCCTCTATTTTTCCTGAGTTCTCAATTTTCCCGAAAACCCTGTAATAGTGTGATTGTGCAAAGCTGAGCAGAGGAACAAATGCTTTGTCATACTTTGCACAAGCCAAAATTATTGCTGTTGCCAATGCTCTCACTCCAACTTCAGTATAAAAATCTGTTTTTTCCAGCTGCAGCCCATATTTTCTCAGTCCTGCGGGGGGATAAACCCCGTTCAGCGCTCCCGTATCAGTAGCAGTAACAGCCAACATCCCTTTATGGTAAATGCTGCGCGCAGCAGAGTCCAAAAATTGCATAGGAGATCCAAATGGGTCCAGATCTATAACATTAAACACTTTCTTTCTCATCAGCAGATTGGCATCACCTTTGCTGGCTTTGCAGAATTTTCCAAGTCTGTTAAGTGCAATATTCTTTTTTATCAACCCAACAGCCTTCGGATTATCATCATTCAAAACAGATTTTACACCAATTTCCTTCCCATATCTCAATCCCCTAATACCAGTCCCAGATAAACCATCCAGAACAGTAATTTTCCCGTTAAAGCCGGAGCTAAAAACAGAAAGTGATGCAACAGAAATATCCCTGTTTATCTCAGCCTCAGGATTATAGAAAACAGCAGAATCCCATGGCCTGCCTTTAGGTACAATAAGTTTAATGTCCCCTTCACTCACATTTTTAACTTCCATATAAACTCTGCTAGAACAGATGTTTATATACTTTGTTTTTCAATCTCGGGGATGGAGGAAATACAAAAAATACTGGCTGAAATAAAGCCATACATAGACAAGGAAGTTATATCACTTTTGGAAAAAACACAGCCGGAAATCCTGAAGAAAGCTGCATTTGAGTATTTTGCGCGCGGAGGGAAAAGATTTAGGCCAGCTTTAACGGCTTTATCATGCGAAGCTCTTGGAGGTATATGGCAGGATACAATACCAGCCGGAGCAGCAATAGAGATAATGCATGCTTTCGCCCTTATACATGACGATATAGAAGACTATTCAGAAATCCGCAGGGGAAAGCCAGCACTCCATATACAATATGGCCTTCCGCACGCGATAAACGCTGGAGATTATTTGCATATGAAAATTTTCGAGGCTCTTTTGCGCGGGCAAAAAGCATGGGGGAATGAAAAATTATTTTCAGTTCTGGAGCAGTTTGTAGAGCTTTTAATAATAACAGCGCAGGGGCAGGCAATGGAAATTGAAATGAGAGACAAGCCTTTAGAGGAGGCAACAATGGAATGGTATGAAAAGATGGCTGTTGCAAAAACAGGCTATTATTCCGGCGGGGGACCCTGTGCGATAGGTGCAACAATTGCTGGTGGAACAAGAGAGCAAATAGCAGCGCTGAAAAAGTTTGGGATTGCAATTGGAGTTGCTTTCCAGATACAGGATGATGTTCTTAACTTGACAATGAGCGAATCCGAAGAAAAATTGACTCCAGAAACAGGCGGGGGAGGTGTTGGAAAGGATTTTGCAGGTGATTTGGAGGAGGGAAAGAGGACTTTGATTTTGATTCACTGCTTACAAAAATGTTCTGGGCATGAAAAGGAAAAATTCAGGGTTTTAATTGGCAAAAAAGGCCTGAAAACAGAACAAAAGAAAGAGTTAATTGCAATAATACAAAGCACAAAATCCATAGAGTTTGCAAAAGAATATGCAAGGGAAATGTTGCAGAATGCTTTACTCCAGCTTAAGGAAAAAATCCCTGAAACAGAAGGAAGAAAGAAACTGGAAGCAACAGCGCAGTTTCTTATAGAGAGAAAATATTAGCCAATTGTCGTAGTCGTCAATAAATCAAATCAACAGAAAAGCTTTTTATTCTTAGTTTACCCCTTTAATTGAGATTTTATGCCCAGCAAACCAGTTGGAATAGAAGCAATGTATGTTTACACTCCTCAATTTTGTGTAACTTCTGAAACATTAGCAAACGCAAGGGGCGCAAAATTAACACATTTTACAGAAGGAATAGGTATAGGTTCCTTTTCATTCCCCCCACCAAATGAAGATCATGTAAGTATGGCAGCAACAGCAGCATTAAGGCTGATGAAAGAACAAGATATAGATCCAAGGGATATAGCAAGGATTGATTTGGCAACAGAAAGCAGCAGGGAGGGTTCAAGGGGAGCTCCTTCTGATGTTGTAGGAGCATTGGAACAGGCTTTTGGTACAAACAGCTTTCGCCACGTAGCTGGTGTAGAATATAAGTTTGCTTGCATTGGTGGCGTAGAAGCTCTTAGAAATTCATGTGCACTAGCTGCACCAGACTGGCTTCCAGAAGGGAGACATAATATTGTTATAGCAACAGATTTTGCAAGATATCATTTAAGGAGCGGTGAGGAGCCAACACAGGGAGCTGCAGCAGCAGCATTATTGATAGGCAGGAAACCAAGGCTTTTGGAGATTGTACCCCGTGCTTATGGTTCAGCAATGAGATATGAACCCGGAGACTTCAGCAAGCCAGGCGGAAGATCCATAGCGAATGTAAATGGAGGGCTATCTGTAGGTTCCTATTTAAGTGAAATGAGAACAGCTTGGTCAGGTTTTATAGCTGCTGTTAAAGAAACAGGATTTATAGTACCTTCTTCAGGGATGTGCGTAAGCGACAGTATAGACAAAGGAATTTGGCATAATCCTCACCTGAAACAAGTGCAATCTGCTCATGCTTCCCTACTAATGCATGAATGGATCGGCTTGCCTTCAAAGCAGGATATTTTCAGAAACTTAGGCACCCCTCCAGAAAGAGGCGAAACTCCGGATCATGTATTTTATGCTAGTCAGCCCTATAAGGATTATAGAAAACGTTTCATGAAAGAGCCAGTGGTTGTAAGGGATTTCGATAAGAGGATAAAACCCTCTACTGTTGCTCCTTTCGATATAGGCAATTCTTATTCTGCATCAGTTTTTGTTGGTATTGACAGCCTTTTTGAAACAGACCCAGAAGACTTGGCAGGCAAAACAGTTGTTTTGGCTGGTTATGGTAGCGGAAGCCATGCTCTGATACAGGCAACCAGAGTTCCAGAAGATTATATGCCTGTAGCAAAAAGGCTTGATTTAATGAATAGGCTGAAAAGAAGAGAACACCTCAGCATAGGCGCATATGAAACATGGCATGATTTTCATGATGGCGTACAAAGTGGTCTTGTGAAGCCAAGTGATATTAGCTTGCCAAGATCTTTCGCTAGTCCAACGTTCGTTCTCTCTTCAGTTGGTGCCATCAAAAGTCCGACAGAAGGACAGAGAACCTATGCTTTGGTAGCATAATTTAGAAAGCATTTAAACAGCTGTGATAAATTAGATTCATGTTCAATCCATTCAGGCAGAGGATAATGGTTACTGCGGTTTTGAAAAATGGAAAAAAATTCCTTTTGCTGCACAGGAAGAAGCTGGGAATACAGGGAGGCAAGTGGCAGTTGCCTGAAGGAGGTCTGCATTTTGCTGAAACCCCTGAGCAGGCTTTGATAAGAGAGATGAGAGAAGAAACAGGCCTTTCCCTGCGGGAAGCAAGGCTTTTAGGAGTTCATACTTCCACAATGAGTGAGCTTGGAAAACCTCTATACCATGTAATAAGGCTGTTTTACTCCTGCAAAGCCGCAGGAAAAATAAGGCTAAGCAGGGACCACCCAGAGTTTATCTGGGTTACGAGAGAGGGTATAAGAAAGCTTAAATTGTTTGAAGGACTAAGGTGGGGGGAAATAAAAAAGTTTTTGCGTTGATTAAAATGGTGTATATTGGAACAGCAGAGGCAAGCCCTAACATGCCTTTTGTAAAATACTGGGGAAAAAGAAATGAAGCTCTAATTTTGCCAATGAACTCAAATATTTCAGCAACCTTCGACTCCAGTCTGGCAACACGCACAACTGTTTTCTTTTCTGAATCCTTGAAAGCCGATGAACTCTGGATAAACGGAAAGCAGTTTCCTCCTGAAAGTTTGGATAAAGCAATTCCCCAGCTAAACATAATCAGGGAGTTAGCTGGTATACAGATGTTTGCTAAAATATATTCTATAAGCAAAGTTCCTGTTGCAGCTGGTCTTTCAAGTTCTTCAGCAGGATTATGTGCTTTGGCTCTGGCGTCTGCTTCAGCGCTCGGGCTTAAACTGCCGGCAGAAGAGCTTTCAATTATCTGCAGGCGCGGCTCAGGCAGTTCCTGCCGCTCAATCTATGGGGGATTTGTAGAATGGGTAAGAGGGGACAAAACAGATGGTTCAGATTCTTATGGTGTACAGATAGCAGATGATAAACACTGGCCAGAACTCAGAATGCTTGCAGTTTCCATTGAGGAAACAGAAAAAAAGGTTAAAAGCAGGGCAGGAATGAAACAGACTGTTTTAACTTCCACACTGTATCAAAAACGATTACAGGATATTGGGAATACACTGGATTCTGTAAGGAATGCTATAAGGAACAAGAACTTCCAATCTTTAGCAGAATTAACAATGAAAGAAAGCAATAACATGCACGCAGTTTGTATGGATACATGGCCTCCAATACTTTACCTGAATGACAATTCAAGGACTGTTATACAATCTATACATGATTTCAACGAGGGCGGGCTGCGCGCAGCCTATACTTTTGATGCTGGCCCAAACCCCTATATTATAACAGAGGAAAAGAACCTAAAGTCTGTTCTGGAGCTCTTGAAAAAAATGAGTTTCATAAAACATATTTTTATCTCAAAGATAGGCGGAAACCCAAGAGTTCTGGAAGAACATTTGCTGAACGAAAAAGGGAAACCCGTATGAGCCTTGATAAATCAGTTCATTTGAGCGCGGGAGCTTTAGTTTTCTCAGGGAATAAAGTACTTGCAATAAAAAGGCTGAAAGAACCTTTCAAGGGAAACTGGTCTGTTGTTGGTGGGCATGTAGAAGAGAAAGAACTTCCTAATGAAGCTGCTGTCAGGGAAGTAAAAGAAGAAACAGGGCTTGATATAGAGCTTATAGACCCGTACATAGAGATTCCTGTAGAATTCTCAGAAGGCTTAAAGCGCCTGCCCCAGCCAATTCTTGTTTCTCTTCTCCCTGTAAAAGACCATTACCACATCTCATTCACTTATGCTGCAAAAGCAAAAAGCACAGAGATAAAAATAAACAACATTGAAGGTCTTGTACAGTGGATAGATACGAACAATAAAGAAATTTCACCTCACCTGCGTTTAGCAATAGACACATACAAAAGAGTTTTGGGAGCATGAAAATAAAAAATAAAGGTTTTTATTTGCTTGGAAAAACCATGGAGGTTTTCCCATGAAAGCAATAATTTTTGACCTTGAGGGGGTTTTATGCGATACGAGAGAGTGGATGAACCATTCTGTGCGCTCTGCTTTTTTTGAGCATGGTATAGAGCTCGAATTCTCTGATAAGGAGCTTTACAATATACGCGGCTGCGCAGGCTGCTTGAATTCCCCAGAATGGATACAGGTTCTTTTAGCATTCAATGGAAAAAATTATATTAACAAAATATACGAACTGGACAAACCAGAGGAGTTTATAGTCTCTGTACTTGAAAAGGAAAAACCAGACAAGCTTTTAGCAGGTGAGATAAACAAAACCTACAGGGAAATTTACTATTCCCAGAAAAACCAGTTCCGCACTCCCCTCTCAGGAATTAAAGAAGTTCTTGAAAAGCTCAGGCCAAATTTTTCTTTTGGTATTTTCTCAAACACAAAGCACGATTCTATTCTAAAATTGTTGGATAACGCAGGCATAAGAGGATATTTTTCTATTGTTGTTGGGCAGGAGGATGTTTCAAAACAAAAACCAGATCCTGAAGGTTTGTTAAAGGCAATTGCAGAATTAAAATCCACACCGCAGGAAACTATCTATATTGGCGATACAGCTTCAGATGTGCAGGCAGCGCGTGCAGCAGGCTGTGTTCCAATTGGTCTGCTGACTGGAATGGGAATTGAGCGCTGGCTGCGCGCAGCAGGTGCTGTCCATATTTTCCCAACATTGAAAGAATTTATCCAAAGTACGGCAATCGTACAATGAACGTCAATCTACTCTTCCGGAAGCATAGCCTTTATATACCTTTTCCCCGAGTTCTGTTTTTTAACTCCTATAAATCCTTTTCAACAATAGGAGTAAAGGGGATTATTTGAGGCTATTGGAAACAGATGCAAAAGAACTCTTATCAAAAGCTGGAATTTCTGTCCCAACAGGGAAAAGAGTGAGTACAGCAGCTGAGGCTGAAGCAGTAGCCAGAGAGATAGGAGAAGTTGTATTAAAGGTTCTGGGGAAGAAGGGAAGGGGAAAGGCAGGAATGATAAAGTTTGCAAACTCTCCTGCAGAAGCATTTGAGGCAGCAAAGGAGCTTTTAGAAAAATCAGATGAGGGTCTTATAATTGAGAAAAAGCTGGATATTCTGGAGGAGCTCTATGTTGCCTTTGCAGTTGATTTTTCAATAAGCAAGCCTGTTTTGATTGTTAGCAAGAAGGGAGGTGTGGAAATAGAAAACCAGGCGGATGTTAAAAAAATACCTATAAACATTCTGCGCGGGCTTACAGCAGAGCAGGCAGGCGAGGCTGTTGCCTATCTAGGACACGCAGAGCTTTCACCCTTCCTCCAATTACTGTACAAGCAATTTAGGAAAATAGATTCGGAGCTTTTGGAAATAAATCCTTTAGCTATTACAGCCAATGGAGCTTATGTTGCTGATGCTCTAATTGAAATAAATGATGACAGCCTTTCCCGCCAACCTTTCAGGCAAGAAACGCCAACTGGAGGCATTGAAGCGGAGATGGCAGGTGCTGGCTGGTCCTACCATGATTTGGGGGGAAGTGTGGGATTAATCTGCTCTGGTGCAGGCTTGTCAATGGCTACACTTGATTTAATCCAGATTTTCGGTGGAAAGCCGGCTAATTTTTTGGACATGGCACAAGTGGATGGAGACGGGATATATAGAGGATTGGAAATACTCTCGAAAAAACAAGGAGTCCGCTCAATTATTATCAGCCTTTTTGCAGGGTTGAACAGGTGCGACAGCATGGCAGAGGGTATTACAAGGTTTGTAAGGGAGAAGGGGCAGAAAGTGCCAATAATTGTAAGGATGGTTGGGAACAGAGAGGAGGAGGGTTTTGCAATACTGCGTTCTATTGGCTTAGAGCCCTATAAGGAACTGGAAGCAGCCGTAAAAAAGGCAGTTGAGGTGGCTGTGTAATGGCAATTCTTGTAAATAGTGAAACAAAGGTTTGCGTGCAAGGTATAACAGGGAAAGCAGGAACCCTGCACACTGGCACAATGCTGGAATATGGAACAAAAATAGTTTCAGGTGTTAGGCCAGGAGCTGAAGGGGAGGAGGTTTTGGGAATACCTGTTTTTAACAGGGTCTCCACTGCTGTGGAGGAAACCGGAGCAAACAGTTCCATAATTTTTGTGCCTGCAGCAATGGCTAAAGGTGCTGCACTAGAGGCAATAAATGCCGGAATAAAGCTTATTGTAATAATACCTGAGCATGTCCCTTTGCATGATGAGCTTGAGATAATGCAGGCAGCTGAGGACTCGGGAATTGTTGTGGTTGGTCCAAACACTCCAGGGTTAATAGCCCCCTCACTTAAATGTAAAATTGGCTTTGTACCAAACAAATATTATATACCAGGTTCTGTTGGAGTAATGGCACGCTCAGGAACTTTAACTTATGAGATTGTCTCCCGCCTTACTTTGGCTGGAATTGGGCAGAGCACTGCAATTGGAGTAGGTGGTGACCCTGTTATTGGGAGCAGGTTCCCTGACCTGATTAAAAAATTTGAGGCAGATCCTGAAACAAAGGTTATTTTGCTTATAGGAGAAGTTGGTGGAACCCAAGAAGAGGAGGCTGCAGCTCTTGTTGCTGATGGAAAAATAAAAAAGCCTGTTGTAGCCTATATTGCAGGCTTCTCAGCTCCCCCAGGGAAAAGGCTTGGGCATGCAGGTGCGATAATTTCAGGCTCACAGGGGACCATGGAGTCCAAACTTAAATCCTTTCAAAAAGCAGGAATAGCTGTTGCCAAAACCCCTTCAGAAGTTTTGGATCTTGTGAAACAAAAATTGAGATGATAAAATGGTAGCAGGTATTGAAGATAGAAGAATATTGGAAGACGCGAGAAATGATGTTAGTGGTATAGTAACTAGTATTGCATCCCAATTGCAACATGGTATGCATCTTTACAAGGCACCAGAGACTGTTAGAACTTTATACGGGCTTCCACAGACAGATGAAGCCAGTGAGAAAAAGTGCAGAGCCTATGCTGCTGCAGCTATCAGGAGATTTTTTGCAGAAAAGTATGGAGTGGATACGGTAGCTTTGGCAAGCACTGCCATAGTCCCGCCTCTGGTTAAAAAATCTAAAAAACTTGAAAATGGAACAACCGTAGATTTATGGGAGTCAAAAATGCCAAATTATATGGGAGGAGGAGTTGGAGGAAGACCTGTATCTGTTGTCGGGCCTGCAACATTAGAAATAGAAGTTTACGATAATATAAATGGAAAAGGAGAACCAATAAAAGAGAATGTCGTTTACATTCCGCTTGCACCAACAAGATTTGGTGTTGCTGAAGGTGTTAGCGCAGGATTAAAATATATTGCAGATTCTGGAAAACCAATAAAATTGAAAGTTGAAAGTATAAGCAGGGTAACGAGGTCCCCTGTATTTAAGTTTCCTACAGAAGCAAGTGCGGAAAGTGCTGCAAACAGTATTGGTGCGGGTGTTAGAAGTCATTTGGAAACAGAAGATAACGGAAACCTATTTGGAGAAATAAAGGGACTGGCAGACAAACTAATGAAAGGACATAACGGTTCTCTCGAAGGTCTGCACGCTGTTACTCTGGGTCCATACTTATGGGCAAATTTTGTCTATGAAATGAGCGGGGATAATTATGGGCACGAAGCTGTAACAGCCGTTACCAGAGAAGTGGTAAGAGAGGTGCTTCTAAAAAAATTGCCTCATGCAGAATTAAAAATGCTTGCAGGAGGGTTGGATGGTGACTTAAGACCTGCAACCAATCGATATGGTCGTATGGGAAACATCAGGGGAAGATGGGTTACTGCTTCAGCAGAGATTACACCAGAAACCCTTAAAAAGAGGTTTGGAAATATAAGTCCGGAAGGATTAGCAGAGTTAAATAACTTAAAGCAGAAGGGAAACGAGATTCTAGGTACGCATACTTTAGCTGGCATGGGGCCAGAGATTGTTGAAGGAGTGTTTTATGCGCTTGAGCCCCCAACCTCCCCATTCCTCTCCTCTACAATTAGTATGGAAACAAATGTTAAAGGTGATAGTTTAATACTAAATGCTATATTCCATAATATGGAAGTGGGCACAGTGCGGGAGGGTCCACTTTCAGATATAGCAAGCGAATGCAGGGCTATTACAGGGAACATAGATGGGGCAGGAAACCCGATAGGCAGGAATGCGGTAAGAATGGCTGCGCGCATTGCTGCAGCAACTTTAGCTGGGGAGCTAAACCAATATGCACAAATGGCAACAGGAAGATTAGGAATGGAAGCCTATAGGAATGGAAAGCCATAGAGAGTGAAAAGAATGGAACAAGAGCAGATTAATGATTTGGTGGAGAAGCTGGAAAGCGGGGCCGTAAAGCTGCATGAGGTTGAAAACTTTACAGCAAATGATAGCAATGCAGCCACAATTGTACGCAGGGTTTATCTGGAAAAAAAACTTGGCTTCCCATTAAAGCACATTGGCTCAACTATAGTGGACTTTAATGATTCCATAAGCAGGAATATCGAGAATCCAATAGGAGCGGTGCAAATCCCGCTGGGGTATGCTGGAGATATGAAAATAAACGGAGACCATGTTTCTGGAACAGTCCCAATTTTAATGGCAACAACAGAAGGCAGGCTTGTTGCCGGTGTTGCAAGGGGAATAACTGTTGCCAATAGGGCTGGAGGTGTAAATGTTTCTGTTCTAAAAGATGGCATGACAAGGGATGTGCTTGTAAGGACAGGCGGTGCAAAAGAAAGCGCAACCCTTGCAAAATGGATAATGACAGAGGAAGGGTTTAACTTGCTGAAAGAGGGATTTTCAAAAACCACAAAGCACGGTAAGCTGAAAGAAGTCAGGCCATATGTTATTGGAAGGGACACACATTTGAGGTTCAAGGCTGAAACGGGCGCTGCAATGGGCATGAATATGCTTACAATAGCTGGGAAAGCCGCTGTGGATTATATTTTGCCTAAACTAAAGGAAAAAGGTATAAATGCTTTTGTTGTTTCAGAATCAGGCAATTTATGCTCAGATAAAAAACCGGCTTTCATTAATGTTATTGAAGGGCGCGGAGTAACTCTAACAGCAGACATTGTTGTTCCACCTGAAGTTTTGAAGGAGAGGTTCAGGGTTTCAGCAGCTGCAATAGCAGATCTCTGCAAATCAAAAAACCTTATAGGATCAGCCCTTGCAGGTTCACATGGCTTTAACGCTCATTTTGCAAATATTTTGGCTTCCATGTTCATGGCGTTCGGGCAGGATGTTGCTCAGATTGTAGAAGGGTCACAGGGGGTAACTGATGCGGCTGTTCTTGAAGATGGCTCTCTCTATTTCTCTTGCTATCTGCCTGCGATAGAAGTTGGAACCTATGGAGGAGGAACTAAAAGGGAGACGCAAAAAGAGGCTTTGAAGATAATGGGACTCTATGGGGAGAATGATCCTGAAGGTATAACAAGACTGAAACTGGCAGAAATTATTGGAGCAGCCTGCCTTATTGGAGATTTGAATCTGTTAGCAATTCAGGCTGCAGGAGAACTTTCTAAAACCCATGGCTCAATCAAGAGGGGGTAAGTACCTTTTCATATTATCTACCTTAAAACAAAATGTTCTGGTTCTTTTAAAAACCATTTTCTAACGTCACCTGCCTTTTTGCCATCAGAAAGCTATATAAGTTTAGCAATACCTCAAAAGGCTTATGATAACAGCTTCAGCCCCAGGTAAAATACTGCTTTTTGGGGAGCATGCAGTTGTATATGATAAGCTTGGAATAGCTGCTGCAATAGACAAAAGAATAGGGGTTTCAGCCTACAAAGGAGGCACAGCTGTAGAACTCCAGCAGCCTTTTCATTTTCCAACACTTAGAAAAACACAGGATGAAATAGAGGAACTACACGCACAGTTCAGGCTTTTGTTTGAACAAAAGCAGTTTGATAAAATAAAAGAATTAGGTTTCCATAATGCAATATATGTTATGCTCGGGGAAATATTTTCCAAACATGGCTATTCAAACATTATAGCCCGCGCCCATTTATCACATACGTTAAAGGGAATAGGCGCATCAGCAAGTTTGTTTTCTGCACTCTCAGCTGCAACATTAAAAGTCCTTGGTGTTGAAGCAACTCTAAAAGAGATATCAGACTTTTCCTATATTGGGGATGTTGTAGCCCATGGAGGCACACCGTCCGGTATAGATAACAGCATTGCAACTTTTGGCGGGTTTTTATCCTTTAGGAAATCAGAAGGTCCAAAACCCTTAAAACTTGACTTAAACGCAAAGATAATTGTAGTAGATACAGGTGAAAAGTCTTCTACAGCTGAGCTTGTTTCCAATGTGCGCAATTTGCGCGAAAAGGAACCTGAAAGAGTAAATAAAATAATGGACGAAATAGATTCTATTTCTAATGAGGCTTTGGTAAAAATAAAGAACAGGGATATTGTAGCTCTCGGAAACCTAATGGACAGAAATCACACATTGTTAAAATCCTTAGGTTGCGGCCTTTCCACCGAAAGAATAGAAAAAATAGTGTCTATTGCAAAGGAAAACGGAGCTTATGGCGCAAAACTGTCTGGAGCAGGTGGTGGAGGGATATGCATTGCTTTGACAGACAATCCAAAAAAGATATTAGACTCACTGAAAAATGCAGGTTTTTACTGTTTTGAAACAAATCTTGGAGCCCATGGGGTTTCAATAGATGAAACAGGTTTTTGACACATTTTTCAATAAACCATACTTCGCTTTTTGCCGTATTATTAAAAACTCTTTATAAATTAGCCACATGCTGAATTTACTACGTTATGGTCAAGGTATCAGCCCCAGGAAAGCTCTTGCTCTGCGGGGATCATGCAGTTGTACATGGAAATCCATGTATTGTAACAGCAGTGGATCACAGAGCTTTTGTTACTGCTAAAAGCACTGGCGGGAACGCTGTTGTTGTAAAAGCCCCTGATGTTGGCATAACAGAATTCTCATATCCACTACCTTTCAATGGTCTTTCAGTTCCAAAAGGTGCAGCTTTTGTAATACAGGCAGTGAAAAACTTCTATGGCAAATATGGACTTAGCGATGGACTTGTTATAGAGACAGCTTCTGAGTTTCCATCTTCATTTGGGCTTGGAAGTTCTTCTGCTGTAACAGTAGCTACCGTAAAAGCACTATCAGATATTTTCTCAATAAAAATGGAACCACGCGAGATTTTTGATCTTTCATATAAAACTGTTTTGGATGTGCAGGGTGTGGGATCTGGATTTGATGTTGCATCAGCAGCCTATGGAGGAACACTGTTTTATTTTACAGGAGGAAAAATAATCGAACCTCTCACTGTTAAAAAAATTCCCTTGATTGTAGGCTATACAGGACAGAAAGCTGATACAGCTACAATAGTAAGGAAGGTGGATGAGAAATTAAAAGCCTATCCTGATCATGTTCTTTCAAATTTCAATCTTATAGGAAAAATAGTGCTGGATGCAAAAGATACAATAGAGAGAAAAGACTGGAAGAAACTGGGGGATATTTTCAATTTCGACCACGGTCTGCTTTCAGGTTTAGGAGTTTCCTGCGCAGAGCTTGAAAAGCTTGTATTTGCTGCGCGCAACGCAGGTGCTTACGGTGCAAAACTATCGGGAGCAGGCGGGGGGGATTGTATGATAGCTGTTTCAGAAGACACAGAGAGCATTGTAACAGCAATAGACAGCGCAGGCGGGAAAGTTATTCCAGTCAGGACAGGCGTTGAAGGAGTAAGGATAGAGACTGAATAAAAAGGAGCGCTTAAATTCACTAAAAGCAAACAACCTTTCTATGAAAACAATAGGGTAGATAAGCATGGAAAAATCCTTTCTTCTGCACTGTTGGAGATGAAATATAGGCAGGAACATGGGTTTAAATAGATTTTTCTTCCTTTAGCTGTTATGAAAGAAACCGTTGTCTCGGCTCCCGGAAAATTCTTATTGACAGGAGAATATCTAGTAGCATTAGAGTCAGATAGGCCCGCATATTCTGCTGCCATTAACAGAAGAGTATTTTCTTGGATAGGGGAGCTGGAAGGGAGATCTGTAACAATAAACATGCCCCAGTTTGGAATTGTAGGGAAAATGGATATAGGCGATGGTGGTAAAACAGAAGTATATCCAACAAGCAAACGGAGGCAGTTCAGATATATTGAGAATGCGGTGGAATTTACGCTCAGATATTTGAAAGAGGCAGGCGTTTCATTAGAGGGAATGCATATAATTACCTTAAATGAAAGGGATTTTTTCAGAGATTGGGGAATTTCTAAATCAAGGTTTGGAAGCTCTGCTGCAGCTACTGTGGCTACAGTTGGTGCAATATTTTCCTATTATCATAGGGATATTTCAAACCCAGAGGAGAGGGAGCGTATATTTAACCTGTCGCAGATGGCTCACCATCATTCACAGGGCGGGTTTGGCAGCGGGTTTGATGTGTCAACGTCTCTCAATGGATCTCAAGTTTACACAAGATTCCCAGAAGATAATATACCACCCAAAGCCACTTTAACTAACAAAGTTATTCTTAATCGTACTGATTCTAAATGGACATATTCGATGCGTTCGCTCGGGCTTCCCGAAGGCGTAGAAACAGCCATAGCAGTGACCAGAGGTTTAGACAATCCCATTGAAATGCTGTCTAGAGTGAGGCATATGAAAAGTTCCAGACAAGACATTTACGGTGATGTAATGAACAAACTCGATGTGGCAAACAGGGATTTTGTGAGTCTTCTTGAAAGAGGCGTCAGAGGAGAAGAAATAGGGCAGGCTCTAACAAGAACCAGATTGCTTACCAGAGAGCTTGGAGAAAAGTCTGGTGTTGTTATAGAGCCTCCCCACATCAGGGCAGCATTAGACAATGTTGTTTCCATGGGAGGTGCATGGGGGGCAAAACTCCAAGGAGCTGGTGGAGGATACTCTGCAATTGCACTATGTTCAATGGAACATTTTTATCACAGTTGTGGAATAATGTCTACGGCAGGCTTTACTCCTCTCTCTGACATGAGAGTAGATAATTCAACTGAAAAACCTATTGGAATGAGATTAGAAGACCCCCAGACATTTCATGATCTGGCAAACAGTCTGGGGTTAGCACTTTTTGAACCCGATCATGGATATCATGAAAATTGATTTTCAACTGTCGTACAATATACGACAGCTCTAACAACGCTTAAATAGACTTTTCCTTAAACAAAGCCCATGCCAGAGTCTTCCAGAGACTTTACACCCAGCAGAAAATCAGAGCACATAAGAATAACAACTCAGGAGAATGTGGAAACTGGGAGCACGGGATTTGAGGACGTTTCTTTATTACATAAAGCTGTTCCGGAGCTGAATTTTGAGAAAGTTTCAACTGAAACAGAGTTTTTCGGAAAGAAATTCTCTCTCCCTCTAATGATAGCAGGAATGACTGGAGGGGCAGTAGAAACAAAGGAAATTAATTTAGGTTTGGCAAAGGCAGCTGAAGAGGCTGGGATAGGGATGGGGGTTGGTTCACAGAAAGCAATGATTGAACATGAAGAATTAACAGAAACCTATTCTGTGCGTTCTATTGCACCTACAATTTTTCTGTGCGGAAATATCGGTTTACCAAAATTAAAAATATACTCTGTGCAGCAGATTGAAAAAATGCTGCTCTCTATTAAGGCAGATGCTCTCTGTGTCCATTTAAACCCTGCACAAGAACTGTTTCAAAAAGACTCTGAGATAGAGCCAGACTGGACAGGCTGCTTCTCTGCCTTAAAAACTATTTGCTCTGAGCTAAACTATCCTGTTATAGCAAAGGAAGTTGGAAATGGTATCTCGAAAGAAACAGCTGTCCAGCTAAAAGAAGCGGGGGTTAAAGCAATCGATGTTGGCGGAGCTGGTGGAACAAGCTGGGTTGTTATAGATGGTATGAGATCTGGAAAGGATACAACAGATTTTAAAAATTGGGGAATTCCAACTGCAATCTCAATTCTCGAGGCAAGGAAAGCTGGATTACCAATAATTGCAACAGGCGGGCTTCGCTCTGGGCTGGATATTGCAAAAGCCCTTGTTCTTGGAGCTGATTTGGCTGGAATAGCCCTGCCTTTCCTAAAAGAGTTCAAACGTGGCGGTGTTCCAGCTGTTGAAGCCTATATAGAAAAGCTGGAAAGAGAGCTGCGCACAGCAATGTTTCTCTCTGGCTGTAAATCAATCTCCGAGCTGAAAAAACTCAAACCAATTATAACAGGCAAAACAAAAGAATGGGCAGAACAGCGCGGCTTATTTTAGGCAGGTTCATATCACTTTTTAAGTGTAGATTTGTTAACAAAACATATGGCAAAAATAACGATATTGGGCGCAGGTGCTATGTCATCTGCCATTTCCATTCCGCTTATAAAAAACAGGAATAAAGTTAATATCTGGGGAACAGAATTCGATAAAGCAATTATAGACAAGCTAAAGTCAGATCAGCCACACCCCACGTTAAATATGATAATAGATGCAAATTTCTTTTATTCTGATCAGCTCGCGGAAGCCATAGAAGACTCGGAAATTGTGATATTTGGTGTGGTTTCCTCCGGCGTTAGAAAGATTGCACAAATGGCAAAGAAGTTTTTGAAAAAGCAAATAATAGTAAATGTCGCAAAAGGGTTTGATAACGGCCAAACAATGGTAGAGGTTTTGGAGCAGGAACTTCCCGATTTACCAAAGGTTGTGGTTGCAGGTCCATCTAACGCAAAAGACGTTTCCCAATCCCAGAATACAACAGTTGTTTTTGCATCTTCTGATGTACATGCGGCAGATATATGCAAAAAGGCGTTCCAAACAGAAAACTACAGCATAGAAATTTCCGACGATTCAAACGGTGCTGAGATATGTTCCTCCCTCAAAAACGTATACGGTATACTTATCCACTCCGCAAAGACAGATAACGAGCGGTCAGTGCTTTTTGTAAAATCCCTTGAGGAGATTGGCATATTTGCAGAAGCATGCGGAGGCAAGTTAAAAACAGTTTATGGCTTGGCAGGAGCCGGAGACCTTTACCTAACACAATGGGGAAGGAATGGCATGCTTGGCAAAATGATAGCAGATGGAAAGAAACCCTCTGCAGCATTGGAAGAACTAAAGGCAAAAAACATTACTGTAGAAGGATATGCTGCAACAAAGGCTGCAGTTGAGCTTGCAAAATCAAAAAACCTAAACCTGCCTTTGTTGGAATCTGCATATAATCTTCTCTACAGGGACCAGCCCTTCAAAATATAAATACTGTTCAAATCAACATTGATTGAGGGGAAATTCCAGCTCCACCTGCAGCAGAATATGCCATAGCAACAAAAACAATTATTATTCCTGCCAATATCAACAGTACTATAAGTGGTAAGAGCAGAGCAATTGCAGCAGTGCTTGTCTTAACTTTGTGTGCAATTTTCATAGCTCGAATCTGATATACAATAGATAATAATGCAAGAATAGCAACACCTAATCCACCCACTGCAAACAAAATCAATCCGATTGTTGCGCTTGTTTTTATCAGAATAGATCCCAGCAATAAAGGCAACATAAACAAATACAGTCCAATCCTTATTGGAGCCTGAACTAAAGCAAGCAGGAAGGTCTGTTTTCCATATGTTCCTGTGCCACCCATGTTCTTTGCAAGCAAATAAACAATACCAGAGGAAAGCAGTAATGAAACAGCCTCAGTAACTGTGAAGTAAAAGAGTAGATACCCTGTATACACTAAAAGCACCATAAAAACTGCAGCACCTACAATTCCTGACATTGAAGGCAGGCCCATAGAAGAGGCAAAACTTTCTGAGATTGTCGGTGATAATAAAAATAACATTATAAGTATAATTCCAAACAGGATTGAAGATATACCAGACGACAGTACAGTGTGTATAACCCCATCTTCCAAAGTTCCTTTTTTCAGTGTTTTAGCAAAAGTTTCTTTTGGATTTTGCAAAACATCTTTCCAAAGCCCTATCCTTTCTTTAAAACTCAATTAAATCCCCAGCAGGAACCTGCCTCCCATAAGGAGGGAAAACTCTAATGCTATAATAACAACAGCAAGCTCAACCACATGAATTGGCTTTAGTTTTATCAGAGCATGCTCAGACTCGTAGTATCTAACAAGCCCAGCCATTCCACTTGGAGCCTGCGACTGCTGCTTTTCCATGCCTCAAAATTGTATAACTACCTATTTAAACCTGTTGAAACCTAAAGAAAAAATAAGAAAATTTAAGCTATTGAAGCCCCGCTCTCAGTCTTCGCATCCTCTTCCATTCCCAATGGAGGGCGCTGGTCTGTAAGGTTCATCATGTAGGGACCTCTCCTGCTAAAGTAGTTTCCAACCTTTGTAAAATATTTGAACGAAACCTCTAAGGTTTTAACTCCCCAGTTAAAGTGCGCTTCCAGTCTATTGGCCAATAGCACGCTTGTGATACCGTTTATTGCACCCAGTATCATGCCTACAAACATGTATACCATTACTATTATATAATAAATAAAACTGTATACAGAACCAACAATCATAATCAAAATAATCCAGATTGGCCTTATAATCAAAGCTTCTAATCTGCTTGCTTTTGAATCATAGTTAAGCTTAGCATTCCTTATCTTGTACTCAACCGGTACATCTGCCATGCGCAATTCTATACACTAACTAGTATATAAATCTATCTCCAACGGCAAACGCCTTACTTTCTATTCTAGAAGAGAAAAAAAGTTGTGTGTTGGGGTTAGCCCGCCTTTTGTTCGCCTGCCCGGTTTCCCGGGCGCGCGGCGCGGCAGCATTTGTCTAAGCAGCCTACCCGCTGCTCTTTATTCATTGCAGCCTACTTGGCCTTGCACCTTGCTGGTTTTGCGTTCCAGAGACATACTTCACATTTGTTCATCAGGTCCCTTTTTGCGCTTCCTGTCAGTCTCCCAACAGCCTTTTACAAGGCAGCATTTTTCTGGTGGGCGGAGCTTCCTCCCCGCTAGCCTCCCCCCGAAAGGATCAGCTGAGCAGGGGCAACTGCCTCCCCAACTCACACTATAAATTTTATCCAGAACACACTTAAAGCTTTCTGATGCGGCAATCATTTGGCAGGATGCGCAAAAGATTTCAACAATTCAGCAAAGCTTAGGCAATTTATATCTTTCAGTTTCTTAAAGTCCATACCGTTGCTTACTATTGCATAAACCCCATGATTTATTGAAACAGCTGCATGAATTGCATCTCTAGGTTCCATACCCTTTCTCATAAAATCAAAAGAAAATGCTATGTCCTCTCCAGAAACAGGAACTATGTTCAAATTAAATATTTTGAATATAGACTCTCCATAATTTATTGCGGATGCATAGTCCAAATGTCTCTTAAGTACAAATATAACCTCGTCCAGAGTGAGAGAAGATGTTATTGCGCTAATTTTGTTTTCTTCAAGCAACTTAAAAATTTCTCTTGCCCGCTCCCCAATATTTCCCTTATCCAACCTGGCATAAATAAACAAATTAGAATCCAGATAATACATTCTATCACTTTGCTTTTTTGAACCTGTTTAAAGCCTCTTCCTCGTGAAGCTTATCTAAATCAAGCTTTTCCAAAAATATTCCATCTCTTTTTACCTGTTGTTCCAAGGTTTCGTACAGTTTAACCTTTTCAGGAGTAATAAATATTTTTCCATCTTCCAAAGACACAAAAACATGAGACTTCGGCATTATGCCAGTTATTTTTCTAATTTCCTCAGGTATGACTATCTGGCCTTTGGGTCCAACTTTTCGCTCAATATTCATTTATACCACATAGTATAACTTAGTATAATCACTATTTAAAACCGTATCCTTAGAATTCTATCCTGCAATGTTTATTGGCTTTGCAAGGGCATTTGGAGGCAAAGGCATTGAGAATTTTACCCTCAAAGTTCCGGAAGTTCCATGTAATCCTGTAACAAGTCCATTATACTTTCTTCCCTTTGGATCAGTCCAGATAGCTTTCTTTCCAACCAGTTTCCCAGCATCTTTTTTATTGTTTACAGCAGGTACCCTAACCAAAACCTCCTTTGTGTATGCTATATGGTAATTTACTATTACCCCTGTTGGATCTGTCATTGTATCACCTATATTATATGCCATAGCTTTCTTACCCGCACCCCAATACTGTACATAACAGACATATATTGCTATCGGTTCCAGAAAAATCAAGGAGTAACAGTGCTTGTTGAGGTAGCTTGGTTGTTGTTTTCATTACTCTCGCTTATACTGTTAGAAGGGTCCACGATTACTGTAACATCATAAGTTCCGGGATCTGTCTGAGCACCGGAAACAGCACAGCTCCTAGTTGGCGAGCTTTGGCCTGCATTAAGGGGGGTAAAGCTCACGGAGCAGCTAGATACAGGATTGCCTCCTTGGGAGAACATAACCTGTATATTCCCGTTTGAGGAATCACCAGTCCCGCTGTTTGTAACAATCATGTTTGTTTGTCTTCCTTTGTTCTGGAAACCTGTTATGGAAATTGTAAGGTCTGGCTTTACTTGGGTTGTGGTTGTTGTGCTGGTTGTGGTTGTTGGGACCGTTGTAGTGGTTGTCGTGGTTGTAGTAGTGGTTGTCGTGGTAGTTGTTGGTGGAGATGAACAGAATCCGCCATTCAGGGCATACCATGAACAGCCAGCTGCTGAACATGCAGCTGATGATGAACAGACGCCGCAGTTGCTAATAGCACATGTTGGAGATGTGGTTGTAGTAGTAGAGGAAGTTGTAGTGGTAGTAGTTGTAGTTCCGCCCACTGCTGTAGTCGTGGTTCCGCCAGCCGCAGTAGTTGTTGTACCACCTGCAGCCGTTGTAGTTGTGCTGGAACTGGTTGTAGTTGTTGGGGGAGCAGAACAGGAAGAAATAGTAGAGTTCCAGTTACAGGATGCACCTGTGCACGCAGATTGGATGGAACAGGCACCGCAATTGCTAATAGCGCATGTTGGAGAAGTAGTGGTTGTTGTGGAACGTGTTGTGCTCGTAGAAGCACCAACAGAACAAATTCTATTTAGGCAATATCCGCTATTGCAGTCATCATGTGAATTACATGCCTCACCGTCAGCTTTCTTTCCCACATCCACAGCAGTAGTTGTAGTTCCGCCAGCAGTGGTAGTGGTTTGCCCAGCAATTGTTGTGGTAGATCGTTTAGTTGTGCTTGTTTCAGCTGGTTTTTCAACAGAAACCTGTCCTGAAGCAGATTTTTTAATAGCGCAGATAACCTGCGAATTATCTGCATCTATCCAGACAGTTACTTCTGTTTCCACTTCCTTTGAACTTAACACAACTTTCTTGTAGTTTTCAGCAGTAAACTTTGCCCCGCAGATTTGCTCTAGTTCAGCTTTCTGCGCTTCTATTTCAGTGCTTGTAACATTGAAAACCTGTGTACTGGCATCAGGCACAGTTGAAAGGTAGCTGCTTGCTATGCTTGTTTGCTTTGCAAGTTCTATAGGATCTGTAATAGCCTGTCCAGTACAGCCCGCAATAAGCACAACTAACCCCAAAACAAGCAGATACCGCATCCAATACATTCCAAAAGCCAGAATTTAAGCCTTTTCCTTTGCAATCTTCTTTTCTACCTTTTTCAAAGCTTCTGGATTTGCAGGTTCCTGCGGTTCATTAACTTTTGCTTCCGGCAAAGGAGAAGTTTCTTTTGCGGTTTCAATCAGTGATTTTGCCTCTTCCATTTTCTTTTCAGCCTTTACTCCCACAGTTGTTGCAGTTGGCAGTATTTCATTCAAAAGCTCTGGTTTGTTTTTCTCTATTATCTTTTTAACATCCAGCACAAACCTGCGCACATACTCCTTACCCATATACACATCCCTGTCAGGTATCTCCAGCAGCTTCTTTTCCTCAAGCAGTTTCCTCATATCTATAATTCGTTTCAAAATTTCCTCATACTGCGGGCTTACAAGAGAAGGATCAATAAGGTATTTTTTGAAAGCTTCAGGCAGTTTATCTGGCTCAGGTGGAAGTTTATCAAGGCTTTTCAGAGCCGCTACGCTGGCTTTAATCATAACCTCATAACTCTTCTTAATATCAGCAGCTTTCCTGCTGTTTTCCAGTTCTGTTAACAGTTTATCAGCCCTGTTTATGAATTTTTCTGCACGTTCAATCCATTTATCCAAATCAGGCCCTGTTATATCTCCAATTTCCTTATGTTCCACTTTCTTCCTGAAATCCATTACTTCCTCCAAAGTTTTTGCATGTTCCTCCTCTAACAATCCTGTATCCACCAAGTGCCTTCTCACTTCTCTGGCCAGTGTTTTCGGTGGAGGTGGCCCAACTCCCACAAACATTAGCAAAGCCTGCGCAGCATCCATAAGAGCATACCACAAATCCTCTGCAACCATGTACAGCTTCACAGATTTTACTCTCGTTATTCTTTTTGGAACAGACTCAAACCTGAGCTCAGCTGCTTCCACTGTAGCAGGGAACTTTCCCCACTCCAGAAGTTTTCTCATTGGTATAAAGAAACCAGTGTCATACAGTGCATATCCCTCACGTATAATGTTGTAGAAAAGCGGATGGCAGGCTCTTATCCCATCCCAGAACTCAGTCAAAGCCAAGGTAGGCTGCGGGTGTAACCTTGGATCTATGCCTGCAGCAAGTTTGAAAACATCCTTATCCACTTTATCTCTAATCTCATCAAACTTTTTCAAAGGCATTTTTGTATCATCAAAAATTATATACAAATCCACATCGCTTTTCCCTGTATAATCCCCGCGTGTAACCGATCCCCAAACAACAACAGCCTTAATGTAGTCCTTAAACATTCTAAGAACAGCATTCTTGAATTCGTTAGCAGATTTCAGCCTTGTTTCAAGTGAAAACTGCCTTAATTTTTTCCCCAGCGGCTTTTCTTCTGCCATGTTCTCTCCCCTTTCTATTGTTTTCAGCTGTTTATAATCCTTTTCCTATACAGAAGTACAATAAAGTTATTACCTATACTTCTCCTTTCTCCATTCTTCCTGCTTTCCTTTCTGTATTGCAGCAGTGCTTAGAAATCCATATTCTTCCTCAGGTATTGCTAAAAGCCCCTTCAAAGGCTCTAAATAATGTTCTTTAATTAGATTTTGCTGTATAGCAACAAGCGGTTGTCCAGGTTCAAATCCAAAGAAGTCTTCTGGCAAAAGATCTGGAGCTACATCCATTTCCAAATATTTCTTGATTTTTCTCATGCTAAGTACAGTTTGTTTAACCATCCCCTCTTCCCCACCCCTTTCAAAAATCATCCATCCATCCTTGAATCCTTTTTTCCTGATGTCCCAGAGTCTTTCATAAATATAGAATTGCGGTTCTGATCCAAGCGGAACAGGCATGTGCGAAGGATTTAATGGGGAGGGAGTTGTAATGTGCACTATTTTCAGGTACTTTCCGGCATCTTGGGGAAGACTATCTATCTCTTCTTTCGGGTTTAAATTATTCCCAAGCATATGTTCCATGTCCATTGTTATTGACATCCATTCACTTCTTACATTTTTAATCATATGATAGATGTAAAACAATCTTGACATCCTTGCATGCAGTTCATAACCCGTCATAGCCATTGGAGTTTCAAAGGAATAGTATAGCTTGTACTTGTCCAGAAGTGGTTTTGGATCCTGAAAAGGTCCTTTTCCCCCAGGGCATGCATCCTGCATAAAATGTCCCCACGCATAGAACGCAGCCACTGCAGGCACCCACTTTGTTGTAAACTCATCCTTAGGCAGGTCCTCATCATCTATATCTCCCCCAACAATACCCTTCCATATCGGGTGTTTTGTTTGCATCATATACTTGGCAACAATAAAGTAAGCCACTTTCTCACACCCGTATGAAAGGTCATCCGTTGAGGCAAAGCTTATTATAAATTTCTTTAAAGAATCATCCAGCTTCCTTTTTGCTTCTTTCTTTTCTTTATCTCCAAATTTTGATTTTATCTCTTCCATTGTAAGTTCTGGAAAACTCATGCCTTGTGCTATATGGGCAGCATTTGCCATTTTCCTGAAATTTCTCTCCTCTTCATATATTCTCTGTAGTTCCTCCCTTTCCTGTTCTTCAAGAAGCTTTTTGTAATCATGCGTCCTCAAATAACGATGAGCTCCAATTTCAAGCACATACTTCATTGTTATTGCCCAATCTAGCACCCATGGGAATTTTTCCAGGAACTCCTCAAATGGCCTTCCCCATGGATCAACCAGTCTGGAAGGTTGCAGTTCCCTTCCTAAAACAATGAACGGGTGTGACTCAGAGCTGTGAACAGTCAGGAACTTTGCCTTAAGCTTTCCTGCATTTTCTATATGCTTTAGCAGCCTCTCATGAGCTCTCCCATAATCTGTATGGAGGGCAGAAGAAAGCGGCATTGTATCCACTCCCTGCATTGCATAAGCTTCCCCATGTATTCCAAAATCCATGCCCAGTTCCCGAATCCTTTTTATTTTATATTCTAAATCAGGCTCCTGAAACTCTGTTATAGATTCCAAGTCAATCTGTGTAAAAGTAACACCAGCAGTAGCAGCCCAGCTTGCTTTCCTGTGCAGTCCCAGCAGTTCTTCAGCTCTTTTAATTGCCCACATTCCAGAGGAAACTCCAATAACATAGCCGTTGACCATGTAAAATATTGGTGTTTGCCCAGCTTAAAAGTTTGCCCTTAGAAAATCCCAAACTTGCCCTTAAGGAATCTGGTTATTTCCCCATATTTTTCCCCAGCCGGAACAAAATATTGTTTTATCTGCCTTTCTTTCAAAATAGTTTCATACGGACCTGTTTTTACCAGCGTAAATGTTTTCCCTGCGTGCGTTAAAAACTTCAGCGGATATTTTAGATATCCCCCAATTTTCCCCATTGTATCTCCCCAGTCCTTTGCAAAAGCCTGCAGCTCTGTTGGTGCTGCAGGTATCTTTTTCCCGAAAATCATTGGAAACTCCTCCTTAACAATTTCCGAAACTCCCTTCCCCTCACCAGTCCTTAAACCAACCATAGAGTCCACATACCTATCCAGCTCCCTTTCCCTGCAGATTAACTCAAGTATTTTAAGCAAAATAATGTTCTGGCTTACAACCCAGTTCTTTGGTTCAAAAATAATATTTTCCAGTTCCCCGCTCTGTGTTCTTACTCCAAGTCTTGTAACCTCAGTTTCAACAAAAAGATAGTAAAGTTCGTTTCTATCTAAGCTCATTTCATTTTTATTCCATAGCGGCAATATTTCAGTTTCCACTATCTGGTCTGCAACAGTTTTATTTATTACAGAAGCTGCAGATTTGCACTCTTCACATACCTGCGTTTCAGATGGTTGGTATTTTTTACAATTCTTGCAAAATGGAACAGGATTCCTCAGCCACGGATAATAATCCTTGTTTGCAAGCCCATACTTTTCATTCAAAATAAGATCCTTTATAAAATTATCATAAGGATGTATAATGAATCCCTTTTCCCCTTCCGAAACTGGTTTGTGAGCTTCCGGAATTTTGAACTTTACCCAAGACCAAAGGTATATTTTGTTAGAAAATGTAGCCTGTCCAGTTACTTCAGCAAAACTTTTCAGTAAAGCCTTTCTTATATTTGGTCTATCAGCCCCAACTTTCATCATCCTAAATCTTGCAATATGCGGCTTTATCCACTCCCTGTATTCAT
Organism: Candidatus Aenigmatarchaeota archaeon; assembly: GCA_016198755.1. GTDB lineage: Archaea > Aenigmatarchaeota > Aenigmatarchaeia > Aenigmatarchaeales > JACQIB01 > JACQIB01. Next base: position 77,654 of record JACQIB010000001.1, read on the forward strand.
CAATGCTTCTTTTCCTTGCTATAGCCAGTGTGTTCATGTTTTCATATCTCTCTTTCACAGCTTCTCCAAACATCCTTTTCCATTCCAGATAGAGGTTATTTTTTGTTTTCAATATAACGGCTTCCGCTCTTGTAATCCCCATACTGTTCTGTATTTTCGGTACAGTATCATACTCTTCCTTAAGTCCCATAAAATCTGCAATAAGCGTTGGCCAGCGCGGTGCTATAGAACGCATGGAAATTCCTTCACCCGTAAACGCATCCACATTATCCACAAACATTGCTTTCAGGCTGTGCTCGGCCTTTTTCATCCCATCTTCTCTCGCGTTCTTGTCTGTAAGCGCTTTTGCTTTCTCATACTCCTCAAAGTATTTTAAAATCTCTTTATATTTCCTTATATCATGCCTTACAAGCTCATAATCAGCAATAGCTGCAGCAGCGCTTGCCAACCCTGTTTTTATTGTTCCTGCCAAAGCCTCTTTATTAGCCAAAGACCTCTCAAAATACTCTCTATGAGTTGCTGAAACTTCAATCCATTCATCCACTTTTACAACAGTATACCCTCTTTTTCTCAAGAAAAAGGTATATGAAAAATAAACATTTGAGGCATCCCCTGGACCTGTTGTTAAATCCAGCACAGCAAACTGGTTTGATAGCTCTTCCACGCCAGGTGGATCCACAGCGCCGGCAGCAGTGAACAACCCATTGTACCAGACATCTGAAGCTGTGGCAGGTATGCCAGGTTTTTCAAATGCACTTCCATGCGCTATAAAAGGAAATAATGGTTTTTCTGCTACCATCCATAATCACCCAAAAAGTACTATTGCAGCTCCTATAAGCAACATTATTATTCCAATCATTATGCCTGCCTTTGCCATTGAAGGGAGCTGGTGGGTTGTGGCTGCAGGGAAATAAATCATTATAGCAACTCCAATAACCCCCAAAATCCCTCCCACTATTTTCGGGCTAATACCCCATAAAAAATACATAATAATTGTGAATATTCCAAACCCTAGAAGAACAGCCCCAGCCTCCCCCAATACTTCAAGCCTTTCTTCAAATCCCATACACTCTTATTCACTTTCAGGGTATAAAAATATTTTTTCAGGCAGTAGAAAGGCTTTTATTACCTGCAAAGACAATTATTCTGGGATAAGTATGGTTTGGGCGAGAAGCAAAATTACAATACAGGACGACCTATTTCGTCCAAGGCCTAGGGTTACTTTGCACTATACTGGGCCGAATCCTGAAAAATTTTACTATGATTTTCCCAATATTATAGCAACAATATTCAGAATAAGCCATGAAAACATACAGGAAAGGAACTTTAAGTGGGAAAAGGGAGATCCCCTGAAATTCAGCGTAAAATGGGAAATGTTTTCTGATATAGACAAATATTCGCATTTCTATGTTTTGGTTTCTTTGGACGGAACCTCAAGCAAAGGCTTTGGAACAGCCACAGCAACTCTTGAAGCATATTTAAGGACAGAATACCCTCAGGATACTGTCTGGCATCGCAGTATAGTTTACGAGTTTGTCAGGATGTTTTGGCACTCTAGTTTTTATGCAGCCCGCCGCGAGCATTTGCTTATAGAAGGAAGGAGGCTGGCTGGACTAATGCTGGAAGAAGTAAAAAGGCTAATGCATATGTGATTTTTATGGCAGAATTAAAGGTGGAAATAAAATCAGATTTACTTCCAATAGACGAAGCAAAACTTATAGAATACAAGGGCGATCATCCGTCCAAAATGCTTGGACAGATACCAGACTGGATAAGGGAAACACTGAGAGTTACAAGCTCAGACTTTTTTGAGGATGTTATAAAATGGGACCGCGCAGGCCCGACACTGGAATTTTATGGTGAATGGAGAGGAAGATTCCCAAAAGATAGATACAGTACTTACTGGCTGTGGATAAGGCTGCATGGCTATCAGTCTGCCAAAGACCTTACAGGCACAGCGCATATAACAATAAAAGGCTGGCTAATGACAAAAATGACTTTCAATTCAGAACTTGAAAAAATGCTGCGCTGGCCTTTTCTAAAGTATTTTTACATGGATCAGAGGAAGGTGTATGAAAGAGAGGGAAAAGAGAGGTTATTAGAATTGGAGAGCAGGTTCCGTTCTTTCCTCGGGCTTCCGGCAACCGCAGAGTTTTAGGTGGAACAAATGAGTATAATAGATGCAATAAGGAAAAAAGTAGGTCAGCCTTTGCCTGAACAAACAGAAGAATCAGAAGATAAATCCCTTCCAGATGATTTAGAACCCTTTAAGCTCCCTCCACCACCAGCTCCAAAACCAGCCGAACCTCTATCAATTCCCGAAGCTCTACCCCCCACTCTCCCGCCTCCAATCCGCCGCTCTGGAGCAGGAAAAAGCTATATTCCGCCAGAGTACGAATCTCTGGTTTCCGGCCCTTCTAATCAAGAGCCTGCACTAGCAGGAGATAAAGTAGAATTAATTCTCCAAAAATTGGAAACAATTGACGCACGCTTAAGGTTTATAGAAGAAAGGCTGCGGCGCTAAAGAGTAACAGGTTCTAACTGCGGTGCTGTAACCAACATTTCAGCTTCATGCGCTTGGAAAGCCCCAGGGTTCAATACAACACACATAACTTTGCCACTTACAGTTGCTCGGTCTGCCAATTCACCCAAAACCCTTGTTGTAGTGTTCATTCCAATACCAGAATACATAAGCTCAACCACCCCAGGTCCAATAAGCGTATGACGAGGTGATGATGCATTTAGCTCCTGAACCATATGTGTAGGATTCAGGGCAGAAAGGGCTGCTACTTTTCTCGGCTTAAATGCACTGCCCTTTATAGAATTTCTATCAAATTTTGAATCAACAGATCCGCTAATATGGTAGAGATTTGTAATACCTTCAAAAGCTGCTGAATGCTCAGCATGATTATCATCTCTGGGTACAACATTATCCAATAGTTCTATAGCCACGGAAGGGTTCCTTGTAAGATAAGAAAAATTTAGTTCTTTATGCGGAGTTTGTCTATTATAGAGTAGATTATCTACCCAGCTCAGAAATTTCAACTGTGCATATCTTGCACCGTCTGGGGTATTGGTCTTTGCAACATACGATCTTGAGGGCTTCAAATCAGGTCCATCAGTAGTGTTAGACATACATAATTATTACTACTAAGTAGTATATAAAACTATGCCCTTGCTGCAATGGCAGGAAGCAAAAGCCTCTGGCTTGGATGTTGTTGCCACAATTCTTCTAAATGCCCAACTCCAACAAACTCTATTTCTGCAGCGCGCGCAGCTAATCTATCCCCATCCCTGTCACCCACGGCAACAATTCTTGCCATCGGAAAATCAGCTACAACCCTTCCAAACAAATATGCTTTGTACGCTGGTATCTGTTCAGGTAATACATCATCCCTTCCAACCCCTGCAGGCAATGCATCATCCAGAACACTATAAACCTTTTCAAACTTCCCTTCCAGCTTCGCAGCTTTTAAGTATTCTCCAATAAGGCTGCGCCTAGAAGTTGAAACAAGAACGCTATTTCCTCTTCCAACCCTCCTCAGAGCAGTTTCTATCCCAGGCATAGCCCTTACATACTTCGGAATTTCTTTCCTCTGAAGCGTTTCCAGAGTTTCCAAAGCCCCTGCTGTTGGAGTAAAATCAGGCATAAGAACACGCATTCTTGCTATCCAGCCATATCCAGCTTTTTCAATCTGCTCCGGAGTAACTCTTTCAGAATACCCAGCCCCCTCCAGATATCTATTGAAAGCTGCGGCTCTTGCCACATCAGAGCCTGTAATCAGAGTCCCTTTCAAATCCCATGCAACAACTGTGTCCATTTTAATCTTAAGCAGAAAGACTGTTTATAAACCTTTAGAACTGCAAATCTGAATCCTGCTTAATAATCTTCCCTGACTTTTTTCTCTATTTCTTCCCCTATTCCCAGAGTTTCAACAAGTTCCTTGAACCTGTTCCTTATTGTAACTTCTGTAACTCCAATAGCATCTGCAATTTCCCTCTGAGTCCTTTTCTCTCCCTCAAGAACAGCAGCAATATACAAAGCTGCAGCAGCAACTCCTGTAGGCCCCTTACCTGAAGTAACCTCATTTTTTTTAGCCTCTTTCAAAAACTGTATTGCTTTGGCCTGAACTTTATCTGAAAGCCCAAGCATGCTTGCAAACCTTGGAACATAATGCTGAGGCGGTGCAGGCAAAATCCTTATTTTCAACTCCCTTGATATGTACCTGTATGTCCTTCCTATTTCCCTCCTTTCTACCCCAGAAGCTTCTGCTATCTCTTCCAGAGTTCTTGGAGATCCAAGTTCCCTACAAACAGCATACAAAAGAGCAGCAATAACAGATTCCATTGATCTCCCTCTAACCAACCCTCTGTCAACAGCCTGTTCATACTTTTTAGCAACCTCTTCGTGTATAGACCTCGGCAGTCCAAGGAAAGAAACAAGCCTCTGTAATTCTGAAAGAGCGAAGGAAAGATTCCTGTCTTTGCTTTCTACAAGCCTTTTCTGCCAGATTTTCAGCCTGTGATACTGGGCTCTTTTGCTTGGAGCCACACGGAACAATTCTCCCTTACCCCTTCCTATTTCCGTTGCCATTCCCTTGTCATGTTTAGTGTGAGTTAACGGAGCCCCAGCTCTTGTCCTCTTCCCCCTTTGATCATCATCAAAAGCTCTCCATTCAGGACTTGAATCTATCATTCCCTGCTCCAGAACCATTCCGCACTTCCCGCAAACCCTCTCTCCTCTAGAACTGTCATCATAAAAAACTGTGCATTTGCACTCAGGACAAACCTCTGCTTTTTTACCAGCCATTATATCACTTTAAATACTTATCACTTTAATGTAGCAATACCAACTCCTACACAAACCTATAAATAGTTTTCTACCCTTTTAAAGGCATCCTTTTTCTCATGCTTCAAAATACCCTTAATTTCCCTTAAAAGCCCTGAAAGAAACCTTTCATGGAATTTTTCAGGCACCCACCATCTTCCACGATAACAGTTCCCGCAGACTGTCCTGAAAACAATATGATTATGTTCGAAAGTTTTAAGGGTTCTTATCTCAGAAGTAAAAATAAGTTTCTCACACATATCGCATTTGTGGCTGCGAACATTAAAAACATCCCCTTTTTTCATAAAAATCTCAAAGTTCTATGCAGAGCTTAAATTTAAGCTTTCTGGCCCAGCTTTAAGTCCTTCCAGAGGAGAAAATCTACGAGCAGAATGATAGATTTTGACAAACTTATAGACAACCACCTTTTCAGGGAGCACAGGCCCAAGAAAATAGGCAGTTACTACCCCTCAGAAATAGGCGGATGTTTAAGAAAGCTCTATTATTCTTACAAATATCCAATACCAATACAGCCTGAGCTTGTAAAGATTTTTGAGGTTGGAAATATTGTGCATAACTTTATAGCAGAAGTGATGAGGTCTGAAAAAAACAATCATGTTCAGCTGCTGGATTCTGAGCTTCCGTTCAAGATTGAACTGAACGGGTTTGTGATTTCAGGCAGGATAGATGATTTGCTCCTGATAAAAGAATCCGGAAAAAAATTACTTGTAGAGGTAAAATCCACTTCCAGAGTCGATTCTACAGACGAAGCCCAGCCCCATCATGTAATGCAGCTCCAGCTCTATATGCATGCTATCGGTGTAAAAGACGGGGCTGTTTTATATGTTGAGAAAAACACACTGAAAACAAGAGCCTTTCCCATAGAGTACCACGAAGGCATAGCAGCTGAGGCTCTGAACAGGTTTAATATGCTTCACAATTCATTGAAAGATGAAAAAACCCCCTCTCCTGAAGCAAGAAAAGACCATGAAAAATTATGGATGTGCTCCCACTGCGATTACAAAGATCGCTGTTTCAGGGAAACTCCAGACTCTGAGCTGGGTAAGTAGCTTTTTATTCAAAGCCAGCAAAGAATTGCTATGGCTATACCTTTGGCAGCAATAGAGCGCGTTTCAAAGAAAGCTGGTGTACACAGAATTTCTTACCCAGCTTTAAAAGAACTGCAAAGGCTTTTGGATGAACTTGGGCTTGAACTGGCTTTAGAAGCAGCGCAGGTTGCAAGGCACGCTCACAGGAAAACAATAATGAAGAATGACATAAAACTGGTATCCAGAAAGCCGCAATCTTAGAACTCCATTTCCAATGTAGCTACACCACTGTCAGGAACCCTTTCTTTATACCCTTTCATATAGTGTTCTGCAAATTCCCTGTCAAATGCCAAACCTAGCAAGTCTGTTATACCTGCAGGGTTTCCAAGTGCTGGCACAACCTCCCCTGCCAGTTCTCTTGGAAAGAACATAGAAGCTCCAAAAAATGCATTCCTACCTACATCATCTTTTCCATGAGTTCCAAATACATTTGCATAGCAGGCTGGCTGTTCCAGTCTGGAATCCCTGCTGGGTTTTGCAAAACTTCCCAACTTTCTCTCTGTAGTGCCATAAACAGCAAGAATAGGTGCGTTTGGTCTGGGATGTATAAACTCTCCTTCAGGCGTTCTAATTATTGGATAACCCCCTCTGCTTGAAACTATTGCATCAGAGGTCCCAGCCTGAGTTCTATATGCAGCTTTCTTTTCCCCAGTAATCATCAGTCCAGGAGCATACTTTCCAACTTCAAATATTGAGTGTTCTTCTCTCGCAACTTCAATCCCAGGTCCAGCTCGTGTAAGTCCTTCCTTACGCGCACAATCATCATTAGAAACAACATATCTGGGAGAAAATGTCAAAGCTTCCTGTATAGGAGGCATATTAAGCCCAACTGAGTTGTTACTCGGAACAATCCCAACACCTTCAGATTTATTCCTTCGAGACCAAGGGAAGAACATATATATTACTACTACTAAGTAGTATATAAATCTACCTGCCTATATAAACCAGCCTAGGAAAATTGTTTGTATGCCCCAGAAACTGAAAAAAGAACTCACACTTTTCACAGCCACTCTCTACGGAGTAGGCATTATTTTAGGCGCGGGAATTTACGTGCTAATAGGGCAGGGCGCTGCAATTGCAGGAAATGCTGTATGGTTATCATTTATTTTCTCTGCTATACTTGCCATTTTTACTGGCCTGAGTTATGCAGAACTTTCAGGCATGTTCCAGAAAGATGCAGCAGAGTATGTGTATACAAACAAAGCTTTCAAAAAACCTCCAATAGCCTTTGCTGTCCAGTGGATAATGCTTTTTGCAATAATAGTCAGTGCAACAGCTGTTGCAGTCGGCTTTGGAAGCTATTTTTCAGCGTTATTCAACTTCCAATCTGTTAGTATTTTAGGCGCAGAAATACCTGCCAGCATACCTGTTGCAGCAGCCCTGCTTCTTGCAATGTCTATCCTGAACTATATTGGAATAAGGGAATCAACCAAATACAATATAGTTTCAACTCTAATAGAGAGCAGCGGGCTAATAATTATAATAGCTATAGGCGCGCTTTTCTTTGGTAAAACTAGTATAGATTATTTTTCTTCCCCAGCAGGAATCCCATCAATTCTTTCAGCAGCAGCTTTGATTTTCTTTGCCTATATTGGCTTTGAGGATCTTGTAAATTTCTCAGAGGAAACAAAGAACGCGAGAAAAACAATACCGCGCGCCCTTGTACTTTCTATAATAATATCCACAATTCTCTATATTCTGGTTTCTATAGCTTCTATTACTGTAATTGGTTCAGATGCACTTGCCAGTTCAAAAGCCCCGCTCTCTTCTGTAATGGATGCCGCTTTCCCAAACACTGGTTTTATACTCTCGATAATAGCTCTTTTCGCAACTTCTAACACTGTTTTGGCGCTGTTAATAGTAGCCTCAAGAATGCTGTATGGTCTTGGCTGTAACAAAATATTGCCTAGTGTATGTGCAAAAGTTGGAAAGAACGGGACACCCTATATTTCTATAATAGTTGTTATGTTCCTTTCCCTTGCAGCCCTTTTACTCGGAGGTATAAAATCAATTGCCTCCTTAACAGACATAGGTATTTTCACAGTGTATATTTTCGTGAATTCGGCCCTGATTTTCCTGCGCTACAGGCTTCCAAATGCACCCCGCACTTTCCGTTCCCCTATAAACATAGGCAAGTTTCCAGTTCTCGCTCTTTTAGGAATATTAAGCTCAATTCTAATGCTATTCCATTTTGAGTTCAGTATAATGGTTTACGAGATTGTAATAATAGCTGTTGGAATAATATTCTATCTAAGCATGAAAAAGGCCGGAAAAATCAGCAGCTCATTGCACTGGGGTAGAAAGAAAGCATTAAAACACATACCCTAACCGCTGAAATTTGAGCATTCTGTGCATGGAGCCTTTAAACAATTTTCTGCAGCAAATCTGTGTTTTACACCCCATTTCTTAAATTCCATAACAATACCCTGCAGTTCTTTGCCCTTTTCTGTCAGAGAATAAACATCGGTTTCTCTGGCTTTTGATAATTTCCTGATAAGTCCGGATTTCTCAAGTTCCCTAAGCCTCATGGAAAGAATTCTTGGCGTCATATCTTTCGATCTTCCTAAGAACCTGTTAAAACCATCGAATTTACCATATGCAATCTCTTCGAACACTGGAAGCGACCATTTCTTCCCGAAAATATGTGTAAGTCCTGAAATCATACAACCCATGCAATAACCCTATATAAATGTATACCAACCTCAATTTAAATGTATTATGGAAGTGTTATAATTATGGCTTTTTACAAGTGGGTTCTGTTAGCAGGAGTTATTGTTATTGCTGTGGCTTCTATAGCCCTTGTTTTCGGCGGCGTAACACCCACAGCTAACGCATCCCTATATGATGATTTTGCAAAATGTTTGAATGAAAAAGGAGTTAAAATGTACGGGGCATTCTGGTGTTCCCACTGTAACAACCAAAAAGCACTTTTCGGAAGCAGCTGGAGTTACATGAACTATATAGAATGCTCAAATGCAGACAGCAGCCAGAATAAAGTCTGCTCTGAAGCAGGCATAACAGGCTATCCAACATGGGAACTTCCAAACGGGCAGAGAATGCAGGGCGAGCTCACACTCGATCAATTGAGCAAGCTTTCCAACTGTACTTTAAGGTAATGATATGGAAACCACGAAAATAATTTTTTTATCCATTATTTTTGGCGCTTTAGCTGGCGCTGCTGTAGCTTTCTCTATTTTAAGTTTTCCATCCCAACCCAGCCAGAATGAGCTGATAAAGGATTTCTATTTAACAGAGAATGCGGCCCATTTTTCCCCCCACTCTCTCAGGAAAATGATGGATAAAGGGGATACAGGCTTTATTTTAGTGGATTTGCGCAGCCAAGAGGAGTATGAAAAAGAACACATTATTGGGGCAGTAAGCATACCAGCCTATAAAGATAAGGACACTTCAGACTATGGTGCAGTGGACAGGATTGTGGGGAATTTTTCATCCCTCCCAAAAAACAAGGATATAATTGTTTATTGTTATAGCATCCCCTGCATGACAGGGAGGAAGGTTGGAAAAATTCTTGCTGAACATGATATATTTGTAAAGCAGCTGGGAATCGGCTGGAACGAATGGAGGTATGACTGGACTGGCTGGAACCATGAACACGAATGGAACATAACAAATGTTTCAAATTATGTTTTCTCCGGCCCAGAGCCAGGAATTCCAAAGAAATCCAATAGCACAGCCTGTCCAATAGAAGGCCAGTTAGGCTGCTAAAAACCTTTATATCTTCGCTCAGCGTTAATGGTGCGCATGGAAACACGCACTGCAATTAAAACCCTGAAAGAGGGAAAGTATTGTGTTCTTGACGGGGAGCCCTGCAAAGTTTTAGATGTTACAATTTCTGCTTCAGGTAAGCATGGTGCAGCAAAAGTAAGGCTGGAAGTTATCGGTATTTTTGATAATAGAAGGAGATCCATAGTAAAACCTGCTGACACTGAAGTTGAGGTTCCTATAATAGAAAAGAAGACTGGGCAGGTTGTAGCCATAACTCCAGACTCAGCCCAGATAATGGATCTTGAGAACTATGAAACTTTTGAAAGCCCAATACCCGAAGAATTAAAGGGAAAACTGCAGCAGGGTGGAGAAGTGCAGTATTGGATACTTACAGGAAAGAAAATGCTTGTTTCAGCGCGCAATTAATTTCTATATTTTTAGAAAAATCCAATTAACATTATAGCTCAACAAAAGCCCACGACAAATGCCGTAAGCAGAAAAATTTACTTCTCCCGTATAACCTTGAGCTTCTCAGAGCCGGACTTTATCTCTGAAAATGCCCTATCGTAATCATCTACCATATTTACTCACTCAGTAGAGTAAATATTACGTCCTATACCTTTATAAAGCTTTCCGCGTTGACAAACCCTATATTATAGTGTCAACTCTATTTTAGAATAGAAAGCCCAGTCCAGAGCTTGTTTGCATCCATGTTCTCTGCTCCGGGAAAGGGCAAAAGGTTCACGAAAATAAGTATAGCAAAAATAACTGAAAATAGTGCAACCTCCTCATGTCTTTCTATCCATGGACCAGCAGCAATAAAAAGAAGGAAAATAGTTGGAAGTATTGTTGCCCCAATGATAACAAGCATATCCTGCCCAACAATGCCGCCCAAATGCTTAACACCTATGCTCATACCTAAAATGCCGGAGGTTGAAGACTGGCTGCCTATAACAAAACTCGGGCCCAAGTTAAGTGCATATGCAACAGCATAATGTCCAAATTCATGAAGGAGAACATAACTTGCTGCTGCAAGAAGAATTACAGCAATTTTAATAGCAAACCCCATAGGAAAATTTTGGGGTCTGAAAGCTTAAATACCCATCCAGAAGGGATTTAAACCCGCAAATCAAAAGTAATGGAATGGACTATAAAATAGAAGAGGAAAAACTTGTCTTTTTCGCGTTCACTCTTGCTATTATTTTACTGTTTTTCTTCTCTCTAACTCCCCAACCCTTTTCAGCAGCTTCCCCAACCCTGTTTTCAGCCTTATTTTTCCAGTTTTTCCATTTTTCAGCAACCCACCTACTGGAAAATATTGTCGGGCTTTCAATGGTTGTTATACTCTCAATAGAGATGAAGCTGAAATTTAAAGAGTTTGCTCTTTTTTATCTGGCAGGAGTTTACATAGCTCTTCCACTTTCCTTTTTCTTTCCGGCAGCAGCAATAGCAGGCTCTTCCACAGGCATTTATGCTGTGCTGGCCGCAACCTTGGTAAAGGGAAAGAAATACCTCTCATGGAAGATACTTATTCCCTCATTCGCGGTTTTTGCATTCTCGGGAACAATAATCTCTTTTTTTTCCGGTTCCTTTTCTTTAGCCCTTCCGGATTTGTTCCATTTGGCAGGTTTCCTTGCCGGTGCAGTTTTATTTGAGTTTATTCACCAACGCCTGCCTGAGGCTTTGCGGCAAGCAGAAAAGCAACTTTTTCAATCAGCTTATGCTCATAAGTTATAAGGTCAGAAGCAGTAACAATTCCAACCAATTCACCCTCCTTTATAACAGGAAGCTTTTTTATCCTGTATTTTGCCATAACTTCTGCAGCTTCCTCCAAACTTATTCCAGGTTCAATAGCAACTATATCCGTGCTCATTATATCCTTTACAAAAACCTCCTCAGCCAGCAAATTTTTCTCTGCAACTCCCTTCAGAACGTCCCTTTCTGTCATAATCCCTGCAACCCTCCCGCTGGGCTCTACAACAATCAAACAACCTATACCAAACTTATTCATTATTTTAACAGCTTCCAGAACAGTAGAATCAGGCCTGCAGGTCTTTACATTTTTCTTCATTATATCTTCAATAATCATAGAGAAGTCTTATATCAGCCAGAATTTATGCCTTTGCTCAGCGCTTTCCCCTAAACTTCTTTGTATAGTCCTTTGCAAGCTCCCCGAAAGAATCCTTCAATCCAAGCCCGATTGCTATTGCCAATCCCAAGCCTATTGAACCTATTATAACAAGCAAAATGTTGTTCACAAGCTCTGCATTTACACCCAACAGCGGGAGAGCCAAGGCAATTGAAATGTAAAGGGTTAAAAAGAAAATAACCTTCCCAACCATGTCTGAATAGACTGTCCTTGAGCTTACAATCCTGTCCTTTATGTAAGTTGCAACAATATACCCTGCGATTATGAACAATCCAGCTCCTATTGCACTATATACAAATTCTATTACTTTCGTTACAAACACTGTTATGCCTGCGTTGCCCAAAACAGCAGCAGCTAAAGTTATGAAAAATAAATATACAAGCCAGCGTGCAATAACATCCCCTACAACAGAAAGCTTAATGTTTAGCTTCTCTTCCTCAGCCAGCCACTTATCCAGCTTTATTCTTCCTATAACATTATAAACAACCCATCCGGCAACCCTTCCAAGAACAAATCCAATACCAAGTGTTATTATAGCCCCTATAACAAGTGGGATGGAAGTTGCAGCAGCCTGTAAAATAGCAGAAGGTATCTGAACCAATGAATCAGCAACTATGGTTTCAAGAGCCACATTATCACGTGCACTTTATTTATACAGGTCCACTATATAAACCTTATGGCAGTCACCGGAAAAGTCATTAAAGCAGCCCTAAAAAAGGTCGAACCCTCCGAAGTAGAAAAAAAGGCAATGGAAGCTTTCAAAGCCCGCGCTCTTTCTGCTGCACATAAGTTATCAGGCTTTAAACCGCAGCTTTGCGGTTCTGCTGAGAAAGGGACATGGCTTCCAGGGAAGCTTGAAATTGATCTTTTCCTTCTTTTCCCAACCTCACTTGAAAGGAAAGGGCTTGAAAAGCAGGGTCTGGAGGCTGCCAAAAAGATAATAAAGGCTTTGAAAGGAAAACCCATTGTAGCTTACGCAGAGCACCCATATGCGCGCTCAAGCTTAAACTTTTCAGGCAGAAAGTTTGAGATAGATGTTGTTCCAGCTTATGAAATTTCAGATCCTTCAGCAATCCAGTCTGCTGTTGACAGAACACCTCATCATGTAGTTTTTGTAAAGAAAAACCTCTCAAAAGAACAGGAAGCTGAAGTCAGGCTTTTGAAGCAATTCTGCAAAACAGCAGGCTGCTATGGAGCTGACCTGAAAACACAGGGATTCTCCGGCTATTTGTGCGAGCTGCTTATAGTAAAATTTGGATCTTTCAGTTCTGTAATAAAGGCTGCTGCCGGCTGGAGTGCTGGCGCAAAAGTTTCCTTATCCAACTCCCAAAAACAGTTCCATACACCACTTACAATAATAGACCCCGTAGATTCAAACAGGAACGTTGCAGCAGCTGTATCTCCCCAAAGCCTTTATACTTTTTCCAAAGCCTGCTCAGCCTTCCTTAAAATCCCCTCAATAAAATACTTTTCATCTGATCCTGCAAAACCCTATTCTGTAAAGGAAGTAAAGCGTGCAATTTCTTCCCGCGGAACACGCCCCTATCTCTTCCTTTTTCCAAAGCCTAAAAATATTCTGGATGATGTGCTCTATACACAGGGAAGGAAAACACTCAGAAATCTTGAAAAGCTGCTTTCAGCTGCAGGGTTTTCTTTCCATTCAGGTGACATTTTTGTTTCCCCCACTGATATATCATTTTTCCTTGAAATTTCTGTCTGGTCTGTCCCGCGTATAATAAAACATAAAGGTCCAAGCATTTACTCAAAACAGTCTAAAGATTTCCTAAATCACTATTCAAAAAACAGGCTCTGGATAGAGGGGGATGACTGGTTTGTAGAAACTGAAAGAGCTCATACAGCACCGCTTCCATTTTTCAAATATTTATTTTCTCTTTCACAGGAAAAGCTATCACAAAAGGGAATACCAAGCAACTTTTCCAAAACCCCAAAAATATTTTCAGGTATAAATATATTAAAACCTCTTGAAAAGAGGGAAGACCTGCGCCTTTTCCTGCGCAATTACTTTGAAACAAACTTTAACCCTTATGGTGGTTGATTGACTCAGATAGATGTTGTTATACTTGGTTCAGGTTCAGCAATTCCCACACCTGAGCGCGGCCACCCGTCAACCCTTCTTAACCGCTCAGGTGAGCTTTACCTTTTCGACTGCGGTGAAGGAACACAGACAAGAGTAAGGAAAGCAGGTTACAATCCCCAGAAAATAAAATCCATATTCATTTCCCACTGGCATGCAGATCATTTTTCAGGTCTACTCCCTCTGTTTGAAACATTGAATCTTTTAAACAGAAAAGAACCACTCACAATTTTCGGACCGCAGGCAGAGAGGTTTGTTTCAGATCTTTTTGATTTAAGCTATTACTCCGTAGGTTTTCCACTCCGCGCAATAAACTGCTCTCTCGAGTCTCCACAAAAATTAGTAAGCACATTAGAGTACGATATTTTCTCAGTTCCTGTAAAACATTCTGTCCCAGCAGTTGGCTATTTTTTCAAGGAAAAGGAAAGATGGAACCTTTCTTCCAAAAAGCTAAAAACTTTTGGCCTGAAACCCTCTCCCCTGCTGCAGGAGCTAAAAGAGAAAGGAAAAATTGTTTTCAATAGCAAAAAAATCCTGCTGAAACAGGTTGCAGAAAAAACAGAGGGTAGGAGCTTTGCCTATTCAGGCGATACCCAGCCATTCAAGCCATTTTTCAAGTTTATTTCAGGCTGTGATTTGTTAATCCACGATTCAACTTTCCTGGAACCTGTTCCAACCAAGTCCCACAGCTCAGCAGCTGAAGCAGCCAAGCTTTCAAAGCAATATAAAATAAAAAGGCTTGTCTTATCCCACTTTAGCCAGCGCTACAAATCAGAAAAGGAATTGCTGCGCGCAGCAAAGAAAGTTTTCCCCAGAACAATAGCAGCCTTTGACGGATTAAAACTTTTCATATAGGTTTGCTCCTGCAGTGACAAAAATTCATCCATATTATGGAGGTTTATAAGAGAAAATATTGTCACATCCAGCGTATGGTTACTTCTTGATCAAAACCGCGTTCACAATACCATGCTGGGTTGGTCTGCTTGTTACTTTAGCTAATCCGGCTTCAGTTTCTATAACAGCCCCCATTGTTATAATGTTCATTCTTACAAAGTGCGGGTTCGCAGGATTTTCTTTTACAGTTATTATTTTGGCTTTCTGTGCTTTTTTTGTCTCCGGATTCAGTACATTTGCAATCTCAACCTGGTGCAAAGAAAACTTGCTCCCTCCCCCATAGGTTTTCTTTTCAGCTCTCTTCTCCTTCCCTATCTTAACAGGGACAAAATCACTGCCTATATTCATCTTCTTCTTTTTGCTCAGTTTTCTGTAAAGCCCTCCTGTAGGCTTCCTGTTAGCCTTCCCATGATACAACATACTCTTTTTCCCTTGTTCAACGTATTTAAACCTTTCCAGACCCAGCAGGCTTTATATAGAAGTAGGCCAATTCTTAATTAAGGTTTTTTAATTTGGGTGTTTGAGTGACAACAGCAAATAACAGCAGGCCATTGGATGTTCTTGACAAAGCTAAAGGAAACAAAGTTATAATAAAGTTGAAAGGTGGAACAGAAGTTACAGGTCTTCTTCAAGCTTTCGATTTGCATTTAAACATCTGGCTGGAAGGAGCAGAAGAAAGAACAGCAGATAAAACAATAAAGCTTGGCTCCACTCTGGTTCGCGGAGATACTATAATTCTGATTTCTCCTGCCTCTGAGTAAACCTTTTAATACCTTCTCTCCCTCTATTTAGCCAATAGGTTTTGGTTATGGCAAAGGGAACACCCTCAATGGGAAAAAGGAACAAGATAACCCATATACGCTGTCGCAGATGCGGACTTCATGGTTATCACATTAGAAAGAAACAGTGCTCCCACTGCGGTTTTCCTTCAGCCCGCTTAAGGAAATTTGGTTGGCAATGGAAACAGGTTCTTGGGAGAGCCCGCACCCGTTAAGGCGTGGTTAAATGGGAATTGATGTTATAGGAATAGGTTCTTTAGCCCTAGACTCTGTTAAAACCCCCTTCGGCCAGTTCTCAGAAGGTTTGGGTGGCACAACATCTTATTTTTCCCTAGCTTCCAGTTTCTTTTCAAAAACAGGAATAGTTTCAACTGTTGGAAAAGACTTCCCTTCTATACATAAAGAATTCCTTCTTTCCAGAGGAGTAGATATTGAAGGAATTTCAGAAGAAACCGGCAAAACCCTGCGCTGGCATGCTAGCTATGACTATGAGATGAACGAAGCTCACACAGATCTTATTGAGCTGAATGTTTTTGGAAACATGAAAACAACGATTCCAGAATCCTACAGGAGTGCAAAGTTTGTTTATTTTGGTCCAATAGATCCTTCCCTTCCAACAAAATTTTTGTCCAACTTTCCTTCAAAACCTTTTACAGTAATGGACACAAAAAACATATGGCTTAAGAGAAGGGAAGAACTGATGGAGCTTTGCAAAGCAGCTGATATTTTTCTTTTAAACGAGTGGGAAGCCCGCGAACTTTTTCAAACTTCCAACCTTGTTATAGCAGCAAAAAAAGCCCTTTCTGCTGGAGCAAAGAATATTATAATTAAAAAAGGGGAGCACGGGGCTTTGCTCTTTTCAAACAGCAGCTTTTTCTTTGTTCCAGGCTACCCGTTGGAAAATGTTGTAGATCCAACAGGAGCAGGAGACTGCTTTGCAGGTGGCTTGCTTGGATTTTTAGCCAAAACAGGAATTACAAAAGAAAATCTGCGCAAAGCAATGGTTTACGGTTCTGTTATTGCCTCTTTCTGCGCTGAAGGATTGGGAATAGAAAGGCTGAAAATTCTTACAATGGAACAAATAGAAAACCGCTATAAGGAGTTTCAGAGGCTTGTTAAGTTCTAGGGAAAGGCTTTTATTGTTGCTGGAGTCAATAAAGGACTGGGCCCGTAGCTCAGTCTGGTAGAGCATTCGGCTCTTAATTCATAAGAGCCATCCTAGCGCTTGCAATGATGGAGAAACCGAAGGGCCGAGGGTTCGAAGCTCAGGGGGAAGTTTCCCCCTACAGCCCTACCCCCTCAGGTAGGGAGAGAAAATCCCTCCGGGCCCACCAATCACTTTTTTATCAAAGGGGCTATTATTTCTTCTGCCTGTTTCAGCCTGTAAGCAACAAACTCAGGCTTGCCCTCTTCCTTGTCAAGAAACTTCATTTTTATCTTAACCTCAGCAACCTTCCACCCATCCTTAACAATCTTTATTAGTGGTTTATACATTATATCCCAGCCAATACACTTGGAATTTGTAAAATATTTTGCAAGCTCTTTTCTGAACACTCTCGGTCCATAAGAGAGGTCTGTGCCCTGCGGTATCTTTCTGAGGGCTGTAAGATAGAGAGAATTTATTATTTTTTGCTCTGTGAACTGCTGTATTTTTGGATAGCTCTTTATAGAGGGCCCAGTCCTGCCAACAATAACAAGGTCTGCTTTTCCCTGTTCTATAGGTTTCAATATTTTCCTAAAGTTTTTGCTAAATCCATATTTCCCTGATTTATCCCCCTCAGAAACAATAATAATATCCCCGTGTTTTGCAGCCTCCCTTATAGAATCTTTAATCCCATCCCCAATTGAGGAATGTTTTTTTCCCAGAACCACAGCCCCCAAACCCTTTATAGTTTTTATAAGTTTCTTGGAGGAGCCCCCGTCAGAAACATAAACTTCTAATTCCAATAATCTCCACTCTTTAACTGTTTCTAGCAGCCGTTTCCACTCTGCTCTTTTCCCCTTATCGTATACAGAGAGAGCGACAACAGCCTTCATTTTGTTCCCTCTATGTTAGAAACTCTCTCCAAAATTTTCCTGTGCATTTGTTGCGGCGCAGCAACAAGAGTTTTAGTGTTAACATCAATACTTTTTCCTTTAAAGTCTGTTATTTTAGTTCCAGCTTCCTCTGCTATCAAAATTCCAGCAGCAATATCCCATGGCTTAGCATAGAAAGAAACAAATCCATCCAGCCTGCCAGCAGCAACATAGCAAAGCTCTAATGCAGCAGAGCCCATTTTTCTCAGATCCTTTATGTCCATAAAAACTGTGTGCAGTTTAGCAGCCTCCGGATTGTAGATTTTGGTGCAGAAACCCAGAATAGCCATTCCAAAATCCTCTTTCTTTGTTGCAAAAATCCTTTTCCCGTTCAGAAAAGCTCCCTTCCCTTTTACTGCTGTAAACAGCTCATCTATAATAGGATTATAAACAACTCCCATAACAGGCTTCCCCCCCTTTACCAGCCCAATTGAAACATTAAAAAATGGGTTACAAATTGAAAAGTTTGTTGTCCCATCCAGCGGGTCTACAATCCATTCCAGTTCAGTTTTTTTATCCTGCAACCCAGTTTCCTCCCCAAGAAAGCTATAATCAAATTTAGAAAGCAGTTTCTTTATAACAATCTCAGACTTTTTGTCCACTTCAGTTGCTATCTCTTTCTTTTCTTTCATTTCAATAGCATGCTTCTTTCCAAATCCAATACGTATTATTTTGCCTGCAGCACGCGCAGCTGCAACAGCAGTTTTCAGTTCCTTTTCATAAACCATAGCTTACTTTATATCCATTCCTTTATAAGTTTCCCCCTCAAAAAAGAAAGTGCCTGAGTGGCTCAGCCTAGTTAGAGCGCCAGACTCATATCATTATGAGTTTCGAGCGAAAGCTGTGAGATATCTGGAGGTCGTGAGTGCGAATCTCACCTCAGGCACCACTTTCCAAAATAAAACAAACATTTATTAAGTCCGGAAACAGGATTTTTATTATGAACTCTTCAAAGGTTTTTACAACCCTTGTATTTTTAATATCGCTTTCAGTTTTCTCTGCTTCCGCGCTAGCTCTTAACATAACAGTTTCCTCCAGTTCACACAAGGTTTTCATGGGCGACACAGTAACAATATCTGGAAAAATATTCACTGATGAAGGCGCCACTGGAATTTTTGAGTACAGGGCAGCTGTAGTTGGGCCCAAGAGAGTTATAGTTTGCGATAGCAACAAGACAACAACTTTTGCTGATGGAACTTTTTCATTAGTTTGTAAATTGCCCACAGCCGAGGAAGCTGTTGCACTAGGAATACCGGCTGCTTCAACCCGTTCTGTCATTCCCTATATCGCAGGAGTTGCTGTTAAGGACACAGGAAAGAACGAAACAGTAAAAAAGCATACAAAAGCTATTCTTGCTGTAAATAAGGATAGATTCTCAAAACAGCTGGACACAATGATAAGGCACATGGACCAGTATATAGCACATATGAACACTGTTTCCCAAAAATGCACAGATATAGCTGAAAGGGCAGAGCGATTTGGCTTAGTAAATATAAGCGAAGGGTGTTTAAGGATACAGGAAAGGACAAGTATAATTACAGGGAACATGACAGCAATAGAAAATCAGGCAAAGCAGCTAAAAGATAATTTAAATGCCACTGACTTCCCTGGTTTCGTGGACTCTTTGGAAGGAATGAAAGGTTATATGGGAAATTTAACGAGTGAGATGAAAGGGTTTGGTGGTATGATGATGAAAGTGAGATGGGAAGGGTTGAAGGAAATAAAGAAGTCTGTTGATGATATAAGGAAAGATATAGAAAAGAAGAGAGGAAATATACGGGGTATGAAAGATATTGCAAGGGGTATGATGAAATGAGTGCAACTTTCAGGTTAATAGCATTATTTTCAGCACTTTCACTTGTTGTAATAGCTGGCTGTACTTCCCAATCAGGTGGAACTACAACCACAACCACACCTAGTTTTGAAACAGGAAGTGCTGATGCAGCAGCTTCAGATTTGAGTTCTTCTGCGGGTTCTGTTATTGATGACTCAACACCAACTACAGACCAAACAGTGCCTGATTTGACATAATTTTACTTCCAATATCCACTGGTCTTCGGAGATTTTTTCAGAACCTTTATCCTTATAGCATTTGCAATATAGAACTCTAATGCTGTTTTTGCAAACCCCTGTTGGTACCTGCGGGAGGAAACAGGCATGCACATTTTTGGCAGAAACTTTATTTTTCCAAGTTTCCTTAATCTTGTTCCAAGCTCAAAATCTTCTAGTATATTAACATTTTCATCAAACCCACCAACAGCTTTCAAAGCTGTGCGCAGCACAGCAAGGTTTCCTGTACATAAGCAGGGGTAGCGCAATTTAGCAGAAACCCTGAGAAAATAATGTCCCCATATCTTCAGGTTTAATTTTGCTCTCTTTCCCCCATCATACGGAACCAAAGGACCAAAAACAGCTATATTCTTTCCAATCCCTCCGAGTATTGTTTCCACCCAGTCCCTATATGGTATTGTATCAGCATCACAAAATGCAATTATTTTCCCCCCAGCACTTTTCCAGCCCAGATTCCTTGCCTCAGAAATACCTTTTCCATGGTCTAAAAAAACCTTGTCAGCAAGCTTTTCTGCAATTTTAAAAGTCTTGTCCTTCGAGTGTCCGTCCACAACAATAATTTCAGGTTTTATTGTCTGTTTTCTTAATGCTTCCAGACACTTTCCAATATACTTTTCCTCATTCTTTGAGCAGACAATAACCGAAACCAGCATAACCATACTTATTTGCCCCCCTTTTTTAAAGCTGCAGAACATACTGAAATATGCCTCGGTGGCTCAGCTCGGTAGAGCGGCGCACTTGTAATGCGCAAGTCGGGGGTTCAAATCCCTCCCGAGGCTCCATTCCCTCTCCACGTTAAAATATAACAGTGTTATATTATTGGTTCTGCAAAACCTTTAAAAGTTAGTTTAACATAACAATTCTCCTATGGAACTGCCATTGGTTACAGTTGTAATCCCAGCAAGGAACGAGGAAAAAACAATAGGCAACTGTTTAAAGAGTATACTGGAAGCAGACTATCCGAAAGAAAAGATGGAAGTTATAGTAGCAGTAGACGGCTGCACAGACAAAACAGAAGAAATTGTGCGTTCTTTCAAAAATGTGAATGTGGTTGCTGGAGAGCCCAAAACTTCAAAAGCAGCAGCCCTGAATTCAGCCTGGCCCTCTGCAAAGGGTGAAATAGTTGCAATTTTTGATTCTGATTGCATCGTAACAAAAGATTGTATAAGAGAAGCTGTAAAGCACTTTTCCAACCCAGATATAAATGCCGTTTCCGGCCCAAGCCTTTCCTACAATGAAAGAGGCAGCCTGATGTCAAAAGCCCTTTCCCTAGAAACAACTTTCATCTCCTATTATGAGTATTTCCTGAACAAGCATGGTGCTGACATAATTACAGCAGGAAATAACATGTTTTTCAGGAAAAGTATTCTAAAGGAAGTTGGTGGCTTTGACGAGGAGGTTATAGTAGAGGACCTTGCAATATCCATAGCAATAAAGCGCAAATCCCCTAAAAAACAGTGCAGCATTTTCGAGCCCAAATCTGTTGTGTACCATGAGGAACCTCCAAATTTCAATTCTTTTATCCGCCAGCGCAGGCGCTGGACACGTGGAGCAGTACAGGCCCACAATAAATATGAGAAATCTGCCTCAATGAAATCCTTCCTGTCAGATGCGATGCACGGAACCTATTTCTATTTTCCTCCATTTACCTTCATTATAACAGCTTTAACAGCCCTTTTCCTCTATCTCTCCCTTCCCCTCCTCTACCTCTCCCCCCTCTATATGCTTTTTATTTTTGTTTCGGCTCTCTTTATTCAGAGCCTCCGTTTTTTCAAACAATCCCTAACAAACATAGCTTACTTCCCAATATGGTTTTTCCTTAGCAACTTACAGGCTCTGTTAATACCCCTTTCAATTTTAGAAGAGTTAATGGGCAAGCAGAGCATATGGTACAGGCCAGATAGGGCAGGCCTCTCAACTCCCTTACCAACTATTTAAACCTCCCAACCAATTCTTATTTACGGGGTCGTGGTCTAGCCTGGTATGACAGCAGTCTCCAAGTCAGAACCTTGACGGTTCCGACACCTCCCCAAACTTGGAGAGTCGAGCAAAAGCGATGAGATAACTGCCTGCGGGTGTTCAAAGCGCAAGAAGGGGAGACCCCTTCTTACCGCCCTATTAACCCCCTTGGTTAGCGGTAAGGGAAAGTTCTCCCCGTGAGAATCACCCCGACCCCACCACTCCCTCCTTACCAAAAACAATCTCTATATCTCCTTTGGCTCTTTCAGCTTCCAAAAGGCTATTAAACAAAGTCCTACACCTGTTCCCTGTATTGTTCAATAAACCCAACTCTAGTAAAGAATCTCCCATCTTTTCTGGATCCAGAGCCTGCTTCAAACTGGTTCCCCCAAGTTTAGCATCTACTGCTAACATGCCGTGTACCGTTTCTCCCCTTCTCTCCACAGGTTCTCCATATTTTTTGTATAGTATATCAAAAACCTTTCCTCCGGTCATGCTCAAAGAAGCATACCAAGCACCTGTTTCCAAGACAACTTCGCTGAAATCTATAAGTTCTTTCCAATCTTGCCGCGGACTTATCTTGTTCGCATCAAGCAGTTTACAAGTCAAAATCCAAAAATGTGGGGAGTTCAACAGCTGTATGTAGTGGGCTACCTCATGCGCTGCAGTGCCCCTCCATACTTCAGGATCCAAATCAAAAGTTATACCCTCAACTCGTAACGCCTTATAATCAGTTCTTGCAGAAAATCTAACCCCTCCCCCTGGCTCCCCATCAACTCCATACGCAGCCATATCAGCTCTCACAAGATTCCTATCAATATACCTAGGCTCAGGAGCATTCTGTCTTCTACAGTATTCTTTCATCCTTTCCCAAGACTCCCTTAAAACCTGTTGCGGAGTTTCTTTTTCCATACCAATTCCTTTAATACAAATCTTTAAATTCTCATACTTTCCAACCTCTACAATGCCAATTAATAAACTGGATTATGGGGTTGCTTTCGGGCTTACTATGGGTGCAGCAGGCGGCTTTCTATGGTCAGGCTTATCCATGAACATTATTAACATTTTTATAGGCGCTGCAATAGGTGCAGTTGCAGGAATTGTTCTGGTCCAGTTAACCTCGTCCAAGAAGCTTTGAATGATGCGTTCTTATCAAAGGCAATGCCACTTCTAATGCCCATATTCTCTCCTGTGCCTCAGAAACAGTTTGCCTTGGTAGATTATTTGCGCTTCTAACAGATTCTTCCACACCCTCTCTCGTATCCTTATTCAAGATTACGTTCCCTACATATCTTACTCCCATATCTGCTCTCTCGAGAGCTACCAGTCTCTCTACATCCAGGGACTCTCTGTATTCTGTAAATATACAAGCATGTAACTCCACACCACTACCATTTGGTTTTAAATAAATGCCCATAAGATTTCTACTCCCCCCAGCATTTCCATCAAATGTATCCCCCATAACACTCTTTCGCAGCGGACCCAAATCTTCATGTACAGCTATATCACTTCTCCCATTCCCACCAAACTGCCCACGCACGAGGGGGCTTAATGACAAGGGATAAACATAACAGGGAGAACCGCCCCCATTGGTTGTATACAGTACTCTGGCAACCCCCTCATTATCTATAGTTCTAGGGTCAACACCAATTAGGTCCAAACAGACTTTGCCTCTGACCGCTCCGTTTCCCATATTAAAGCCACAGAATGAAAACGATTTAAAGGCATCACCCATTATAGTTTATTATGAAAACTGATTTGGTAGAAATAGAAACCCCAAAAGACTGCAACTGTATTTTGCTGACTTCCCACTTTATAAAAACAGTGGAGGATTTATACGAAACCCTTGTGCAGGCAGTTCCAGGAATAAAATTTGGTCTGGCTTTCTGCGAAGCCTCTGGAAAATGTTTAATTAGAAAGGCAGGAACAGACACAGAGCTTGTTTCCGCAGCTGTGCGTGCAGCAGAGAAACTTTCAGCTGGGCATTCTGCTATAATTTTCCTAAAATCATACCCAGTTAATGTTCTAAATGCTATAAAGCAGGTTTCAGAAGTTTGCACAATCCATGCTGCAACAGCAAATGCTCTGAGAATTGTGATTGCTGACGATGGGAAAGGAAGAGGAATTCTGGGAGTTATTGATGGGGAGAAACCCAAAGGAACAGAGAACGAAGCAGATGAAAAAGACAGGAAAGACTTCTTAAGGAAAATAGGATACAAGCTCTAGGTTTTTAAAAGCTCCCTGCCAATTAAAACAGCGCCGATAGTCTAGTGGTAGGACCTCAGCCTTCCAAGCAGAAACCTCAGTGAGTTTCTGCACATCCGGCAATCCCGGTGTAGAAAGCTGATGACCAGGGTTCAAATCCCTGTCGGCGCACCAGTTTTATTATTTAGAATTAACAATTAATAAATGTGTTTAGCAAGTTCTGCTTTCAAACAGTTATCAGGATCTTCCGCGCCTTTATTTTCTAACATTTGTATAAGAAAGGAATTATACTGACCACGATGGTTTATACGAATATCCATTCCTTTCGAATGTTCGAAATCATTAATTTTAACTACAACTTCTCCCGGTACATTATGTTTATGACCCCAACCTGTATGATCTAATCCACCTTGACAGAAACCTCCCTCGTTAGGAACAAAAGACAATATATTTCCTTCTTTTTGTGGAACATTAACAGGCGGCGGAGATTCAACAGGTGCTGGTATTTCAATGGGGTGCTGTTCTGGAAGCTGTGGTAGATATTCAGCATGTTGAACAACACCACCAGTATTTAGATGCACCGCGCTCTGGGCTCCATTTCCTCCTGTTATCAAATCATGAACATAGGAAGGCAAATCTGCAACATTCCAATGGCCACCAAATATTCCTCTAAGAACGTAAATTCCGCCTACAAAGGCAAGTGGCATAATAGCTACTTTCAAAGCCCCACGTCTCCTGCTCCTATTAACTGTGGCTACTTCAACTTCAACAGGTTTCCAGAGCTCCTTTTCCATAGCAGCGTACCTTTTATCCAGAGGCCTTAGATTATCAGGTTCAATGCCAACATTGGGTAGCCCACAAACCTTAACAGGAGCTGGCAAATCTTCGATAGAATCCTCTTCAAATTCTCTAACTTTTCTATACCTTACTGTTGGAGACCTTAATCCCAACTTTTGCTCCATCTCTACATATCTCTTTTCCAGCTCTTTTACAGCTGTATTCACGGCAACCCCAGTTTTCGGGTCTACATCCCATACAGATGGTATGCCACCATTATCCATATACAAACTATGAAAACAAACCTTTATAAGGTATACTCATTTTGTTCGGAAAGAACTAAATTCAATCCTTAAACACATCTCCAAAGCACTTGCAGAAATATTCTTTTGTGTATTTGGCGGTTTTGTGCCCTTCTGGAGTCAGGGAATATACAATTATTTTACCTTTCTTCTCCCCCTTAATGAGTCCATTTTTCTTCAGTTCTTTCAAAGCAGGATAAAGAGTACCGGCTTTTGGTTTTATTCCCCTTCTTTTTTCAAGTTCCGCTGCAATTTCTTCCCCATACATTGGCTTCTTTGAAAGTAGGAACAGTATCAAAAAAGAGAGCATACCCCTCATATCACAGCCAAATTTTTCTATATACATACAACGTATAGGTTATCCTATATATTTAAATACAGGGGAAGCATATATAGGATATCCAATATTGGACAACCTATAATGGAGGTGATGTGAATGATAAATGGCCCATGTTGCTAAAAACCTGAGTAGTTGCAGTGGGCAGTGTTTTAAAGAGCTGCCCACGCACTATTTCTATATGTCAAAATACTTCCGCAAGAAAAAAAGTCTGGAAAGGGAAACCCGTATAGCCAAAGAAAGGGTGGCTATATTGAAAGAAAGGATTGAAAGGGAACCTGAAAGTGCATTTGCAAAATCCTATACAAAAACCCTGCTGAAAATATCAAAAAAATACAGAATCAGGCTTCCAGCAGGTTTTTTGAGCAGACTCTGCAGGGATTGTAATAATTACAGGGTTCTTGGAAAAACAGCCAAAATAAGGATTTTTAAGGGAAAACGCATAGTGATATGTAATTGTGGGAGAAAGGAGAAAGCTTAAAAACCTTCTACCCATAGTAAAGGGGGATTATTATGACTCAGATAATGGCATTGGAGCCTGGAAAACTTTTAGGAGCTGTAAAGGAAGAGCTGAAAAAGAGAGGAGAAATAAAGCCTCACCCAGCCTCTATATTTACAAAAGCAGGGGTTTCAAATGAAAGACCTCCAACTCAGCCAGATTTTTGGTTTATACGCTCAGCAGCACTTTTAAGGAAACTCTACATTGCTGATGGTCCGGTTGGTGTGGAAAGATTGCGCACAGCTTTTGGAGGAAGGAAAAGGATGGGACATGCAGGTGCACACCACAGGAAATCCGGAGGAAAATATATCAGATTGATGCTGCAGCAGCTGGAAGCAGCAGGCTTTGTTGCAAAAACAGAAAAGCCAAAAAAAGGGAGGATTTTAACTCCTGCTGGAAGGAAGTTCCTTGATGGAGTTGCAAAGGGGCTGAAGTAAATGGGAGAAGATGCAATGCAGGCAGCCCAGATGGAGGCTGCAAAAAAAGTAATAATATCAAAGATACTGGACAAGGCAGCAGCAGAAAGGTTGGGAAGAGTAAGGCTTGCAAATGCAATGCTTGCCTCCCAATTGGAACTATACCTGATACAACTTTATCAATCAGGGCAGATGAAGGAAACAATAGATGATGAAAAGTTAAAGCAGATACTGGGGCTTTTAACAGAAACAAAAAAGACAAGGATAATGAGAAGATAAAAATGGGAGCAATACAACACAAAGCAAAGAAGCTGAGAATGATAGCTGCTGCTAAGAGAAAAGGAGCCCCCCGCTGGGCAGATCTTAAAAAATACAATAAAAGGGCACGCTCCCGCAGGATAAGAGTTTATGAAACAAAACACTGGAGAAGGGGAAGGCTGAAGTTATAAAGTGATAAAAATGGCAGAAGAAAAGAAGGAAGAGAAGATTTTCACAATACCTCTGCGCAAAGCCTATGAGACGGCTAGAACAAGGAGAACAGCGAAAGCCTCAAGGCTTGTAAGAGAGTTCCTTGAAAAACATTTGAAAGTTGAAGATGTAAAGATAGGGCCTTCAATAAATCATTCTCTCTGGTCACGCGGAATCCAAAAACCCCCTCACTCTATTCGTGTACATGTACTGAAAGAGGACAAGACTGTTTATGCAGAGCTTCTCGGGATTGAAATAAAGAAGCCTTCTTTAAAGGAAAAGGAGGAAAAAGAAAAGAAAAAGGCTGAGAAAGAGAAGAAAATCAAGGAAGACAGGAAAGAGAGAAAGAAGATGACAATTCAGGAGGAAATTAAGAATG
This sequence comes from Candidatus Aenigmatarchaeota archaeon, assembly GCA_016198755.1. Classification (GTDB taxonomy): domain Archaea; phylum Aenigmatarchaeota; class Aenigmatarchaeia; order Aenigmatarchaeales; family JACQIB01; genus JACQIB01. The sequence goes on from JACQIB010000001.1 coordinate 104,722, forward strand.
AGTCTGGTGCAGCTCCAGTTTCTACAGAAGCTATAGCAAAGGAAGAGGCAAAGGTTGAAGCTGGAATAGAAAAGCTGGAAAAAGAGCAAAAGTCTGCAGAAAGGGAAAGCCCAAAGTGAGCTCCATGCCTTTCAAATTTCCGCGAATGAACTTTTCAGGAGACCATAATTTAGGTTTGTATGGCTTTGCAACAGAATCCTATTGTTTACTCGGATTTTCAGATGCAGCAAAACCAGTCTCTTCAGCCCTTAAAGTTCCTGTTATAACTTCCACACTTTTTGGCACAGAGTTATGCGGTGTTTTTGCTGCAGGCAATGATAATGGCATTATTTTAACTCCAATGATTGAGAAGGAGGAGATAGCCAGCTTAAAAACCTCCCTAAAAAACCTAAACGTTCTTATTTTAGACACAAAATATACAGCAATAGGAAACCTTATTCTAACAAACAATAAAGGCTGTATTATTTCCCCCCTTCTCTCCCAGCACAGGAAAGAGATAGAAGAGTGTTTGGGGGTTCCAGTTGAATCAGGAAAAATAGGCGGGTTTGAAACAGTTGGCTCAGCAGCCTTAACAACAGAAAAAGGCTGTTTAACAACAAATACAGCTACTGAAGAAGAGCTGAAATGGATAGAATCTGTTTTAAAGGTAAAAACAGACCTTGGAACAGTTAGCCGCGGCAGCCCATTTATCCACTCAGCCCTTATAGTAAACAGTTTAGCAGCAATTTGTTCAGAGTCCTGTACAGGTCCTGAATTAGGAAGGATAGGTGAAGTCTTTGAGTAAGCTTATAAACTTGAAAGAGAAAGTAGTGAAAATGCCAGATAAGAAATCATCTGAAGAGGATATGAACAGAAAGGTTATGCAGGCCCAAATTCTCCAAGCCAATTTACAAATGCTTAGGGAACGTGCACAGAAGATTGTTGAGCATTATCAGGAACTAGATAATACAAAAAGAGCTCTTGAAGATCTTGGAAAAACAAAAAATTCTGAGGCGCTGGTTCCGGTTGGCTCAGGTTCCTATGTTAAAGGGTCGGTTTCTGACACAAGCAAGGTTATTGTAAGCATTGGTGCAAATATAGCAGTTAAAAAATCAGGTGCAGATGCTGTAAAGCTTATGGAAGAAAGGATGGACGAGGCACAAAGAATTCTCGGGGAGATAGTTGAGCAGGAACAGTCCCTTGCAGCTCAGCTACAAAGGCTGCAGCCAGAGCTGCAGGATATGGCTTCCCAGGGCAACTAGTTAGATAACCATTTATGAAAAAGCAGAAGGCTGCTTGAACAACCCAGATTTAAGAATGTTCCCTTCCATACCTAAAAGATGTTCAGTTTCCTAAAAAAGAAGCTAAAGGAGGGTGTTGAGAAACTCTCTTCTGCCCTATCTAGCAAGCCTGATGCAGAGGAAAAGCCTGCAGAACCTATACCAGTTCCTTTAGAACACTCCGTTTTACAGGAGCCTTTCCCAGAGCCAGAAAAGGAAGAAGTTTCAGTTTCTCCAGAACATCTGAAAACAGTTGATGAAAAGAAAGAAGAAGCAGTTCCCGTACCTTTGCAAGAAGAAAGAAAACCTGCAGAGGCTGTTGAAGAACTAAAAGAAAAAGAAGAGGGCCCTGTTCCTACAATTCCAGAAGAAACTCCCCTCCCAGAGAAACCCGAGGAAGAACTTCCAAAACCTGTTAAACCTATAGAGGAAAAGACAGAACCGGAAATACTGAAAAAAGAAATTAAACTAGAAAAGAAAATCCTGCGCGAGGAAAAGAAAATAGAAACAGAGCTGCAAAGTGGAAAAGAGAAAAAAACAGGTTTTCTTGAGAAGCTGAAAAAGGCAGTAAAGGAAAAGGAGATAGAAGAGCAGGATATTACGCCTATATTAATAGAGCTGGAGACAGACCTGCTGGAAAGTGATGTTGCTTTAGAGGTTACGGAAAAGATTGTTTCCAGCCTGAAAAAAGACCTTTTAGGCAAAAGCATAAAGCGCTCCGAGGATTTAGAAGCTCTGATAAAGAAAAGCCTAAAGAAAAGCATTCTGGAAGTTCTTTCTGTCCCGTCAATCAGCATAGAACAATTGGCAAAGCAAAAGAAACCTCTAAAGATAGTGTTTTTGGGCTTTAACGGTGCTGGGAAAACCACATCCATTGCAAGGCTGGCTCACTACCTGAAAAACAAAGGCTTTTCCACAATACTGGCTGCAGCAGACACATGGAGAGCAGCCAGTATAGAACAGTTAGAGGAACATGCTGCGCGGCTTGAAGTTCCAATTGTTAAGCACAAATACCAGTCAGACCCTGCAGCAGTTATTTTCGATACAATTAAAGCAGCAGAAAGCAGGGGAATAGACATTGTGCTTGCAGATACAGCTGGCCGCTCTCAAGCAAACACAAACCTTATGGACGAACTGAAGAAAATAATCCGTGTAAACAAGCCGGATTTGAAGATTTTGGTTATAGATGCTCTCACAGGAAACGATTCTGTGGAACAGGCAAAGCTTTTCAATGAGGCAGTTGGAGTTGATGGAATTATAGTTACAAAGGCAGATGTGTACGAGAAAGGCGGGGCTTTGCTCTCAGCAGTCCACTCAATAAAGAAACCAATCCTGTTTATAGGCGTTGGCCAAGAGTACGGAGACTTTAAGCCCTTTGTTGCTGAAGAAGTTGTGGAAAGCCTTCTTTCATAATTGTTTTTATTCTCCCTCACCCAACAACCCCTATGAAAAAGCCCTATTCAATTATTGTAGGCAGATTCCAGCCTTTTCATTTAGGCCATTTGCAGGCTGTTCTATTAGCTAGTAAAAAGTACAGGAAAGTGGGTATAGGAATTTTCCATCCTTCCTTTGGAAAGCCAAATAAAACCAAAGTTTTCATGCCTCATGCTTTTGACAAGGAATGTAATCCATTCCCCTATTCTTTAGTAAAGAAAATAGTTTTCGCAGCTCTAAAGGAAGCAAAAATCCACAATTTTGTGCTGTTCAAGTTTTACCCTACAATGGTCTATCCATTCTCAAAATTCAAGCAAAACCTGCCATTTCCCTTAAAGAACTCAGAGTTTTTTATAGCCAAAAAGGGGGGCTCAAACAAAGTTATGAAAAGAATACTGGAAGCAGGTGGAACCTACAGAACCCACAGTATTTTTAAAACAGGCTCCCGCACGATAAACGGTACAGAAATCCGCAGGCTTTATTTCTCCAATAATAAAAAGTGGGAAAAGCAGGTTCCGCCAGCAGTAAGGAAAATATTGCTTAACTGGAGAAAATAACTACTATTTACCCAAAATCCCTTTATAGAACTTTATTGTTTCTCTCAGTCCATCTTCCAGCTTAACTTTTGGACTATATCCCAATGTCTTTGCCTTTGTAAGATCAGGCTTCCTTCTGAGCGGATCATCCTTTGGCAGTTCCTTAAAAACAATATTTGATTCAGTTCCGGTCAATTCCGTTACAATATTCGCAAGCTCCAGAACACTCATTTCATTATCATTCCCAACATTCACTATCATCCCTTTTGTTCCTTCTCTGAACAATAGCAAAAGCATGCCTGCAACAGTATCTGTAACATAGCAGAAAGATCGTGTTTGTTTTCCTGTTCCATAAACAGTTAAAGGCTCCCCAACGAGAGCTTGGCATACAAAGTTTGGAACAACCCTTCCATACTGCCCATATCTTTTCATTTTTGGACCATAAGTATTGAAAATTCTTACGATTCTCCCATCCACCTTCCTATTTTGAATAAACGCCCTTACCAAAACCTCCCCAACTCTCTTAGACTCATCATAGCAAGCTCTCGGCCCAAGAACACTCACATTCCCATTATACTCCTCCTTCAGCGGAAGTGCCTCAGCAGGAGGGTTCCCATAAACCTCACTCGTGCTTGCAAACAGGAACTTCGCACCCGTTTTTTCTGCTAATTCCAGCATATTTCTGGTTCCCAGAATGTTAGCATCCATTATCTCTATAGGGTGTTCTATGAAAGCAGTAGGATCAGCCATGCTTGCTAAATGTAAAATAAAATCAAACTTCCCTTCAGGCTTTGAGTTTTCTGCTCTTTCATTCAAAACCTCAACCCTGCTGTCCTTAGAAATGTTATCTACATTTCCTGTTGAAAGATTATCTATAACAACTATTCTTCCAGCCCCCATTTTTAGCAAACAATCAACCAAATGTGAGCCTATAAACCCAGCTCCTCCAGTAACGAGGAACATTCTTCCTTTTACTTCTCCCAAAAATGGTTCAAGCTCTTTCGGAACATTTTCAAAGCTAATCATACCTAAACTAAAGAAAGCAAGCTTTTAAAGCATTTCGGAACCGCATAGCAGCCCTTATAAACCCTTGCTTACTAATTCTCAGAATGCTAGAAAAACTTGGAAAGGGGCTGCGCTCAGCCTTGGATAAGGTTACAAAAGCAGGCTATGTTGATTCTGCTGTTATTGAAAGCTTGGCAGAGGAGATAAGGAAAACCCTTATATCAGGTGATGTGGATGTTGCTTTGGCTGGTAAATTAGCTGAGGCAATAAAACAACGGGCTGGAAAAGAAAAGCCGCCTGCAGGGCTTTCAGCGCGCGAGCATGTTATAAGGATTGTTTATGAGGAACTTGTAAAGTTTGTTGGAAAAAAGCCTGATATAAATTTGAAACCAAGAAAACTGCTGGTTGTGGGATTGTTCGGATCCGGAAAAACCACCTCACTTGGAAAATTAGCAAAGTTCTATCAAAAGAAGGGACTAAAAGTTGGACTAATCGGCTGTGATGTGCACAGGCCAGCTGCAATGGATCAGATACAGCAGGTTGCAAAGCAGTGTGCAGTTCCTGTCTATGCCCCGAAAGGACAGAAAGATCCGTTGGCTATAGTAAAAACAGGTATAGAACAGTTAAGCCCGCGTGCAGATTTGCTTTTATTTGACAGTTCAGGGCGTTCTTCTCTTGATAAAGAACTGGCTGAAGAATTAAAAACCCTTGCAAAAGATATTGAGCCTGATGAAGTTCTTTTGGTTATACCAGCAGACTTGGGGCAGGCAGCTAGGGAACAGGCTGAAGGCTTTTCTAAACTGGTAGGTATAACAGGGGTGTTTATAACAAAAATGGATGGAACAGCAAAGGCAGGAGGAGCATTAACAGCCTGCTCTGTTTCCGGAGCTCCTGTAAAGTTTATTGGTATAGGGGAAAAGCTGGAAGCTATAGAGGTTTTCGATCCTGAAAACTTTGTTTCACGTTTGTTGGGTTTTCCAGATCTGAAAACTTTGCTGGAAAAGGCAAAAGAAGCAATACCGCAGGAAAAGGCAAAAGAACTTACAGAAAGATTAATGGAAGGGAAATTCACCCTTGATGATTTTTATGAGCAGATTAAGGCTGTTGGAAAGATGGGGGGTCTTGGAGATATGCTTGGTTCAGCTATGCCTGTACCTAAAGGAGTTGATTTGGACCAGCAGGAGAAAAAAATGAAAAAATGGGGATTTGCAATCCAGTCTATGACAAAAAAAGAAAGGGCAGAACCCAATCTATTGAACGAAAGCAGGATAAGGAGGATTAGCAAAGGTTCAGGTATATCAGAGTCGCAGATAAAAGAAATGTTAAAGGCTTATGATCAGGCGCGCAAAGTCTCTAAATTAATCTCAGCAGGTGGGATGAAAAGGGGAATGCTTGCACAGATTGCAAAAAGGTTTAAGGGGATTGCGTGAGAACCTTTATTTTATGGTCGCATGCACGGACAGATTCCAACTTTAATATAGAGGATCTTCCAAGCTCAGGCTCGCGCATGGATATAGTCTGCCGCTCAATAATCTCAGCTCTCTGGGTTTCCTATACAATAAGGAAAGACTCTGAAATATATGTGGTTTTGAACGGTTCTCCAGACCCACCCAAAACCCTGCTTTTCAGGGCAGCAGAACTGAAAAAAGTAACAAATGATGAGCGCTCAATAGCTATTTGGATAAAGAAAGTTTTATCTTCTCCAGCTACAAAAGAACTTAAGCAGATAAAAGATGGAATTTATTTATCCTCAGACAGCTTCCAGTCCCTGTTAAAAAAACTAAAAGGCAGACCAGTCTATGTTTTTCATGAAACAGGAACTCCAATACAGCAGGCTAAACTGGAAAAAGATGCTGTTTTTGTTTTCGGTGATCACAAGGGAATACCTGAAAAAGAGGAGAAATTTGCACTCCGTTCAGGTTCCAGAGTTTCCATTGGTTCCGAGTCCTATCTTACAAGTTCTGTTATATCTGTTGTTCACTGGATTTTAGATTCTTCCGGTGTGGTATAATAATTATTGTGCTTCTATCTCAATAATATTATCTAAAATGGTTCTTACAGCTCCTCCAGCTTCAGAACTGCCGCCTATTATTTTTACATTCAATTTTCTATTAATAACAACAGGAGTGAATTTTGTATCAAATCTGCGATCTATAGGTATTCTAAATCCATGACCCATGCGCCTTTCAAGCTCTGTACCAGCCAATTTCTGTAAAGTACTATAATTATATTCCCCGTCAGTCAAACCAAGAACAACTTTATATTGTGGCGTTTCTGGCCTAACACCACGTTGCATAGAGGTTTCTTTTATTAGAGTTGCTTCCATTCCAGGATATCCATACAATCTTCCAACAACAGCGCACCCCTCATAAACAATGCGGCCACGGACATCGTAAACAACAGCTACCCTGTTAGGATAAGTAATAGTATCAAATGCCTTCCAAAATACTCTAACTCCATTTTGTGTAGCCAAAAATTGTTGTGATGGATCTTCTACTGTTCTAACTGTCATGTATTCTATGGCAATAGAGAACGATTTAAATAGATTTCTTTCCCTCTTTTCTGTATGACAAAGACTCTATTCAGTTGGGACTTAAACGGTACTCTATTTGCAGAGCCAGCTACCCTGAACACAGCTGCTCTGCAGGCTGTAATGGATAATCATGGAATAAAACGGGCTGTTGCTGGCTGGGAAACAGTTTCCGGTGGTTGGGATAGGATAGGCATACTTGCTCCTGAGCTTGGTTATAATAAAGAAGTTGTTATGGAATTTCAGGCACATAGGGAAAGGCTTCTAAAGCTCCCAGAATACAGGCCAGCTCCATTTGCAGGCACAAAGGAAGCTCTCAGGAGAGTAAAGGAGAATAGAGATGACAATATTCTTGTATCTACAGTAATAGGTAAGGATATTTATGATATTCTTAATCAGGATCCGGAAATAAGAAGCAGAATAGACGCTGTTTACAGCGCAGGTGATGAGCTGTTTAAGGACCACCCAGGGAGAGATCCCCTGACTTTTTCAACACTGCTCCCAGAATACAAAGCTAGGCTCATAGATGGACACTTCAGGAAAGGGCAGTATGGAAGGGTTGTTTTGGCTGGAAATAAGAACAGGGACTTTGCTTTAGGAGTAGAGTTTGGTGTTCCAACAACAACCTTCCTTATAAGAGCTCAGGGAAAAGCAGACTTTATTGTGCAGGATCCGTTGGATGTAGTGAAAACAGTTTATGCCTCAGCTTAATCTCATTCATTCTTTGGGGGTTTAATTTTCCTTATTTCATATGTTCCGCGATGTCTATCAGCCCTCAGTTTATCAGACAAACCTACGAACGACGAGTCATATGCAATAACACGTTCCTCCTCTCCCACTTTTGCCACAGCAACATAGTTCCCTCCAAACCTTCCCTGCAAATACTCGAAATTCAAACTTCCATCAGGATTGTTCATTGGTTTTTCTTCCTTTTTTGCAGTTGGTAGCGTAGGATTAGGAACTTGTGGAGGGTTTACAAAACCTCCCGTAGTTGTATCCTTTATCTTATAATCATTCTGTCCAAGTCCGCGCGTTGTTAGTCCTTTTACTACATCATCCAGAATATCTCCCCCCAAAATAGGTTTATCTGTATTTGTTCTGAAAGCAATATACCTAGGTTCATTTACCATGTTACTGTTTCCCATAGCAAAACTTAAATACATGCCTATAGAGAACAGTCAGACTTTTATACAGCAATAGATAAACCTAGCCTATGCTTGAATTAGCAAGGAAGATTCTGCAGCAGTCAGTCTGTTTAAACTGTTTAGGCAGGCAGTTTTCACAGCTTCTGTCAGGTTTTACAAACAGGGAGCGCGGAACCTTTATTCTCTCTGCTATTGCTCTTGGAATAGATTCCGGTAAGGTTACTATAGATGGGTTGGCTCCGGAAAACTTTCTGGGCTTCCGCTTCCGCCATAACAAGGATTTCAATTCTCTTGTGGAAAAAGCAGAAGAAAAGGAATGTTCCCTCTGTTTTGGGTTTTTTGAGAATATAGGTAAATTCTCAGGCAGGGTTGCAACGCGTTTGAAAGGCATTGATTTTCAGACATTTTTGGTTGGAACACAGCTTTCTGAAAACCTTTTGCAAGCAGAGGAAAGGCTTTGGGAAAAAACAGGAATAGATTACTGCGAACCCTTAAGAGCTGAAATAAACAGGGAAGTTGGAAAACAGATAGAAAAAATTATAGGAAAGCACGCAGACCTGAAAAAGCCTGATATTTCAATTCTGCTTGATCTCCAGAATAACAGGATAAAACTCCAGACAAATCCATTCTTCCTTTTCGGTTATTACAAGAAACTAAAGCGCGGTTTCCCGCAGTGTAAATGGGGCACACCCAGAAAATACAAAACCTCAGTTGAAGAGGAGATAGGAAGGCCGTTGTTAAAACTTACAAATGGAGGAGACCACAAGTTTCATGCAGCTGGAAGAGAGGATATTGATGCGCGCTGTTTAGACTGGAGAGCATTTGTTGTTGAAATAGACAGGCCAAAATTAAGGGAAATTGACTTAAAAAAACTGGAAAAACAGATAAAAAAGGGCAAAAGGGTTTTGGTAAGCGGCCTAAGACATTCTGATATGGAAATAGTTAGAAAAATAAAGAAAGCAGCACCAGATAAAACCTACAGAGCTCTTGTACAATTAGACATACCTGTAGGAAAGAAAGAGCTGAAAAATATGAACAAGCTTTTGGGAAAAATAGAGCAGAGAACACCTGAAAGGGTTTTACACAGGAGAGCTGATTTGCTCCGCAGCAGGGAAGTGAAATCCCTGAAATGGAAACTAAAGGGTAAAAAATCTATGGAACTTGTTGTAAAGGGAAGTGCAGGCCTATATATCAAAGAACTTATTTCCGGTGATAACGGCAGAACTGTCCCTTCAGTTTCTGAACTTTTGGGCTGCAGCGCAAAGTGCAAAGAATTGGATGTTGTTAAAATAGAGAAAATCAAGCTATAGGTTTTACTTCCAGCGCCTCCATTAAAGAGTCCACATCAGCTTTTGTCTGCTCTTCCGTATAGTTATTGTCTATCCCAAAATCAGGATCTATGGAATCTATAAGTTTCTCTGAAGGAGCATTGTCTATTGCCTCAAAGGTTTTGAAATCTATACCATCCCTTTTAGAAACCCTCTCAAACCTTGTTTTTGCGTTGCAGTCAATATAGATTATTTTCGCTCCCTTAGCTTTCAGAGCCTCAGCCTCTTCAATACTCCTGATACCATTAAAAACAGCCCTTTCCTTCGCTCTTTCAAGAGCCCTCTTAGCTAGAACATCTCCCCCAAACCGTTTCCTCATTTCCTCCCCCATAGCCTGTAAATTCTCCCTATTTTTATCCTTTCCCTCTCTCTCCAATTCCTCTCTTATAATATCGCTGAATCTTATAACCACAAACCCATACTTTTCTTTCAGATAGATGGCTACAGCATCTTTACCGCATCCTATCCTTCCAACAAGACCAACGAATACTGTTTCTTTTATCATCCCAAAGAATAATAGGAGAAGGTTTATAAGCCTTCCCAACAATTTACTTGCCTATGGTATCAAAGTCACATGGACCGCAGCATAAGACAAGGGAGAAGTTTAGGAACCCAGCGAAATTAAGGGTCACAGACTACATCAAAAGTCTTAAATCAGGTGATGTAGTAGCTCTGGTTGTAAACAGCTCCTCACAGAAAGGCAGACCTTTCCGCAGGTTTCATGGTTTAACAGGAAAAGTTTTGAGGGCACAGGGCCGCTCTTTTGTTGTAGAAGTCTATGACGGGGATATGCGCAAGCAGGTAATAGCCCGCCCAGAGCACATCAAAAAGCTCTAAAATCAATCTTTTAATCCTTTTCTTTACTACAATCCTCGGTTAAAATGTCAACATATGAGCTATTAGTAGATAAGAAACCTGTAAGTGCTGCACTTCCGGCTACAATGATGAAAATTGAAAATATTTCCCTTCAAGTGTCGCCAAAAGAAAAATGGGATGAAGATGAGCAGAGAAAATTTGAAGATGTAAGTATTTCTGTATTTGAACTCAGTGTTTCTGATAGCCCACAACCTCCTGCTTTTATAAGAAGCAGGGAACAGCTGGCAAGAAGGGTTGCTTCTATTGGACCAGAGGGAGTTGATATGGGAGAATTAACAGGCCTAATTCACGAAGGAAAAAAGGAATTTTCCACAGCACCGAATGAAAATAAGGTTTATGATATGTTTGTTATGGGTAAGTCCAGAAGCGGCATAAGAAATCGTGTGGGCTTTATGAGATGGTCAAAAGAAAGTTATGGAAATTCTCCCCTGTTAAATGTTGAGGAAGCCAAATACCTTGTTCTGGAAAGCCTTGGAATTGAACAAAAAAGTGTTAGTGGTGTGCGTGCACAAGTAGGCATTGCAAGAATGCGCTACCCAAATGGTGTTGTTTTCCCTGGAATATGTTTTGCATACGATAACAATAGGCATAGTGGACTTTCTTTATTTAGTTATTCTCTGCTTAATGCCAATTGCCTATTAGACGGCAGAATAGCGCATAGTTCTAGACATATGCTACCCTCTCCTCCACAATTGGCAGCATAGGAGTCCATTTAAATTCTCTTTTTCCCTATTCTAGCAACGCGGGGGTGGCCCAGCTAGGTCAAAGGCGCTAGGTTGAGGGCCTAGTCGGTTAGTCCGTACGTGAGTTGCGCGCAGCGCACACGAATTCAAAGGAGGAGAAACTACGTATCTCCTTCCAACCTCTCCCTTTGAGAGTGGACTGAAAATCTCACCCCCCGCACCATCTGCTGGCAAAACAAAAGTTGTGGCTTTAAAAGGTTTTGTTTTCAATGCAACACTATGGCACCCAAGAAACTTGTACAAGTTCATATAGGACTCCATAAACCCCGTCAATATAAAGAGTATAGAGTGTTTTACATACCAAACCCTCTAAGCGATTTTAGCATGGGCGGTTGTTATGCCCCCGCTTCTACAATTGAAGAGTTTGAAGACACTGTAGTGAGAGGTACACCTGCACTTATATCTGATGTGCGCCCTCCGTTTATAGCAAGCTTTGCCTATTCCCTTATACATGATAGTGACGTGGCTGTGACAGCATACCCTCATTTAGTTATAAGAGAAGTTTTTGGAAAGGGCTCTTATCCCCACTGGAGAGGGTTGGGTGATAGGCTGGGGGGAAGGACGAGTATCTTAAAGCTTTCAGAAAAAACAGGTGCTGGTGTTCCACAAAGACCAGGAGTTTTAACAGAAAGAGATGTAAAGATAGATTATATGGAGCCAGATCAACCTCAGCAGCCTATAAATCCAAATGAGTGGGAAATGGTTCCAGTTAGCGGGAATATGGTGGAGTTCAGGCCACGCAGGCTGGGCCCGCAGTAATCATTCTGCAAAGCAAGTCCAACAGGTTTATAAGGGCACATTATTAAACAAAAATAGATAACTTTATATATACTTGTGCCCATACAATAAATATGGTTTACTTAGAAAATATCGAAAGGGGAGGCAAGACCTATTACTATATTACTAAGAATATTAGAGTCGGTGATAAAAAATGGAAGAAAATAAGAAAGTATATAGGCAATAAGCCTCCCTCAAAGGAACAGACAAAAAAAGCGGTTGGAGAGATTGAAAAAGAGGCGTTAAAAAAAGGCTTCATGAAGCCGGCTTCTAAATATGTTTATTTGAGCAACGAGGAAGCAGAGAAGCTGCAGGATTTGAAAGAGGTTTTTAACAAATGGTACGGAAAACTGAGTGCCATAGAGATAAAAAAATATGAAGATGACTTTGTTGTAAGATTTACGTATAACTCAAATGCTATTGAAGGAAACCGTTTAAGCCTTCGTGAAACAAGCATGATTTTAACAGAGAACATAATACCTGCTGGTGCCACTCCCAATGATTACAATGAAGCCATAAACTCAAAGGATTGTTACGAATTCATGAAAGTATATAGTGGAGAGTTTAATCAGAAATTTTTACTGAAAATCCACGAATTGCTTACAAAGAACACTAACTGCAAAATTATAGGCAATTATAGGGATCATGAAGTCAGGATTTCCGGCTCTGACTGGGTTCCTCCTGCTCATGAAAAGATTAGAGAAGAGATGAGAAAAGTTTTCCAGTGGTACTATTTTGCCAGAAAGAAACTGCATCCTGCTGAATTGGGCGCTATTTTGCACAATAAATTAGTAAGAATCCACCCATTTGCTGATGGTAATGGCAGAACATCAAGAGTTATAATGAACTGGATACTGATGAAGAATAAATTTCCAGTGTTTTATGTAGAACTACGAGATAAAATCAAATATTATGAAGCTGTTGAAGAAGGAGATAAAGGCAATGACAAAGCAATAGTACATTATATTGCAAAAGTGCTGATGGAACAGTATACGTTTAAGTCAAATGGAAGATAGTTCAGCGAGAAAAATGAAATCACCCACAAAAATACGGCATTATAGAATCAGGCCGCGCAGAAAGGCATAGAGACCATATGGGTTTATAAAGGCTGCTTTCCCAGTATAGGGAAGTGAGGTAGAGAGTAGTTTTGATTTCTATATGAGTTTCAAATATAACATACTTCTCGAATGAGAAAATTTAAAATAGGGGGTGAAAATAATGCCATTCAATCGCGACTTTGGTCCAAGGGAAATGCACAAAGCAGTTTGTTCAGAGTGCAAGAAGGATACTGAGGTTCCTTTCAAGCCATCTGGTGACAGACCTGTTTATTGCAAGGATTGTTTCCAGAAGCACAAGAAATTCTAATTCCACATCAGGAGTTTGAATTTAACAATCCATTTTCATGGGCTTTAGTTTTTATATGCCCAGCCAATTAATTAATATTAAGCAAAGTAATCATATTATTATGATTAACATTGATTTTTTGCCAGATTCACCCAAAATACCCTTCAAAAATTACCTTGAAGATATACAGATAAAAAGAAAGCGTGGGAGTGATTCTATAAGATTTTATAATGTAAGAGATTATTTTTTAAATCTTATAAATAAGAGCGGAATAAAAAGAAGAAAAATATACGAAATGCTAGATGTAAATAGGACTACATTCAATAATTGGATAGGTAAATCTAAAAAAGATGTCGGCATACCTATACAATATGCTCTAACATTGCTACAAATGTTTGGTATGGGAAAGGATGATATATTATTTAAAAATGTTAATATTTACTACGGTTGTACAAATTCTAATAAATATAAATTGCCAACGGATATGACGCCTAAGCTAGCCTATCTAATAGGACAAATAATGGGTGACGGCCACTTATCAAATCCAAAAGATCTTATATCAAACGGATCTTTATATAATGCAGAGATAAGAATTACGAAGGGTGAAATAAAACAACTCAGATTGTTGACATCTATATTTTATGATATTTTTCATTATAAACCACCTATTTTCAGGGAAAAATCGTTTTATAGACTTGTAGCGCGATCAAAAGTTATTCACAGATTTTTGCATATCGTATGCGCCATACCAAGCGGTAATAAGAAAAACAAAACCTATATACCAGATATGATAATTAAAAAAGATGATTTTATAAAATGTTTTATTGGAGGATTTTTTGATTCTGATGGTTGCATAGTAGTTAAAAATAAAAATATTCGTGTGATTTCAATGAAACAGCATAATATAAAAATCCTTCTCGATATCAAACATCAGCTTAAAAAATTTGGTATAAATATATCTGGCATATACAAAGATAGAGGAGTAAGAAACGGAACATCTACACTAAATTATGTTCTCAACATAGGTAGAGATGAAGAAAAACAAAAGTTTATAAAGATCATACCGTCTCTAAAGGTTATGGAGGTGTCGCGATTATATGGAAAATTTAGCATCTAAAGGTATACACATAGCTATCATCCCGGACGGAAAATAAGGCCGGAAACCGGAGATGGGCTGAGAAAAGGGGGAAGCCCCGCTGGTGGGGCCATATACATGGGGCAAAGAAGCTGGAAGATGTATCTTCATGGTGTGCAGATCACCCTGAAATAAAAACAGTTTCAGTTTATGCGCTTTCAACTGAAAATCTTGGCAGGGACTCCGCAGAATTGAATAAGCTTTGGACAATCTATAAAGATGAGTTTGGAAAACTGATGAAAGATAAAAGTACAAAGAAAAACCAGCTTCGGGTAAATATAGTAGGAAACACAAATGCATGGAGAGCTGATGTAAAACAGGCTGCAAAGGATGTAATGAACACAACAAAGCAGTATACTAACAGGGTTTTAAACATAATGCTTGCCTATGGCAGCAAGTTCGAGATTGTAGAGGCAGCCCGTTCAACCTTTAATAAAGGGGTTAAAATAGTGCCTTCCGTGGAAAAGCTTTTCAATCAATTCCTTTTGATTCCAGAGCCAGTTGATTTGGTTATAAGAACAGGAGGGCAGAGAAGGCTTTCCAACTTTTTGCTATGGCAGGCTGCTTATGCAGAACTTTACTTTACAGATACTCTCTGGCCAGATTTATCAAGGAAAGAGTTTGAAAAAATCCTGCGCTGGTATACTGGCCAGAAGAAAAAGTTCGGCCTCTAAATTCCTCTCAGTTTCTCTGCAATTTTATCTTTTCCTAATGCAAGTATAAGTGTTGAGAGCTTTGGTCCGGCTTCCTTTCCTGTTATTGACATGTAAGCTGAGCGGAAAAACTCCCTCGGGTTTCCGCTTTCTTTAGAAAGCTCAAAAATCCTGTTTTGTAATTTTTCTTCAGTCCAGTCTTTCCCAAGTTCTGAGGCAAGCTTCTGTAGAAAAGCTTTTTGGTTCTCAGGAACAGAAGCAACTTCAACCTCCCCACCCGTATCTTTAATCCATTCTATAACCCTTCCAATTCTCTCTTCCAGAACTTTTTTATTTCCTCCTATATGTCCGGTTTTTTCCATTTCTTTCCAGACAACCGAAAACTCTGGAACAGGTCTCGCAATATTTATTATAGTGCTGTATTGTACAATAGGCTGGAATTTTTTCGGGGGTTTTAGGAAGTGGATAAATTCAAACAGCCTGCGTGCATGGGCTAAATCAGTTTTGTTTTCAATTAATTTTTTCCCAAAATATATGCCTGCAAGCTCGTCTACCTCTTCCTCATAAGCAGGTATAGCATCCAGATCTATTACCCTGCTCTTTCCAAGTTTTTTCAGATAAACAAGCTTCATACTCTCTGGGCTTGCATACTTTAACCATAGCTGTGGTGTGAAAACATTTCCGGAACTCTTTGAAATCTTCTCTCCTCCCCTCTCAGTAAATAATTCATAGAAAGAATGTACTGGAGGTTCCCACTGCAAAATTTCCTTGCAAATAGCATCATTTACTCTTACAGAATCTGATATATCCTTCCCATAAGCCTCATAATTTATTTTCAGAGCCCTCCAGCGTGCTGCAAAATCCACTTTCCATGCCAGCTTCCCTTCCCTTATCCCTTCAGTTCCCTCAAATCCACACCCCTTTACTAAAATCTTTTTTCCTGTTCCGGAATTTTTACCTTCATATTCAACATCACACTTGTAAGTTACTTTTTTACCATCAAATGAAACTGCGCGCGTTGTGCAGACATTTCCGCATTGCGAACAGATAGGAAGGAATGGCAATTGTAACTCAAACTTTTCCTGTCCGGTTAATTTTTTTATTATTTCCCCCGCCATTTTCCAGTTTTTAAGTATATCCACAATTTCTTTATCCAAAGTTCCTTTAGCGTACTCTTTATCAGCACTGCGGAAAACAAAATCAATTCCAAGTTTTTCATAAGCATCCATTAACAGCGAGCTCATATGCTCAGCATAGCTTTTATGGCAGCCAAATGGATCCGGTATATGTGAAACAGGTATTCCAATTTCTTTCTCGAGTATATCAGGGAAGCCCGAAGGTACTTTTCTCAATCCATCCCTGTCATCTGAAAAAGCAATGAATTCAGACTTTGCACCCCTTTCCTTAAGTGCCAAGTGTACAACAAAACTTCTGACACCATCCCCAACAGAGCCTATATGCGGAATGCCAGAGGCTCCTATACCCATCTCTGTTCTGTAAGACTTTACTCTCTTTAACTTCTCTTCCTTCTCAATTATTTCTTCTGCAGCTTTATCAGCCCAAAATATGTTATCTCCCATACTATTTCTCTTGGGAATTTACATATAAAAAGCGCAGCTTTAAAAGCTCTTTACAACAAGATAGCAGAATGATAGACGTTTATACAATATCTGTTATTTTATTTTTCGCTTTGCTTGCAGTTGTTATTTACATAAAGAGGAAGAACGTGGATACAAAGTTTGTTCTCAAGGTCCTGCCTTACTTTATGTGGAGAACTAAGAGGTTCAGGGACAGGGTTGATCAGATAGCTCAGGCAGCTCCAAGATTCTGGAAAGTTTTTTATTCAGCTGGGGCAGTTGTCGCAGTTGTTTTAATGGTTTTTGGGTTTTTCATGATATTAAACTCAAACTATCTGGTTTTCTCAGGCAAAATTACACAGCCAGCCCTCCAAATACTTCTTCCAACCCCCTCCACATCAGTCTCAACAGGCCCCGGATTTATTCTAATACCATTCTGGTTCTGGATAATTGCAATAGGTACAATATTAATCCCGCACGAGCTTTCCCATGGAATTGCAGCGAGAGCTGAAAAGATCCCCCTCAAATCAGTGGGCTTGCTCCTTTTCTTAATTTTTCCGGGTGCTTTCGTTGAGCCAGATGAGGCAAAATTAAAGCGTGCAAAGCTCTCAACTAGACTCAGGGTTTTTGCTGCAGGTTCTTTCACAAATATACTTACTTTTTCTATTATTCTGCTTATAGGAACATTTTTCTTGTTTCCATCAGCTGCTCATGGAGGCACTGTTATAACATCTGTTTTCCCTGGATCACCGGCTGATAACTCTGGTTTGAAAACCGGAGATACAATAGAAAAGTTTGATGGAAAGGATGCAAAAGTATCTTTCTTTGACTATTCAATGTCATATCTCCTATTAATGAAAAATGGAACATCAGAAGGGCAGCTTCAGAGACTTGGAGGTTTACAAACTATTTCAGCACTTTCAAAGCACAAGCCAGGGGAGACGCTGAATATAGTTGTCAACGGGCAGGAAAAACAAGTTGTCCTTGGGGAAAACACAGAGCTGAAAGGATTCCCGTATATTGGCATATCAACTGAGCTGAAAACAGAAAATAAAGCTGCCTTCGAAGTTGTTCTTCCCATACTGGCTTTAGTAGCGCTATTAAACCTGTTCGTAGGCATAGTAAATATTTTACCTCTCTATCCTTTGGATGGTGGATTGTTCTTCCAAGCTCTGGCACAAAAATTCCTACCCAAGCGCTCAGAGGAAATTGTAAAAGGATTGTCCTATGTTATTTTGTTCCTGATAATAGCCTCAGTTGTGGGCCCCTATATCTTTGCAGCAGCCTAAAGAACGCGCAAAGAGCGCAGCTCAGAGTTTCTTGACAGAATTTCATTCAGAACTTTAATGTTAGTCCCGCTCTTTCCTATAACAGCACCCTTATCCTTCTCCCCAACTCTCACTTCAACTTCCTCCCCGTTAATTCTGATTTGCTTTGCCTGCGGTATAAGGTTTTTAACAAATTGCTTCTGGTCTTCAGCCCATTCAAAAATCCTTATATTAGTTTTCAGCATAGTTTGAGCAGCTTTTATTGTTTTTCCCCCTTTACCTATAGCTTGCCCAGTTTTTCCCGGATTAACAACAAAGTATATCATATCGTTCTTTATACAGTCCCTTACATCAGCTTTTGTAATGGCTTCAAAAGTATTTATGAGCTGTATTATATCATTGTCAAACTCTCTCATGCTCTTCCCTTCTTCTCTGGAACAAGTATACCAATAGCTGCAATTGGGAAAGGCTTACCGCAAAAAACCCCCAATCCCTTCCCAGTGTCAGAAAATGTTTCTACTGGTACAGCTCCAGCCCCTGATTCTATTTTTCCCCTCAGTTCAGCTGGGCAGTTCTTTGCAAGTACAACACTCTTTAATTTTCCTGCTTTCAAAAGCTTTACAACTCTGCGCGAACCCAAAATTATACTTTTGGTTGCCAGTGCATCCTTTATATCAACTTCACTCATTTTAACCAACCAATTTACTATACTTATAGGCTTAAATCCTTTTTAAAACCGTTGCAGAGACAGTGTAAAAAATAGGAGCTAGAAGCAATGATGATAATACAGACTCGCTGAGAGGAGAGGGAGAGACAGCTGAAGTGGCTGTGTAAATTCCAATAAAGAACAAAACCTCTATGGAAACAAAGAGCAGAACATTCTTCAAGTTAGGCCTAAGATAGTCTCTCATTTTTTATTCCTTCTTTTTCAGCGGAGGCTTAAAGACAATATCAAACATTCCTGTACCTGCAGGTACAACTTGGTTTATCATAACATTCTCCACAATACTCTCCAGAGTGTCTATCTCGTTGTAAACAGAAGCTTTTGTAAGGTGTTTCATTGTCTCTTCGAAGTTTGCCCTAGCTAAAACAGACCCCTTTGTTCCTGCAATTCCATACCTTCCAACGGCTTTTATAGTTCCCCCAGCAGTCATCACATCAGCTACAAGCAATACATGCCTTACATCCACATCTTCCAGTCCCTGTTCTTTCAGCGTAAGCAAAACCTCATTTACAATCGAAGCGCGCGCAGCTTCTATTCCAAGAACCTTTGCAACTTCATGTATATTGTTTGTCAGTGTCCTTGCAGAGTCTATTCCGTCCAGTTCCAGTATTTTTGCAAGGTTGCTTCCAAGCGTGTTTATAATCCATCCTTCATCCTTCTGGTTTATAACAACATTCTCAATGCTTTTTACACCATGTACATGGGAATCTAAAAATTTGCTCCTTAGTTTTTGCAACTCTTTAACAGTTGCATCATCTTTGGGTTTTATTGTAACTTTGTTCCCGCGCTGGTGCAAAACATAATTTTTGAAATCCAGTTTCAGTTGTTCTACCATTTCCTCCTCCTTTATCTTATGTTTCCTCATCAATTTCTCATCAAGAACAACTTCTACCTGCATGTTACCCAAATCCACGAATGAAGAGGTTGCTATATTTCCCAGCTTAACTTCAGTAATGCTTTCTGCAATTTCCATAGCCTTTTCCCTTGTGTTATATGAAGGCTTTAAGTAAATTGTCATTGCAGGCGTAGAAGGCGCACGGCGTGCATCAAAAATCTCAACCAATCTTGGAAGTCCAAGAGTAACCTGTATCTGCATTGCTCCTGCCATGTGGTAAGTTCTCATGGTCATTTGAGTTGAAGGTTCAGAAAGGCTCTGTGCTGCAATAACTCCAAATGCCTCTCCAGCTTCAAATTTGCTTTTAACATAAAGATCTGCAATTTTTATTATAGCTTTCTTTTTCTGCCCCTCTGTAAGGTCAGACTTTTTCAAAGCTTCTTTTGATTTTTCAAAAAGTTTTTCAGGCAAAAGTTCTTTCAATTGTTCAAGTGTTTCTACTTCTCCCATTTATTTCACGCTCCTTATGATAGAGTTTACATCAATAGTTCCCCAATCAGATTTGTGCGGATCAATAAAGTCTTCCCCGGGCACAAACTGTATTATTATCTTGTTGTTGTCCCTCACAGTTCCATCATACTCTATTTTCAAGTCCTGCAAAGCATTCATCAGCCTTCTTTCCAGATAACCTGAATGCCTTGTCCTAAGTGATTTATCCATGAGTCCTTCTCTTCCACTTAAAACATCAAAGAAAAATTCAACCGGAGTCAGTCCGGACTTAAATGAATTTGAAACAAATCCATGAGCCAACGGTGTTAAATCACCAACTAAAAAGTGAGACAGAGTTCTGCCGCGGAAACCGCGCTGTATTCTCTCTCCTAGAACTCTTTCCTGCCCTACACATCCAATCAGCTGTGTCATGTGAGTTATGGAACCTCGCGCACCGCTTCTGGCCATGATTATGGCTCCGTTAAATCCTAATCCAGCTGAAACAATAGAACCTATATTGTCAGTTACCTTTACAAGCAGCTTTATCATGTTAGCTTCAAAGCTCTCTTTCATTGTTCTTCCTGGTAGAAGTTCTATATTTCCCTTTGCATAAGTTTCTATAAGTTCATTTGAAGTTCTGTCCCCGTGCTCAAGCTCAAGTTTTATTTTCTTCTTTGATTCATCTGAAATATCCACATCATCCAGACCAACTGTAAATCCAACTTTCTCAAACCATTTAATCCCCAGCAAAGAAACCCTGTCAATAAATATGTGTGCAGCCTCATCCCCAAACTCTCTCTGTATCCTGTCTATAATCTTCCCAGCTTCCCTTCCTATGGCATTTTTGTCTATTACCCCCTTTTTCAAAACTCCATTCTCTATAACAACAAAACTATCATGCTTGCATGTTTCAGCAGTGCATTTTTCACATCCAGGTTTCATTGACTTAATCTTAAAGCTCATGTTAAGTCCCTTTGGAAGAATATGGCTGAAAAGTTCCTTTCCAGTGAATGTTTTCTTTTCAGGCAGATCAGGCTCAACTCCAATCTCAGCTAAAATTCTGAAAGCATCCTCCCTGTTCATTTCAGTTCCTTCCATTGTAAGTGTGTAGTTGCCTGAAACGTGATCATGCTCACATCCAATGATAGGCCCTCCAAACCTTGGTGATCTTATATGTTTTGATGCATCCATCAGCATCATTGCCTCAGCTCTGGCTTCTTCAGTCTGTAAAACGTGCAGATTCATTTCATCTCCATCGAAGTCTGCGTTATATGGAGGAGTAACAGCAAGATTCATTGTGAATGTTCTCCATGGCGTTACTCTTACTCTGTGGGCCATTATAGACATCCTGTGCAGAGATGGCTGGCGGTTGAAAAGAACAACATCCCCATTCTGCAAATGTCTCTCTATGCTATAACCAATACCAACTTCCTTCAGTATTTCCTCTTTATTTTCATCTGTTATTTTCCTTCTCTTCCCATCTGGCCTTACTATATAGTTTGCAGAAGGCCACCTAGGTGAAATTTGTATAACTTTCTTTATCTCTTCTATGTTATTTGGTGTAACAGCAACAGGTATTGTAAGCTCTTTTGCAATAACAAGCGGAACCCCAACTTCGTTTATGCTTATATACGGATCAGGACTGATAACAGTTCTTGCAGAATAATTAACTCTCTTTCCTGCTAGGTTCTGTCTGAACCTTCCTTCTTTTGATCTTAATCTGTCAGCCAATGTTTTAAGCGGCCTTCCGGAGCGGTGGCGTGCAGCTGGTATGCCTGCCAGCTCATTATCAAAGTAAGTTGCAGTGTGATATTGCAGAAGTTCCCATAAATCCTCTATTATGAAATCCGGAGCTCCAATCTCGATATTTTCCCTAAGCCTGTGGTTAATCCTTATAATGTCCACTAATTTATGTGTTAAATCATCTTCAGACCTCTCACCTGTTTCAAGAGTTATTGAAGGCCTTGTTATTACGGGAGGTATAGGGAATATTGTAAGTATAAGCCATTCTGGCCTTCCGCCCAAAAAGTTAAAGTTAGGCAAATCTTCCTGCGGTATTCTCTCAAATCTTTCCCTTATCTGAAGAGGCGTGAGTATTTTCTCCCCCTCATTATAACTGTAGGGTTTTTCAAATTTAACATCCTTCTGTTCTGCCCCGCAGTAAGAGCATTTCTTAGCAGTTCCAATATGCCTGCTGCAGCTTCCGCATATACTTTTTAAAATTTTATGAACCAGTTTAGCATAAAGAACATGGATAATGGGCCTTACCAATTCTATGTTTCCAAAGTGACCATAGCACTGCCCTATAGTCTGATTGCAAGTTCTACATCTCAATCCAGGATCTATAACTCCTAGTCTAGGATCCATTACGCCCCCTTCCATTGGGAAACCATCATTATCATATAGCTCAGCTTTCACTATTTCCACAACTGAGAGTTTCTTTACCATCTGCGGTGAAAGCAGCTTGAATTCTATTTTGTTTATCATGCTCATTTTATTCCCCTACATCCAGCTTTGGATATATTATCATTGATTTTAGTTCATCCAAGAGCAGCTTGAAAGCATAACTCATATCCACATTAACAACTTCATTATCCTTGCACATCGGACAGGTGTATATTGATGTGGCTTTGTCAAATACAGCTGTCACTCCGCATTTTTTGCAAATAGGAACACTCACTTTATCCGAATCAAACCTTTCCTTCAGGGTTAAAACAGCACCGTGTGCAATAAGGCAGTCTTTTTCCATTTCCCCCAGCCTCAACCCTCCTTCTTTTGCCTTTCCTTCAGTTGGCTGCCTTGTTAAAAGTGTAACAGGACCGCGTGAACGTGCCTGTAATTTGTTTGCAACCATGTGGTCAAGTTTCTGGTAAAAGTTCACACCAACAAAAATCTCAACTTCATACTTTTCCCCAGTCATACCATTATACATAGTTTCCTTTCCATCACTTCTGAACCCTAAATTCAAAAGCATGTCTCTTATGCTTTTTTCTGTTGGAGAGGAAAATGGTGTAGCATCTATTTTACCTCCGTTCAATGCGGCTGTCTTTCCTGAAAGCATTTCCAGCAGCTGTCCAACTGTTTGTCTGGAAGGTATAGAGTGCGGGTTGAAAATAACATCAGGAACATATCCTGAAGCTGTGAACGGCATATCCTCCTCATTAGCCAATAGTCCAACAATTGATTTTTGTCCGTGCCTGCTTGCAAACTTGTCACCAACCTCAGGAACCCTAAGATCCCTTACACAAATTTTCAAAAGCTTATTTCCGTTTATTGTTTCAGTTGCAAAAACTCTGTCCACAACTCCCCTCTCAGACGGTCTCATTGTTATTGAGCTTTCTCTCATGTTTGCAATCCCGCCCATAAGCTCGTTCGCACTCAAGAATCTCATTGGAGAAATTTTACCCATTATAACATCCCCGCCGAAAACAGGTTCTTCAGGAGCTAAAACTCCATCCTCATTCAATTTTGCATATTCTTCCTCTGCTTTGTACCCTCTTACATCCTTCTCAGGCACACCAATCTTATCCTCCTGTCCTCCCCAGTATCTCCTCTCCTCACCAGTGTAAATTCTGTAAAATACAGACCTGAACAACCCCCTCTCTATGGAAGATTTGTTCATTACAATAGCATCTTCCATGTTATACCCATGGTAGTTCATGACAGCAATTATTACATTGTTTCCTGAAGGATGTGAAGTCAATCCTGCAATCTTAAGGGTGTCAGTGTCTACAAGAGGAAGCTGTGGATAAATAAGAACATTGGATTTTGTATCAGTGCGTAAAAAGAAATTGGATTGATATAGTCCAATGGCTTGCCCTACCATTTTAGCTCCGAAGTTTACTCTGTCTCCTCTGTTGTGGTGGGCAAATGGAAGCAGGCTTGCAGACAATCCTAAAAGCAAAAGCGGCGCAAGTTCCAAGTGCGTTGTCTTTTCCTGTATATCCTTCTCGTACATTGCAACAAAAGCATTATCCTCCTCATCAGCATCTAAAAATTCTACAAACCCTGCTTTCACAAGATCCTTCCATTTCATTTCCTTCCCTAACTTATTGATGTGCTCTTCAGTCAGCCTGCTCTTGCCATTTTCAACAACAGCTAGCGGCCTCCTAACTCTCCCGGAATCCATGTTTATCCTTATTTCCCCCTGTTCCTTTACATATCCAACATTCAGTTCCTGTGGTATTATGTCCCCCCTCCTTCTCTTTATCATCTCAGCTATTATCTCAGGCTTCTGGAAACCAACAGGATTACCATCCAAAATAACCATTGCCTCCCCTTCAGATTTCTCGGGATTTACTTTCAGCCATTTCAGTATTTTTTCTTTCTCTACATCAGAACCGCGCTTTGTAACTTCAGCCATTAAAGCCAAGTGCTTTCTAAGACCTATCGTTGGTCCTTCAGGTGTTTCAGCAGGACAAAACCTTCCATAGTTTGTTGGATGCAGTTCCCTTGCCTCAAAATGTTCCTGTGTGCTTGTTAATGGAGAAAGAACCATTCTTAAGTGGGATAGTGTTTTGATATAGTTGGATCTGTCTAGTCTTTGTGAAACTCCTGTCCTACCTCCTGTCCATGCTCCTGTAGCCATTGCAGATATAAGCTGGTTTGAAACAACATTGGACTCCACAACAGTTTGTATTGGCGGAAGTTTCCCTCTTTTAGCCATTTTTTGGTAGTTGTACTTTACTCTTGTTATAAGCCCCCATCTTCCGACCAATATTGATCTGAACAAAACTTCCAGCAAATCCCCTGCCATCCTGACCCTCTTGTTTGCATAGTGGTCTATGTCATCCTCATCCACTGTACCATTTGAAAGCCCTATAATTTTCCTGATAACAAGGCAGAGATAATTTGCTTTTATCTTTCTGCTTTTTGAATCCTGCCCTAAATGAGGGAAAAGATATCTGTCCAGAATCTGTTCAATCCTTTCTTTCTGGCTCTCTTTCTGCACAACTTTCATATGATTAGCCATAAACTCTATGGCATCTTTTTGTGTTTTAACATCAGTTTCGTACAAATTCCCATAAAATTCCTCAGAAACTTTCTCCCCTCCTCCCACAGCTTCTACAATTTCCTTATCACTTTCCAAACCAAGTGCCTTAAGCAGTGCAATAACAGGCAGCCTCCTTATGTTTGCAAAGGAAATAGAAATAGAACCATCATTTTTCCTTTCTATAGCATGCCTCTGAACATATCCCCCTCTTTCAGAGTTTACTCTTGCAATCTCAGTATAGTTTCCTATATCCTGCTTCTGTACAATAATCCTGTTGGATGCTATCTCTTCTATCAAAATCAAAACTCTTTCTGTCCCGTTGATAACAAAATATCCGCCTGGATCCAAAGGATCTTCTCCTGCAGCTTCCAGTTGATCAGTTTTCATTTTACCCAGCGGACAGAATTTTGATTTTAACATTATTGGAAGAGATCCAACCTGCACATTAACTGTCTCCTGCTCAACCTTATTCACAACAGGAGTCATTTCCACATAAACCGGTGCAGCATAAGTAAGATCCCTTAACCTTGCCTCCAGCGGCATTATTTTCCTTACAGTTCCGTCAGCCTCAGAAACGCTTGGTTCCCCAATGCTAACAGCCCCAAACTTTATTTTCAGCTCCCCAATCTCAGGCACTTCCGGAACTATTTCCCCTATATCATCCACTATTTTCTGCAGCCTGTTATCCACAAAATCATTAAAACTCTCTATCTGGAACCTTACAAATCCCACCTCATTCGCAAAAGAATTGAGAATAGGTTTTAGTTCCATTATTCATCAGCCTCCTTAATAACAATCCTAAAGTATTCAGAAGTTCCCGCGGTGTGGCTGCTTCTGATAACTTTCAATACATCCCCAACCTTTGCCCCAATAGATTTTACAACCGGATCCGTTGAATCAATCTTTGGAAGCTGCTGCGGAATAATATTATATTTATCCATTAAAACCTTTTTTTCAGCTTCACCCAAAATAGTATGCTCTGGAACTAAGCGATGTTTCAGAATATCAAATGTTTTTTCCTCTTCCTTTTTCATGGGGGCACCTGTTGACAGAGCCAGCCAATCCCGAAGGATTATCAGGGCTAGCTTGTAATTTTGGTTAAAACCTTCTTTCTTTTCCTCTACCTAACCTTATAAAGCTTTCGGTTTTGCTTCATTCTCCTACTTTACCCCTTCCAGAACCAGACCCTTCCTAAACCCTCCCCTTTCACCCAGTTTTTTCAGCCTTATCCTCTCAATCTCCCCCATATCAAATCCCCTGAACTCGCAGATAGCATTTACAACTTCCAGAATATCAGCAACTTCCTCTTTACTTTCATTTGCAGAAAATTCCATAACCTCCCCTTCCAGCTTTTCTTTCAGTTTATCCCAATATTCCTTCCCTTCCACTATTTTAAAAACAGGTTCCTTTCCAGCCCTTTTCATTATCTCAGGCATATTGTCCCTAACTAGTTTTCCGAGCCTCATTCAACTCCATTCTATCCATACCTACTTAAAGAAAACGGTTTCAGAATCTAAGAAGCACTAAAAAAGCCCTTGTTTTTAACTACCTTTTTCTGCATATCCTTTCTAATCTTTTCCCCGGCTTCCTTTAATTTATCTCCCTCAGTATCATTTCCTCTAGCAGACGTCTGCAAATCCCATGCAGCTTTCTCTACACCAGAATATCCATCCAAAAGTACTTCTTTTGTCTTTCCAACAGCACCTCTATATCCTAATACAACCCCTTTTGTAAGCTCGTCCTTCCACCTGAACAGAGCATATGTTAAAACAAGCACAGGTGCCAGAATAAACGGGTGGTAAAACGGAAGTCTAAAAAAAGAGCCCGCATGTTCTATGGCAAGAGTTGCAGCAATATCCATGCCAGCAGCCACCTGTACAGAAGTTTTTGAATTTACATACATACTACACTTTTAACATGGCTTACTTATAAGGTTTTTTGCACTCCAACATATAGGTATTTAAAACTTGCCTTTCATCCCTATATTGGTAAAAATGCCAGTATACAACAGAGCACGCTTTAAGGTTAGCGATAAAGAAGTTGTTCCAGCCAGAGTTAGGCATGTTGATTTAGGTAGATATCAATTCGATGTGGTGCTCCCTGGGGGAGTATATGGAGGCCATGTTATGGTTCTGCAACCAGATGGGGACAGAAAAGACCAAGCAGTTGGGCGCAGATACTATCACAGGGATGTTGTCATAACTTTAGATCCTACACAGTATAGGCCACCAGTTCCTTCTGGAGATCCATTACATCCTTCAAGTGGAACTCCTGTAAGGGTTTCAAGAGACCATGGAATAATAAAGCAGGGTACCAGGAGAATAGGCTGGGTAGCTAATCCAGATTCTCTGCCACATATTTTAGAAGCTTTGGATCAAATACCAGACGAAAAACCTCCGCTTGGGACAGCTAAAACAATTTTAGGAAAAGTAGTTGGAAGGCGCATAACTCCTACATTCTAACTGCTCTAATAGCAGCTTTTTATATCTGCAACACAAAAGGGAAAGGCATGTCTTACAAAGTAAAAGATATTGGACTGGCAGAGCAGGGTAAATTAAAAATAGAATGGGCAGAGCAGCAGATGCCAGTTCTAATGAGCATAAGGAAGGACTTTGAAAAAGCACAGCCCTTCAAGGGAGTAACAGTTGCAGCCTGTTTGCATGTTACTAAAGAGACAGCAGTTCTTGTGCGTACTCTAAAAGCAGGCGGTGCTATAGTTGGGTTGTCAGCTTCCAATCCTCTATCCACACAGGATGATGTTGCAGCTGCTTTAGCTTCAGAGGGGATAACTGTTTTTGCATGGAAAGGGCAGAACAATGATGAGTATTATTGGGGACTTAACCAGCTTCTGGAATTAAAGCCTAACATAACTTTAGATGATGGCGCAGATGTTATTTCCACTATCCACTCTAAAAGAACAGATTTGCTGAAGAATGTTTTCGCTGGACAGGAAGAAACAACTACTGGAGTAATAAGGCTGAAAGCTATGGCTGCTGACGGAGCCTTAAAGTATCCTATAATAGCTGTTAATGATACCCCAACAAAGCACATGTTCGACAACTATTACGGTACAGGCCAATCCACAATAGATGGTATACTTAGGGCAACAAACATAATGCTTGCTGGAAAGACAGTTGTTGTATGCGGGTATGGCTACTGCAGTGCTGGTATTGCACTGCGCTCAGATGGTATGGGAGCAAATGTTGTAATAACAGAAGTTGATCCATTAAAAGCACTGAAAGCTGCAATGGACGGTTACAGAGTTATGCCTTTGAAAGAGGCTTCAAAAATAGGCGATATTTTCATAACAGCCACAGGTGACAAGAATATTCTGCGCGCAGAACATTTCCAGCTAATGAAAAGCGGGGCAATTTTAGCAAACTCAGGGCACTTTAATGTGGAAATAAGCATTCCAGATCTGGAATCCCTTTCAAAAGAAAGGAAAAAAATAAATGAAAATACTGAAGAATTTACTCTGAAAACAGGAAACAAACTTTACTTTTTAGCTGAAGGTAGATTGGTAAATTTAGCAGCAGCAGAAGGCCACCCTTCAGCGGTTATGGATATGAGCTTTGCAGACCAGGCTTTAGTTTGTGAGTGGCTTGTTAAAAACTATAAAACCCTTACTCCTGTTGTACATGATGTTCCAAAAGAGATTGACGAGAAAGTAGCTAGGCTAAAACTAAAGAGCATGGGCGTGGAAATAGATTCTTTAACAGATGAACAGAAACATTATTTAGGAAGCTGGCAGGAAGGGACTTAAACGGAACCCCCCCAAACTATTAATCACTTTATAGTAGTGATAGCTTTATATATCGCGAAAACCTATTGTTTGTTATGGCAGAACAGGAAACTGGATGGTTCGACCTGTCCATAGAGCAGAGGTTTTCTACCCTTATTTCTGCATTAGGAAATGATCTAAGAAATGTTATGGTAGCACATGTTCTGCCCAGACAGGCATTCAAAGATAGGAGACAAATAGCTGCAGATTTTTCGAGCTTCGTAGACGCATCAGACAAAAGGCTGAAAATGCCAATTCCAACTTCTATAGAATCCCACCTTAACAATGTTTTGGTTCCATTATGGGCAGAGGAAAGTCCTGATGGAGGCAGCTGGAGACTTACACAAGCAGGTTACAGGATAGCAGCACCAGCCGCTGCGCATGCAATAGCTACATCTGTAGAGCTAGGCACAATGAACTCTATTTTAGGCTTTACAAAAAAGGGCGGTTTTACAACATCCCCATACAAAAGGGCAATAATATTGGAGAATCTATACGAAACAACAGGAGGTGATGGAAAGCATATTTCTATAAGCGAAAGCGATTTGCAGCGCAGAATAGGATTTAGAAATTCTTCTCTATCCAAGCACCTTCCAGCCCTAAAGGATGCTGGAATGGTAAAGTACGATTCTGTTTCAGCTGAGGATATGGGAGCGCAACTATACAAGTGGAAAGAGGGCAGACCAGAAGATGTGCCACCGCTGCCAAAATTTGCAATAACCTTGGATGTGGCCAGAGCTCTCAAAAACTCTAAGGATCCGATGGACTATAAATCCATTGCCTCTATGTTAGGAATACCTCCAACAAGAGTTTCAACTGTACTGAATTATCTTTCAGAGAATGGTTATGTAGAAAGTGTAAGCGGTTTTGTAAGGGGAAAGAAAATGTCAGTGGTTAAAATTTCTGACAATGGAGTAGCTTTGATAGATAGGTTTATAGAACCTTTGAGAGCTACTTCTGTCACCAGACATCCTTCAAAAGAACTTAGAGATTCATCAGACATTTATGGAGGTCGCAGGACACTTGCT
The DNA here is from genome assembly GCA_016198755.1 of Candidatus Aenigmatarchaeota archaeon. Lineage (GTDB taxonomy): Archaea > Aenigmatarchaeota > Aenigmatarchaeia > Aenigmatarchaeales > JACQIB01 > JACQIB01. Next base: position 134,182 of record JACQIB010000001.1, read on the forward strand.
GTCGAGCATAACACAGCAGTTATGGTAGCTTATCAGAGCGAGCTAACTAGAGGAGAGACAAACAGGCATTCACAGGTTATTGGTATGCTCGGGGAAAAGCCTATGAGAATAGTTGATATAGAAGAGGTTATTGGTGTTCCTCCAGCCAGATATTTGAGGGACTTAGTTGCTGGTGGCTATGTTCAAAAGAGGAGAGGTTGCCCATCAGACCCTGGAAAAGGACATGGAGTTTGGTACAGCCGCACATCAAGGCCATTTTCCAGCCCAGCACTTTAATTATTATTTCCCTTCCAGAGTTTTAGGCCCAAAGGGGTAAGGAAGCAGATCTTTTATTGTTGCAATCAAAACCCTGTCCTTCCTTGTGTTTGAAGAGATAACCTCAACCCCCCCTCCCGCAAACTCAAACAAAATCTGTCTACACTCCCCGCAGGGACCGCAAACATCCTTTGTATCATGATTATCTCCCTTTGCAATAACAGCCATAGATTTGAACTTTTTGTGTCCCATAGAAACAGCTTTTGCAATAGCAGCCACCTCAGCATGCACAACATGGTATACAGCATTCTCCACATTCGTTGCCCCAACAATTTCTCCACTTTCAGTAAGAACAGCGGCTCCAACTGAAAACCCAGAATATGGACTATATGAGTTTTCCATAACCTTCTCAGCAGCATCCAAGAGCATTTTTTGTTCTTTGTTAAGTTTAGTATAGTTTGTTTCAATCATAAAAGAACTCTGAAAATCAAGGATATAAATCTATTTGCCAAGCCAATATGCAAACTCCCCCCTTTCTCTGCATAACAAAACCTTCCTGTTTCGTATTATCAGTCTCTGTGCATATGAGCTATTTTAATATGACTATTTACACTCCAACTATCCAATAGGGGTTGTTGTGAAGAAATTTACTGTGTACGTTTTCCCATTTAGGCTAATGGACTGCATACCCCTGAAATTTTCCTTGTTAAAATCTATTGAAATATTTGCAGAGAAAAACCTTTTGACTTTTGAAGAACCGTCCCAAACAAGGCTGTCCCTGACTCCCTGATCAACTTCGTACGTGCCGGAAATTGTAAAATCATTGTTCTCTATTATCTCCCCCGCATAAAGCCACTTTCCCCCCTCAAAATTCAGCTCCCCAGTAAACCCGCGCGGGTCGAATTCTACCATTGTAGAATTTACAAAATTTACTTTGCTGTTTTCAAATGGAAACAGCCAAATGCCATCCGAGTCTTTAATTGTAACATTGCTGTTCCTCAGGAACAGCCCCCACTCATTGTAAACATTTACATTTTCAATATGCACACTTCCGAAATCCAGATTTGTATATGTTTCACTCTTCAATCCCTCGAATTGCGTTGTTTTGTTTTTTATTTCCTGGAAAACAAACTTGTTAAGGTTGGAATTTTTTACTGTCACTTTTGAGGTCTCGTCTGCAAATACGCTCCAACCACGCTCATACGGCCCTTTTTTCTTTGGAGGGAGTATTTTTGAATTTTCGATTGTAATTCCCAATACAGAAAAGTTATCAATATTTCCGGTCTTTAGGTTTTCAATTGTTCCAGCTTCCCCAGGCCCATAAAAAAGGCCTATAGAACCCACTTCAGAATCCTTTATAGAACCTTTAACTTGACAGCAAACCTGCAAAATTCCAAAAGCCCCATCCTCTTCAGCTATATCATAGCTAGAATGCAGGCGCGAGCCATTTTTTATTACAAATTCTACCCCGTTAACTAGGTTCATAACATTGTAAAATGTAGAATTATCAATTAAAATTGAAGAGGTATCGTATGCAGTAAGGTATAGGTTTGCAGGGTCATCAATTGGAGGCACAAGCCTGCTATTTATAATTTCCAGTGTGGAGTTTCCATGCATTAAAATTTCAGCCCGCGGCCCCTGCTTTTTTACTATAACATTACTGTTTCCAATTGTCAGTTTGGCATTGTCAAACAGTTCAATATTACCTATCTGAACATAGTTAGGCTTGTTTTCTATAACCATCTCCTGATTGCCAGAGAGACTTATTTTTCCCTCATGTGTTTCCAATTGGGTTGTAGAAGTTTCAATCTGGGTTGTAGTGACTTCCGCTTGGGATGTGTTGCTTTCCCCCTGAGATGTTTGCCCTGTGCATCCGGCAGCAAAAACAGCCAAACCCAGCAGCAAAAATAGCAAAACCAGTTTTTTCATGGTTCCTATAACCTTTGGCAGCATAAAAATTGGTGGGCCCGGAGGGAGTTTCGAACCTCAAGGGAGAGGTTGAAAGGAGATACGTAGTTTCTCCTTCTTCGAACCCTCGACTCTCGGGTCTGAAGAGTGCTGCTCTCGCAGTATTTCTTCCTGTCATCGCCTGAGCTATGAAGACCCAGGCTGCACATGCTTTTATCTGGTGCGGGCATATTCTGCAACACTTCTGCGTGCCGCAGATAAAAGCCCGATACTCTACCAGACTGAGTTACGGGCCCAGATAACAGAAATTGGTAAAGAAGCTTATAAAGGCTTTATATTCAGCCTCTGCAAAGAATATTTGAGGTGTTAGTTAATGCCAACAAAAACAATGTCTAAAACTTCAGGTGGAACCTGTAATGGATGCGGCTGCGGCTGCCCTCACCACAGATGGGCAATGAGCATAGCCCTTATAGTAGCAGGTGCTGTTTACGTGTATACAGCTAACTGGGGCTATACATTAGCTGCCTTAGGTATTTTGGGCCTGCTAAGCGGGTTCTGCAAGTGTTGTGGCCACAAGTAAATTTTTATATTTTCTTTATTTTTCTTCTCCCTAGCTTTGGCTACAGAATAAAATGGCGCTCGGGGTGGGATTTGAACCCACGTTAGTGACTCGACAGGCCACTATACTAGACCACTATACGACCCGAGCCCAGAAAACTATTGAACCCTATGCTTTAATAGCTTTACTGGGACGGCATGAGAAAAAATAAAAAGATGGTCACGGTGTTTTCAATCAAATTAATTTGAACCTTTTCCTTAAGGTTTCTATATCTTCATTTCCTAAGTTTTTGATTATAAGTTTTAATTGTATAACAAAATTCTCAGCTTTCGATACCATATCGTGCGCGGAGTCTTTTATAACACCGACATTCTTTTTGGAAGAAACATAATACTGTTTATCTATTCTTTCATCTTTTGCAAATGATATTGTTTTGAACAGGTCCGGTCTATTGAACAATTTTTGCAATAGTAAAATAGATCCTGAATGATTTTCGCATTTTATTCCTATTTTGAACAGTAGTGCTGTTAAAGAGTTGTACATAGCATAATACGACATTGAAATGGAGTTTTCATAGAGGTCATTATTTAGCAAAAGCGTGGCTGATTTTATGCAAGCTTCAGATTTTTCCAAATAAGATGAACATATTTCTTCTGAGGGGTTTACAAGTTCCAGTGCTTTGCTGGCTTTAAGCTTGCTGAAAAAATCTTGTTTTTCCATAAAAATCCTCCACACCTCTTAATATTATATGGTTTTTTATTATCTCTTTTATAAGATTTGAATCCAAATCAAAGTCGCCAATTTTCACCTTTATTTTTGAATTTGTAAACTCTATAGAATCCTTTACTTTTTTATTTTTCGTTTCTACGTATATATCTATATCACTTTCATTCTTTGCTGCAAATTTTGCATAGCTGCCAAATAAGATTATAAGATTCTCTTGGCATTCCTTCAGTAGGCCCTCTATTATAATACCCAATTCAGGATACAACTTTACTAATTTTATTAAATTGTATCTTTCTGCATTAAAGACATACGTTTGGGCTTCTAAATTCTTCTTTAGATAAAAAACCTTGTTTTTACCTTCTTTCTTATAGTCTAAAACACAGCACTTTACTAAATTGTTTAATTTCCTCTCTACCGTTGAGTGAGATACCTTCAATTCCTTTGCAATGCCCCTCAAGTGCATTCTCCCGCCTATAAGGCGGAGTATTATTTCGTATTCCATATTGTACCATTTTTGATACATATGTATCATTATTGGTACAATACTATATAAAGCTTATGTTTGTCAAATTAAAAGTTAAAAAGATGGTCACAGCGTCTTTCGCTTCCCACGTTTTCCGCAGTACAACGAAAATCCCTGGCGCGATTCACTACCGTGTTCGGAATGGGAACGGGTCTTGCCGCGCCGGTTTGACCGTGACCAGTATTTCCTACACCCCCAAAGTATAAAAGCCTTAGCTTTTCCGACTTTGCCGCTAAAGATATGCTTTTATAGATTGCTGTCCAATAGAGAGCAGTGAGAAAAATGGGTGGCCTACAAAAGTTCGGAAGAAAGAATATTGAACTTGCTTAGCTCCAGCCCCCGCTCCATTTCTGAACTGATTTCTTTAACAGGTGTTCCGGAAAGGACTTTGCGCTTCCATATTTCTGCACTCCGCTCCCGAAGAATGGTTTGTGAGGGTTTTTCTGTTTCTGACAGAAGAAGGAAAATACTTTATTCAGGAGGTGCGAAAAATGGGTGAGGAACGGAAGTTCTAGAACAGGAACATATACTGGTGGCCCAGAGCTATTTTACAGCTTTGTTTCAGAACATGGATTTGACTATATTAAAAGGGAGGTTGAGCCTTTCATGCCAACATTTCCACACTGGATTGGCGTTGGTCCCTCAAGGAGAAAAATTGATGCTGTAACACCCTACAGGGATGACATGGAAAGGAACAGAAGAATAAAACCTTCTTCTGAAATAACACCTTTTTCTGTTAGTAGACAGGCTGCGAGGATATTGATTAATAGAATAGATGGAAAAATGGAAATGTACCCGCCTGCTGAAAGGATATGTGATATAAGGATTCCTGTGGAGGAGACAGAGTTTACAGTCGGTGTTGCAGATGCGCTCTCAGAAGCCGGCTATATTATAGAGGCAATAAATCCCAATCTCTATACAATAAACGGGAAAAACTATACTGTAAATGATTTCGGTAAAACATCGAGGTGTAGGCTTGCCGTATTCCCACAGCGCCAAAGGTTTTTGGCTCGTGTTTTTGAAGATGTTATATGGAACCCGCAGGTAAGGCCCTTTTCCTTGCCTGCCCTAAGGGAAAGAATTGTCTCCCTTTCAGATTATGAAATACGCAGGGCTAGGATAGAAGATAGCGAAGGCATAGTATCTCTCTTGGAGCGGACATTTCCAGTATATGAGACATGCAATCTAAGGGAAACTATGCCAAGAATGATTGCTGATACAAGCCCTATAGCCCCTGTTGTTTATGCTGCTGTCCGCAAATCAGACAATTCTGTTGTTGCTACCTGCACTAATGAGCGCAATCCCTTCCATTTTGCAGAGCTTACAGATGTAGCTTCTGATGCAAACGGCCTAGGCACAACAATATGCTACCTTTCCCTAGTGGCTGCAAGGGAATTGTATGGTGTTAGAAATTACTGGTCAGATGATGTGTCCCATCCTTCCATGAACAGAGTTTCAAAACAGCTCGGCGCTGTTTTCTCTGGCATCCACCCCGTCCAAGTCAAAATAACAACCCGCCAGTTCCAAACAGACCCAAACCCAGTATACAGGCTCACAGAAACCCCTCGGGCTATGGATTTATTTGTCTGGACTGGTTCAACAGACTTTGAGAGAGTGTTGGTATGAACCTGACAGAAATACTGAAAAGAAATAGAGAGCAAATAGGCAGGATTTTTAATTTACAAAATGCCCAAAAGTTCTTTATCTTTGATTTTTCAGCTTCCAACAAAGAACTGCAAACAATGGATATGGAAAATGCTCTACAGGCTGATCAGTATGTGAAAAATATTTTAAGGGAAAATTCAGCGGATGTTGGTATAGGGAAATACGCTGAAGACAGGGTTATTTACAAACACTCCCCGCTCTTTGGAACAGCTCGCACAATACACTTGGGAATAGATATTTTCCTGCCTGCTGGAACAAAAGTTTTTTCACCTCTCCCAGCCACAGTACACAGTTTCCAGAACAATAGAGGTATAGGAGACTATGGACCTACAATAATATTGCAGCATGATCTAGAAGGAATTTTATTTTTCACACTCTATGGCCATTTAAGCCTCGAATCTTTGGAAGGAAAAACAGTGGGGCAGAAAATAGCGCAGGGGGAAATTATAGGAAAGATAGGAACTCTGGATATAAACGGTAACTGGCCAGAACATGTGCACTTCCAGATAATTGCAGATATGCTTGGAAAGAAAGGGGACTTTCCCGGAGTATGTTCAAGGCAGGACAGAGAATTTTACTTAAATAATTGTCCAGATCCGAACCTTATTTTGAAGCTGCAGATTTGAACAAAGTGGTCCCGCGGGGGAGATTTTCACCCACCCATAGGGAGAGGGTGGAGGGAGATACGCAGTTTCTCCTCCTTTGAACTCCCAGCCTCTCGATTTCTTTTTGAACGCAGACTAATCTGCTGTTACTAATACGTAACCAGCTACAGTCGAGCGCTCCACCGTTGAGCTACCGCGGGTTAACTAAGAATTACACAGCAGGGGTTTAAATCTTATGCAGTGCAGCAATACCTTTGCAATTTTATTTAGAAAATCTGGTTTACTCCTCAACATCCACTTTCAGCTTCAGAGACTCCGGGCTTTGAGGATAAGGCATATCCACAGAGTTTGATCTCCTGACTATAGAAGAGCTGCCGCGCGTTCCTTTGACAACAGCAGAAGCAAGGCTTTCCTTTCTGCTGGCTCTTATTGTATAGTGCAAAACCCTTTCCTCCCCCCTTCTCAGGGTTCCAATCCTCCATAACAGTTCAGTTCCTTCCCCAATCTTGCGCACAACAGGTTTTGCAGTTTCAAATCCCTGCAGGCTCAAGAACCCATGTGGAACAACATCTCTTACAACAGTCCCATCCACTGGTCCTCCTTTGTTTAGAATATGAACTGTAACAGAATAATCATCTCCTTCTTTCCTTCTAACACTCTTGCTTACAACCAAAGCTGTCATTTGCAGATATCCTAATCCAGCTAAAGCAAGAGCCCCAGCCCCAGCAAGTGGAACAGGCCAGTAAAATTGTGAATACTTTAATTCTGTTGACTGCCCTGGCTGGAGAGTTGCAAACCAGGTCCAGTCAGCTCCCTTTTGGTCAGGCTCTGGTCCAGAATAGCTTGCCCACCAGTTTCCTGTTGGAATATCGTTTATAGCAGCATTATCAGGTGCATTACCAGTGTTAGTTGCTCTCAATATTACCTCTGCCCCAAACAGGCTTGGAGTTACAATTTTCTCAACCTTTACATTCTTTTTCACTGGAACTGTTATTGTTTTCTCAACTGTTCCTAACAAAAGCCTGTTCCCGTATAGCTCTCCCTTTACATTATAATCCCCGGGTTTATACTCATTTACAAAAGAAGATCCGGAAAATACTAAACTCTCTCCCCTGAGCAAATCGCTCTGCCCAATCTCAACCTTATTATCCCCCACAGTCAAAAACATAACAACATCCCTTATATTGGAAGTTCCGATATTCTCAGCTTCCATATTCAAAATAACTTCTCCTGAACACTCTGTGCAGCTAACAGAGGAACTTTTCAAAACTGCAACAGTTCTCCTCTGTAAAACATCCAGTAAAAATGTCTTTTCCTCACTTTCTTTTGTTGCCACATTCTCAACCTTTATAGCATACCTGTAGGAAAAGGCTTTTGTATCTTCAGGTGGGGAAAAGTAGAACTTTATTGTAGCGCTTTTACTCCCGTCAATGAAAACATTTGCAGCTTCCTGTGAAATCCACTGTGCAGGAAATGCAGAAACAGAAAACCATGCTCCATCCCCGTTATTTGTTATTGTCAGTTCATGAACAGCTACATCCCCTGCGAAAATTTGATCTAATCCTGGGAATGAAGTTGTAAAATCAGAGGCTAATACAGGGTAAGCTGAAAAGAAAAGTGCAAAAACCGCTGCAATTGACAATTTCTTGAACATAATTACCAGCTGCTAATTGTTAGCGTAAGCTTATAAATTTACTGCTTCCTTCTGGTTGCAAAATAAGCTATTACAAGCACTGCAATAACAAGCCCTATACCTCCCAAAACCAGCAAAAACATGCCTTGGAAAGCTTTTAGCAGGTCTTTTAGCCCGAAAACATTCCCAGGTATATCTGTCCCAGTACCCATGAATACAGTTGATAAAAAGTAAAACACTCCAACTCCAATTTCCAGCACTAAAAGCGTGTAAATTGCGGATTTTATACCTTCTCCTCCACTTGTAGCAGGAGCTGTAGTTTGGGTTTCAGTAGTGGGTACATGATCCAGGCAGAAAACCCCTTTATCAGTAACCCTTACACACTGTGTGCACACAGCTTTCCTGCAAACCTGACACTGCCATTCAACAGGGTTTTTCCCGCAGCGTTCGCACAAAGCTGTAGTTTGTGTACCAGGTACAATAGCTGTTTCAGCCTCCCCAACCATAACCATTCTATGCAACCCAAGTATAAAAGTTTATAAGTGTGTTAACATGATTTTATGTATGAGAAATCTGTTTATTGGCGCGATTTTTATATCACTCTTGGTTGCCGGCTGTACAGCACAAACTGATGGAGGAACAGGAACCACCCTTCCAGTCCAAACAACAATATCTGTTCCAGTAACAAATCTGGCTTCTATAACACTGGAAAAGATAAATGACAAACCAATTACTTTTAAAATAGAAAGCTCTGATAAGGATGTTTCAGCAAAGCAGTTCTATCCAGAAGTAAAGCAGGTTGCTTCAGCAGCTTTGCCTGGTTATTGCCTTGTTCGTGCTGCAGTTTTAGGTACAGCTCCAGATCCTGTATCAGGCAAGCTTACAGGAAAGGAAAGTTTATGGGACTATAGGTTTAATTCTGCTTCCCAGAAGAAATCCTATTTGATAAGAATAGATAGATGGGTAAAGTATGATAGCACAAATATATTGGCAAAGCCTGTTTTCAACGCATACAATCTTACATTAATAGAATTCCCAGGATATAATAATGCAGACTGTATGGATCTTGATAAGTATACAGACAGCACAACAGCAGCAGAAAAGTTCAGTTCATCCAAAGCATACAAGCCAGATACCTATGTTATTGCAGCAGCCTTTGAGGATGGAAATAATAAGTGGATATTTGCTCCAAAAGGGAGCAATAACTTCGGGACTCAGTTTGTGGTAGACGGCCTCACAGGAGAATTGAAACCCTAAATTCTTTAATTTAGTTCACACAAACCATACCAGTTACTGCCCCGTCTATAACTATATTATGGCAGCCAACAGCAGGTTTAAACCCATAGCAAGTTCCAGTTTTATAAACAGGACCAGTTTTAAGTTTACCAGCTTCTGTATCAGACAATTCAGTAACACAGTAGCTTTCGCACTGGCTTGAGTCAGAGCATACTTTTCCTGCATCTGATGCAGGCAGAACACCCCTGAAGTTTGGGTTAAAAGACGAGAAATATTTAGATCCCCCTTCCATAGCAAAGCCAACGCCCAACAATATTATAACCAAAGCTACCACAGCATACAGTATTCTATCTCTCATATAATATACATATAGTTTTTACAATATAAATTCCACTGTATAAAATCACACTTTCATTTTGGACAATCTAAGAGAATTTGTGACAACAGAAACAGAGCTCAAAGCCATTGCAGCGCTTGCAACTATAGGATTCAAAAGCATGTATTTTCCAAGTACAGGCTCAAGGAAACCAAGGGAAACAGCTCCGCTAAGGAAGTATAAAGCTCCTGCAGCAATAGGAATTCCCAGAACATTGTAAATAAAGGCCCAGAACAGATTCTGGCGTATAATTCCCATTGTTTTCCTGCTCAGGTTAAGTGCAGTATATACTCCGTTCAGATCCCCCGAAACAAGTGTTATATCAGAAGATTCTATTGCAACATCTGTCCCAGTCCCAATTGCAATACCCAGATCTGCAGCAGCCAAAGCAGGCGCATCATTTATTCCGTCCCCAACCATTGCAACCTTCTTTCCCTCCTTCTGTAACCCCCTTACTCTCTTTTCCTTATCCTGCGGCAGAACCCTTGAAAAAACCCTTTCAATACCAACTTTCTTTGCTATAGCAGCAGCTGTTTCAGGCGCATCCCCAGTAACCATTATAACCTCCTTTCCCAGTTCCCTTAATTTCTTTATTGCTTCCACTGAACTATCTTTTATTGTATCAGCAAACCCTATTATCCCAACAACTTTCCCATCAACTGAAACAAGGGAAACGCTCTTCCCTTCTTTCTGCAGTACACCAGCTTCTTTAGGTATTTTCCTGAAGTAGAGTTCACTTCCCACAACAACTTTCCTTCCTTTTACAGTTCCAATAACAGCCTTCCCAGGAACAGCTTTGAACCCTGAGACAGCCAAAGACTTTGCTTTCATTTCTTTCGCTTTTTTAACAACAGCCTTTGCCAGCGGATGTTCGCTTTCACTCTCCAGTGCAGCAGCATAAGCTATTATTTCCTTTTCTTCCATTCCAACTGATATAATATCTGTAACAGCAGGCTCGCCCTTTGTTATTGTTCCAGTCTTATCCAGCAGCACAACATTTATTTTTCCTGCAGTTTCCAAAACTTCAGCACTTTTTATTAAAATCCCCTTCTCAGCCCCTCTTCCAGTTCCTGTAATTATAGCTGTTGGAGTTGCCAGTCCCATTGCACATGGACATGCAATTATTAGCACAGCAATCATTGCTGTTAGGGCTACAGTAAAGTTTCCAACAAAAACCATCCATGCCCCAAAGGAAACTATAGCAATCAAAATAACTATAGGCACAAATACAGCAGCTACCCTGTCCACAAGGTTCTGTATAGGCGCTTTAGAGCTCTGCGCCTCTTCCACTAATTTTATTATCTGTGCTAATGCAGTTTCAGCTCCTATTTTTTCAGCCTCTATTTTCAAGCTCCCTGATTTATTTATTGTCCCTCCTATAACCTTTCCATTTTTCTCTTTATCCACAGGCAGACTTTCACCTGTTATCATGCTCTCATCCACAGCTGAAAACCCGCTCAGAACAATACCATCAGTTGGTATTTTCTCCCCAGGCTTTACCAAAACTATATCCCCCTTCTTCACATCCTCTATCCTGACCTCAACAATTTTGTTTCCCTTAACCAAGTGGGCTGTTTTTGCCTGCAGTCCAATAAGTTTCTGCAAAGCTTCCGATGTCCTGCCTTTTGCCCTTGCTTCCAAGAATCTTCCAACCAAAATCAGTGTTATTATGGCAGCTGAAGTATCAAAATAAGTTCCTGTTCCCAATCCGGAGCTTTTAAAAAATTCAGGCAAAAAAGTTACAGCTAGGCTGTAAAAATAGGCAGCACTTGTTCCCACAGCTATCAGTGTGTTCATATCAGCTGTCCTGTGCTGAAGAGAAAGTAAAAAACCTTTATAGAACCTTAAACCAGACCAGAACTGCACAGGAGTAGCCAAAGCAAGAAGTATATAGTTTAAAATCCCTTCAGGCAATATCATAAAAACAGAAAATAAAACAATCGGTAGTGTTAGAGCAGATGAAACAATAACAAGTTTCTTTGTTTCTTCAATTGCTGCTTTCCTTCTCTCCTTTTCCTCATTCAGGCTTATTTCTTCCTTGATAACATCATACCCTATATCCTCTATAGCTTCTGCGATTTTGCCCAGAGAAGTCTTCCCGCTCTCATATTCTATGGCAGCTTTTTCAGTAGCCAAATTAACAGAAACAGAACTTACCCCATTTACCCCCTTAACAGCCTTCTCAACCTTTGCAATACAGGAGGCACATTCTAGCCCTTTCACTGTTATTATAGCCTTTTCTTTTCCCAACAAAACCCCCTACAAAACCTTGTATCCGCTTTTTTCTATCGTTTTCCTTGCATTTTCATCTGTTCCTTCAACTTCAAGTTTGGCTTTCCCGCCCTTAAAACTGACCTCAGCAGATTTTATTCCCGTAGTCCTTAAAAGGGCTTTAGTAAGGGTTTTTGCGCATCCCTCGCAGTGCATACCTCCTATCTTCAGCTCTATTTTGTTTGACATGTCTAAATTTAGATATATCTAACTATTTAAATATATCCTATAATGAATATATTGAATGAAACTTGTAAGTATACTCAAGCTACAGCTGCTTTTACAGTTAAGAGAGGGTAAAAAATACGGCTATGAGTTAATGAAGGGAAGCGAGGTTTTGCTCGGGAAAAAAATAAGCCCAAGCCAAATATATCCGTTTCTTGCAGAACTGCAAAAATCCAGACTGATTAAAATAGTAAAAAGGAGCGCACGCGATAAAAAACTCTATTCTTTAACAGAAAAAGGAAAAATATTCTCAGAAAATACTCTCCAACGATTGGACAGCATGTTTGCCCTTGCCAACAGGGACAGGATTAAAAAATGCGCACACTGCGGGTGTTTTGTTTATGGAAAATCATTTACAAAATCCGGAAAGCACTTTTGCTGCGGTTCCTGCGCCAATAATTTTTAGTGTATTTCTCCCCAGCCAATTAATTTCCAGCCCTCTCCCGTAAATCTTGAGAAAACAGCCCTGCTACCCGCAGAACAGACTGGCAGCTTGAGTTCAAATTCTATATTACCCTTTTTAATAGTTTTCACAACACCAACAGTTCTGGCAGCCCCAATGCTTATCATAACCTGCTCCCCCAACTTAATAGGTTCTATCTTCCCTATTGGTGAGAACTTTATAGTTAGTTTTTCTATAACAGCTGGCATTTTTCCGGAAATCCCAGCCACAGAACCTGCAAGGCTGTCAGCTTTTGTAAGCGAAGGATCCAGTTCTGTTAACACTCCCAAAAGCCCCCCAGGCCCAGCTTCCTCTATATCTTTCCCAGCCTTCTGCAGCCCAACAATCTTGCTTACAATCGGAACATACTGCCCTTTTATTTTTATTCCAGGCCTTATCTCAATCTTTTCTCCAACCTTCAAAAATCCCTGTAACAATGCACCGCCAACAACACCACCTTTCAGGTCTTTTATTTTTGATCCTGGTTTGTTAACATCAAAAGACCTTACAACAAGCATCTGTGTATCAAGTTTATTGTTCCTGTCAGGAGTTGGTATAATTTCCTCAATAGCTTCTATCAATTCCGGTATACCAACCTTCATCTGTGCACTCACTGGTATTATGGGAGCATTCTCAGCCACAGAACCTTTCAAAAACTCCTTTATTTCCTTATAGCTTTGAATTGCTCTCTCTTCTGAAACCAAATCTACTTTGCTCTGTACAACAACAATTTTTTTCTGTCCAATTAAATTCAAAACATTCAAATGTTCAGCAGTCTGAGGTTGCGGGCATTTCTCGTTTGCAGCAATTAAAAACAAGACCCCGTCCATTAGCGAAGCAGCTGAAAGAACAGTAGCCATTAAAGTTTCATGCCCAGGTGCATCCACGAAAGAAATAGTCCTCTCCGGTTCACACTCTTTCCCATGCTGCAAACATTTAGCATGTGTTGTAAAATGCCCATCACACTTGTAAATTGTAGCATCCGCATACCCCAACTTTATAGTAATCCCTCTTTTCAATTCCTCCGAGTGCTGTGCAGGCCATTTTCCTGTTAAAGCTTCCACAAGAGTAGATTTTCCATGGTCCACATGCCCCAGCGTTCCTATATTTACCTCAGGTATAAGCCTTTTATCCACTTCCTTTCCCATGCGCACCAATAGGGGGGAGAGGCTTAAAAACCTTTTCCGCACGCACATCTTTCATAAGGTATTTATCCTTTCCTTCCTAGAGATTTTACATGGTTAATACATTGATTGTTGGAGCCCAGTGGGGAGATGAGGGAAAGGGAAAGTTTGTAGATGCACTCGCAGATGGACATAGAGTTGTTGCAAGGTATAACGGAGGTGATAATGCTGGTCACACTGTTGTTTATGGAGGAAAAAGATACGCTGTGCATGCAATCCCCTCAGGAATTTTCCATAAAGATATAATGAATGTTATGGGAAGGGGAATGGTTGTAAGCCCGCGCAGGTTGGTTGCAGAAATGAAGCAGCTACAGCAGGCAGGGATAGAAGTAAGCAAAGACAATTTAATGATAGACTATGGAATACACTTGATACTTCCATATCATGTTGCGCTGGATAGCGCGGGAAGCGGGAATATAGGAACAACTGGAAAGGGTATTGGGCCAGCTTATGCTGACAAGGCAAACAGGATTGGTGTAAGGCTGGCAGACCTGAAAAAACCCAGAGAACTAAAGGAAAGGGTAGAAAGGAATGTTAAGCTTCATAATAACACAATTGATTCCAACACACCTGTATTCGATGAAGACCGGCACGTTGATTCTCATGATATACTGAAAGAGCTGGAGGAAGAGGGTGCTGCTCTGCTAGAATATGCTGGTGATGTTGGAGAATTCCTAGATGGGAAGGATAGTATACTTGTTGAAGGTGCACAGGGAGTGCTTTTGGATATAGATAACGGAACCTATCCTTTTGTTACAAGTTCCAGTATTGTAGGAGTTGATGGTGGTTTAGGCTGTCATATTCCAATAGAGCGCAGGATAGGGGTTGTAAAATTAACCCAGAGCAGGGTTGGGAATGGCCCTTTCCCAACAGAGTTGGGAACACAGGATGATTTGAAACCTGAGAGAAAGGTTGATGGAAAAGAGAGGGAAGAGCTTTTGAGAGCGCTCAGGGAAGGAATAAACGATGGCACAGCAACTCCCTATGAAACAGGAAGGTACCTGAGAGTTAAAGGCGGGGAATATGGAACAACCACTGGCAGGCCAAGGAGGATGGGCTGGCCAGATATACCTCTAATTAGGTATGCAAGGAGAGTAGCAGGCTTAACAGAGCTGGCTGTTACAAAGCTGGATATATTAACGGGATTAAAAACTGTTGAGCTATGTACTGATTATAAAAAACCAGTGTTTGTTCCAACAGATCTTGGGAACGCAGAACCTGAATATGCAAGCCGCCCAGGTTGGGAAGGGGGTATAACAGAAGCAGTTGACTGGGAAGATTTGCCTGAAACAGCCTGCAACTTCTTAAGAACTATAGAATATTTAGCTGGTCTTGAAATCGGATTGCTTTCCACAGGTCCTGACAGAAACCAATTGATAGATACAGAAGCATAGCTCACTCATACTTCTGGAAAAATCCAGTTCTTAGAGAATGTCTCATTTGTGCCTTAAGTACAATCCAGAAAATTCCAATGTAAATTAAATCTGCAATGTAGAATTTTGCAATCATTACCCAGTCATAAGCTCCATGTATGAAAGCTCCTCTCAATCCTTCCAGACCATAAGTTGGCGGCAGCCCATAGGAAACAAACTGCAAAACAGGTGGCAGGACAGAAACAGGGAAAAACACCCCCGACAATAAAATTAATGCATCAGCCACAGACCAGATTAAAACCTCAGCGTTTACTCCGTATCTCAAAATTGCAGATGAAATTATTATGCCTATGCCCATACCAAACAGGCTCAAGCCAAAGAAAACAGCAAAAAGATAGAGCAGGTTTATTGAAAAGAGATTAAACCCAAAAACAAAAAAGGCTATTGTAGATGTAATTGCAATCATTGCAGCAGATCTGAATAATCCAAACAGCCAGTTTCCTATAATAAGCTGCCACTCAGGAATCGGAAGCATTCTGAGTTTTTTCAGGCTCCTGTGCCATATATCCCTCACAAATGTATAGGAGGTATCCACATGGGAAGTAAACATATAGCTCCAGGCAATGCTGCCTGTTACAAGTATAACAAGCCCTTCTTTGCTCTGGATAAAAGTTGCAAAGAAAGCCAGAGAAGACATTATAATAACAGGCCAGAAAATAATGGAAAAAACCTCTACACCAGTCCTTTTAAGGTAAACAAAATTCCTTAACATTAAGGCCTTAAAAACAGTTAATGCGCTCATTCCAGCCCCTCCCTTGCCAGTTTTATGAAAGCCTTTTCAAGTGTTTTGCTTTTTGTCTTTCTCAAAAGTTTTTTAGGTGTGTCTATTGCAATAATCCTCCCTTTGTCTATGAACGCAACCCTGTCACAAATCTCCTCTGCCTCATACATGTTATGTGTAGTGATTAAAACAGCAGAGCATTTGCTTTTTAGCTTTTTGATGTATTTTCTGACAACAACTGCAATTTGCGGATCCAGCCCAATTGTTGGCTCGTCCAGCAAAACAACTTCCGGCCTGTGCTGTAAGGCTATAATCAATCCTAATCTCTGCAGCATTCCACTCGAGTAATCCTCAATAAGCGTGTCCAGCTTATTTTCCATCTGGAACTCTTTCGCAAGCTTAAAATCAGGTTTTACACCATAACAGTCTGCATAAAATTTCATATGTTCCCTTCCTGTTAGCTTTGGCAGGAATCTTGCATACCCACCGCTCAGTCCAATAATTTTTCTCAGCTCCAGAGAGTCTTTTGCAGGATCCAATCCCATAACCCTTGCTTCCCCCTTTTCAGGCAGCAAAAGTGTAGAAAGAATATTTACAAGTGTTGTTTTCCCAGCCCCATTAGGTCCAAGCAAACCAAAAATCTCCCCCTTTCCAACTGTAAAAGAAACATTAGATAGTGCTCTAACTCCCCCAGCAAATACTTTCTCAAGTCCATTCACAACTATAGGTTCCATATCGCACTTTATCTATTGCGCAGAACTTAAACCTTTCTCAGGCCTTCTTCTCTTCTGTTCCCTCAGCCTTTTGCTTTGGTGGGATACCCAGAATAGTTGGAATATCCCCATCCCCCTCAACAACTTTACAATTAACTTGTCCTGTGCGGTCAGAAATAGTATTCCCAACAATATTTTTCCTTTTCCTCTGCCCCTCTTTCTTTGGAATAAACCCTGGTGGTCCAGATAGCAAAATTCTTTTCCTCCCAGGCCCATCCACCTCAGCTCTCATAGGAAACCCTTCCTTATCGCTCCCTCCAGTTATCTGTAGAACAAATCCCCCTAATCCAATCAAAGAACCCTCAATTTTCTCCCCAATCTTTCTTCCAATAAGTGTCGGCACATCCTTTTCTATCTGCCAGCTCTTCTTTGTTTTTGGTTCGTTTATTACAATTCTCAATGCCATTATTTCCACCTCAGTTCTGCTGGAAAACCAGCTCACTACCGAGTGCTTACTCTATTGCTCAGAGCCTATTTAAGTCTTTCCTACACACGTTTGGTAACTGGTTATTTGTCATAAGTTTTTATTTAATAGTGTCCTTAGTTTTTCAATAATATCCTTAATATCTTTCTCTCTTCTGATTAAAAAATGTTCTTCTGCAAAAAACCCCTCGTAAGTAATCCTATTTCTAATAACACGAAGCATATCTATCAAATCGAGCTCGCTCCTTTTGAAATGGGTTTTATAGTTATTGCCCAAATATTCGACTAGCTTTTTGTGGCTCAGTGTTTTGAAGCCATCTATAAGCAATAGAGCTGTAATAAGCTCTTTAATAATTTCATAATATCCCTCCAGAACTAAAGATGTGAACCGTTTCCTATCAATAGTTTTCAAATTCTCTTCGCGTGCTGCAGCCATTGCTATTATGCTTTTAGCTCGTTCTATGTCTGGAGAAACCTTAACAATATCATTTTCCATTAAAACACCTTAAGATAACCGTGTAATACAATGCCATTTATAATGTTATTCCTGAGTTCTTTACTGAGCCTATTAAAGTTTTCTTCCCATATGATATTTATCTGCTTGTCAAGGTATTTTTCAAACTTTGCTATATCTAGCTGTTTTTCCTTTGCAACCATAAATAAATCTATATCACTTTCCTTCACGTCTTCCCCCCTAGAAAATGAACCGAAAAGAACGATGGCATCTGGCATGCAGTTTCTATCCAAAAAATCTATAAGACCAGATTCCTTTATGCTAAGTATGTTGTCCATCTTTTTAAGAAATAAAAAGTCTGTACTGGAGCGATTAGGCCAATATACAGGGTACTTGTATATACTGTGCTCGGATTTTATTATAAGACCTTCATTTGCCAGTTCATTCAAATACTTTGCAACAGATTTTGGAGTTATTTTTACAATCCTGCCTATTTGCCTGAGCTGAAACCCAGTCCCTGCAGGGTTAGGGTCGTTAAAAAACACACGCAATATTTTATATCTGTTGTCTTTATACAACATATGTTGTAATATTACAACTACTGTATATAAATTACTACTATTCTATAAAACATATATTACACTATATAAGTATGATGAGGATTTTAGTGACTGAGTATTCTCCTTGCCAGCTCAGCTTCCGGTCTCTCAAGTTCTTCCAGAATATTCAAATCCTGCACAGAAACTTTAGTAGCCAGTTCATCCCCCTCTCTAATGTTTCTTCCAACAACTCCCCCTTCAATAGAAACAGCAACTCTCTTCCCTTTCTCAGCGGAATCCAAATGTTTTCCTTCATCCTGCAAATCCTTCACACTTCCTATCTCCTTATCCCCCTTTATCAGCCCTGCTCCTGATCTCAGCTCCCCCTCCAAAACTTCTACTCCAACAACAGCAGGATCACTCTGCCTGAAAACAAATCCTGGCAGAATTTTTATTAACGCAGGCAATGTTATATTGGAAAGCTTCTCTTCCATCTCTTTCTTTTTCTCTTCCCCTTTCCACAAATCATACTGCTCAAACAGCCTGTAAATAATATCACTGTTTATTATTTTCACTCCAGTTCTCTCAGCTTCAGCAGCAATATCCTTTGAAACAGGTACATTAAAGCAGAACACAACTCTTTTGTACCTATCCTGTACACTCTGCAAAGCAATCAAATCCTTTTTAGCTGGCCCGCCAACCTCAGCTTTCTGCATATCAATTCCCCTCTCCTGTAAAAGCTTTACAAGTGCTTCTATTCCCCCGAGAGTATCAGCCCTTACTATAATTCCTTCCCTAGAAGTCTCAAACTCTATTTCCTGTACTTCAGCTTCCAGCTCCCGCTTAACTTCCTCAATTCCCTTTTCCTCCCTTACAGCCCTCAAAGAGCTCCCAGCAATAACATTCTCAAGCCCAGGAGCAGCAATTTTAACTGCAACAGCAGCAGAAACCTCCTCTAAATTTTCAAATTCCTTCTCAGTTCTTATCTCTTTTAATGGCTTTGGCTTTAGCAAAGCTCTGACTTTTGCCACAGTAATTTCTTTTCCCCCAACCACAATCCAGTCCCCCTTTCTCAAAATTCCATCATACAAAACCACATCTATTGTTGTCCCCAACCCTGGATAGTCCCTAACTTCCAAAACAGAACCCTTCCCAACTTCCCCCGCAACCTCGAGATTTTGTTTCAAAAACTGCTGTGTAATCCCAACAAGCGCAGCTAACAATTCAGGTATTCCCTCTCCCGTTATTCCAGAGCATGGAACAATAGCAACCTGCTTTTTAAAATCAGTAATTCTGTCTATCCTTTCAGAATCAAATCCTTTCTCAGAGAGCTGCCCAACAAGCTTGTAAACATTCCTGTCCAGCTCTTCCTTAACAAATTCAGGCTGTTTTTTCAGACTTTCAGTAAAAAAGTTTCCTTCATTCTGAATCCAGCCGTTTATTTTATCCAGCTTTGTTGCAGCAACAATAAAGGGAGTTTTAAACTGTTTCAAAATTTCTATACTTTCTTTCGTTTGTTCCTGCACCCCTTGCAAAAGATCTATAACAAGTATAGCCAAATCAGCAATAGCTCCCCCCCTCTTTCTCATCCCAATAAAAGCAGCATGTCCAGGAGTGTCTAACAGCAAAAGCCCTGGTATTTCAACTTCTGTTTTTCCAAGCAAAGGTCCTGTAATCCTTTTTATTGTTTCCAGCGGTAGTTCAGAAGCACCTGCAGCCTGCGTTATTGCTCCAGCTTCTTTGGCTGCTATAGCAGTTCCCCTAAGCTTATCTGCTAAAGTGGTTTTCCCATGGTCCACATGCCCTACTATTACAACTATAGGTTGCCTTATCCTTGGCATTTTTCTCACGCACAGAAAGGCTTTGGGTTTACTGTTTATAAACAAGCACTAGAGAGCCCGTATCCAGCTCTCTTCAGGCACAAATACATCTTCTCTATATACAATTTTTGCAGTAAAGAGCTTGTTTTCCAGAACAAAGGGAAGAAACCATTTATCCCCGCCATTCAGGTTTAACTCCAACAACTTCCCATTATCAATCCATTCCAGTTCCCCTTCTTTGCTATTTTCAATTAGTTGCCCTTCAAACTTTTCAGCAGAGAAAACAAAAACAATCCAACTCTCCCCAGCTTTACTGACATTAAAAGGGAAGCTTATAACTCCAACCAGTTTCGGTTTAGTTATTTTTAATCCAGACTCCTCAAAAACCTCGCGCACAGCACACTCCTCCGGCGTTTCCCCTTCATCTATCTTTCCTCCAAGTCCGTTCCACTTCCCCTTATGCATTCCACCTTCCTTCTTTACATTAACCATAAGGGTCTTTCCTTCGCTTTGCACATAACAGAGAGTTGCAACCTTCATAGAAACAATTAACCTGAGGTAGAATAAATATTATGCTTTCGTTTTCCCTTTAGAAGTAACCCACTTTACATGAGCAGGATCCCTTCCAAGATTAGAATTGTTCTCGCACTTGCTCTTGCAGAAATAGAAAATCTTCCCATCTCCGCGCACAAACATTTTTCCTGTTCCAACAGAAAGCTCATCCCTGCAGAAAGAACATTTTGCCATATTAACGCATCTCCATTGTTCCAGCGCTTTCCATTTCAGTTTCTCTTAACATTAGCATATCTCCAACCCTTACAGGCCCAACCACATTCCTTACAAGAACCTTTCCAGCATCCCTGCCCCCAAGAACTTTACACCTAACTTGTGTAACTCCCTTTATTCCGGATCTTCCTAGAACCTGCACAACTTCTGCTGGCGTAGACTCCTGTGTGGCTGCCATTTAATATCACTTTGCAGATTTTGCTATATCCTCAACTTCTTTCCTTGCTTCTCCTGTTTCAAGAATTGCAACTGCTGCAGTTGGCACATTTATGCCTACAGCCCTGCCCAAATCCTGCTTGCTTGAAACCTGCACCAAAGGTATTTTCTTTTCAGAACAAAGCGGAGGCAAATGCATTACAACTTCTTTTGGGTTAACATCCTCTGCAATAACAATAAGCTTTGCAGCTCCTCTTTCCACTTGTTTTGTAGCTTCATTTGTTCCTATTCTTACTTTTCCAGTATTCTTGGCTATCTCCACAGCCTGTAAAATCCTGCTCTCCATTTGTTTGTCAGCCATTCAAATCACCTCAACCTTTCATAGGTTCATTTTTCAGAAACTCAGTCAGCAAAGTATTTAAAGCTACTATATGTCCTCACTTGTGGGCAAAATAAAACACTAACGGTTTTGTTGAATCAACCCTGCAGAATCCTATTCTCTCAAACTGCAGCGTTTCCCCAGCTTTAATCTTTCCCACAGCAGGCTCAGCCAGCCCATTCAAAACAGCCCCAGTATCCATTACAAGCTTTGCTTTCACAGCCTTCTCAGGAACCCAGTGTATTTTAGGTATATCCTTTACAGGCTTTCCAGTATACTTTGCTTCCTTATCCAGAACAAAATTTGCAAAGTGCATTAGCCTCACTTCCTTCCCTCTGTTTGCAATAAAATCAATTTTGTCCACAAAAACCTTTTTACTCACGGGGATTTTTCTCATTTTCCTTTTTCCTGGATAAAGAGGAGCAGAAACTGTTCTGGTTGGTATTTTACTCAGGGTTATTTGGATAGGTTCTGCAACAAAAAAATACCTATTTGAGTTCTTGTCTATATGTTTCCTGTTTTCAGAGTTTATAATATTCCAGTCAAAAGTTGCAGATCCCGGCCTTAATCCAACTCTCTGAGCCAGATAAAAGAAAGTTTCTTTTACATATCCCCTCTTCTTCAAAGCTTTTATTGTAACCAATCTTGGATCATCCCAGCCGGAAACCTTCCCCTCTTCTATAAGCTTTCTAATTTCCCTCCCCTGTGTAATAGCCCCCTCAACACCAAATCTTCCATACTGCATAACAAACTGCTTATTGAAACCCAACAGTTCTTTTAGCTTGTTCTGCAGTTCAATTCTCATTTCCCCGAATTCAGCACTTCTAAGAATATGCGTAATTCCACAAAGTTCATCCTCTACAACATTCTGGAAATCATAGAGAGGCCAGACCTTAAACTTTTTGCCAAGCTTGAAATGTGGTGTTAAACATACTCTGAATATTACAGGATCTCTTAATGTTTGATTATCTGCTTTCATATCCAGTTTAAGCCTGAGAACAGCACCTTCCTCCCCAAACCCTCCTTTTAACATTTTTTTCCAAAGTTCCATGCTATAAGTTCTTACCCTGCACTCACACTCCTCTCCTTTATGTCTCATATCCTTAATTTTTTCCCTCGCGCATGTACAAACATAAGCATTCTCATTCTCTATTAGCTTTTCAGCAAAAGAATACATTTTCTCTAAATCATTGCTAGAGAAAACAATTTTATCAGGTTTTATTTCCAAAAACCCCAAAATATCCTCCTTAAAAGCATCCACATATTCCTGATTTGATTTTTCCGGATTTGTATCTTCAAATCTAAGAATACATTTCCCTTTGTATTTCTTGGCATAAAGATAATTTATCAGAAAGCTGATAGCATGCCCTATATGCGTATATTTGCTGGGCTCCGGAGGTATTCTTGTAACAACCTTCCCCATTTTCGCCCCTTCCAATTCAGGCAATCCCTTCCTCTCCTTCTTTTCAACAGCAGCAGGCTCGCCAATTTTCTTCAGTTCTTTTCCCTGCTTTTCCAAGCCCCACTCATTTACATCCTTTACAATATCAGAAACCAATTTTCCAATACCAGCCATGTTTTCCTTCAGCTCAGGCTTGGCAGCAATAATTTTCCCTATAACAGCCCCAGCATTAGCCTTTCCCCCATACTGCAGAGCATTAGCTAAAGCAAACTGCAGAATTAGCTTTTCCAGCCCTTTATCTACTGATACCATAAAGAACTATTCCTTCCCATGTTTAAAAATTAGACTACTTCCTGCGTGGGCCGCCGCGTCCCCTGGATTTCTTTATTTTCTCCTTCTCCATCCTTTCTAGCTTCTCTTCTTTGCTTTCCTCAGTCATTTCGAAATCCTCAGCTTTTGCAGTAAATTCCTCATCAGTCTTTATTGTTCCCCTTTCCTTCAGAATCTCTTTTGCAAGAGCCCAGTAAATCATTGCTAGACTCTTCCTTCCCTTGTTATTACAGGGTATAACAAAATCAATATAAGAAGTTTCATTAAAGGTATCGCAGAGGGCAATTATAGGTATCCTCATTTTTACAGCCTCTTTTAGTGCCTGCTTGTCAACCATAGGGTCTGTAAGCAAAATAACATTCGGCTCATAATAGTTTTTGAATGAAGGATTTGTGATTGTTCCTGGAAGAAACCTTCCTATAGAAGCTTTCCCGCCAATCATTTCTGCAAATTTTACAGCAGGCTTCTGCCCAGGTCCCTTTCTGGAAACAATAAGTATATTGTTTAGCCTGCTAAGGAACTTTGCAGCAGTATTTACTCTCTCTTCTATAAGGGAAACATTCAAAACAGCCAGTCCATCAGATCTTATCTTATAGATAAACCTTTCCATATCTTTTGCTCTTTGTTTCATCCCAATATGGACTCCTGCAGACAGGAAATTCTCATTAGCCATGTCCCAGAGTTCTGTAACAGAAGTATTTAAATCCTACCGCAGACTCAAACCCATCCTCTTAATTTCATTGCTTCTGCAACACGCTTAATTGCCACAGCATAGGCTCCCATTCTCATATCCACAGAATGCTCGCGTGCAGCTTTCAGTGAGCTCTCAAAAGCTGTTGTTATAATCTTATCCAACTTTTCAAAAACCTCTTCCTTTGTCCAGTAATATCCATACAGGTTCTGCACCCATTCAAAGTAGGAAACTGTAACCCCTCCCGCATTGCACAAAAAGTCAGGTATAACAAAAACCTTATTCCCGAACAAAATCTCATCAGCTTCCGGAGTTGTGGGTCCGTTAGCAGCCTCAGCAATTATTTTCGCCTTTATTTTTCCAGCATTCTCCCCTGTTATCTGATTTTCTAAAGCAGCAGGAACTAAAATATCCAGTTCCAGTTCAAGCAGTTCAGAATTGGAAATTTCCTTTGCACCAGCAAATCCCAGAACAGTTCCATATTGTTCCTTGTGCTTTGCCAAATCCTTTGCAGCCAGCCCATTCTCATTATAAATGCCCCCGCGCGAATCAGAAACAGCAACAATACTTGCCCCCATCTCTGAAAGCTTTGTAGCCACAAAAGAACCAGCATTTCCAAATCCCTGAACAGCAACTTTAGCTCCTCTAAGTTCAATCCCAAGAACTTTAACAGCCTCCCTTATAGTATAGACAACTCCCTGTGCAGTAGCATCCTCCCTTCCAGCGCTTCCCCCCAAAGCCAAGGGCTTTCCAGTTATAACACCCGGAGCAGCCCCCCCAACTATTTTCTCATACTCATCCAGCATCCATGCCATTATCTGCGGTGTAGTGTAAACATCAGGAGCTGGCACATCCTTATCCGGTCCAATAAACTGTGCAATAGCTCTTATGTATCCCCTGCTTATTCTTTCCAATTCAGTTGAAGAAAGCTCTTTTGGGTTGCAGATAACACCCCCCTTCCCCCCTCCGTATGGTATGTTTGCAACAGCACACTTCCAAGTCATCCAAGCAGCCAGTGCTTTAACAGTATCCAGAGTCTCAGCAGGATGAAATCTTATCCCCCCTTTACAAGGTCCCCTAGCATTGTTATACTGCACTCTAAATCCATTGAAAATCCTTGTTTCCCCAGAATCCATTTTAACAGGAAAATGAACATCTATTATTCTCATTGGTTCCCGTAAAATAGAATGTACAGCAGGTTCCAGCCCAATAATTTTAGCAGCTTTTTCCAGCTGTTTCTGCGCATTCTCAAAAGGATTTTCTCCCATATTGAACAATAGAACTATCCAGTATATAAAAACTTCAGTATGGCAGCTCAGCCCACTTTACCTTTTCCCCAATCTCAAGTGCAATATCCAAAAGCCTGTTAAACTTTATAATCCCCTCCTTCTTTCCTAAAGATCCTTTAAACAATGCAGCTCCAACACCTACAGCAAAATCAGCTGAAAAACTATCCAGCGAATCAGCAGAATCAGCAACTATAATACCCTTCCCAGATTCCTTTATTTTTATAACAGCTTCCAAAGCCTTTGTCACACTACTAAAATCAGATAACTGAATAACAGAACCCCTTTCCAGTACAAAAGTTCCGAAAGCTTTTTTAGCTCCTTCCAGAAGATCTCCTTCCCCATCCACTCCAATAGAACAGTTGTTATCACTGGCTATCTGAGACAAAATCTCAAAAACCTTCAAATCATCCTTTGGATTTTTAGGTATTTCCATAAACCTTCTGTATGCTGTATTGCAGGTTTTCAAAGCCTCGTTCATACCGCCAGCGAATTTTGGAAAAACAAAAAATTCCTTTATACCATCTTTCTTTTCAAGCACAACAACAGCAGGCATAGGAAGATTATTTACAGTTCCCTGTGAAAAAAGCCTCCAAAGCTTTGTTCTAGCCTGTGCTTTTGCAAGGCATTGTGTCACTGCCAGGGAAACTTCTTTTGGGAGTGAAGAAACTTCCTGTTCAAATCCTTTAAAATCAGGCTCTTTTCCAACAATCCATTCCAAATTTTCAACAGCAGCTTCCCCTGAAACAGAGCTGGAAAATTCCCTGCCACCCGAAGTCAGGAAAACTTCTGTTCTCCCGTTTGCAGAGCGCATCCAGGCTTTTTCTATAATAGGCATAAGAAAAATATGGAAAGATAAAACTCTTATAGCTGCATCCTTGGAGGCATTTTCTTTTTAACTGTCATAGGCAAAACCCCAGAATCCAGTTCCATTTCAGCAAGCCTTATAGGATCTTCTGTATTTCCCTTTACAAGCGGTGGAGCTCCGGCAGCTATCTGAAGAGCCCTTGCCCCTATTAATCTAGTCCTCTCAAACCTTGTTAATATGTCGCTCATGGATAAGATTAAGGGTAATGTGGAGTATTTAAAATTTTGCATTGTATAGATTCTGATAGATATGCAGATACCAGCCAGTTTCCTTTCAGACAAACCCCCGCTTTCTACTGTTACTTCTCTCAGCCACAGGACTAGGAGAGGTGTGGTTTTTCCAGATTTGTCATCCTTAGAGGCAGCTTTTTACGATATTGGTGGTTCACATGAGTGGAATAGGCCACAATATATGAGGGAAGATATAGCTACTATAAAAGCCACTGGCGGTCTGCATGAAAAGCATGGATATGAAGCTGCAGGAACATTATTTTTCGGGACAGAAATTGATGTAAAAATACTGGGTACAGTTTATATGCTCTTTCTTTACAGGGAACCTCTTAGAATTAAAGGAGAAGACAGTAAATACAGACAACACCCAGGAACAATAACTGATATGAACGTTCATATAGCACGCCAATTTACACGGCCTCTCTGCACAGACCATTCTCTTGTTGGGAATATCACGCCAGTAGAAGATGGCTGGATTAATCTCGATATACCAGCTTTTCTAAACCCGGTTTTTCCCCAGAAACCAGCCATAGAGGTTTCCCCCGCACTTGTAAATAATCGTGGAAGAGCCCTAACAAATATACAACATGAAAACAGGGATATGTTCTTAGAAGTTAGCATAGAAACTGGAGGAAAAATCCAACCAAAACAATTGCCTCTTGGACTGCATAATGGGAGGCTTATCTGCGGCCCCCTCACAGGATATAGAAGGATGGTTCTTTCTTTTTATCATAAGTCTCCAACAAACATCCCCCTACCTTCCGTAACACCAGATGAAGATAGTGTAATAAAACAAGAAACAGATTATTTATATGGGATTCTATCACACACAGCCCAGCCAGATCAAACCCCCGTCAGTCCCTAATTGCAACTAATCTTAACCAATATACTTCAGATCTTCCTTTCCCTTTGTTTTCTGAAGCTGGTCCATTGCCTGCGATTGTATATCATGCAATTTTTTAATGAAATCATGCATTGCCTCTACCTTTGCTTTTAGTTTTACAAGGTCAAAATTAATTTTGTATATTTTTTGTATAACTCTTAATACAGCAGAAGCTGCTGTAGGATCTGTTATAATTGGGAAGCCTGAAGTTTCCCCTAATAGGCAGTATCCAGCCATCCCATACAAATCAGCCAACCCAGGTAAAAGACCTGAAGCACCAACAACAGTTGCAATTTGCCCTGAAACTTTCATTTCCACTCCACTTCCTTTAAATTCAGCTTCCTGCTCTTTACTGTTTAAAACAGCAAAAACCTTTGGTTTTTCACTCACATTCCCCGTGCTAAACCCGCCAATTGTAATAACTTTCTTGCATCCCATACCTTTCAAAAGATCCAGTATTTTTCCCGCAACCTCATAATGACCTTTCGGGTCATAAGTCTGTACATCCCCTATAAGGAAAATATAGTCCTTGCCCTTCTGCCTTGTCCAGTAAAATTCGTTCCTTAAAGTGTGTATCCTGTTTTCATGCACAATAATAAAGGGGAAAAAATATGGTGAATAAAGCTCTGCAAATTTTTTAGCTTTTGTCTCATGCACAAGATATTCAACAGCTATCCTTCCAATATGCCCAATCCCAGGCAAACCAATAAAACAGGTTGGATTCTTCAGCTTTACCTTTTCCAGAACTTTTATCTGCGTCTCAATCATACAAGAACTTCTGTTCCGCGGAATTTAAAGCTTTCTTTCTATATACTCATACAGGAACAACTTCTACTGTCCTCCTCACATATTTCAATGCTTCTGAAACATAGGTATTCCCATCTGAAACAAGAGCAAAAAGTTCAGGATGAGTTTCCTTAAGTTCTGCCAGCAGCGTTCTATCCATAGAAACATCTCCTGTTCCATTAGCCAGCCTTTCTCCTCTCCCCCTCCAAAATTCAACCAATGCCTGTGCAACTCCCTCTCTTGTTGGCTCAGGTACAAGTCCCTCAGATCTAAGCCTTATTGCAGTTGCCAGCCCCTGCACCCCGCTAGGAAAACTTCTGTATGTTCTCACAAGCTCATGGTGGTAAGCAGATCCTGCGCTATCAGGGTCCCTTTCAATTCTTTTACGCAAAGTTCTATAATCATTTGCTCTATCCCTTCTATAGGCTCCCCAGAGCATGTCTCTTTCCCCCATGGGCAGACTTTTAGTAGCTGCTACCATCAAATCAGTTGCAGCAACTCTATTCCACAAATTCATAACAATCAAAAACAATTATTGTTGTAAATCTTTAAAAACCTCTATCAAGCCCCTGCTCTCCTGTACTTCCCATACTTCCTTTCCTTTTCCAAAGAAAACACAGGCGGATGCGCTGAAATTGTTTCCTTCCCACACTTCCCGCACTTCTCTTTCAGTGTATAAACCCTGCAATACCTACATACATTAATTCTCATTTTCACTCCTCAATTTTCTTATAACCCCCTTCCCCAACACTCTTTATTGCAGCTGCAGCAATCTGCTCCATTTTCCTATCGCCTGCTTTTGCATCCTTTGTTCTCATGCTAAGCCTGTAAACAGGGGCTGAAATATACTTTACATCTATACCAGTGCTTTCAATCCCAAGCAATGCTTTTTTGATTTTTTCAATTCCATCCCCAACACTGCTTTTCAGCTCAAGCTCAGCTCTTAGTTCTATTTCTTTTATCTCTATATTTTTTTCAGCAACAGAACTAATAGCCTGAACCCATTTTTCCGGAATTCCTTTCTTCAAAAGCTGCTCTTTTCCTGTGGGTGTTAGAGAAAGTACAAAAGCCTTGTAAGCCTCCCCAAAAAGTTCTTTCAACTTCTCCCCCATATTTTCCTTTGCCTGTGCAGCAGGCAGTCCAAGTTCTTTTGCAGCCATTTCAATTAGCCTTTCAGCCTTCTGCCCCCGTTTTATTTCTTTCAGCTTCTCATCAGCTTCTCTCTGAGAAACTCTTTTCAGGCTGAGAGAAACATGTCCCTTTTCAGGCTCAACTTTCAGTACAAGTACAACAGTCTTTTCCCCCTCTTTTGCAAATTCTCGTATATCCTTTACCCACTTCCTTGAAACCTCAGAAATATGCACCATTCCCTCTATTCCTTTATACTCATCCAGTGCAATCATTATAGAAAACGGATTTACCTTTGTAACAGTTCCAATGACCTTTTCCCCAGGTTCAGGATACTTTTGCTTTATCATTCCCACTCTTTTGTTGTCAGCATTTAAATCCTTTCTACTCTGCCGGAATCAGAATGCCTTCAGGCCCCAAAATCGAGTCCAAACAAAACGTCTGCAAGCCAAGTATATACTCTAAATCAATAACATTCGCGACAACAGCACCAATAGTACCCTCAACTTCCGGCTTAACATCAATACACCCAATAGCAGCAATACCCTTAATTTCCAGCCCCACTATAGCTTCGCCCATGCTTGAGCATCTCCTCCATGGTCTCATATCAGCCCCTGCAAAAACAGCGCCCTGATTAGGTAGTCTATCTATCAACTTTCTCTTACGAAATACCTCCACATCCCCAACATTTACCCCATGCCTCTCCCTAACATTAATAGCATCCTGAGGGAACGTTGGTTCATACTTTATAGAAAAATCCGGTCCCAAATTTCTATAGGTTCCTACAGGATACAGTGCAATACCATAATCCGTAAATTGCGGCTCCTGTCCACTCTTCGCATAAATATAACTTATTGCAACTCTGTTAGCAACCTCAGCAATTCTGTGCAGCTTTGGCAATTCCCTTGCAACAGGATCCATAACAAACCATATAGAAATAAATCTTTTTAAACCAGTCTATTCCATGACTTCCAAAACTTTTGTTTTAACAGCAGCTTTCCCGCCCATGCTCTCAGCCAGAGCAGCACCGCAAACAAGGCACTTTACATTTTGTGCAGCCTTGTTAAAAATAATCTGCTCATTCTTGCACTTTGAGCAATTTACCTTCAAAAACCTGCTTTTTGTCTGTTGAAAAATTTCTCTCATTTTTTACACCTTTTGCAATTCATATTTTTTAACTCTAAACCCCTTTCCAATAACCTGCTCTTTCCCGCATACTTTGCACTTATACCTCAGGTCTAACTTGCGTGTAGGCTTCTGCCTGTCTTTAGGATTGGGACGTGGAAAGCTACCGAAACCCAGTAATTTCCTGTTAAACCTCCTTTGTCCCTGAGCCATAGACCTTCTCTTCTTCCCAGTGCTCTCTCTGCTAATCTCCTGCTCAGTATGCTTTTTGCAGTACCTGCAATAATGTCTCTGTATCTTTGGAGCTTTCATACCCTTTCCCTTATAGCAGAAACTATATAAAAGCCTTTCCAGTATCAGTTTAAATCAAAGCTTCCACAGCTTTTCTCCCTTCCAGTGCAATGCCCATCCCCTCTTCCAGCTCTATATCCTGCCCAGTCTTCCAAGGTCCATACTCTTTCATATCACTCCAAACAAACCTTGGTATATCCATTTTAACCCTGAACCGTTTCCCCCCGTTCCCATTTGTTATCTGTGGCTGTTCAGGCTCTGTTTGTTTAATTTCCACTGGAGGTTTTTCAGCCTCTTTCACAAATTCTACTTTGCTTTCTTTCATTTCTTCCAGCAGCCCGCGTGCCTGTTCTAATCTTTCGCGGGCAAGTAAATCCTCGCTTAGTAACTTTTCTCTCATTTCCTTCTGGAACCCCTTTAAAATCAGGACCAAATGATCAAAAACTTTCTGTTCATCTATATCCAGACCATGCGGAGGCACATCCCCCCTTATTGTATGTAAAGCAGCCAAAACCAGTTTTCTCTGCCTCCTGCTTATAATCTCATCTAACAGCCTTTTAGCACTCTCAACTTCCATTAGCGCAGTTGTATCTCCTTTTGAGAGTTTATGGGCAATCCATGCGCGCACAGAATCAAAGAAACCTGCTGGCAATTTCTGTAATTGATCTCCTTTCTCAGCCCTGTGTGCAGCCCTTATTGTTTCATATGTAATCAGGTCAGCCATACCAATCCTTACTCAGGGAAGCAATAAATTGCTTTCTATCCAGTGCTTTTAAGAACAAGTATACCCAAAAACCAATAATGCTTCCTATATCCGAGTTTTCTGCCCTTGATAGGAGCGCAGAGTTTTTTGGTGTTTCAATAGCCCAGCTTATGGAAAATGCAGGCGAGGGAATTTCGAAGGAAATTTTAAAACACCATCCACCCCCACACAGGCTTTTGTTTGTATGCGGAACAGGGAATAACGGGGGAGATGGGTTTGCAGCTGCTCACAAGCTGGCTGGAAAGGGTTATGAAATCAGGATTTTTTTGGCAGAACCCACAGAAAAAATAAAAGGGAAAGAATCAAGGGAAAACTTTGAGCGCGCGAGAAAATTGGTTTCGTACGAATCAATTGAAAAGCTGTTAGACTGGGCAGATGTTGTTCTGGACTGTTTACTTGGCACGGGTTTAGAAGGAAAACCCCGCGAACCTTACTCAGGAATAATAAAAACTCTGAATAAAAGCAGGAAACTAATAATTTCCATTGATGTGCCTTCGGGCTTCCCCTCTTCCCTGTCTGTAAAACCCAGCCTGACTCTTACTCTCCATGATACAAAGGAAGGTATGAACAAAAACAACTCAGGAAAAATTATTATTGTTCCGATAGGCTTCCCTGCTGGTGTAGAGTCTATTGTAAACCCTGCAATACTCTCTCTTTTGGATTCACGTCCTGAAGAATCCCATAAAGGGCAGAACGGTTCTGTTCTTATTATAGGTGGAGGCCCCTATGTTGGCGCTCCAGCTTTAGCAGGATTAGCTGCGCAGCGCTGTGGAATTGATTTGATTTACGTTGCAGTTCCCTCTTCTGTTTTCACAGCTGTTGCAGGCTTTTCTCCAACACTTATAACAAAAGAACTCTCAGGCAATATTTTCACTGAGCATTCTGTGCACACATCACTCAATATGGCACAAAAAGCTTCTGCTGTACTTATTGGGAATGGGCTGGGAGACTCGAAAGAAACAGCCCATGCTGTGCGTTTTTTCCTAAAAAAACTGAATAAACCAGTTGTTATAGATGCAGATGCAATTGCTGCAGTCGGGGCAGAGCCGAAAATACTGAAAGCGTTTAGGGGAAGGGCTATTGTAACTCCACATTCACACGAGTTTAAGGAACTTACAGGAAAAACAGTTCCACAGGATTTGGAAAAAAGGAAAAAGCTAGTTTCTGCTGAAGCCAAAAAGCTTGGCTGTACAATACTGCTTAAAGGTAGGACAGATGTTATTTCCAACGGGGCAGAAACAAAAACCAATATAACAGGTTCCCGTGCAATGGCTGTTGGAGGAACAGGAGATACTTTAGCAGGAATAACAGCAGCTTTTCTATCCAAGGGTTTAGAACCTGTCAAAGCAGCAGAAGCAGCAGCTTTTGTAAATGGATATGCAGGAGAGCTTGCAACCGCAGAGTATGGTCTATCCATGGCTGCAACTGATTTAATATGGAAAATTCCAGATGTTTTCAAGAAGTTTCTGCCAGAGTGGACAGAAAAATAGATTTTTATATCAGCTTGTGTAACAAATAGTTATGAAAAACATATATTTTCTTCTTGCGACCCTTGCAATAGCAGTTGTTTTCACAGCAGGCTGCACTTCTCAAACACCCAACAAAACCAGCACAACCCTTCCTGCAGCATATACAGGCTCAATTGAACCCTGCAAACCTCCCACTTCTGTTACTCCCTCCTCAGAATTAATAAATTTCAAAAGCTTAGATTCAGGTTTTAATTTTAACTATCCTGCAGTATGGGATAAGGGAGATTGGCAGATTCTTATAGTTTTTGGAGACCCTTCTTTCAGCTCTGATTCTGAGGGTCATCCAGAGGTTTCAGTTTCTTCCCATTTATCCCTCGGAACCTCATCAGAAACTCCAACGCTTGAAAAGTATACAGGTTACATGCTGGATTTGATACAGAACAGGGCGCGGGAGATTGTTAAGGATTCGAAAATATGCTCCACAACCCTTGGGGGGGAAAAAGCCCACAGGCTTGTGTATGATTTGTATAATGATGCTGACAGACCAAACTTTGCAATAACACAGACAAATGTTTATACTGTTAAAAACGGAAAAATATATGGTATTACATACAGTGTATACAAGGAAAGCTTTTCTAAATACCTGCCAGACTTTGAGGCTATTTCCGCTTCTTTCCAGATGAAATAGGCTTTTTTTCTGTTCTCGGTTTAGATCTCAAATATCCTTTTATTGCATCGTTCACGGGGTTTTTGCACCCCTGTGCACAGTGCACTTCCCCTGCACAAAGTCCAATAGATTTGTAAAACAAATCATTCTCGCAGTTTGGTGGCAGCCTTTCTGTGCGGGAGTGCCACTTGAGCTGTGTTCTTACAAACCTCTCAGGCAATCCAACCGTTCTCCCCCATTCCAATACTCTTTTTTCAATCTGTTCCCCGCCCCAATTCACAGACTGCAAAAATGAAATGATAGTGAAAACAGACCTTTTCCTTCCATCTGGCAGGCCTGCAAGCATTTTCTTAATACAAGGTGGAAAATACTGCTCAGGAACAGTTTCAGAGAATTTTCCTTTCGGCTTTTTCGTTTCCATCGCAGGTTCAGGCTTTATTTTTGCAAACCAATCCAGTGACTGTAAAAGCAATTCAGTTCCCTCCCCCACTTTACTTTCTAGGAAAGGCGCTTCAACTTTTATTTTTTCCGGTACAGCTTGCTCTGGCGAGAAGGAGCGTAGCTTAAACAGTCTAATAGGGAGGGAAACCAGCCAGGTTCCAGAGTGCAGAGAATAAGGAGCTCTGAACAGGTGACGCGAACCCCAGTTCTCTTCAACTTCCACAAACAAATAAGGGTTCAGTTCCGAGACAGAAGGCAAAAGTGAGGTAAGTGCTGAAACACCCCCCTCTGTTTCCACAAGCGCATCAAAAATTCTTCCCTTTACTTTTTCTTTGATAAACCTGCAAATAGCTCTCGGGGCTTCAGGATAGCGGGAACTCAAAGATTTGAAATCCAGAGCAGGCGGAAAAGCCTCTGCAGAAACAGCAATATGGAATCCTCTCCTTCCTGAGAACTTTACTGTAGGCTGTACTCCAATCTCTTTCAAAAAATCCACAATAACAACAGCAGCAGTTCTCCCATGTTCCAGCTTTATTTTGCTGTCTATATCAATAATCAAATCCCAGCTCTTTCTCAGCTCATCCAGTTCTGTGGAAGAAAGTTTTGTGCTCAACTGAAGAGGGTTTGTCCAGTGTTCTACAGAGCAGTGGAAAGCAACAGCACCCCGTTTCACCCTTTCCAAAATATCCTTTGGGTAAAGCAGGTTATCAGGCCTTTTCATATAGGAACCATCAGTAAATGCACCCACAACTTCCCTTTCCCTCCCAACAGAAAGAAGCGCTTTCTGTATTTGCTGGGATGAATAGTGCTTTAGAATTTCCTCTGGAGAGAGCATACACAAGCTTTATTCACAAGCCTTTAAAAGCCTGTGCTTACAATTGCTGGTCATGGACAAGGAAGAGCTGTTGCAGCAGGAAGTTGAAGACTTTAGAGTAGGAAAAGAGACAGTTGCAGAACTTGTTGATAAAATGCACTCTGCAGGTGGTTTCTCATCCAAGAATTTGGCAACAGCTGTAAACATACTGAAAAGCATGAATTCTGATAACTGTAAAAAAGTTCTTTCATTTACAGCAGATTTGATTGCCACCGGATTAAGGGGAGTTATAGCGCAAATGATTGAACAGGGTATGGTTGATGTTATAATAACAACCTGCGGAACTTTAGATCATGATTTAGCAAGAGCATGGGGAGGCAAATACTATCATGGTAGTTTTGAGCTGGATGACCATGAATTGCAGAAATTGGGGATAAACAGGCTCGGTAATGTTTTGGTTCCGAATGAAAGCTATGGTACAATTTTAGAGGAAAAAATGCAGCCTATCCTTTCTGAGTTATCAAAGCAAAAAGCCGAGTGGGGCCCGCGCGAGCTTATACATGAGTTTGGATTAAGAGTGAATGACAAAAACTCAATTCTATATCAGGCAGCCAAAAAGAATATACCAGTCTATGTTCCAGGTATAACTGACGGGGCTTTCGGTGCCAATCTAGTCTGGTTTTCTCAGGAGAACAAATTTAAAGTTGATGTTTTGAAAGATGAAAGGGAACTGGCAGATATTTTCTTTTCTAAATCCAAGTTTGGCGCACTAATGCTCGGGGGAGGAATAAGCAAGCACCACACAATCTGGTGGTCCCAGTTTGCAAACGGCTTGCAGTATGCTGTGCAAATAACAACAGCAACCCAGTACGATGGCTCTCTGAGCGGAGCCAGATTGAAGGAGGCAGTGAGCTGGGGAAAGGTTGCCCAAACAGCCAAATATGTTAATGTGGACGGGGATGTGACAATTTTACTTCCATTAATTATCTCTGCTATACTTGAAAAATAAATTTTAGTCCTCAGAAACTCTGGGAGCCAAAATGAACGTAATTTTGGCAGCTCCCCCGTCAAATTCCATTTTCATGGGATAATCATTTCCAATAAAAATCCTTGCTTTTTCTGACAGTTTTTCAGCCTTTACCATTTTCTTCAAGTATTCTAACGGGTAGCGGGATTTTACAGGCTGTGAAGCCTTTATCCCTGTTAATGCAGGAGATCCTTTTTCCAGCTTAAGCTCTGTTGCAGACGCATCTGTCTGCGCAGCAATTCTAAATCCTTCCCCAATCTCAAAAATAACAGAATCAGCAACAGTGTCAGCATCTGCAACACCCTCAGTTAAAATCCCTGAGGAAATTTCTACTCCAGCAGGGAACTCAAACTGTGTTGTAGAAGGTGTTTCCCCATGCGGTATATCCAGCACAGGAATTGAAAAGTTTCTTACAGACTCCCCTTTTAATGTTACCTCAACCTTGTTCCCTGCACCAGCTCTTATCATTACCTTATCCTGCGGTCCAGCCCTTTTCAATATTGTTAGAAAATTCAAAAGGTTTAAGCCAACAGCAACCTCAGAATCTGCCTGTAAACTCTCAAAAGCTTGTGGCCCAATTTTCAAATCCACAACAGCTACAACAGCCCTGTCAGCAGCTATCAATTCAATCCCCTGCGGTCCCATCTTGAATATTCCCTCATCTATTATCTGGGCTACAGTATCTATAGTGTCCCTCAAAAGCTTCGGATCAGGTGCTATTGCTGTAAACATACAAAACCAACTCTAAACTATGTGTTTTCAATATTTATATCCTTTCTTTTTCCATACCGCGCAGTCTATTTATGCTTTTTCTTCCCTTATTTTTACTATGGATATAGAAGCCTTGGATAGATTTTCCAGAGATGTTCTTCCAGAGTTTGCATCTGATTTGGGAGGCTTGGTACAGATACCAAGCATAAGCGGGGATCCTGTACATTCTGAAGATGTTAGGAAATGTGCAGAGGCTCTTTTAGGTTTCTTGAATAGAACTGGTGCTGATCATAGGTTGATAGAAACCGAGGGGCATCCAGCAGTTTTCGGCTCCCTGACTGTAGACGAAAAAAAGCCCACAATTCTTGTTTACAACCACTATGATGTACAACCGCCTGGTGAGGGTAAATGGGAATTGGAACCTTTTTCAGGAAAATTAAAGGATGGAGCTGTACATGGACGAGGCGCGACAGATGATAAGGGACCACTTTTGGCAACTATTGAAACAGTAGATTACTTGAACGGAATAGAAGAGCTTAATGTAAACTTACGTTTTATTTTTGAAGGGGAAGAAGAGAGTGGCAGCCCAAACTTTTCTAACGCTCTTAAACAATCAGGAATCGGTGCAAATGATATAGATGGAATTTTGCTTTGTGATACGGTTTGGATGAACGGAAGGCCAACAATAACCTACTCCCTTCGTGGTCTTGTCTATGCTGAGATGACTTATAGGTCAGCTAAAGCTCCAGTGCACTCTGGCTTAGTTGGTGGTGCAGTTAAAAACCCGCTTACAGTACTTTCCAACGCAATAGCTGCTTGCGATAAAGCATATCGCAATAATCCTAGTGGCGATTTCCTTGATGAAGATGTTGCAGAACCTACAGAAGAAGAGCTACAAGCATTAGATAATCTGAATTTCGATGCAGAGCGGTTTTTGCGTGATACTGGAATAACAAGACCCACAACCCTAAACTCTTTGACTATGCTCAAAAGATTATGGATGCAGCCTACAATTGAAGCTCATGGATTTATAGGAGGCTATACAGGTCCAGCTTCTTCAACAGTTATTCCAGATTCTGCAACAGCAAAGATAAGCATGCGGCTGGTTCCAAATCAGGATCCGAATAAGGCTGCAAAGACTTTATCCGATAATATAAAAAAGGTAGATGAAGATATAGAGATTAAGTTTACAAAATCTATACCTCCATTTAAAACCAGAACAGACCATCCCTATATGAAAGCTGCTCATTCGGCTGCTGAACAGGGGTTTGGTATAATTCCAGCATATGTTGGTTGCGGGGGCAGCATAGGAGCGGTACCAGCTTTCTTAGAATATTTTGGCCAGAGGCCAATTGTAATGCTTGCAATGAGCACAGAAAGAGATAGCTACCATGGACCAAATGAAAAGTTTGAATTACAGCAGGCAGCCGGTGGTATAAGAACAGTTGGCAGATTCTTAGACAATGTGGGAAAAATGGGAAGAACTGTGGCCTAAGCCTCCCTGGCCTTCCTGTAAAGCTCTAAATTGAAACCTTCCAAGTCCTGCACAGCTTCCCCCCTGCACTCAAACCCTTCTAACAACGGCAAAACTCTTGCCACAACCCTTACTCTCTTTCCAACTCCAGCTGAGCCTATAAGGTCAGGGTTCTCAAAAACAACTTCAGTCTTTCCAGTTCCATCATCCACTATTATTGAGCTGTCATCAGCAGCAATAACAGTCCCGAGCAAGCGCACGCGCACATCCTTTTCAGGATCCACATCAGATATACTCTTCTCAACAGCAGGAAGCTTTCTCTTGGGTAATTGTGCCTGTTCCATGTGAAGCTTTTGTGCCCAAAAGAATAAATAGGCAGGTTGGGAAGGGCAGCTTTAAAAGCCAAAAAAACAATAAAACTCACATGGTTCTGGAATCTCTTTTCCCTGCAAAGGATATTGTGAACAAGCCAATAGACATGTTAATACTCTCGTTTATAGTGGCTATAGCCTGCGTTTTTATTTCCTATTTTATTTTTCCTTCCTATGCCGGAATTATAGCACCACTTTTGGTTACAGTTGCCATGACACCAGTTGTTTACAGGATTTTTAGCATAGAGGAAGAGGTTGAAAGGGACGAGGCAGAGAAAAAGCTAACACTCACATTTTTCCAGAGGCACAGGGAAACAATATTGCTCTTTTCCCTGTTTTTTATAGGCAATTTCCTTGCTATTTTCCTTCTGGCCCTTGTTTTGCCGCAGGAGGTTGCAACATCGGCTTTCTCACAGCAGATAGCTGAAATAAAGCTTATTAAATCAGTTTCAGCCTCTGCCACTGGTTCTGCAACTTCAGATGCGTTCTTTGCAATAATAACCATGAATAACCTGAAGGTTATGATTTTCTCCTTCCTTATATCCCTCTTTATTGTAACTGGTTCCTTTTTTATTTTGAGCTGGAACGCTTCTATAATAGCAATATATTTAGCCAGTTTTATTAGACAGGGCTATATTGATGATTTCTTTTCCCGTTCCCTTGGAATTTTACCGCACGCTCCTGTAGAAATGCTGGCATACTTTTTAGCTGGTATAGCAGGCGGAATTCTATCTTTAGGATTGGTCAGGGAAAAGCTCTGGAGTCCTGAATTTAGGCTAATCCTCCGAGACTCTGTACTTTTAATGGGACTTTCAATTGCAGCAGTTTTTGCAGGTGCTGTACTAGAAGTCTGGGCATGACAAATACAGGCGCTAGATGCCCCCGCCTTCTAAATTTAGCTTGCCCATTCCCATCTGCATACCCCTTTGTTCCTGCTTATGCTCAGCTCTGGCAATCATTGTAGGTGTATATCTCAGCAAGGCTATACAAACAAGTCCCAATTCTGCAGCTCTTCTCAGATTCTCCGGAACGTAATTATACAGCAGTTCAGAATAGACAAATGCCTCTCCCACAGAGTGCCCAACAGCCCCCAGTTTAGTAGAAGCTGAAGCTGTCATACATTTCCATCCCCGTTCTTGTTCCAGATAATCATGTGCAGTTCCTGGCCAAAAGAAATATTCTTTCACACCCCTGCCAATGTATTTGACTCCTTTTTTTAAAGTCTCCCCAATTCTAGGTTTACTTGGTATTGTTGTTTCTGCCATATTCTCATTTGAACAAAAAAGCTTTTAAACCTTTCAAAAACTGGTGGACCCCTGCTTTTTATTCTTGTGAAAGCAACCCCAAGCTATGGAAACCCACATGGTTGTATCAGCCTATATTGTCTATAATAACAAAGTTCTTTTAATCCACCACAAGAAGCTGGATATGTGGCTCCCTGTTGGTGGGCATATAGAAGAGAATGAAGTTCCTGATGATGCTATTCTAAGGGAAATAAAAGAGGAGGTTGGTATAGAGGCAGAAATACTAAATATTTCAGACCTCCCAATTGTTGGCTCAGTCAAAAGGAACCTCCACATACCTTTCTATGTTAATGTACATAATGTAGGTGACCATAATCATTGTTGTTTATATTATTTGTGCAAACCCCTAAACCCTGAAAACCTGAAAATAAGCGAAGAGCTCAAAGGCTTTCGCTGGCTCTCCCGCGAGGAGCTTTCTGGTCCTGATGTATCGCCAGAAATTAAGAACAGTGCCAAAAAAGCTTTAGATATATTCTCAAAATTTGTCTAATGGTGGGTCACTGTGATTTTACACAAACTTTATAAGTTGTGTGTTACATAGATATATTATGCATTTGAAACCAGAAAAGAACATATACAACAGACTTAGCC
This sequence comes from Candidatus Aenigmatarchaeota archaeon, assembly GCA_016198755.1. GTDB lineage: Archaea > Aenigmatarchaeota > Aenigmatarchaeia > Aenigmatarchaeales > JACQIB01 > JACQIB01. Next base: position 173,926 of record JACQIB010000001.1, read on the forward strand.
AATTACAAAAAGACATAAGGCATGTTAAGACTGATGTGGATATGATAAAGGCAGTAATAATTGAAGATACTCTACTTACAAAGGAGGAAAAGGCTCATATAGAAAAGAGCATGGAAAACCTAAAGAAAGGGAAAACGGCAGAGTTTATACCATTAAATGAAATCTGATACAAATGTTTAACATACTCCTCCACAAGGATGTTGTAAAATTTCTAAAATTCCTTGATAAAGAGTTGCAAGATAGAATAAAGAAAAAGCTTAGGGTGCTTGAAACAGATCCTTATCCAGCAGGATGTATAAAGCTTGCAGGAACCAGGAATATGTTCAGGTTAAGGGTGGGTAATTACAGAGTTCTGTATTATGTTGATTACGACAGCTCTACGATAGTTATTGATAAGATAGATAAAAGGAGCAGTGTTTACAACTAAACTTATGGTGGGCCCGCTGTGATTTGAATTCCTGGGCATCTTGCGCCGCACAGGTCGCGAGGTCCCGAACCTCGAATCCTACCATTCTAGCATGCGAAGTTGTGCTGGAATCCAGCGAAGCTTGCTTCGCACGAAGCTAGACTACGGGCCCAAACACTATTCTACAAACTAACCTAAAAAGGATAAGAAATATGCCTTTTTTCCACTTCTGATGTTGGCGGCAGGTATTTGGGAGGTTCTGTTAATACAGTTGGTTCAGCAGGTTTTTCATATTCCCTTTTCCTTGTTGGATAGAACCATTTAACCCTTCCCAAAAGGCTCCTGATATCTTTTCTTTCCTGTTCCATTAAAGACAGTGCAATTCTTACAGGTTCTGTCAGTTCCATAAGCCCCTCATCTTCTGCCAAAAATCCCTGTTCCCTGAGGGGATGTATTTTAGAATCCATGAATACGTTACGCTCAACTGTTTTTGTATTTGGGTATTGTAACCTTTCCATAATATCAGGCATGCTCAGCGGTTCTTTTTGCCCATACAGTAACCAGAGTATTGCATAGCCGCAGCCAAGTGCAACATCCCTCTCTTTCTTCATCGTATCAAACACATCATCAATTTCAAAGAAAACCCTGCTCAAGGCTGCAATTTTGTTTGTAGCAAGGACTTCTGTCTTGTTTGTAAGACGGGCTGATAAGAGGTTTCTTTTTGCATAAGATCCCCTCTCATGCTGGAATCTGCTTACATTATTTCCAGCTCCCCCCTGGCCAGCCTGCAGCAATGCCATAGCATATACAGACCATGCAGGAGTCTGTGAATGAAAATTGTAGCAGTGGGATCCTATATCGATTTTTGGGCCAGATGCGGATGTAAAATTATATGATGGAAACAGTTCCCGAATATATTTTAAAACCTCAGTTTGTACCAATCCGAAATTAAAACCTGAAATATAACTGTCTATCCTTCGTTTTAGTTCCCTCCGCTGCTCAACAGGCAGAAGTCTCTGGGAAGCCATATAACAAATATATACTCTATATTACTTATCCCTTTGTGATTTCTCTCCAGTAAGGACTAAACCTTCCTGCCGAAAACCAGAAAGCCTGTGTGTGCCATGCTCCATGTTTTTGGCCGGCTCTTCCCATATCCATACTGCCATTCTTTCTGTATATTTTCCAATCCCTTTATCCCGGAAAATCCAGCTTTCTCAAGCGCAGCCCAGACCTTTCCCAAAGTTTCAGCATGCAAACAGTAAACAGCAACCCAGCCCCCAGTCTTTAACAGGGAAAAAGCCTTTTTTATAAACCTATCCGGATTTTCTAAATCTAAAGTAACCAAATCTACTTTCCCTTTTGCTTTTGAGAAATCTTTGTTCACAAACTTAATTTTTACCCCGCAGAATTCCGCATTTTTATTTGCAATCTCAAAAAACCCCTTATCCCTCTCATAACTTGTAACAGAACAACCTTGCATAGAAAGAAAAATAGAAAGCCACCCGCTCCCGCCACCAGAATCTATAACTTTCCAATCGGTCCCAGCACCAGTTATAGAAACAATTGCGGCAGCATCCTTCGGAAGAATAACCTGCGGCCCTCTCTTGCAGTGCAAAAGCAAATCAAGTGTTGAAGGTTTTAGAACTGAAAAAACAGCCTTCCCAACTTTTATCCTCTGTCCAATTTTTACTTTCCTAAGATCAGCCTTCCCATATTTTGTATCATAAACTTTCCCAGTGCCCAGAAGGTAGCTCTTTTCCTTCCCCACAATCAGAACCCTCTCTTCCATATCTTTCAGTTCCTATCAACCACTATTTATATACAAGTTTGGTATGGGCAGGGAAAAAAATATCTAGGCAACAGCTTCTGCCCCGCCGAACAGAATACTCTTTGCTACCCCAACTCTTTCAGACAGAACATCTAACATATCGCTTCCTCCCCAGTATGCACCCTCGGGTACAAAAACTCTTCCGTCAGCCATTGTAATAACAGAAGGCTTGTCTATATGCACAGTTCTCTCTTGTATTTCAGCCCTGTGCAGCAGCGCCCCAACAAGCATATCCACGCTCCTGTTCGCAATTTCCGGAGAAAAACTATTATCTATAACCGGCGGTCTGAAAATATCGTATATTGACATTATTCCCCGTTCTGAAGGGGCAGAACTTTCTGTTATTAATTCTTCCCATGAGCGTGCATCCCTCCCACTGACCCGTTCAAATCTCTCTTTCTCCTCGCAGTGCACAAAAACAATATCCCCTCCCAGCTTTTTAATTGTAGAGGCTTCAGCCACAGTTCTCACACCATCAAACACAGCACCCCCAACAACCCTCTCCAGCAATTTTTTAACAACAATATCCCCGCCATACTCAGCTCTCATTCTCTCCCCCATCATCTGCATATTATCCCTTGTTGGCTCCAGCCCCTCCCCTGCCAGTTCCTCTCTAATAACATCTGAGCAAACCAAGTGCTGCAGCCCAAACCTGTGGGCTATATACTTTGATATTGTCCCCTTTCCAGATCCTATAAGTCCAGCCACCCCAAGATAAAAATCATCTCCAGCACCTCTTCTATTTACAACAGCCTGCCCATCGCAGCAGCCTATATTTGACAGCTTTGCTCTTACTGTGTAAACTGTTGGCTCCCCCACAGTCCTATAAAGATGAGCAAAATCCCATGTGTAGGCGTCGCAAGAAAATGTCCCCCGCCTTGTTATAATTGCAACTGCTTCTTTTGGAATATCCAGCTGCAGCAAGCCATATGTTGGCCCTATTTCATCAGAATTTCTGCTAAACCCCTCTACAACAGCATTAAAACCCAGTTCAACAGCCCCAGCCATAGAAAAGCTTGCGCACAAAACCTTTTAAACCCAGTATTTTCCTAGCTAATAGGATAAGCAAGCCCTGTGCGCGCAGAGTTTGTGTTTCTAAACTTCCTTAGGGATTCCGGCCCAAAATCATCTATAAACCTTCTAATGCAAATCCCTCCAACTTTCCTATTGCTGTATTCTACTCTTTCAGGAAGCGGATCATCTGCAAACTCCCCCAATTTCACAAGCTCAGGCACTATCCCATTTCCAAAATTAAACAGCCCAACTTCCCGTTCTGTACCCACATACCCTTTCCCCAGCATCTCTTCCATAACTGTTGCAGGCCATGTCATACTTTTGTCCCTGTCTGGAATAACTTTAATTTTTCCATCTTCCTCTGTTAACAGGCAAACACTTGACCAGTCATAGCTTGTCTTTTTCTGCTCCCCAATCCCGCGCAGAACAGCAGGCTCTGCAAAACCAGCACCAATCAAATGCATTCTTGACATTCCACACCCGTCCACCCCTTCCGGAGCTTCCCATGTCATTGTCTCAGAGCTTATTCCCCTTACATCCTCCCGCGTATGGTATATTGTTGTTGGAATTGAAGAGAGAATGGCAGCATAAATCCCATTTAGGAACTGGAAGCTTGTTGCAGCAGACAAATCAGCTCTACCAGCATAAGTCAGCCTTACAGGGTACGATCCAGTCCTGTCCCTTGCAGCCTCTACAAAGAATGTGGTTTCTGACATGTTTACCATTCGAAAGAAATCTATTTAAGCAGTAGCTTTGATGTGCCAGAATCCATTCCTTTCCTTAAGGTCATCTATACGAAGCCTAGCTTGTTCAACAACTTCTCTAATTCCTATTTGTTCCCATCCTACTTCTTTTCCCTCCCTGTTATAAACACGGCATACACCTTTCTGGAACATTATATAATCTTCTGTTTTTTCTCCTCGGGGCCCATGTGTATTAGACATTGTGACCATACTCAGCTTGCCCCCAGGCTTAAGCACACGCTTAATTTCTTCCAAGGCACTGATGCAAACATCTATCGGTCTCTTTCTCCCTCCAAAAACCTTTTCAGAGTGCGGAAGCATCATTAAAACTCCATAAAACCCAACACCATCCATAGACCCCCTTTCAAATGGGAGGCTTGTTGCAGAACCCCATCTCACATCCCTATTAACAGTATCATTCCATTTCATGATCCTTGTCTGTTCATCCGGAACCCCTCTCCTGGCAAGTTCACCTTCAACATAGGAAAGGTTCACACCAGAAACCTGAAACCCCGCATTCTGCAAAGCCCACAAACTATAACCCTCACCGCAGCCAACGTCCAATACTCTCTTCTCCCTCACTCCACCTAGAGTTTCCCTCCAGTAGTCAGGAGCTTTAACGCCATATCTATACGCTGTAGCAGGATCAAAAGCAGCTCCACCTGTTTTTCTAGAGAAAATCTCCCTCTCATATCTTAACTGCGCAGGGCTTAGCATTTTGAGGTGCACTGCATTTGGTGGTATATTATGATCTTTCATAAAGTCCAGAATTGGGCTATTATCTTTTCCCATAATTAAATTTGGAAATAAAACCTTAAATAGGCTTCTGTCTCGTGCTAGTATAGTAAAGTTAAAAGCCCACAAACCAAATAAATCCCATGGTTTTCGAGCTTGTTAGATTTGCGGTTGTGCTTGCAGCAGTTGGATACTGCGGATACAAGGATTTGAAAACTTCAGATGTGCCTGCAGAGCCAATAATTGTAGGAGCCATTTTAGGATTAGTTTTATTTTGGGCAGATGGATTTTCAAATATTCAGGCTGCTTTTACAAACCTGCTGATTTTCTCTGGAATTGGCGCCTTATTTTATTTTACAGGCAGCTGGGGAGCAGGCGATTCAGCTGTTCTGGTTCTGTCAGGCTTCCTTTTCCCGAAAGATCCTTTGTTAACAATTTTCACTGTCTTTTCAGTTGGTTTAGCTTACTCAACTTTCTATATACTATTTTATTCCTGGAAAAACGGGAAACTTGGGAAAATAAAGAGTGCCTGTAAAGGCTTTCCTCTCCTCTCTTTACCAATAGCTCCTGCAGCAGCTTTAACAGTTTTCTTTTTGTCTCCAGCACCCCTATCTCTTTCAGCAATCCTTTCATTAGCAGTCCTTTTCGTTCTTTTAATGCCTATATTATATGTAGTTTTCAAGGAAAGTGAAACCCTGTTTAGAAAAAGAATACCAACAAAACAGCTGAAAGAGGGTGATATGCTTGCAGAGCCTGTTGCAGGAGTTGGTTCAAAGCTTGTGCGTGGTTTGACCAAAATAGAAATAGGCAGAATTAAAAAAATTAAAAAGTTTATTTTAATTAAAGACGGAGTAAGGTATACTCCGGTTTTTTTCATTTCACTTTTGGTTCTGTTACTTTTAGCCTGAACTCCACCTAAACCAGTCTGCTGTTTCAGAGGTTGTTGTAAGATTGAGGGTTGCAATGTTGTTTGTTTCATTAAGTTCAGAAACTTCTTCCAGATCATCCAGCTTAACAGCAAGTAGAGGCGCTGTGCTGTTCAATGGGCCATTTGAAACAGTAGAATTCAGGAAAAGGAAGGAAAATACATAAGACTGGTTTACAGTCAATCCTGCATGGTTCAATTTTGTTGTGTTGAATATTGTTCCGGATGAGTTTGAGAGAGTAAGATTTACAAGGAAGCCAGTGCTGGCTGCAGTTCCTGTGTTGTTAACAGTTAAGTAAATCCTGTAGTAATTCTCAGTGTAATTATAACGAACAGAAGCATTTCCAACCACAAAGTCAGGCTTTGGGGCTTGAGTAGTGGTAGTTGTGCTGGTAGTGGAAGTTGTTGTTGTGTTTGCAGTTGTTGTAGTTGTGTTCAGTGTTGTAGTTGTTGTATTTGCAGTGGTTGTTGTTGGAACTGTTGTTGTAGTTGAAGTTGTTGTTGTAGAGCTGGTTGTAGTAGTGGTTGTTGTAACAGCTCCGGAGAAAATATCCAGCCAGCCTATGTATCTAGTGAAGTTCCCTCCTGAGCAGAGTGTAAGCTCAACACTTCCAGTTGAGTTTGGAACATCAAATCCACCTTTACACTTCCCTTCAGATATAGTGCACTCACCTAAAACAGAGCCTGTGCAGGCAAAGCGGGAGCTCTCATTCTCCCCGGCAATTTTAAGGGAAAGTTTTGTTCCAGAGCAGCTGTTGCATAAAAGATCTCCGGTAAATTCAACCCTCTCCCCAAAAGAAACATTGCCCTTTGAAAAGCCTAAAATATGGTTTATACCCCCAGTATAGCCAACATATTTCCCTGGGAATGTGCATGTGCTGTTAGCTGGAGGAATCATGCACAAATAGTCTGGCCTGTACTGCTGCGGGCTAAGTATATCCTGCTGCAGCCCTAAAGCAACAAAACAGAGGGGCTGGTTAGTAAATGAATCCATCCAGACAGTGAGAGAGCTCTTGTTTTCCGGTGTGGAAGCTATAACTCTCCAATAAGGTTTTATTTCCATCTGCTCTCCGCAGCTCTGCCTTATGTTTCCTATATTGTTTGAAATAGTGTTATTGTCCAGAAAAACAGCTGTTACTGTTGAGTTTGGGAAACTGGAAAGGAAGTTTTTGAAAATCTCAGTTCCCTTTGCAACAGAAGCAGGATCAGACTGCCCTGTGCACCCAGCAGCAAGTACAACAACAAGAGCAAAAACAATTATTCCTTTCAATTTTGTCACTTCTTCTCTTTCTTTTTCCTAATCTCCTGTTTTACTGTCTCCAGTCTTTCCCTCCAGCCAGCTTCAGCAGCATGCTTTTCCCTTACCTTTTTCAATCTATGTAACTTGCCCTGTATCTCCCTCAACTGCTGCAGCAAAGTTCCATGCAAAGTATCAGTAAAGCTCATTGTCCCGTTCTCATAGATCGTGTTTCCAACAACTATAGTGGCCCACTTGCTCATTTCTTCAGCCCTTTCTTTCGTGTTTACACCGCCCCCATAAAACAAATGAGCTTTTTTCAAGTTCTCTTTAACAGCCTGTACAATAGCAGGATCCCCATAGGTGCCAGAATACTCTATATACACACTAGGCATGTTAAAGAAACGTTCAGCTAATACAGCTGTTGCAACCACATCCTCCTTCGGTATTGGCTTAGCTTTGGAAATTTTGGCAGCAGCACATTTAGGATTTAAAATAATCAGGGCTTCCGGAACAACAATATCCCAGTTTATCTCTTTCGAGTCCCTTTTTATCCAGTCTACATGTATCCCGTTGATAAACTTTGAAACATCAGTGTTAAAAACAGACTGCACAAAAATCCAGTCCACACCCTTATAGATAAGGCAGTTTGGATTTGAAGGCTTCAGAACCACAGGCACATCATAGTTTTTAAGCATCCTTAGAACTTCCAGAACATTGTTCCTGTTCATGTTCTGGGATCCAGCTACAATAATGGCATCAGTATCAGTTTCCATTATCTGGTCCAGAACCTTTTCCGATATTTTCCTGTCAGGATCCAGCTGTGTAACATGCTTCCATTTTCTCCATTCTTCGCTGATTCAAACCCCCTCTGAGCTTAAGCTATAACCCCTGTTTTTCTTGCCAACTCTTCCGCGGTTTGAGCATTTAAGGCTTTCTGCTCGAGTATAGTATATCTATCCTTTCTTATATTGCCTGCCAGAACCAGCGCTCTTACTATATCCCTTTCCCCAACCCCCAGCTCAGAAGCAGTTATAGGGCAGCCAATTTCCCTTATTGTTGCCCGTATCCTCTGCCATGGTAACCCATGTAAATAGCTCATCATTATACACCCTATAGCAACCTGTTCCCCATGAAACCTTCTCCCTTCAGGCAGAATAGAGTCTAAAGCATGGGAAAACATATGCTCAGACCCTGAAGCAGGCCTGCTGTTCCCTGTTATGCACATTGCTATACTCGAGCTTATCAATGACTCAACCAAATTTCTTAATCCTCTCTCTTCCCTATTCCTTATCATTTCAGCAGAGTCTACAACCATGTTTGCGCTTAACAAAGTTAAAGCAGAAGCATAGTCTGAAAATGTCTCTCCTGTTACTTTAGAAGAGAGCTTCCAGTCCTCTATAGCCGTTAACTTCCCAATCATATCCCCTGCTCCAGCAGCTATTAACCTCTGCGGAGCTTTAGCCATTATTGTTGTATCAGCTACAATAGCTTCCGGTACATGAGCAAGAAAAGAGTAGTTTGTATGGTTTTCGCTCAATGTAGCCCTTGGACTGGCAATCCCATCATGGGAAGGGGCTGTTGGAACTGAAATAAACGGAATCCCTGCACGGAAGCTCGCATATTTTGCAATATCTATAACCCTGCCTCCCCCAACAGCAACCACAAACCTATACTCTCTAGCTCTTTCAATCAGCTTTCCAAGTTCATGCTTCTCTATACTTTCCACAACCTCTGTTTCCACAGGATATCCAGCTCCTGAAAGAACTTCAGAAACCCTTTTCCCTCCAATTCCCATTGTTTTAGGCCCAGAAACCAGCAGACAGGCTCCCGATAGCAAAAGGTCTTTGCAAACATCCCCAACCTTCTCTGTAACCCCCTCCCCTATCAGAATCTCAGCAGGCATCTGTATCTTATGGATACCCATAACAGCTCTATTCTCCTTTAAGGCTTTTATACCTTTTCAGCCAGTCTAAAAATCCAGTTTTCTCCCCTTCTTTAGCAAGCTTTTCCAGCTCTTCTCTCCCTATCCACTGCAGAACCTCTCCCTTTTCCAGTTCTGTTGTTAAAACAGTAAGCCCAGTTTCCTTTAACCTTTCCCCTATCTCCTGCGAACAAAAAACAGCAGCAGGCTCTTTTTCAACCAAAAACTTCACTGCTCCAGTCCCCCTCTCCTTTATTATAGCAACAGCCTTTCCTTTCAGTGTTCCAAACTCCCTCTCAGCCCTTTCAATACTCTCCCTGCTCAAATCAAACACCGGATAAACAGGTATTCTCCCTTCCAGCACAATTCCAGCAGCCTCCTTTGCTGCAACCTCCCTTTTCTCAGAATCTCTTCTCAGCCCTCTCTCTTTCTGCAGTTCCCACTGCAGCTGTTTTATCATTCCCTCCCTCACAGCTATCTCCCGTTCTTTTAACACAGCCCTTCTTGCTGTTTCATTCCTCTTCCTCTGTTCCTCCTGCTCCCTTTCTAAATTCTTTTCCAGCCCCTTTATTTTTCCCTCTATTTTTTCAATATACTGCTTTTGTAATTTTACTCTGTTTTCCAGTTCTTTTCTCAGTTTTTCCTCTGCACTCTTTATTCTCGGCTTTTCTATCTCCCTTTCTATTTCCTTTTCCTCCATAGGTTTTTCTATCCTTTCCAGAGCCTCAGCAATATTTTTAGCTTTTCCCCCAATCAAAAGTTCCCTAACTTCCCCAGCTTTCTCCCCCACAGAATCCTTTATTTTCGCAAACCCCCGTGCATGTGCTCTGTAAGCAATCAAAGCAGCAGCCAGCGCATCCCTCTCATGCTGGTTTTTCAGCTCCTCCCCTTTAGCAATCTCAATCTTCTTTTCAACCTCAATATCCCTCTCAGGCAAAAATAATTCACAGTTAAAGCTTGCAGCAATTTTTCTCAGCGCCTCTCCAGCCCTTTCTCTATCCCCAGCAACCAAAAAAGGCTTCCCAAACTCTATTGCCCGCTCAATAACCCAGTTTATTCCCACAGTTTTCGCACTTTCTACAGCAAGAATATTCCCCTCTAAATCCAGAACAGCAAATGCAGTTGTTAATCCCGGATCCACACCCAGAATAATTTCCTTTCCCATGCGCAATTATTGTGTCCAGAAACTTAAATAAGCTCATCGCCTAGCAATTGGGTGCTGGCTGCGGACATGCCTAAGCATTTCCCCAACATTCTTAAATGGCCCATGAGGCTTCTCATTTCCCCTATCCAAAAGCTCCTTCACAACCTCTGGCCTGAGTCTCTCAGGCTTTCCTGTTACAGGACAGGTATATTCTATGGCTGCCGTTTCCAGTACCCTTTGATCATATTCCCTTCCCCGATTCCCATAACCTTCTGCCATAGATAAAATCTCTCTTTGCCCTATATAAATAAAATCTTTTTTATCCGCTAATCGTCGGTTTTTTCCAAACAAAATCGATGCCTTTACATCTCTCAAAAACCTATAATCTATCAGTGGAAGAATATTCTGTTCTCTATATGCCTAAAGCAGAAAACGCTATAGATAAACACACAAGGAAGAACATCCACCAGAGAAGAATAATAGATAAAAAGCTTGATAAAATAAAGCTTAACCCATATTCTTATGGGGAACCCCTCAGAGGGGATTTGAAAGGAAAATACAGCGTACATATAGATACCCACTTTATTCTTATTTACAGCGTGGACGAGAAAGTGCACAGCATTATAATAGAAGGATACGGGAAGCACGACAAAGAATATAATATCTAAGTCCGAAATTTTATTTGCTTTAGAAACTTAAAAATCACAACTAGCGTTTTGTTTTCGAAGGTTTATCTCTTAAGTTTAAATTCATAATACGGACAGAATTATCTTTCTGTTTTCTGGCTGCATCTGCAAACCTTCTCACATCCTGCTTAAGCAGATCGTCATTTATATACAGTTCGTTGTCAGAGCCGGCACGTTGCAAAACAACCACATATTTGTATTTATCGCCAAATATTGACTCTGGTGGTTGCGGTGGGTTTTTGCCTGTGAAATTTTCGGAGAATACGATATCGTATCTATTTGCACCCAACACATCTAAAACACCTTCCACAATCTTTCCTATAACATCTTTTCCACCCTTGTTTTTTCTTAATATTGTAAGGCGGTTATTAACATCTTCAGCAGCAATGTGGCTTGTTGTCTGAGTATCCAAAAACCCTGTAGCCGGCAAAGAAAACACCTTTTCTGAATCAGAAAGTTTTATTGAGCCTTTCTGCGGATTAGTTAAAGTCCTTTTTCCCTGAGCATCATACTTGACAAATGTTATTGAAAACTTTTCTGTTCCATCCGACTGTTTAACAGATTCAGGATGTTTCGCGAAATAATCTTTCAACTTTTTGTTAACAACTTTGAACTGCAAATCTTTTGCGGTGTCAGGGACAAAAATATACTCTCCAACTCCTAAATCTCCGGAGGAAATTGTATTTTGTTGGGTTTCATATTTCCCAGTTTTATAATCCATTCCTATATGATATTGCTTTCCATTCAGAGAATAGTAAGCATGCAAATCCAAGTCCGCTTTTTCATTTGAAGCAGGGCCGCTCGCACCTCCGAACAATCCCCCGACAAAATTTGAAACAGAGTCTGCTGCATCTCCTGCGGAATCAGCAATTGCTTCCCCTGCATTCTGCGCAGCTTCTCCTGCTTGTCCAGCTGCATCAGAAACTGCTCCTATCATGTTTGACATAAATTTTGTTTTAATTTCAACTTCTGCTGAGCCATCCACATCAAGATTATTTTTAGTTAGCATGAATTGCGCGTTTGTCATGCCTTCATCTATTATATCACCATTATTTTTTAAAGTTCCTGCGATTGTTATCTGATCAATACCACTTGCTAATGTGTTTACTTTGTAAACAACAACCGCTGTATCAGGCGCGCCGCGGTCAAAATAAGTTAATGCTGGGTTGCGCGTTCTTGCTTCAACAAAATATCTCGTCCCAATTATATAAGACAATATTGGAGTTGCTCTTGTTGTAAGAACTTTGTTGGCTTTGTTAGCCTGTTGCAGAGAATATTTTCCATCTTTCAATTTCACATCTTCACTACTCCAACCGGCTTTTATTCTTGTGAAGGCGTCCATGAGAGGCGGAAAATTATCTCCAAGTTCATAAGTACTATACATAACACCCCAACTTCTGATATTACTCTCTCCAAATAGAGTCGGTTGCCCAGCAAGGCTGGCAGGATAGAGCTCCATAGTCTGTCCCAATGAGTGTCCGAGTTCATGTGAAGGGACTCCCATACTACTATATTCTCTGATTAGCATATCACCATCAAAGCCAGTGAAACCATAACCCATTTCCATAATTTTACCTGCAGCGCCGTCACGTGGCAACACGACTATTATTTTACCTTCAGTGCCTGTAAAACTTCCCCTTGTTTCTCCGGTTGCCGCTTCTATGGCATCTGCTACCAAAAGTGGAATAAGGCCCACACTGGCGCCATGTAGTGGATTCTGGGCAACATAAACCCATTTTCCATTGTTATCGAAAATTTTCCAGGTAAATCCAACTCTTCCATTTGAAGCTTCGTGATAATATTTATTCGTTCGTGAAAAAAGAATATTTTCATATTCATACTTATCCCAGCCGTCGCAGTCATCGTTTTCTCCGTAGCCTGTGAATCCATCTCCGTCCCTATCGCGACCATCGCCGCATCTTATTGGTTTTATATTATCATACAAAGCCAGCACGACCCCAACCTTTATTGTTTTTTGCGCTGACCATTCTGCAACATTTATTTTTATTTTTCCTTTATATTCACCGTCAACCGCCATTGAAATGTTATGTTCACCTTCTGCAAAGTACCTGTATATTCCATCGCTATCAAAAACTCTTGTTATCTCTTTGTCTATACCGAGTGCAGTCAATTCTTTTTTATAATTATTTTTGATCAAAAGTCTTCCGAGGCTTTCTCTGGAAATAGAAGAGCCGTCTATAGGTAGAGTTATTGAAATATTTTCTATTTTATCTCCATCATCAAATGTGAAATATAAGGAAAAGTTTCTATCAAAATCTTCTGGTATAATAAACTCCCGTTCTCCGATGCCAGATCCAAAAAAGTCTGACCCAATTTTTACAGCAGATCCATCTCTCCTTGTATAAGAAGCTGAAAGATATATGATTCCTTCTGAATAGCCGCTTGAATTTGTTCTCAAATAAAGTTTGTCTCCTGCTTTCACGTTCATTGCCGGAGAGATATAATTTTTATCTTTAGAAGCCTCTATCTTCATTGATGGAATCCGAACGACATAGCTTCTAAAAGGAAGTGGCATGATAATTTTATATTTCTTCCCGTTCCACTCATCAAACCACTCAACTTTTTTTCCAGAAACATTTCCAACAGGCTCGAACCAAACCAAATCCCCTTCTTTCACTCCTTCAAGCGCGCCGTCTTTGCTTTCAGTTAATACCCAGTCATCTTTGCGGAAGGAGGCTTTCGGAGTTATGGGTTCAGAACTTCCCTGTGAACCAATTTGGTCTGGTGATGAACCAGATGATTGACTCTGGTCTGATGGCTGTGCAGAAGATGTAGACAAGGTTTTCGCTGTTATTATACTTTGCTTCAGGTAAACTCCATTTTTAATAGCACCAACTTCGATATCATAAGATATGCCAGGTTCCAAACCCGCAACAGTGTAATAAATGCCTGTAACAGTTGCACTTGAAGCCCAGGAAGGCTCTCCGGTTTTTTTGTTTTTTACAGAATAGGAAGAAGCATCTGGGTATGAATTCCAAAGAAGCGATATAGATGATTCTGTAGTGCTTTCTGTTGCAATCTGCAGTTCTATTGCTGTATATGCGGAAGTTTTGGCAGTTATTGTGCTGCTTGTTTTCAAAACTTTATCATAAGGGTCTATTGCATTCAACCTTATATCATAAGACGTGCTGGGCTCCAGATTAAAGAGGGTTGTTGAATATTCAGCCCCGTTAACATACGGAGCAAATCCCCACTGTGAGGTACCGCTTTTCTTGTATTCTGCCTTGTAGTAGGATGTTCCATAAACACGGTTCCAGCCCAGCGCTATTGTAGCTGAGGTTGTTGTTCCTGCCTTGAGAGTCAGGTTTTGTGGAAATGTTTTAACTACCAGCAAATTACTGGTTTTTATTATCTGGCCGCTGGCTATAGCCTCCGCTTTAATATCATACGAAGTGTCTGGTATCAGGCCTGAAATAGTATAAATATTTTTGGATTTCGCATCTATTATACCTGCCCACGAATTTGCACCTGTTGTTTTATATCTGACATTATAAGAAGCCGCTCCAGACACGTTATTCCAGCTCGGTGTAAGTGCTGTATCTGCTGCTTCAGAAATACTCAAAATTAGTGCCGGAACAGCATCGGTTTTAACCGTCAGTATGTTGCTTGTTTTCAGTATATATCCATCAGCCTTTCTTGCTTCAACTTTTACATCATAAGAACTATCTCTCTCCAAACCAGTAATTATATTCGATCTGTCTGTTATAAAATATTTTTGATTGTAAATCCAATTTGTCATGCTGCTTTTTTTGTAAACAACATAATATTTGTCAGCTCCTTGGTAAAAGTTCCAATTCAACGGAATTTCTGTCTGGGAAGATGTTCCATTGGAAACTTTGAAATCCTGCGCGGCTGTCTTTACCCATATTTCATTGCTAGTTTTAATAATATTACTTCCAATACCAGCGTGTACATGTATTTGATACGAAGTTTCGGGAAGCAAATTTGTTAATACATAGGATTTTGGTATGTAATCTCTGACATATGCAACTTTGCTCCATTCGACATCGCTTCCTGATGTGCGCACTTCTATAACATACGAGTCTGCACCTGAATAATTGCTCCATAATATCGGAATTGAAGAATATGTAGGTGTATTTGCTGCGACTTTCAAACCTCCTGCGGTTTCAACTCCCCGTTCTCTGCTTGTCTGCAAGATAGTTCCCCCGGACAAGGCGTGAATCCTTATGCTGTATGATGTCCCGCGCTCCAAGTTGGAAATTGTATATGAAACATTCGCAGTCTCTTTTTCGACTTTCCAATCAGAACTGCCTTGGTTTTTTTCTATCCTATATGAGTCAGCACCCGGATAGGAACCCCAACTTAAAGAGATTGAATTCTCTGTTACAGTATTTATGGTAAATTTGAGCTCTTGTTTAAGTGTTTTTGCGGTCAGTACACTACTTACTTTTAGAAGTTGGGCGGTTTGTTGTTTTTTTGCTTCTGAAAAAGCTGTTACCCTGAAATCATAAGAAGTGTCGGCTTTCAGGCGTTCAATTTTAATGTGTCTCTCAGTCACGTTTTTATCTGAAATCCATGCTGTATCAGACGATTTTTTGTATTCCACACCATACGAGCCAACCCTGTTTACGCCGTCATTGTACTCCCCCCATTTTATTTCTATCGAATCTGATGTTACAATGCCGGTTGAAACCGTAAAATTATCAGATTTTGTCTGAAATCCCGTAGGAAACTCTGCGGAAATGAAAAAAGACCCAGCTACTATTAAAAGTGAAAAAATCAGCGGAGCAACTCTGCCAAGAAAGGAATTTGACGGCATTTCAACCATATGAATTTAGTAAATCTCATATAAATACCCTATATTTTGTTTCTGCCCTACTTTCCAAAGAGAAAACCAAAGAAACCGAAAAACTGCTCAAGGAAACCTTTCCCTGCCCCCTTACTTTGGGATGTAATTGGTATTCTTTCTATATCAGAAAGTGGAATCCTGTCTATTTTTCCAGAGGAAAGAGTTGTTGTGGTTGGAATTGTGGTTGTTAGTTTAAAGCCCGGTTCATTTAAAACCGGAAGTCTTACTTCCCTTCCCAAATTTTGCGCAGGCTGTGCAGCCTTTGCTGTATCGCTGTTATCACTCACAACATTCACCTCATAAACATCCTGTATATTAGACCCATGCTCTACATCCCACCCGCCCTTTCCGTTTGAAAAATCAGAATTCACAAGCTGGTAATTAACCCCATCTATTATAAGCTCAATATTGTCAGCTCTGCTAACATAATCCCATCCATTTCCTGCAACAAGAATCCTGTCTATATGCGTTGGCCTTCCTTCTGGCAGCTTATCCAAATAGTTAACTATATTCTCAGAAGTAAACTCTCCCCACTCCCCTCTAGGTACAATATTATAATTTTTCAGCCCGTTAGGATTTGGCCCAGGTAGGAACCCCCATCTCCATCTCCCATCCTCTGAACTCCCAGAACGGGAGTAGAAAAGATAAATCCCAACCGGATACTCCCCCTCACCAATGTTTATATCAGACCACCAGCCGCTCCCTTCAAGTGTATTTGAAATAATCTTTACCCTCGCCTTTACAATAATGCTTGTTGCTCCAGAAATATTCAGCCATCCAGCTTTGCATTTAACAGGAGTTTCATGCCCTTCAGGGGAGCAGATAGCCTGCGTTACCCCAATCAGTCCCCCATCCTGCCAAGAATAATCCCTCTTGAACTCAACTGCTTGGTTCCCCTCAGCCAAAACAAAAGAAGGCAAAACCAGCAGAACAGCAATAATACACACTACTTTCATTCAAATTAATACTGAGAGTGTAGATTTAAACTTTATAAAAAAGCAAAGCCGGATCCCAGAAAAGCTTACTTTCCAGCATTTACAGGCACAGAAGGCTTTCCAGCCTGAACAACTGAAGCCCCTTTCTTTTTCTTCCAGTATCTCCAAATCCCCACCCCAGCCAATGCAATAGCAACCACACCCGCAGCTATTCCCATAGAAAAGTAATCTATCCCCTTCCCCGTTGTTTTCACATCTATCTCCATTTTAAGCGTTCCAGTACTTGCTTCAGAAACCAAGCCAGCTCCATCCTCAACAGTTAATTTCCAGTCAGCCTTTCCACCCACAAACTCATTTGGGTTTATATCCACTGTTATATCCTTGCTTTTCCCATCCAATAATATAGGCTCCTTTTTCTTCCCATTAATCTCCACATTTAATTTTGCAAGCAAAAGATTATCAGAAAGTTTTACTTTCAGTATACCAGTCCTGCTCCCAATCTCATAAACCCCCTCAGCTTTCAAAATCTTAGGCTTTTCAGTATCAACCCCACCAACCTCAAACCCCTGCGGTCCAGTTGTGTTTGATTTTCCAGCAATATCATAGGCTTTCATACTCCATTGTACATTTGTTCCGCCGGGCGATCCAGCACTCCATGTATACCTAGCTCTTGCTTTTTTCCCGCTCAAATCAATTTTCTCAGTATATGTTTCAGTGTCTGTTATTGTTATGTCCGCATAATCCAGCTCAGAATCAGAAACCCAATCCACAGCAATATCCACTCCCTCCCCCTCTTTTGGTATTGAACTTGACTGCTGTATAGAAAGCCATCTAACCCCAGTTCCAGCAATTGCAGCCGTTCCCCCAGCTATTGTTGTTCCCGTTTCTGCAGATGGCAAATTCCCCTCAAATGTATCCCCAAGTTCAATAACAGAATCTCCTGCAGTCAAAACACCAACGGAGCTTTCTTTGCTGGCCTGAAGCACAGAACTTCCTTCTGTCAACCCCTCTCCTCCCATATCCACTGTTAAAACAGTTTCTTCCCCCGCAGTTACAAATCCCGATGTTCCTTCAGAAACCTGAAAACCATGTGAGAGCGCAGATATAGATATAACAGCAAAGAATATTGCCAGATACATTTCTATTAGCAGATTCCCCTTTCCACCCCTCTTCCTACTATGTTCCCTCCTTCTTGCCATAGAAAAGACTTGAACCTTTATCTTTATAAAAAGAGCACCACGTTCCCAAATCAATATACACACCTAAATTCTGATAATTATTTACCCTCCCCCGCGAGTAAAAAAGCCCCAAACCCAGCTTTTTAACCTTTTCCGTTCCATATTATCTATGCTCAGTAGTAATACGACAGACAACGTGCAGAGGACGCCTTTTTATTCCCAGAAAACCATTTCTCTTTTGGGGCATTTGGTATGAACAAATTATTTTGTATAGTGGCAGCTACCCTCTTCCTTTTAACTATACCAACTATTTCCTTTGCTTTTTCCACGGACAACCAGTGGACCTATCTGGTTGTTCATTCTGATACAAATACCAGAGAGTATACAAACAGATGGTTTGATTTAGCTTACAATGATAACTGGTGGACACCAATAACAGGCGATGGAATCAAGCCTGTTTATACTTCAGGCTCTAATGCTGTTCTGTTAAGGAAAACAATAAACTGGAACGGGGAGGACTTGTGGTTCAGGGGCTGGGAAGGATATGCAGGAACTTGTTATATCAACCAAATAAAAGTCGACTCCCAGCATATACACTTATCAGATTATCTAAAGACAGGAAACAATTTAGTTGCCTGTTCAATCTGGGGAAAAGGTGTCACCTATTGGGAGAATAGGCAGGCTTATTTTTACGGCCAGTTTATTCCTGTTTCTGAAAATCAGTTAGCTTGGAGCAATAGCAATGATTGGGCAAGATGGTTTGTTAATAACAGGCCCATTAATACAGGAACAGAAGCCAAATTTTATTTCTGTTATGATAATCCACAGGAATCCTATGGTTGTTTCTTGAACTCTGCCTGGCCATGGAATAAGGACAAAGGTGTTTCAGGCACAGCTTTTACAAAATCATTTTATCTGGAGAGCCCAGAAGAAAAGAATATTGTTATAGGAGCAAATGTTATGGTTTCTGGGGGGCAGTACTGCTGGAACAATGGGCAGTGCTGGCCAACCGCCTACTGCAATTTCAATGGGCAACTTATAGGGTTCTATCCAAATACACATGAAAAATACAATTATAAAGCAGCTGTTTCAGGCAAGGCTGGAATAAACACTATAACCTGCTATGTTCCCACAATTAAAGAGCCAAATCCAGTTAATAACTGGAGTTCAACTGGGTATAATAAGTTTGATCTTGCTCTTGCCCCAGCCCTGGAAATTCTTGAGTTAACAGAGTACTCTGTTAGTTCAGAGGACCCAACAATAACAATTTTGGTTAACGGTGCTGGGAATGCAACAGTTTATGCTGAGTTGTTTGAAAACGGGAAGAGTGTGAGTGTACCTATAGAAGATACTCTGGATTTGAACGGGCAAACAGAAGTTCCGTTAACTTTGGAAGTTAACAATACAGGAAAATACTCTGTTAAAATAACAGCCGTTTACAACGAGTATGGGATTAGCAAGAGCAAGGATTACAACCTGGAAATAACAGAAACCCCAATTGTTCTGCCAATAACTGGAAACCCGTTTGTGCAGGATTCCGGTGGCGGCTCTAACAGCGCAGGAACAGATTCTAGTTCTTCTGCAATCCCGCTCGCTGCCGGTTTAGCTGGAGTAGCTGCTGTTGGAGTTGGTTATGCTGCTCTTAGAAACTCCAACAATAGAA
>JACQIB010000002.1 GCA_016198755.1 Candidatus Aenigmatarchaeota archaeon
ATCTATTGTATTATAATATTTATAATATATATAGGATAAAATAGAAACTATATACAATAGTTTATATTATATTGTTAGAAATAGTTGTATAGAAAAGAATATTATATAACATATTGGATGGGCAGGTTAGGATTTTGTTATTTTGGGGTAATAACATGTGCTTAGAATAGAATTGGTATTGCTATTCGCCAAGGGATTTTATGGAAGAGTGGAAATCGTCGAGGGTTTTGCGCATATAGCCATGGAAGGTGTCCGGAGAGAGGAAATATATTGTTTTATACTTCTTTGTATCCTGAGATATATACTCGCGCTTCTCTTTTATCAATTGAACCTTCTTTAGTGGGTTTACAACAAAGTAAAATGTCCTTTTAGGCTTCTGGTACTGATTAAGGCTTATGCCTAAGATAGAGCAGAGTTCCTGATACTCCATGGGTTTTTTAGCTAAAAGGTTTATTGTCTTCTCTGCCATTAGTCTTATGTGGGCATTCCTTGCACTCTTACCATATAGCCAAATAAGCATTTCTTTCATTTCAAACATCAAACCACTGAGATTAATAATAACTGTCCCTAAATATAAACTTGAGCAAAAGCCTGTCCAGAGATATGTATATGGGACGTATATCTCTCTGCATGGGCATTATTATACGGTAAATGGGTTCTTTTCTATATAGATATACACTACAAATGTCTTTCTATTATTTTCATATAAAAATCAAAGGAGTGATAATTGTATTGAATTGGGCTGGCCCAAATGGAAAATTACTCGAGCTTTTCGAAAGGATCTTTGAACTGGTCTGCAACGCGGTAGAATTTTTTTGTTATTCCTTCGAAATCATGCGCTATTTCTTCGCCATCATTAGTAAGTTTAACTATTTTTACCCTTCCTTTCTTCTCAAATTTTACAAGACCCATTTTTCTAAAGATATCCAGAACTTTTACTGTGTGGGAATAGGTGCAATCAACGTGTTTTGATACCTGTGTGGCATATCTTATGTCTTCCTTGTTCAGAGCAACTAACATTTTTACTGGTTTGCTGTGTAAAAACACGCTTTCTATAAAGAATTTGTTTGAATTTTCCTGTTTCATATGCAACACCCACATATTTTTTAGGCTTAACTCCTACTTAAACCTAATACTACTTTTACAATATATATTATGCTGTAACTACTAGTACATAGTATTAGTATAGAATATAGTTTGCTGAAAATATTTTATATTGATTGTTATATAATAATTGTATTGTAAAATGGTTTATTTAACATATAGTATTTTGTATATACTTCAAACTCTCCCAAAATTTTTAATTTATATGGGAGATAGGAATTTATACTGGGAAAATCAAAGGTGAGGTATGGAGTTTCCATTATCTGCAGCTGAAAAGCTTCTGAAGAGAACTGGGCTGAGAGTTAGTGATGAAGCTGTAACTGAATTTACTGGACTTTTAGAGGAGATTGCATCTGATTTGGCTGCTGAGGCTGATGCAAATGCAAAGTCACTTCGCAGGAGAACAATAAAGCCTGATGATATAGAGGCTGCAAAGAGGGCTTTGCTGGGTTAGGGTTGAAAATTTAAGCTTTCGATACAGTAAGTTTTGCATGGAAGATGTTCTACAGAAGATAGTTGCTGCCACTGGCCTTGCTATGGAAGAAGTGGAAAGAAGGGTAGCTGAAAAACAAAGGGAACTTTCAGGATTTGTAAGTAAAGAGGGTGCTGCGTATATTGTAGCAAAAGAAATGGGATTAGATCTTATTGGAACAGGAAAAAAGAGAACTGTGAAGATTTCTGAAATTGTCAATGGAAACAACAATGTTGCTTTTGATGCAAGAGTTTTGAGGGTTTTTGAGGCAAGGGAATTTGAGAAAAATGGGAGGAAATTCAGGGTTGGAAACCTGCTTCTTGGAGATGAAACCGGAACAGTAAGGCTTTCACTCTGGGATGAACAGATTGGGCTTGGAAGCAAGATAGCTGTTGGGGATTGTATAGAAGTTTCAGGAGCTTATTCGAAGGAAGGACCTGTAAGCATTGAAGTTAGGCTTGGGAGGAGAGGGAATATAAAAAGAGCTGAAAATGTAGAACTGCCTTCTGCTGAAAATATTCTAAAAAAGGAAGGAAGCAGCAGGGTTTCTATAGAGGAACTGAAAGAAGGGAAGGTTTGTGAAATAAGAGCTGCACTTATGCAGATTTTTGAAACTGAAAACATTTTTGATGTTTGTCCTGAATGTGGAGGGAAGATAAAGTATGAGGGTGGGAAATATTTGTGTGTGAAACACTCTGCTGTTGTGCCTAGGAAGAGTATGGTTGTGAATGGTGTGGCTGATGACGGCAGTGGGAACATCAGACTTGTAATGTTTGGGGATGTTGGACTGCATTTGCTTGGGTTGACAATGGATCAGGTAATGGAACGTAGGGGAAAGGTTTTTGACGGGCTGGATTTGATTGGAACAGAATTTGTATTTTCAGGTAGGGTAAGGAAGAATCAGATGTTTGACAGGTTGGAATTTGTTGTTTCTGGAATTGCAAAATTGGAAATGGAAAAGGAAATTTCCACTCTTATAAATGCTTTATCTGCGAAGTGAGAAATATGGCAAAGAAAGAAATAGCTGATTTGACAGGAGTTGGGGAAAAGACTGCTGAAAAACTGAAAGAAGCAGGGTATATAGACATGATGGCTATTGCAGCTGCTTCTCCAGCTGAGCTTGCGGAAGCTGCTGCACTTGGGGAAGCTACTGCTGCGAAAATAATAGAAGGTGCAAGGGAAGAACTGGAAATAGGATTTGAAACTGCTGCGAAAGTTCTGGAAAAAAGGCAGAGTGTAATTAGAATAACAACTGGATGCAAGAGTCTTGATACATTGTTGGGAGGGGGGATAGAAACAGGCTCTACAACGGAATTTCATGGGGCTTTTGGATCCGGTAAAAGCCAGGTTGCACACCAACTTTCAGTTACTGTTCAGCTGCCTGTAGAAAGCGGCGGGGCTGGAGGAGCATGCCTGTATATTGATACTGAAGGTACTTTCAGGCCTGAAAGGATTTTACAGATGGCAAAAGCTCTTAATATGGATGGGGATGAAGTTTTGAAAAATATACATGTAGGAAGAGTTTACAATTCAGATCATCAGTGTGTTATGATTGAAAAAGCTGGGGAGATAATAAGGGAAAAGAATATAAAATTGGTGATTGTGGATTCTGTTACAGCTTGTTTTAGGTCTGATTTTAGCGGGAGAGGAGAGTTAGCTGCACGCCAGCAGAAACTAAACAGGCATTTGCATACTTTGCAAAGGTTGGCTGATGTTTTTGGAGTTGCTGTGTATATAACAAACCAAGTAATGGCACGCCCTGATCTCATGTTTGGAGATCCAACTACAGCTATAGGTGGGCATATAATGGGACATTTTGCTGCTGTTAGAGCTTACTTAAGGAAGAGTAAGGGAGAATTGAGGGTTGCAAGAATTGTTGATAGTCCGAGTCTACCTGAGGGAGAAGCTGTTTTCAGAGTTTGTACAGAAGGAGTAAGGGATACTGAAGAGGACTAAAATAGTAGTATGTCTATCTGGAAGGTATTTTGAAAGAGTTGTGACCTGTTAAGACACATCTTTCTCTGAGATTATAACAAAGTCTCCTACATTCTTTACAGCTGAAAATGGAACAAGATAATTCCCTGCATCATTTTCCTGTAAACCAAGCTCGCCAGCATTCTTTGTTGGCTCTGCTATTATAATGTTCATTAATTCTCCTGACTCTGCTATGAAGCTGACGTCACCTACAACTCCAAATCTTCTTCCTTCCTCGGAAACAACTACTTTTCCGAGCATCTCTCTTGTTGCTACTTTGTCTAATGCCATAAAACCACCTCAATTTATAGGAAAAGTAATGGTGGAGTAGATATTTATAGCTAATCCATATGCAAAGCTATTTATTAATTGTATGATCCAATACGAGTTAGGGAGATAAATTTGCTTTATAATGATAACTATTTCGAAGAAAACTATGACCAAAGATTGGTTGATTTGTGGCACAAGGATTTTGGCAAGACACTTCCGATTTATATACACGATATATTTGCATTGGGAACGCCACGTAGAGGCGAAAAAGTACTAGATATAGCTACAGGGTATGGACATTTAGCTCTTCATTCGGCGTTAGCAGGCGCACAAACTGTTGCTATAGATTATTCAGATACTAGCTTAAGGTTGGCAAGGCAGACATTTGAAAAAAACATGGTAGATATAAAACTTATTAAAATGGATGCAACGAAATTGGATTTTGATGATGAAACTTTCGATCTTATATATTGCGTTCATTTGATAGAACATATATCACAACAATCTGTAACGGAATGTTTGGCTGAAATAAAACGTGTTTTGAAGCCTAACGGTAGGTTAGTTATAACTACCTGTAGCAATAAGTGGCATGATACTATAGGATATAAATTTATTTGCCTATACAATAAAATTAATAATCGGACTATAATACCATTGGATAATATCCATTCTTCGGGTCATATTACAAAACTTAACCCATTTACATTTAAACATATATTAAAACAGGCAGGATTTTTAACCACCTTGAAAATAGTATTTAATCCTTATGAGAGATTAAATACTATTCATAAAATAATTTTGGCTACTCCTCTCAAAAATATATTTTGTTCAAATGTATATGCTCTATGTACAAAACCTCGTGGCTCCGAGTTTCGACATTAAAATTGTCTTATGTTTATTTGTGTTTCTCCAACAGATAATACATTTCGCGAGCAAATAAACTAGGTATATTTTGTGCTAGATATTCCAATAGCGGTATTTTCTTCGTTGGTACAATTCTTTGATAATAGATTTTAACAAGTTTAAAATCTTTAAAGTTAGTTTCGATAAATTCTCTGGCAACTTCTATGTTGAACATATAGTGGTGGCCACCTCTATTGTATCCCATTGTAGAATTGCCGAAAAGTAATCTTAATCTCTGAATTATATCTAGTTCATTCGGCAATCCGACTAAAATTAGGCCTTTTGTTATTCTTTTTGCTTCTTCTATTACTTTCTCTGGATAAAATAAATGCTCCAGTATTTGTGACATTATGACCAGACTAAACGAATTGTTTTCGAATGGTAACATATCAAAATCGTTCAAATCAATTTTAATATCATTTGTGTGTTTGTATGGATTTTTCATATTCTCTGGTTTTATGCGCTCCTTTATACCGTACTTATCTATGTATATGCCCCCGAAATCCATATTTATATAGGTTTTACAATTCAACAATTTTTTGAATTCGCTCTCTCCACCTCCTATATCCAAAGCGCTTTCTATTTGTCTGTCTTTGAGCAGGTTATCAAATACAGCTCTTAAAACTATGTCTCTCCATATCATATTATTTGATGTGATTCGGATCTTTAAATAACTGGCTATGCCTAACTTCTGATATCAATTGAATGGTATAATCTTACTAGTTCTGCACAAGCATGGTCCTGACTTTTGGTGTTAGAGCATACATAAAGGCCTTTCCGCGTGCTTCTCTCTGCACATACCCTTCTCTCATCAAACGCAGAAGAATATTGTTTAAAGAGCGCACAGCATGCTGTTTGCTTGCATATCCTTCCAAATCAATGCCATCAACGATTGCAGTCGGAGTTAGCCAATCCTGTTTTGTAAGGGACTCTAGAATCTGGCGCTGTCTATAAGGAAGGTTCTTTATATCAGATTCTGATGGGGGTTTAGGTGAGAAAACAACTACTGGCTGGTCTAATTTTTCCTCGACTTCCGGAACTTCTCTGTATTCATCTATGTTTTTAGCTTCTATAATATCATAGTTTTTCTCTACAGCATCATAAACTAACTTGTCACAAAACTTCATTACCTCGCGTGGGAAGCCTCCTGTACGCTGGTAAATAATATCTACTGCAGAATCTGTAAAGGGCTTTATGCCGGTTCCGCCCGCGGCTTCTATTCTTTTTTGTATAAGCTTTCTTGTATCTTCTTTTGATAAGGATGTTAATGTTATTCTGGAAGTTACCCTCTGATCAAGTGTTTGCAGCTCATCTCTCACTTTTTGCTCAAGACTTGGAAGGCCGGCAAGAATTAAGCTAACAGAATCTATCTGGTCTACCAGAACGCGCAGCCACTCAAGCACATCCCTGTTTGTTTCATGTGCTTCATCCAGCAAAAACAATAATTGATTTCCTTTAAGGTTCTTGTTTATGTATAATTGCAAATTGTAAAGATTTGGGGAGCGTTTCATTATTCTGTCCCATAAACCTATACCAAAAGTATCTGTAAAGATTGTTACAAGCTCCTCTGGGTTTGTTGGAGGCTTGCTGACATAGAGTTTGCTTATATTTTCAGAAGTGTTTGCTTCAAGCCACTTAAGCATTGTTGTCTTTCCAGAGCCTGTTGGACCTACTATAATAGCTATTTTGTGCTTGCTTTCAATATGGTTTAGGGCTGCCTTTACCTGTTCTTCATAGCCTGTGAAAAGCTTTGGATCTATACGTAGAACGAATGGATCTTCATTCCAGCCAAATTTTTGATAGTTCATTTCATCACTTTTGCTTGAAAATCGTTCATATGAAGGTTTTGTGAAGATAGTGTGAAGTTCACGTGAAGATTTTGTTTGTAAATTATAGTTTCCATAGGAAATGGCCCCTTATTCTATATGAATAGCAACAATTTAAAGGTTTTGGAATGCCTTAATTGAGCATTATTAATTTAGTATATATAAAGGCATCTATTTTTGTTTGAATTTTAACTTTTGTGAGAATTGTGGGAGTGAAGGTTGTGAATGTGGTGTGAAGTTCATCAAATCTTCACATAATCTTCACACCTTCACGTCATCTTCACGCGTGAAGATATGAACTTCACGTGAAGGTTTTATATATTGTTAATATATGTGAGCCTAAAAGTGCTATATTCACGTGAATGTCACGTGAAGTTCACGTGAACATACATTGGCTATCTAGGCGGATTTCTATCCGGTATAGAACACTCACGGATTAAAATATAACAGTGTTATATCAGATTTTAATACTTGGACAACAAATATGCTCTCATGCGCCTCTTTATTGGAATTGCCTTGCCAGAAGAACTCAAACCGAAGGCTTTGGAGGTTCAGAAAGCACTCGGAAGCACTGGAGAAAAAATAAAGCTGGTTGAACCAGAAAATTTACATATAACAGTAAAGTTTTTAGGAGAGGTTGAAAAAGAGCGTTTAGACGGTATAAAGACTGTTTTAAGTTCTATATTGAAAAAAAGAAGTGTTTTTAGCCTTAAAATACATGGAATATCATATCTTCCCAATAAAAAGTTCCTTCGTACTGTGGCACTATCTGTACTTGATGAAAACAACATTTTAAAACAAATAGTGGATGATATAAACTCTTATTTGGCTAAAATAGGTATAAAAGATGATGTAAGAGATTATAAAGCTCATTTAACACTTGCAAGAGTTAAAGGCACAAAAGATAGAATAAATATATTGCTATCTTTAATGTCATTTGAAGATATTGATATCGGGGAGGTTGAAGTTACTACCTTTGATCTTATGGAATCGATGTTAACAGAATCTGGACCTATATACAATAAAATAGCATCTTTTACTATAAAATAGGTTATTTTTCTAAATAAAAGAACAAAAATACTCTATTTTGCATTATTAGTCCTAGAATCTATATAAAAGCATAATATTCATTGTTTCACTCATAAATAAAAGTATACTTTGAGAATAGACGAATTTAATATAATATAAGCTATTTTTAGAGCTATTTTTATATATAGTAAAGTTTTATTGCTTTAAAGCTTAAAATAACTTGTTTTAATATGTTTTTATAACTATATCTACTTATTATTCTTTATAGATTTTTTAATACTATATAAGGAAAGGATTTTTTCAATAGTAACGTTCTTTTTGTCATCGGGGAGCTTAATGATCTTTGCTCTTAATCCAAACTGGTTTATAGTCCTTATTTCAACAAAATAGGACATATACGTCTTTATTATTGTAGAAACGCGCTCTGGATGTAGGTTTAGGGCTCTGGCAATACCTCTTATATGTATGCCAGTGTCTCCTGCTTCTTTTAAAACTTCAAGTATCTTATAAATATTTCTCTTGGTTTGTGGCTGAATTGGCTTCATATTAAACCTCCTTCTGAAACTACTGAAATATATAACATAATAAAACACTTGTCATATTATGTTTGGCAAACTTTAAAAGCCTGTGTTTTTCGCGGAATTGCGCAGGTTTGCAGCGATTCCACGTTTAAACTCTCTAACCTCTGAGCTTGTTAACAAAGCCTCACCAACAGCTACTATTCTCTTTCCATATTTAATGGAAATCTGTTCTCCTGCAAAGATTTTGTCTTTTGGTATAGCAAACTTGGAAATCAAATCCTTTCCGGCAGCAATTAACTCTGCAACTTCCTTATCCTTTACTGCATAGCTCTTTATTTTACCTTTTAACAGCTCTGCACCAGCAATTGTTGGTATAAAGAAGCCGTCTGAAGGGCGCATTGTACCTAACAGTTCTTTCCCTCTCCAAATCCTTCTTATCCTTCCAGTATTCCTCGAAACCTCTATTTCAGCTTTCTTAAATCGCTTATCAGAACCAGAACCAAACTGATAATTTAATGTTGCTGAAAGCACTTCATTTGGTTTTGTTTTTACTCTGGGCTCAGAAAACCCAGGTATAAGAGACTGGCCAAATGGATAAACTGTTTTAAGCCCTACTGGGATTTTTCCGAATGGAGGTTTAATGAAGGATTTTCCGCAAACTCTATGTAGCCAGTCCTGCGCTCTTAGTACCTCAGGTCTCCAGTCAGACTCTTCCCCAAGCCATTGAAAAGCTGATTTTTTGGAGACTGGCTCAAAATTTAACAGCCACTTTCCATGAGTTTTCAAAACAAACCTTAACGCTTCCAATAAAGCTGGATGAGCTCTGCAGCGCTGTTGAACCAGTTCCCAGAGCCATTTTCCACGTATTGCTTCCCTGACAGTTTTTATCTCAGCGAGTGTTATATTCAAATTGTGTATAGTCAGCATATTTTCCAGCTCTTGTTTTTCAAGAGATTTTAGCTCTAAAGCTGTTATTCCTGAACAAACTTTGCAGGAACATGGCAATTCAGATAGTTCTGAGACCGGTAAAGTACCTGAAACTGTCAAAAAAGCTGAACGGCGCGCAGCTAAACTGTACATTGCTGAATCAAAAAGATCACAGCCAATTGCTGCTAAAAGAGAGAAAAGCATTGGATGACCAGCACCAAATGCATGAACAGGCTTTCCAACAGGAAGGTTTTGCTTGCAAGTTATTATAATGTCAGCTAGTTCTGCAAACCTATACTGTTCCATTAACGGAACTATTCCCCCTATAGCAAACAGGTCTGGCTGTTCTTTTACAGTAAGCTTACAGGAGAGCCTTCTCAAATCAGTAAATTTACCTCCCTGTATAGGGCCCACAAGAAACCTTTCTCCAACAAGACTTCTTGCTTTTCCAAGCCTTTCAGCTGTTTCCAGAACCTTTTTCCTTGCTTCTGATTTTGTATCTGTTAAAAGCACAAACCTGTCAAGTGGTGTAATAATTTCTGAACCAAGCTCCATTTGGGTTTTTATAGAAAGCTCCTGTGTCCATTCAGAACTTTCTGTGCTATGTGAAAACTGCTGAAAAGTACCAGAATCCGTGTAAATCAATCCTGGCCACTTAAAGTAGTTGTGTAAACCTCCGGAAGTTTTTATGTCTGAAATGGTCTGTGAATTCCTGTTTATTATGTAGGCATTTGTTATTAGCAGGTTTGGCTTTGCTCCTATAACATCATCTATTTTCAGGGTTTTAATATTGGGATTTACAACAACAGCTATCTCTGGGGTTTTGATTTTCTTTTTTCCAACTGTGAGCGAGCATAGCCTGCCTGCTGCATCCCTGTCTAAAAGTTCTAGCATCCCTAATCTTTACACTAGTTATTTAAAGAATGCGCTGTTAAGGGGGGAGATGGAGGAACTTGTTATTGTACTTCCAAGCGGGAAGTGTGAATGGGGAGGCTGTGTATTTTGCGGCTGGGGTAGGATGAAAGCCAAACAAAAAACCATAAGGGAGCTTAAAGAGTTTTTTGATAGCAAATTAAAGGGTTTAAAAGCGGGGGAACTGGAGAGGTTAAAAGTTTTCTGCTCTGGCTGTTTTTTAGATCCTAAGCAGGTTGTGCCTGCTTTCCGCAGTTATCTTGTAAGAAAGTGCGAACAGCTGTGTATAAAGAGCCTTATCGTAGAGAGTTTTCCTAAGTTTATAACAGATGAGAACCTGGAAAACATGAGAAGCAATAAAGTAAAGATTTTAGCTGGTATCGGGCTGGAAGTTGCTGATGATGCAGCGCTGAAAAGAATAAATAAGGGGTTTACTTTAGAGGAGTTTGAAAAGGCTTCAGAAGTCTGCAAACGAAATGGCTGGGGTATAAGGGCGTATTTGCTCGTTAACTGTCCTGGAGCTGAGAATCTCCTGAAAAAGAGTGTGGAATACGCGAAAAAGTGGTCGGAAGAGGTTATATTGATTAACTGCCTGCCGCATTATGCTGCTCCAATAATGCAGTTTTATGTGACTGGAAAGTGGAAACCATTTAATGAAAAGGAGTTTATAGAAGCCACGAAAGAATTTGATGTAGAAAAGGATTTTCAAAATTTTTCATTCCGCCCTATGTTTCCGGATTTTATGAGAGAAAAGATACGCGGAGCCGGAGAAAAACAACTTTTGCATCCGCATTTCAGAATTTGGCAGGAATTTTTCAGGGATTTCTATAAACCTAAAAAAGATAAGGATATTTTGCTTTTTGTACCATGCTCTTTCAGGAAACCTTACACTGCTTCACATTTACATAAAGCAATTGATCCGGTTTTAACTGAAAATATACAGAGAGTTGTTGTAAGTACGCCCGGTGTGGTTCCGATAGAATACTGTAATGATTACCCGTTTAACAGTTATGATTGGCCTGAATGGGAAGAAACAAAGGAAATAAAGCAAAAGTATATTGACGTTACTGAAAAGAGAGTTGAAGATTTCCTTCGGGCCCATGCTGCACATTATAAAAAAATACTTTGTTACTTAAAGCCTGACACTGAAAGTTTCAAAGCTGTTATGCTGGCAGCTGAAAAGCTGGGAATTAAGGTTGAAAGCTGCATTAGGGAAGAAGTTTATGAGAGTTTTAAGGATGAAAAGAACCCTCTTGCACACCCTTTGGCTGTGAAAGAACTTGAAAGGGTTGTTAAGAAGCTTTAGCAACAACATCCATGTTATCGAATTTTATATAGGGAAGAACAGCTGCTTCTGTAAGACCTGTTGGAAACGGACTTGAAATAAATGTTTCCTTTGAGATTCCTGTTATCTTTTTTATAGCTTCGTATACAGAACCCACAACATTTCCCCATCTTACTGGTTCTGCAAGCTCGCCGTTCTTTATAGCAAAAGCATTGCGAATTTCCAGAGAAAATACTCCATTAGCAGAAGAACCGCGTGGCCATGCAACCTTTTCCAAGAGCAGTCCTTTCTTTGTTTCTGCTATTATTTTCTCCAGTGGAAGCTTGCCTGCTTGTACAACAATATTTGTATTTGTAACTGTGGGATTGAAAATAAAGTATTCGTCATAAGAAATTCCGCCGCGGCGGCCATTGCCTGTTGTTTTTTTGCCTGCTTTTGCACCGTATTTGCTGTCGAAAATAAAGTTTTTTAGTATTCCATTTTGTATAAGTGGGGTTTTTTGTGATGCTGTGCCTTCCTGATCTATACCGGTTGTTGCAACCCCAGCAGGATATGTTCCGTCATCGTATAGTGTAAACTCCTTGGAAGCAACCTGCTTTCCTAGCTTGTCAAAATATGGTGTAGCTTTCATAAGAACAGTATTTCCTGACAGAGCTTCGCCCAGAGTTGTTGCAAAGAGTTCTGCCATTACCTTAGGGGAAATAATGACAGGATACTTTCCAACATCCACGGTTTTTGGATTTAGAGAACTTTGTATAAAGTTAATGGATTCGTTGGCTATTTTCTCTGGAGAGAATTGGGACAGCATTCTGAAACGTTCCATTGGTTCATATTCTATTATTCTTCCTTCATGTTTTTTAACAAGATTGGAATAGAAAAGTACGAATGTTCCATTCTCTGTCTTTTCAAGCCCTGTGCTGTTAGATACAGTATAAGAGAATGAAGTAAATTTCAGCCTGCCAAATGCTATATCAACTCCTTTCTCCTTCAACGCAGAAGTAAACCTCTTTGCTATTTCCAGCGCTTCTGGTTCTGAGATTTCAGCTATTTTGGGGTCAAAGGTATTTTTTACAGGTGTAGAACCTTTTTTGGAGGGAAAGGAAAATCCTTTTGGAATATCATCTCCAAATTTTGAGACTTTGGAAGCTGTCTCTATTACAGAATTTATTCCGTTATCTGAAAAATCATTCCCATAGGAAAAACCAAACTTTCCGTCTTTTACAACCCTTACAGCAAATCCTGATGTCTCCCCCCGCAGAATATTTGTTACTTTGTCTTTTTCTATGAAAAGATTAAGGTTTTTTGTGGTTGAAAGGAAGGTTTCCGCTGAGTCTGTTTTTCCTATTGCCAGTTTCAGAATTTTGTCCACTTAATCTCCCCCAACCAAAATCTTATCTATTCTCAAATGCGGACCCCCTGTTCCTGAAGGCACCCAATCCTCATGTCCCTTTCCGCATGCACCGGGGCTTGTTTCAAAATCATTTGAAACTCCGGAAACAAGCTTTAGTATTTCAAGAACCTGAGAACCTGAAAGTACAATCTCGCCGCGTATTGGCTTTGTCAGTTCCCCATTCTCTATCCAATAACCCATTGCACCGGAGACATAGAAACCTCCGCCTGCAGGATCTTCCATACCGCAGACATTTTTTATTATATACACTCCTTTTTTAATTCCCTCAAAAAGCTCTTCTGTTTTCATTTTACCTGGCTCAAAGAAAATGTTTGACATGCGCACGAAAACTTTCTTTCCAAACCCCTGCATTCTTCCATTTCCTGTTGATTCTGTTCCAAAGCGCAGAGCTGTTTCAACACTGTGCAAATGGCTTGAAAGTACTCCATCTTTAACCAAACCTGTTCTCTTTGCTAATGTTCCGTCATGATCAAAAAAGTAAAAGCCTGAACTGGGAATTGTTGGTGTATCTGTTATGCTCACGAGAGGAGAAGCTATCTTTTCCCCTAATCTTCCGGCTAAAAATGAACGGCCATTTATTACAAAATCAGCTTCTGATGGGTGACCTATGCTCTCATGTGCTAACACACCGGCAAATGTTCCATCCAAAACAACTGGATAGTTTCCTTTTGGTGAAGCGCCTGCAGAGAGCTGTTCTATAGTCTTTTCCACGATATTGTCTGAAAATTCACCTATAGCATTCTTTGTTACTTCATATCCAACAGCTCCTCCTAGGCTGTCGTAAAAATCAACCATATTGTTCCCTTTTTTAGCAATTGTAAAAAGAAGTATTCTTGCCCGTTTCAGTGATTGTTCCATGTAACTGCCATTGGAATCAGCATAAACATGTTTTGTTGTGCCGTCTGAATAGCCTGCACGTATAGAAAGTATTTTCTTGTTTTTTGCTGCCGAAAACAGTTCGTTTACAAAACCAACCTTTTCCTCAACTGAAACAGAATCCGGATCTGTTTTAATTGGGGTTGTAAATGTTTTTTTCAGTGATGGACGCTCAGGAAAAGATAGATTTCCTTTCTGGGAATTTGCTGCTTTCAGTGCGTTTGAAAGAGCTGTTAGAAGGTCTTTTTTCTCGAATGAATTTGTAAAACCGTATCCTATGCTTCCGTTTGCAAAAACCCTGAGAGAAACTCCTGAAAGAGAGTTCTGTTCAACTGTTTTGTCTATATTTGTTTTTGAAACAGATGTAGATTTGTTATTGAATATATTGGCATCTGCGAATGTGGCTCCCTTATCCAAAGACAGTTGTAAGACTTTGAAAAGCAGGTCTTCCATCCTCTTAGGCTGGATCCTGAACTTAAAAAGCCTATTCCTGCAGGTCTTTTGTAAGCAAAACGCTCATAGACTCAGGAACTGACAATCTTGGCGCTGAACGCATGCCTATTATCCATTTTACCCCATGCTGGCTTGAAAAGCTCAGCAGTTTTTGATCAATTTCGCCGTCAAAAATCAGGGTTTCTGGCTTTATGTCTCTCATAGCATTGAACATTTCGCGCACAGGAACTTTTCCAAGCACGTTTCCTTCGGAATCCAATAGACATGCAGCACGTGTACCTGTTATTTCATTTACTATTTCCCTGAAAAATGCTGCTTTGTCTGGCTCTATAGATACCTTTGGAAGCTGTGCTGGTTCTTGCCTTTCTATGTGTTCCGGGCGTTCAGTGTGCTCAACGCGCCTTTCACGTTTTTCAGCTGAAATTTCTTTTGCCTGATTAAGCGGAACGCGTTCGCGCAGGGCTTTGAAAATCTCTTTCTTTGTTAATTCCTCTACTTCCTTTTCCTCAGGAGCGCGTGCTACAAAATCAACTTCTGCAACAGCTGTCAACTCCCTTAGTATAAGATCCCCACCCCTGTCTCCATCGAGGAATGCTGTTATTTCTTTTTCTTTTGCTAAATCAGCTACTTGTGGAGGTACAGATGTTCCCTCTATTGCAACCACGTTCTTTATTCCGCATCTTAATAGGTTGACAACATCTGCCCTGCCCTCTACAATGACAACATTGTCTGACTGGTTTACTGCTGGACCAGCCGGCAGACCTCTCCACTGAACAACTTCAGCAGACCGTATTGATTCCTTTATTTGATCTGTCATCTCTTGGGTTTCCATTGTGTCCTGGAACATTTTACCTAAGAGCTCTTTTGCACGCTCAATAACATATTTCCTCTTGGAAGCCCTTACATCTTCTATATTTTCTACTATAATTTTGGCGTTGCATGGACCAACTCTTTCTATGGTTTCTATGCAGGCTGCTATCAGGGCTGTTTCAGAACTATCAAGAGATGAAGGAATCGATATCTCACCTGATGCTTTGCCTGTTTTCATAACAAGCTCTACATCAATTCTTCCTATCCTCCCTGTTTTCTGAAGCTCCCTTAAATCCATATCCTGCCCTAACAACCCTTCAGTCTGTCCAAATAGAGCTCCAATAACGTCTGGTTTTTCTACTGTTCCCTCTGAATTGAATTTTGCTATTATTGTGTATTTTGAAGTTGACTGAGCTAGTTTTCCCATTATTATAACCTCCTTTTTGTATATTTTTATTTTATAGAAAAAGACTTACTACAGCTGGTATTCCTGAACTAAAGTGCTGTTAAATCAGCACATTTTCCATTGCATACCCGTGTGAAACTTAATGAGCATGATGCTGTTTTCCCGAACTCCGGAACATACAGCTAGCAAGTCCTTTTCCTTTCCTATAGTTGCAAAGCAACCTTTTTAAAGCTTCTGTCTCTGTGAATCAAACACCAGAAGCTTCTTCCACACAAGTAGTACATACCCACTGATCGTTCACGTTCTTTAGCTCTTCTGAGAAATTGTTGCAAAGTTCGCACTCGCCTTGGGTTGGATTTTCTGAGAGATTTGAAGAATCATCCTTCATTAGCAGGCGCTCGCGCAGGATTTCTATAAGTGTTGGTGCAACTTTTAAAACTTCCCTGTCAGAAATAAGACCTACCAGCTTACCCATGGAAACCACTGGCAAACGCTCAAATCCATGCTTAACCATTGTGCGGGCTGCTGTTGACAGGTCTTCATCTGGGCTGCACATAACAACAGGAAAACTCATTATGTCCTTTAGTTTTATGGAAGATGGAAGTTTGTTTAGTGCTGTTATTTTATTTACGATATCCTCTCTTGTTACAATTCCAACCGGTTTTTTGCTTTCCATAATAACAAGCATACCAACATCTTCTTCCTTCATTATTTTAGATCCCTGTTCAGCAGAATCAGACTGGTTTGCGGTTGCAACGCGGGAAATCATTGCATCCTTGACTTTGATGCCGGTTACCATGTTTAAGTATTGGTGTGTAGAGTATAAATTGATTGCTGGAGAATGAGACTTATGGGAGAAAATGTGGGATTTTTAAGAAAACTGTACAGGAAACTGCTTTATAGTGATTTGGACAAGGTTTATAAGAGTTTTTTCTCTGCTGAGCAGAAACCTAAAAATAGAATGAAATTTTTAGATGTTGGTGCTGGTTTTGGGTTTGAAGTTATTAAACGCGGAAGAGAAGGATATTTTTCCGTTGGACTTGAATTTTTGCAGGAAAGAGCAGTAAAAACGTTGGGGGAATTCAGAAAAAGAAATGCAAATGGATTTGTTATTGTTGGGGATGCACAGGATCTGCCTTTTAGGGAAGGGGTGTTTGATTTGATAAACTGCAACCATGTTATAGAACATGTTCCTGAAGATAGCAGAACTTTAGGTGAATTGAGCAGGGTTTTAAACAAAAAGGGGAAGCTTTTGTTAGCTGTTCCAAACGTAAAAAACCTTTATACTGCTTTTAGGAGCTTTTTGGGATTGAAAAACAGGTTCACAGATTCTACACACCTCAGAGAATATGAAGAAAATGAGTTAAGAAGGCTTATAGAGACAGCTGGGTTCAAGATTGAGGATTTGAAAAGAGTTGGTTTTAATCCTCCTATAGGGCTTAAGGTTGAGCTTTTGCTTGCACACTATATGCCAATAGATAAGGCGTTAAACAGCTTTGTTAGAATTTTCCCTAAAAGAGCTGCTGAATTCAGGGTTAAAGCCGGACATCGTTAAATATATAAATGCAGTACGACAATGTGGTGGATGATTGAGGTTGAGACTTTAGCTAAGGAAAGTGTTGGTAAAAGGATAGCAGGAGAGATTGTTCTAAGTCCGGATGCTGGTAAAACCATACAAAAATGGAGAAATATGTTTAAAATACCTCAAAGAATGTTAGCTGAAGAGATGAAGGTAATGCCTTCTGTTATTAGTGATTATGAAAACAGTAGGAGAAAAAGCCCTGGGATAAAGGTAATAAAGAGGATTGTGGATGCACTTATCTCTATAGATGAGAAGAATGGGGGAAAGATTATAAAGGAGTTTTCAGAATTCCCTGCTAGGGCTGTGTTATCAGAAGCTGTAATAGATTTGAAGGAATTTTCATCTACAATGACAGTAAAGGAGTTTTGCAAGTCTATTGGAGCAAATGTTGTTGCAAGATCTGATTTAGCTGAAGGGAAAATACATGGTTATACGGTTATTAACAGTATGAAGGCTATTATTGAGCTTCCTCCAACAGAACTTGTTAAATTGTATGGATTAACCAGTGAAAGAGCTCTGATCTTTACTGGAGCACATAGAGGAAGGAGTAGTATGGTGGCTTTGAAGGTTACAAACTTAAGGCCTGGAGTTGTTGTTTTACATGGTGTTAGTGGAGATGGGGTTGATGAACTTGCAAAAAGAATTGCAGAAATTGAAGGAATTCCATTGGCTTCTATAAAAGGTGGGGATTTAGACGAACTCATAAAGTCATTAAAATCTATATCTGCTTAGACTCCCCCCTTTAATTCTACTGGAAATGAGGTCTTTTATTATATTTAGTATAACACTGTTATATGAAGTAAAGGTTCTCTGCTGCAGAAATATAAAGATTTAAAAACAATATCCATAAGAAACCATGGCGGGGGCAAAAACAATCAATATAACACTGTTATATTCCAGTTCACACACCAAAATATGAAGTAAATAGCTTCACATAACCTTCATTAATGTTCACAAATAGAAAAATCGATTAAACCCCTCCGTTTCCAATGAAAACCATCAAAAACAGAACCCCCTTGTTTCACATGGAAATTTATATACCTTCATTTCCAATCCAGTTGTTCACGTTTGGTTAAGGTTAAATATGTTCACGTACTGGAATCATTGCACTAGAAATTGAGGTGATTCCAATGCCAGAGCTACAACAAATATTCAATCAATTTATTGAATCAAAACCAATCTTTGCAAACAGATCAATATTGTCTCTTTCCTTTACACCAATAACAATACCACATAGGGAAAATGAGATAGAAGGCCTAGGTAGAATCTTAGCTCCTGCATTAAAGGGAGGTAAACCAAGCAATGTATTTGTATACGGAAAGACAGGAACAGGCAAAACCCTTGTTTCTAAGTATGTTACTGAAGAGCTAGAGAAAGCATCAAAAACAACAAACCAAAAGCTCAAGACAGTTTACATAAACTGTAAGTTAAGACATTCAGCTGACACGGAGTATAGGCTTTTAGCCTATATAATAAAGGAACTGGGGGGCGATGTACCCTTTACAGGACTTCCAACAGACAAGATATTCTCAACTTTCTATGAGTTTGTTGAACGTGAATCACAATGCCTTATCCTTATAATAGATGAAATAGACTCTTTGATTAAAAAGACAGGAGACGGGGTTCTATACAGCCTTACAAGAATGAATCAGGACCTAAAGAAGTCAAAAATATGCATTATAGGCATCACAAATGACCTGTCTTTTATAGAAACACTTGATCCAAGGGTAAGATCTTCCCTGAATGAAGAGGAAATTGTATTTTCTCCATATAATGCTTTCCAGCTGCAGGAAATACTCAGGCAGAGGGCAAATATAGCGTTTCCAAACAGTTCAATGGAAGCAGGCGTAATAGAAAAGTGTTCTGGTTTGGCAGCTCAGGAACATGGAGATGCACGCAGAGCACTTGATCTGTTAAGGGTTGCAGCAGAGATAGCTGAAAGGAGAGGGGAACCTGTAATAAAAATTTCCAATGTGGATGAAGCACAGGAAAAGATAGATACAGACAGGGTTACAGAAGCTGTTAAGATGCAGCCGCGTCAATCACAGGCTGTTTTGAACTCTTTAATGGAAGCTTCAGCAGGAAAAAAAGATGTGGAAACCGGAGACGTTTTTGAAAAATACACAAACTTCTGTTCTATCCATCACATAAAACCCTTAACTCACAGAAGAATTTCAGACTTAATTGCAGAGCTTGAGCTCTTTGGAATAATAAGCTCAAAGGTGGTTTCTAAAGGGAGATATGGCAGGACACGAGTTATTTCCCTTTCCATAAACGATGAGATAAAAGTAAAGGTGCAGACTATCCTAAAGGAAAGCTTTGGTTAAGGAGCTGTTATGTCCAACATAGAAAGGCTTACAAAAGCAGGCATTTTAACAGACCCAGGCGTTGCTGAATTAGTTGAAAAACTATCTGAAAAACAGCTGGACTTTTTTATAAAATCAAAAAACAAGCCCCTAATCTTACAAAAAATTCATTTCAAATCATTTCAGCCAAAAATTGAAATAAAAACAGACATGGAAAAGAGGAAAAGTATACAGGATTTTATAAATATTCTAAACTCACGTTTTTCCCTCTTACAAAGAATACTAATGTCAAAATCAAAGGACAGCAACTTAGTTTCAATAAAAAGCGCTTCTGAAGGGAACATTTCCATTATAGGACTGATAAAAACCATATCGGAAAATAATGGAATTTTCAGGACAGAACTCGAAGATCAAACAGGCACAATAAAAGCTTCTGTCCCCAAAAATTTACCCGGAAAATTTGAAAGGTTTTTTCTGGATGAAGTTGTGCAGATTTCCGGAAGATTTTCATCAGGAGTTTTATACGCAGAAAAAATAGAATGGCCTGATATACAGTTAACAGAATATAAAAAACCAGACACAACTTCAACAGTCTTTATCTGTTTTTCCTCCTCTATTATTACACTTCCGGAAAAGGCAGATTCCTGCAATATTATAATATCAAACCAGCCTGTCCAAGCCACATTTCAGCAGGCAATAACTATAACCAACACATCCGCAGCCAAAATAAATGGCATAAATTTACTTTTCTATATGGAAAATGTAAAGGAAACAACTGATAAATTCAGCATAACAGAAAAAGAGTTTATTTTAGAATGTTTAAAGCGAAGGCACTTCCTCAAGGAACCCTGCCTCCAATCAGGAATAATAGAAGAACAACCAGATTATTTCATTTTTCAAACACAAACACCTTTCACAGATTCCTACAGAGGAACTATGATAATAGGTCTGCCAAAAGAAACATTTTGTTTACTTGATTTTGTTGACAGAAGTGCAGAATTCGGTACAATATAAGAAAAAATACCCTACACTGGAGGATAGAAAACCTCTTAAATAGTTTTCAACACCTATATTCGTCAGCTTCTTTGGTGGGGAACATGAAAGCTCAGGTATTAGATTGCGACTACACAATGCTGAACGGCAAACCTCTAATAAGGCTCTTTTGCAAAGATGAAAGCGGAGGCACAGTCTGTTTTTTCTATGAAAATTTCCTTCCATATTTTTATGTTCAGTCTGAAAATATTGAAACCGCAAAAAAGGAAATAGAAAAAACTGCAAAAGCAGAAGTTGTAGAAAAGTTTTTACCAATAGGATACGGCCCTAAAGTAAAACTATTAAAAGTAATAGGCAAAGACCCCTCAAAAATACCTGACATTAAAGAAACTATTTCCAAGGTTTCAGGTATTTCGAAATTTTTCGAGTCTGATATTCTTTTCAAATACAGGTTCATGGTAGATAACAATATTAAAGGTATGGGATGGATTGATGTTGACTGCTCAAGAACTATAACAAAAACCGTAAAATGTCCCGCTTATACTGCAAAATCATTCAAGCCGATAGAAGTCATAAAAAATGCTCCATTGCGCTATATGTCCATAGACATAGAATGTGTAAGCAAAACAGAAACAATACCAGATATGAATAAAGATCCTATAGTAATAATTTCACTCAATTTTTTCCCGGATTATAAGGGAGCAAAAAGTATGGTTATGGTTGCAAAGACATCACCCAAATTTATAGAAAACCAGTTTAATTTTGTTTCAGAAGAGGAAATGATGAAGAGATTTTTAGAAATACTTGAGGATTATGATCCTGATGTTGTAACAGGCTATAACATAAACAACTTCGACTTACCGTACATAATTACCCGCCTAGAAAAACTAAATATAAGAAAAGACCTTGGAAGAGCAGACAAGCCAGTAATGCTGAAAAAGATGCAAATGGGCTATACAGCCTCTGTACTTGGAAGGGTTATTGTAGATACTTATGAAATAATAAAGAAGGATGTTTACCTTCACCTTAAAAGATATGATCTAGGTACTGTAGCAAGAAGCCTGCTTAAAATGGAAAAAATAGATATTGGAGGCATAAAGGAAATAACGAGGTACTGGAAAGGTGATCCTAAGGCAATGGGACCACTAATACAATATGCAAATGTTGACGCTGAGCTTGCAATGAGACTTTTAATAGATAAAGGAATATTGGACAAATTTTTTGAAATATCAAAACTTTCCGGTTTGACACTACAGGATTCCCTCGGTGGTCAGTCTCAGAGGCTTGAGTGCAGACTTTTGCATGAATTTAGAGACAGAGATTTTGTTATGCCAAGCAAGACATCCGGCCCAGAATTAGAAGCACTAAAAGAAAAGAGAGAAAAATATGGACTTAAGGGAGCTCTTGTTCTGGAACCTGTTGTTGGTTTACATACAGACGGATCCATACTTGTTCTTGACTTTACTTCACTATACCCATCTATAATAAGAAAATTTAACATATGCCCCACAACAATGCTTGTTTCAGGCGATGAGAAATGCAATGTTTCTCCAACTGGAACGAAGTTTGTCCTTCCAGAAGTCAGGCAGGGCATACTCCCAAAAATTGTCCATGATCTCATTTCAACGCGAGCTGCAGTAAGGAAGCAATATAGAGCAGAAACAGATCCGGAAAAGAAAAGAATACTTGATGCAAAGCAATTTGCTCTTAAAGTCCTTGCGAACTCCCTTTACGGATACACGGGATACCTTAAAGCCAGACTATACGTGATGGATATAGCAAACACAATAACAGGATACGGAAGAGATACAATAGTTAACACAACAAAACTCATAGAACAAACATATTCAACAAAAGTTATTTATTCTGATACAGATTCTGTCTTTGTCAAGACAGGTATAACTAATCTGGAAAAGGCTCAGGAAAAAGGCGAAGAAATGTCCAGATTTGTCACAGAAAAATTAAACGGATTAGAGCTGAAGTTCGAAAAAATATTCAAGAGTTTCTTAATTCTTACTAAAAAAAGATATGCCGGCTGGTATTTTGAAAAGCAGGGAAACGACTGGAAAACAAAGGTTGATATGAAGGGTATAGAGACTGTGAGAAGGGATTGGTGTGAGCTTACATCAGAATCCATGGAAAAAACTATAGACATACTTCTAAAAGAGCAGGATATTAAAAAAGCTGCCCACTTTATACGCGGAATAATACAGGATTTGAATGATGGTAAAATACCTCTTGAGAAACTTACAATAGTTAAAGGTGTGTCAAAATCTTTGTCCAGTTATGATGGAATACAGCCTCATGTAGAGCTTGCGAAGAAGATAATGATGAGGGATCCAACACGCGGAAGTCTTGTTGGAGAGAGATTGGGATTTGTAATAATAAAAGGAAACCAGATGCTTTCCAAAAGGGCAGAAGAACCTTCTTTTGTGAAGGAACATAATCTAGAGATTGATTCCCAGTATTATCTTGAAAATCAACTTCTTCCCCCACTACAAAGGATTTTTGAAGCATGCGGCGTTGAAAAAACAGAACTTATCGAAGGTAACAGACAGAAAAATCTCACGGAAATACTTTCTGGCAGAATATTAACTCCAGCCCAGACAGTACTAGATACATGGGACAGCATATCCTGTTCAAAGTGTTCATGGAATTACAGAAGGCCACCCCTCTCAGGTTCATGTCCAAACTGCAACAGTCAGATATTTTTCCGTTCCAACGGTTCTATAGGAAAATTTGTTACAAATTTCTTCATTATAGAC
Source organism: Candidatus Aenigmatarchaeota archaeon (assembly GCA_016198755.1). Taxonomy (GTDB): domain Archaea; phylum Aenigmatarchaeota; class Aenigmatarchaeia; order Aenigmatarchaeales; family JACQIB01; genus JACQIB01. Next base: position 22,826 of record JACQIB010000002.1, read on the forward strand.
CAGCAAAAAACAGCATTGTAGGTAGTATAAGACAACCCATACAGCTGCTTCTTCTTACCCCAGTAAAAGCTGCAGCAGCACCAACAGATGCAGCAGCTCCTGCTGCAACAAGACCATACACACCAGTTGTAATGGAAATAGCAGTAACAAGAAAAATCAAAACTATTCCGGAAAGCAGTCCATAATCTATTTTTTTCAGCATAACTTCAAACTTCCCAACCATTAACCTAACAATAAAATATCCTGCGAAAACAGCAGCCAATATTGAAGCAAGCAAAATAACCATATTCGAAATGTTTATTTCCAATATCTTCCCTACAGCAACAGCTATGCCTGAGCGCGGGTTTGAAACAATCCAGAGTGCCATGAAAGAATAAATCATATCTGATATATTCAGGCTACCAAGAGCTGACAAAAATTCTTCTTCCTTAGGTTCAATACTCTCTATAATTACAGCAGCCTGCGATGACCCTATACCAGGCAACAACCCTGCAAATATTCCTGAAAGAGAACCAAGAATTGCAGGTTTCCAGCCTACATGTAACTTTTTTCCGCTTTCAAACTCACGTTTATCCTGTGGCCTAAAAATAGAAATAAACAGCATCGGAAGAGCAAAAAAACCAGTAAGCAGCGGAAAAAGCATTGTGTCCCCAAACCCTAAAAAACCTAGTCCAATTAAACCTGAAAGTAAAAATATCAACGCTGAAATAATTCTTCCCCAGCCCTTTTCTGTTGCAAACATATATATCATAAAAAACAGCAAAAGCCAGTGCATACTCGGCCGAATGGTTTTGTATAGCATAGGAAATATAAAGGAAAAAACAGGCAGAAGAATCACAGAAAATATTCCGCCATAAACAGCCCCGTTTGCGCTGGCTAAAACAGCTTCAGTTCCCAATCCCTTTTTCAAGAGTCTATGGCCAGGCAAAACACTCATTACAGAGTCAGCCTCAGGTGCTCCAAGAAAAATTGATGGAATAAAACCTACAAGTACGTTAACTGCTCCTGCTGAAACAAGAAATACTCCGGCAGGTACAGGTCCGAAGAACAAAAGCAAAACAGGAAGCAAAAAAACAAGATTATTGGGATGAAACCCAGGAGTAAGACCTGTAATAATACCTGCACCTACACCACACGCAAAAATCAAAAGCAGCTCCAACACAGTGGATTTATTGAAAAATCCAGCTCTTAAAAACTATTTTATAAACAACGCGAATTAGCGTATTTACTGTTTAACAGAAGTTTCCTGTGGTTTTTCTCCTTCTACTATATATTCCGCGATTTTACCAAATGCAGGCCTTGCTATTATGATTCCGATTAAAACTCCAAACATGGTTGTTATAGCAAATCCCCTTACGCCACCTATACCAACAACCATAAGTGGTATCATGGCAGCCAGAACCGTGGATCCAGACCCCCAAATCATGAAAAACGCCTTTTTAATTTTCTGTTTAAACGTAAGCATTTCCTTATTTCCACGCTTAAGCTCATCAATAATCATTATCTGTGCATCTACTCCAGTTCCTATAGTAGCCATTATACCAGCCAATGCAGGAAGGTCTATTGTCCAGTTTATCAAAATAGAAACTGCAAATATTATTACAACTTCAGCAAGGCTTGTAAACAATGCAGGCAAAACAACTTTAAAGTCTCTATACCTGATGAAAAGTATCAAACCAACAGCAACAGCTCCAACTAACGCAGCAATAATAGCAGAACTTAAAAAACCTTCACCAAGCTTTGCTGAAACCTGATCTACTTTTACTATTTCAAGAGGAACAGGCAAAGCACCGGATTGTAGTATGGTTTGTAGAGACAGCTTTTCTGCATTTGCACTTTCAACATCAGGCCTCACACCAGTTATCTGAGGTTGTGTTAAAGCAACTCCAGCTAATCCAGAGTCTATATTCAAAATGCTAACTTCACCACCATCCAAAAACAACACAAGTCTGCTATCCAAACTTCCCCCAATTTTCTGAGCATCAGCTGTTGCTTTTGCAAATTTTTGTGCACCTTCATTTGTAACAAAAACCTGGAAAGTAAATTCAAACCCACCGGCAGGAAATGGCTGCACCCTGCTATAACACACTCCAGACTGTTCCTGTATACAAACATACTTTATGTCTGCACCAGTGTAAATGGATGCATAAAACAATGCTGATGAATTTGTAAAGTTTACAAGTTCAATACCAATATTATCCACAGTAATACTGTCATTAACTGCAAGAGCTTTTCCATCCACAAATACCGTGCCAGAAGAAAATGTTACATCCTTTCCAAGCAATTTCGCGGTTCCGTTTGAAAAACTCACGGGTTTTGTTACCTTGCCTTCAAACTTACCCTGCTTAGAAAGTATATCTTCTATATCTTTTCTTGACCCACCAGCCATTTCAACCTGTACATATTTATCTCCTGAAAATTCCTGTATTGGCTGGACTCGTGCTTCTTTCAGTCCATATGTGTTTATCCTTTTATCCAATATACTAACCAGATTAGCAAGCGTTTCATCAGAAACCTTCTCCTTTGGTTTCAGCAATATCCTAGTCCCTCCTACAATATCCATACCCCAATGTATTCTGCCCTGAGTTTTCTCCAAAACAGTTATATCAAGCCCAGGCTTTTCCACACCCAATATATCTATCTTTCCATTATGCAAAACTCTAAGCGCACCAGTAAAATTCTGGAATTTTGATACAGTATCCTGCCCTGTAACAGGCATATCATTCAGAGATTCAAGTTTTTCCCCAACACTTACCTTCCCATAGAAGGGAGAAGAAGTTTCGATGCTATTTACATATATACCATGACTGCCTCCTGAAAATCCTATTATCCCAACAGAGGCTACAATAATCAAAACAAAAAACAAAACCCTAAAATCCTTCAAAATAGCAGGAATCATACCCCATACCTCCTTTTTACATAAACCTCCAGCAATTCTGAGTTTGTTATCCACGTGTTTATGACATCAAATAACAATCCTATTAACAAAACAGCAGCTATCTGTCCTAGTATAACAGAACCTGAAAGGAAGAACATTGCAACAAGCACAGCAAATGCTGTACCAGTCATTGTAATTCCAGTGCGGAATGCACCTCTAATCTTTTCCTGCAGAACTCCCTCACCTTTCAATACTCTTGAAGTAAGAAGAATATCAGTGTCAACAGAATATCCAAGCAACAATAAAAGAGCTGCGAATGTAGCTAACGAAAGCTTTATGCCCAAAATCTGCGAAAATGCCAATGCTTCCACTATATCAGCAAAACCAGCCAGAACCACATACAAGCTTGGCATAAATGCCCTGAACATTATGAAAACTACAAGTGACATTGCAATAAATGCTGCTATAAGTGCAAATTGTGCCTGTTTCAGGAAAGAGCTTCCAAGAGCAGGACCTATTGTTTGCATGTTTATTTCAGAAACTTCAATACCATTGCTTTTCATATATGCTACAACCTTCTCAGTTTCTGCCTCTGGCGGCAAGTCTATTATATAAGTCTTCCCTGTAGCAGAAGAAGTTTCCATGACTATTGCAGAAAATTGTGAAAGTTTAGCTTCCAGCTCAGTTACGCTTATGCTGCCAAACTTTCCTGTTATCTGTGAACCGCCTTTAAAGTCTATATCCAAGTTAAGCGGAACAACAATGACATATATTATAGAAAATACCAAAAGTGCAGCAGGTAGAATAATAAGGTATTTTTTATAGCTCTTTTCAGTTTCTGACATGGACTAAAGATTACTATAAACATATATAAACCTTTTATTATAAGGAGAAAACATGAAAATTGCGGTTGTAGGTTCAAACACTATAGGAGCGTATATAGCAAGAAAGCTCTCAGAATCAGGCAATTCTGTGGATTTGTTCGAAAGAAAACCACATATAGGCAAGGAAGCCTGTTCAGGATTGTTCTCAGAAAGGATATGGAAGTACTTTCCAGAGAAAGTTTCTATTGTTAAAAATACAATAACCTCAGCAACAGTCCACTTCCCAAAGAAAACAATGAAACTTGATCTAAGCCCTAAAATGCTGGTTTTTCACCGCGGTGATTTTGATTCTTATGCTACAGATTTAGCTGTGAAAGCAGGAGCAAAACTCCATTTAGGAGCATTTGCAAAGCTAAAATCACATGATAAAAATTTAGTTACTCTTGAAACAGATAAAAAAGAAATGGAATTTGATTACCTCATAGCATGTGATGGCTCAGTTTCCACCATAAGACGCGAACTGAAACTTCCGGATCCGCATTTCAGGCTCGGAATATTTTTTTATAAGCCGGAAGAAAGCAACTCAAGCTTTTTTGATGTTTGGCCCACAAAAAAAGGTTTTATATGGAAACTGCCACGCGGTAAAACAACAGAATATGGCATAATAGAGGAGCCTGACACTGCCAGAAAGCTGTTTGATGTGTTTTGCGATAAAAATAGTATAAAACAGGAGAAATTGATATCAGCTATAATTCCAATGGGTCTTGTGAAGCCATTTTATGGCAGAATAGCTCTATGCGGAGATTCTATTGGACTGACAAAACCATGGTCCGGCGGAGGTGTTTTGTGGGGTCTAATAGCAGCAGATATACTAGTCAAAACCTTCCCAGACTTTAACATGTATCAAAAACAGCTAAAAAGCCTATTTTCCATGCGTATAGCCCGTTCAAACCTTTTACTAAAAGCCTTCCCTCTTGTACCTTACTTACAATATTTTGCACCAGCTCAAATACATTTCGATGCAGACTGGGGACCAAAACCATTTTAGACCCCATACCCGAAGTACAGAGCATTTAAATACCTTATTATGCTCACTAAACACATGCCCGAAATAAAAACTGCTGTTATACCGGCTGCAGGTTTTGGAGTCAGATTTTTACCTGCTACAATGGAAGTTCCAAAGGAGATGCTATGTGTCGTAGACAGACCTATAATACATCATGTAGTAGATGAAGCAATGAAATCCGGAATAGAAAACTTCATTGTCATAGGCGGCAGGGGAAAAGAAAGCCTAACTAGATACTTTAATATTCATCCAGAACTTGAGCAGCATTTAGAAAGGAAAAATAATACAGAAGAACTAAAAAATGTAAAGGCAATAGGCGATCTTTCAGACAGATTCACTTTCGTAACTCAAAAGGAGCCAAAAGGCCTTGGGCATGCTATAAGCTGTGCAAAAAAGGCAGTCCAAAATGAGAGCGCATTTACAGTTTTACTCGGCGATACTATATACAGCTCAGACAATATACCGGTAACAAAGCAATGTATAGAAGCTTTCAAAAAATACGGAAAACCCATAATAGCAGTTGAAAAGGTAAAGAAAGATGACGTTAATAGATATGGTATAGTTGGAATGGAGCCAATAACAGGCAGTATTGGGAAAGTAACAAAGTTTGTCGAAAAACCTTCCCCAGAAACTGCTCCCACATTTAACGGTGAATTTTATGGAATAACAGGAACCTACATACTAACACCATCCATATTTGAACATCTGGAAAAAGTGCAGCCAGGAACAGGGGGCGAAATACAGCTTACTGATGCTTTAGCTGAGTTATCAAAACAAACTGACATATATTATCTTATAATAGACGGTGAGAGGTTTGATGTTTCAAATCCAACAGAACTTGTTAAAGTTTCATTGAGGTTGGCAATGAAAGATAAAAAAATGCGCAGCGAAATTTTAAACCTATTATCAGATCTTAAGCTAACTTCTTAAATCTATAATTGTATTGATTTACCATGAACATACTATTCGTACTTGAATATTTCCCCCCGCACATAGGCGGAGTCGAAAAGTTTTTTGACAACCTTTCAAAAGAGCTTGCAAAGCGCGGCCACTCAGTAAGTATTTACACAACACTTGTCCCAAATTCAGAAAGATACGAAGAATCCGAAGGAAGAAAGATATACAGGCAGCCTACACTCTCCCGCCATACATTCCCGCTCCGCGGCTTTGTTCCTATAGCCAAACTTGCAAAGCATGCAGACATAATACACACAACAACATACTCTGCCGCAGGTTCAACAGCATTATCAAGGATTTTCACATCAAAACCAACAGTTATTACAGTACATGAGATATGGGACAGACTATGGTTTGAGTTTGAAAACCCAATATCTGCTGCAGTAAATTGGTTTTTAGAAACAATGATATGCATGGTTTTCAAAAAATCTTTTATAACATGTCCAAGCGAATATACAAAAATTGCTCTGATAAAGAAAAATGTACCTGAGAAAAATATAACTGTTATACCGCATGGTGTAGAGCACCAATTCTACCATTCCGGAGTAAAACCATCTTATAACTGGGGGTTTCCAACATACTTCTATATGGGCAGGCCAGGAATATCAAAGGGAATTGAGTATCTGCTTAAAGCAGTACCGCTTATAACCAAGGAGATACCAGAAGCAAAACTTGTTATGAGGATGGGAAAAAGCCCCAAATCTATGTACACAAAATATATACAAATGATAAAGGATCTTGGAATAGAAAAAAACGTGGTTTTATTGGAGCCCATATACGACCAGAAAACAAATGCAGAAACATTCCGTTCAGTGGATTGTGTCTGCGTTCCTAGCCTTTCAGAAGGATTTTGTTTTTCTGCAGTAGAAGCACAGGCATGCGGAATACCCGTTATAGCCAGCCTCGCAGGAAGCTTACCAGAAGTTGTTGGTGGCGGAAGATTCGTTCCACCAAGAAGTTCTGAAGCAATAGCAAAGGAAGTAGTAAGTTTATTGAAAGATGATCCTGAGAGAAAGGTTCTTGGAAAGGCAGGAGCGGATTTTGTTAAAAGGTTTACATGGGAATATTCAATTAAACAGTATATAACACTTTATGAAAAGATGATGGGTGAGAAAATATGAAATATAAAATAATTTCAATGGTTGTTGCTATTGCAATATTGGCAGGATGGATATACTTTTCAGGTCCTGAAAAAATACTGGAAAACATATTGCGCGCAGATTACAGATTCCTTTTGCTCGGGATAGTAATAAGCACAGGGCTTGTAGCACTAAGAGTTTACAGGTGGCAGTTTCTGCTTAAACGCAGCGGAATAAAACTTGGATTTTTTGATGTTGCCCCATCTTTCATGGCTGGTTTGCTGATAAGCAACCTTACACCAGGAAAGATTGGAGAACCTGCAAGGAACCTCTTTCTTAGCAGATCAAAATCCGTTCCAATAACAGAAAGCATATCCACAGTAATATTGGAAAGGGCAGTTGACATAATTTCTATAATGATATTCTCAGTGCTGGGTATACTTACCTATGGAATATTCATAGCCAAAAGCGGCACAACAATAGCAGCTGTGGTTTCAATATACATCGCAGGTATAGCAGCCGTATTTTTTCTTGCGTCTTCCAAAAACAGAATGAACAAAATATTTTCAATATTCCCATTCAACAGGGTAATAAAAGATCCTCAAAAAGCATCGGAAGCAATATCAAAAAGCTTCAATTCCCTAAAAGACTGGAATCTGGTTCTTCCGTTATTGGGTATGTCACTGTTAGTATGGTTTATAGAAGCAATAATACTCTATCTCGCATTTTCTTCGTTGGGTGCTGATGTTCCATTTATGTTTTTGCTTTCTGCATTTTGCATAGCAATCTTAGCCAGTATATTGAGTTCCCTTCCAGGAGGCATAGGTTCCATGGAAGTTATACTAACATTCTTTATAACGGCTGTAGTTTCTATACCAGTTTCAACTATATCTTCTGCAATACTCCTAGAGAGATTAATTGCACTCTGGTACAACCTTTTACTGGGTGCAATTTCCTTCAAGTTTTTGAAGTGATATGATGGACAAACATTTAATAATAGTTATTCTTCTGAATCTGTTAATTATAGTTTCTGTATTTTCTTCATTCTATCCTGTTGGTTCGGATGAAGCTTTTTATGCAAACACAGCGCGCGATCTTTTGGCAGGAAAAGGCTATACAGGCAACATAATTGCCCCAGGGTTTTCCTATATACTATCTGTATTTTATGTTTTATTTGGCCAGAATGGTGTTGCAGAACGATTAATTGCTCCAATATTCACGATGCTATCTTCCATAGTTCTATATTTTCTTTCAAGGCGTCATTTAGAAGGCAAATGGTCTCTGTTATCTGTTATATTGTTTTTCACACTTCCACTAACAATACTTTTAAGCAGCAGGATGCTCACAGAGCCTGTTGCAATGTTTTTCTTTTTATTATCTCTTTACTTCTTTTCAAAATATACAGAAGGAAAAAACATAAACCTTATACCAGCAGCCATTTTCGCAGCAATAGCAGTCCTAATACGATATCCATCCGTACTTTTAATTGGAATATTTGCAATATATTTTGTTATTAACAGAAACAAAATCATACCTCTGCTAAAAGACAAGATATTTTATTTAGCAATTTTAGCCGGAATATTGGTTATTTCTCCCCTCCTTTTCCTCAGCCAAATAAATTATGCTTCACCATTACATATGATTTCAGCAGCTTTCACATCTTACTATACAAGCACAGGATTTAACCCCTTATTTTATTTACTCACTTTTCCATTGGTTTCCGCAGGATTATTTCCACTATTTATTTTGTCCATATATTCAGTTTACAGAACAAGAGACAGGCGATATTTGTGGCTTATATTATCCGTTGCTTTTCTTGTTCTATATAGATCACTATTCCTTCCTATCCATGAAGAGCGATATTTGGTAGACATTTTACCTTTTATATCCATACTTTCTGTTCTACCACTTATTCACCTTCAAAAATATATTAAAAAGTCATTTATGTTGCCAATTTTGTTAAGTATTATAATCTTATTTAACACAATTTTCGGCATATTCATTTCAGATTATTATCATTCACTTCCGAGATATACAGAAGTGAAGTCTGGAATAGAATGGACAGAAAAAAACTGTTCTGGACAGGATATTTTCACAAATGCTGCGCGTCATTACAAGTACTATACAGGCAAGGATGTGGAGGTTTTGAATTTAGATAAAATAAAGGTTTCTAAAAGCTATTGTTTGCTGTATACTTCATATGAGGGTAGCATAGGTTATATTGAAGAGTTTCTTAAAGGCAAAACACCATCAGTCAAGTTTGGTCAGGTAGAGATTTTCAGGGAGATAAACCAGTAGTACATTAAAGCTTTTAAAGCTTGTGAATTTCTATTTAAGAAGAGACATATGGAAAGTTCAAAGTTATCAAAAACAGCCATAATAGGTGCAGATGTAAAGCTTGGAGACAGTGTTATTGTGAGTGATTTTGCAGTTTTAGCAGGAGCTGCAAAAATAGGCAATGGCGCAAATATATGGAGATATGCAAATCTATATGGATGTGAGATAGGTGACGGGACAAAAATAGGCACCTATGTTGAGGTACAGAAGGGTGCAATAATAGGAAAGAACTGCAAAATATCTACCCATTCATTTGTGTGTGAAGGCGTAAAAATTGAAGACGATGTATTTATTGGACATGGAGTAATGTTCATAAACGACAACTATCCGCGTGCTGTTAACAAGGACGGAAAAATGGAAACGGATTCTGATTGGATGGGAGAGCGGCTGTTATGTACTACAGTAAAGAAAAGCGCATCTATAGGTTCAAATGCAACAATTCTCGGCGGGGTTACAATAGGCGAAGGAGCTATTGTGGGTGCTGGTGCTGTTGTAACTGAAGATGTTCCGGATTTTACAGTTGTGGCTGGTGTGCCAGCAAAAATTTTAAGGAAGATAAAGTGATATTATGGACTATAAAATACCCCTAATGAAGCACGTTGTAAATGACGAAATGAAAGAAGCCGTTTTGCAGATTTTGGAAGAACAAAAACCATTGGTTTTCGGTGATGAAGTATTCAAATTTGAAGAAGAGTTTGCAAGGTACATAGGCACAAAATACGCTGTTTCATTAAGTTCGGGAACAGATGCACTTAATCTTTCTGTAATAGCCTTAGGAGTTAAACAAAAAGATAAAGTTATAACAACTACAAATTCTTTCATAGCTTCTGCAAATTGCATACAGCTTGCCGGTGCTGTACCAGTCCTTACAGACATAGAACCTAACACAGGTAATATAGACATTAAAAAAATGAAAACCAATGGAGCTAAAGGTATAATACCTGTGCATTTGTATGGAAACCCCTGTAAGATTGAAGACATAATCAATATTGCGAAAGAAGAGGGAATGTTTGTAATAGAGGATGCATGTCAGTCCCATGGGTCTGCTATAAATGGAAAAAAACTTGGTTCTTTTGGTGACATAGCCTGTTTTTCTTTCTACCCCTCCAAAAACATAACTGTTGGAGGCGATGGTGGTATTGTTACTACAAATAATGATGATTTAGCAAATAAAATAGCTTCCCTTAGGGACGGCGGAAGAGAAACCAAAGGAACAAAGCGATCATCCCACTACATCCATACTGAAATAGGCATAAATGCAAGGCTCAACACAATAAACGCTGCAATAGGCAGGATACAGCTAAAGCATTTGGATGAATGGAATAATGAGAGGAGAAAGATTGCAGGACTTTACTCAAAATTTCTTCCGAAAGAAGTGCTTCTAAACACAGCTTCAGGTTCCTGTTTTTATATGTTTGCAATTAAAACTCCACTTAGGGACAAAGTAATGGCTCATTTAGCAGAAAATGGAATAAAGAGCGGTATACACTATCCAATACCAATCCATCTCCAGCCAATATATATGCGTTTATACGGCTACAAAAAAGGTGATTTTCCAATTGCTGAACAATTCTGCAGCCAGATACTATCTATTCCACTCTTCCATGGTATAACTGAAGAACAAATAAAAATTGTTGCAGAAAAAATAAATGAGGTACTTGAAAATGCTTGAGAAAAGACTAATAGGTGTTATAGGAGCCGGCAGGCAGGGACAGAATCATATAAGAGATATCATATCACTTGGATGTGATGTTATAGCAGCCGATATAAACGAAGCGACTTTGAAGCAGGCCAAAGAGAAGTTTAATTGCCAGACAACAATGGATTATAAGGAAATACTCAATAATACCAATATAACAGCTGTTAGCATATGCGCTCCAAACAGCGAACACTATAAGATAGCAAAAGAAGCGTTGGAAAGCGGAAAGAATATTTTAATAGAAAAACCAATGGCAGATACTTACTCTGATGCAAAATCCCTTATAGAAATATCCAAAAAAGCAGGCAAAAGTATTTGTGTAGGTCATGTTTTCAGGTTTAATGATGCCATAGTTGAATTAAAAAGACTTGTAGAACAGAAATATTTCGGAGATAATATATTTTTCATAAAGTTTGTATGGAACAATCTTGAGCCTATATGGAACAGGGACATAATTTTTGACTTAGCATCACATCCATACGACATATTACACTTTATTTTCAATAAAACACTTGAAAATCCCAGTTTTATAGGGGCTCCATGCAGAAGGGAAACTGGAAATGAAGTCGCCTTTATAACAGGTAACATAGGTAAAACCCTAGTCAGTATGGATTTAAGCTGGGTTTTTCCTGAAAAAATAAGGCAAATAGTTATTGTTGGGTCAGAAAAAGCAGCAACAATAGGGTGTGTGGAGCAAACAATAGACATTTATGATTTCAAAACAAAGTCAAAAACAAGACTCTGGCATGAAGCAAACAATGCACTGCGTGCAGAGCTTGCCCACTTCATAAACATAGCTTATGCAAATATTCCAACACACAGTTCCGGAGAAGTTGGAGCAGAAATTGTAAAGTCACTTGAAGAGCTTAGGGAACTGTCTAAGAAATAATATCCCTATAAATCCCAATTGTATTTTTTGTTATATTTTCCCACTCATAATGTTTCATTGCCAGTTCTCTGCAGTTTCTAAATCTTTCAGGCGCATCTAAAACTTCCTTAATTGCATCTACCAAGTTCCCGTTTGGTATTGTGCCAATTCCTGTCCATTCATCATTTGGAAAGTGAATGAGATTGGTGCTAACCATTGGGGTTCCACATGCTGCAGCTTCAACAGGCGCAATGCCTATTCCGCCCCACTTCGCAATCATATCTGTTGCGTTTAAAATATAGGCATCAACAGCGCTATAATAAAGCGGCATCTGCTCCCTCGGAACAGGAGCCAGCGCTATTCCCCCCATCCTTTTTACTTCACTGAACATTTCATTTTCCCCCCTATCTATAAGCAACATATCAACATCGAATTTTTCTTTCAAAACTTTAACAGCATCCAGCATTTCTCTCCATTTTATTTTATAAGGAGCTCCAACATAGAGCAGCAATTTTTTATCTTGCGGCAAATTAAGTATTTTCCTAGCATGTTTTCTTTCTGTTGGCTGACAAAAATTAAAGTCCACACCCATTCCCTGGAGCAAAACTCTTTCTTTTGGCAATATTCTAGAAATATATTCTATCTCAGCCTTTGAAACTGCCAAAACTTTTCTTACTTTTTTAAGTGTAAAAGGTTCGAAAAAAGTCTTTATTCTTGGAAACGGAGACTCTCCATGATGCTGTATAACTACAGGAAGAGAAGAAAATATTTTTGAGATAAGGCTTACAAAAGGATAATGGAGTCCATGAAGATGAAGAATTACCTTTTCCTGCTTTGAAACTCTTTTTATTTCCCTTAAAAGAGGTAGCGATATTTCATACCCAGAACGCAATGCAAAGGAAGGAAAAATTTTAAAAGTTATTCCACTCCCCTCCTTTATTTCCATGTTTTTAAAGCTTTTTTCTGGTGTAAAACACTCTATATCAAATTCATTCGTTTCTTTAAGAACCCTTTTTCCAACTCTTGCAGCCCAACTCTCGAATATTCCAATTTCCAGCCGTTCTTTCGGAAGGGCAAAAGATAATGAATGGTGTACTACATGTATAACTTTTGTCAATTATGCACACCAGCCAATGGGCAGCCTGTGCAGTTTGGAGGGACACCTCCAGAAGCCAGATGCTTTCTAAAGGAAACAACCTGCCGGCTGTTTTTTAATTCTGAATAAGGAGTTTCAAGTACATTACCAAAATTAAAAGTCCTCGGATCAGGATTTACACAACAAGTCGCAATATACCCATCTGCAGTTATGAAAGGTCCCTGCCATGGATATCCACACACTCCCTTCGGAACATCCCTAGCAAACTCGAAACCCAATCCATACGACTTTGCAAGAGCTTCGGCTTCCTCTACAGCCTTATCATCTACTTTTATAGCCAAGGCGGAATGAAGTTCTTCCTTACCTGTGAAGTTTGGGTTTACAACACCTATACTCAATGTACTTACACCCAAGCCGTGAGCAAGATTCACTATTTCTTTCATTTGATGTGCATTCTTTTTCATTAAAACAAAACCCAAATGAACTATTATTTTACTTCCATATCTTTTTTTTGTCTCTACAAGAGTCTTAATATTAGCAAGTACCTTATCGTAATCAGCACCAGCCCTTATGGAGTTATAAGTTTCCTTTGTAGCACCATCAAATGATATGGCAACTTTATCTATCCCAGAGTTTACAAACTTTTCACAAACTTCCCTGTTTAGAAGGGTTCCATTGGAAATTACGAAAATAAAATCAACTTTTTTCACATTTTTTGCATGATCCACTATCCTGAAAAAGTCCTTATTCATTATGCCTTCACCCAGACCAGTGAAAATTATGTTATTAAGGTACTTGAACTGTCCTATAATTTTCAAATACCTGTCAAAAGTAAGGTCCTGTATCCTCTGTTCATCATAATAAGTTCTTTTGCACATTGTGCATCGCAAGTTGCACTTTCCAGTAGGTTCAAGTTGTACTGTTATCGGTTCCCCCATAATTTTATCTTTATTTAATTTTAATGTCAGTCCATAAAGTAGCATGTTATAAACTCCGGATATACCGTTCTTTAGAAGGCTCCTTTCCATAAGGAATTTTATTCTAGAGAACTTTGCGGTTATTTTTATCATACTATCTCCATGTTCATAACCTTTTAAATACCTTTCTACCGTTAGTTTTATAAAACATATGTATTTGTGGTTCATTCGTACCACATACAGTAAAATTAAATAGTGATAAAATGAGAGCTTTGATTACAGGTGGCGGTGGGTTCGTAGGCTCAAATCTAGCCTTATACCTACTTTCGAAAGGCCATGATGTTACTGTTTATGATAATATGCAAAGGATGGGCAGCCATATAAATATTGGAAAAATAAAAGCAGCTTTTCCACAAGCCAAAATAGTGCCCAAGGAACTGGATGATATAAGGGAGTTTTTGCAAAATAATAGGTTTCATGTAATATTTCATTTCGCAGCCCAGGTTGCTGTTACGAGCAGCTATGAAAGTCCGCACAGTGATTTCAGGATAAATGCTCTAGGAACATTTAATATTGTTTCGTCTACAGACACCCCAGTTATCTATGCCTCAACAAACAAAGTCTACGGAGATAATGTTAATCTTGTTCCCATAGAGGAGCATGAAACCAGATATGATTTTTCAGGCCCATTAAAAGGAGTTGGAATACCTGAAAGTTTCAGTATAGACTCCAAAAAGCATACTCCATATGGCTGTTCAAAGCTTGTTGGCGAGCTTTATGTCAGAGAATTCGACGGTGTTGCAAACAGGTTCTCCTGTATGTATGGTCCAAACCAGTTTGGCAATACAGATCAGGGCTGGCTGTCACATTTTGTTCAATATGCTCTATCAGGAAAACAACTCACTGTTTATGGTGATGGAAAACAGGTAAGGGACGCACTCTATATCGACGATGTTGTAAGACTTTTGGAGCTGCAGGCACTTAACATAGATAAAATACGCGGAGAGGTTTTCAATATAGGAGGTGGTTACAATAATGTAATTTCTCTGTTAGAACTTTGCTCAAAACTTGGAGTAAAACCTAAATTTGAGGACTGGAGGCCTTCAGACCAGAAAGTTTACTATTCGGATATATCCAAAGCTAAAAAACTTTTAGGCTGGTCACCGGCAGTTTCTGTTGATGACGGACTTAAAAGACTTGTTGAATGGCACAAATCCCCAGAATCAAAGCTCCATTAAGGTGCCTTTTAATCTTTTTCTATTCATGTTTTTCCAATGGCAAATACCCTTAAAACAGACTTGATAAGCATAACCTTCATTTTCCTACTGTCTATTACACCATTCCTCCCATACTTAGTCCAATCAGGCAAAGTACTTGGTTCAGGTATATCAGACACAGTCTATATACTCCCGTTTATAGGTGAGTTATCCAGAAAAGAGCTCACAGAAACAGGTTTTTTCCCTACATGGGACAGCTATACATCCTCAGGTCGTCCATTTCTAGCAAACCCACAATCAGCTCCATTTTCCCTCTCAACACTTCTTTATCTCCTTTTTTCATTCAATTCCTTTGCTATTTCCACAGCTATTTACATGTTTCTTGCAGGTATTTTTACATACTTATTTTCCAGATTACTTGATCTAAAACAGCCCGAAGCCCTCTTCGCCTCAATTTCCTATATGTTCAGCAGTCTGTTCTTCCTCAGAATATTCGCAGGTCACACTCTGTTAATAGGTGCATTCGCTTTCTTCCCCCTTATACTTCTTATAGCAGAACTAAATGTAAGAAAAACCAGAAAACTTCATATAATATTGTTTGGTTCAATAGCATTCTTCCTCCAAATATCCACAGGCGGTTTGCAAATAGCCTTTTACACCACAATAGCATTCTTTCTTTACACCATCCTGCGCAGCGTACAGCGGTTCTTGCTTGAAAACTCAACTAAACAGCTCCTGAAAAATATTGTTGCACCGCTTTTAATGATAGCAATTTCAATTATGATGGTTTCATCTCAACTACTTCCTGCATTTGAGCTCCTTTCATTAAGCCCAAGGGCAAATTCTGATGGTACTTCAGTTTCCACCTCTTCCCACCCCCTGTTGTTATCCAATCTGTTTCTCCCAGAAATTTTATCCAGTTCCAACTATAACTTCGGTTTTACTAATTTTTGGGAATTCATACCATACATAGGTGCGATAACAGCTATCATGGCACTTTTAGGTTGCTTATTTTCCAGCAGAAAGATAAAATATCCGCTCATTATACTTGCTCTATTTTCAATATTATTTTCTCTTGGAACATACACGCCATTTTTCAGTTTATTCTCAAAAGTACTTCCGTTTATTAACAGCTTTAGATTTCCTTCGCGCATGATATTTGTTTTTCTCTTCTCCCTATCTATACTATCCTCACTCGGGTTTCACTCACTCCTGCAGAAAAGCACAAAAAAACTCTTTCATGTCCCACTTTTCATAGTATCCATTGTTTTTCTTTTAGTATCCATACTACTAACAAATCCAGCCTATATTATATTAAAAGAACAGTTTACACACATATCTGCTGTTATTGCCGGCAGTCTTCCATATGACTCTGCAATAATAAAAGCCAGTGCAATAGAACAGAACTTCCAGTTTATTTATGCTAATATAGTTTTCGGTTCTTATCATCTGCTTATTTTCTTAGTTCTCTTTCTCTGGGCATGTTCTTCTTTCATTAAAGGCAGACTTACACCGCGTATATTTTCTCTTGCAATATTATTGCTTCTTCTATCAGATCTGCTTTTATTCGGTATTCCCTATATAAAGTATACAGACCAGAAGAGTTTAGAGCTGCCGCAGGATGCACTAAAATACATAGATTCGGATTATAATGTATATCTGGACAAAGCAGTTTTCCCTCCTGTAGCATTAATAAAAAATAACTTAAAGACTCACCAGATATACGATCCTGCAACACTAAAATCATATGAAGAATTTTTATCTATAAATAACTGCACAGAATATTGCTCTTCAGCCTCAAACCTGTTCTCTACAAAATACTACATAACAAACAAAACCTTGGATATGGAGAAACTATATTCATTCTCCTATACTAACTATCTGACTGGAAAGCCTTCCATCGCCACAATTTACAGCATAAACTCTTCAGGTTTGGCAAGAATATCCTATAACTGGAGAGTAGACTCCTCATACCTAGGCGACGTTTATCTGGATAAACTAGAATTCTCAGATGATTCTAAAATAAACATAACTTATCGTTCATCCAGCAAAATAAATATCTCAACCTATACTTCTCAGTCCGGAGTTCTCGTGCTTTCCCAGAATTATTATCCAGGATGGAAAGTTTTTATAGATGATAAGGAAGCCAGAATTTTACAACCATATGCCAGCTATACCGGCGTTTTCCTTCCCAGAGGTCAGCATAACGTGGAGTTTGCTTTCAATCCATATTCAGGCCTGACTGTTACACTTATAGGAACTATAATTTCCTTAATATCGTTCTTTACTCTACTGCTTCTCTATATATTCTGAGAAGCTGTTCATTCCTAGCTTTTATAGAAAACTTTCCATTCACAACTTCTTTCAACCCAGTTTCCCCCAGCTTCCGCCTTAATTTTGAATCCTGTATCAATAAACCAGCCTTTTCTATTATACCGCTTACTATTTCCGGTTTTTCTGTTGTTTCTACAAATCTGTTAAATTTTTCCCAATTATCCATGGAAAACAGGTAGTTCTTTCCATACCAAGAGTATTTTGAACTAGGTAGTGCAAATCCACAATTACCTATTATTTCCGGAACAGCAAATGTATCTGTTCCAATACACGGTTTTCCGGCAGCCATAGCCTCAAGAAAAACCATGCCAAAAGTATCAGTATATGTTGGTAATATGAAAACATCTGAATTTGGAAAGAATTCTGTAAGAACCTTTTCCCTTGGCTGAAGCCCAGGAAATTTTACTTTAAACTTCCCAGAGTATTTCTCCACAATATCCTTTGGCACATCACTTATCATTGTAAGTTCAACATCATACTTTTTGCTTAGTGTCTCGAAAGCTTTCAGTACTTCCATCCCCCCCTTTATGTAAAACCCATAGCTTACAAACAAAAATCTCACAGAATCAGACTTGGTTTCCGCAACATTCCTTGGTGCTATAGCAGGGTATACAACTTCCAACTTTTCCTTAAATCCAGAGCAATCCAGACCATTTAGAATAGACATTTTTCCAGCCTCTGTCCAAGGCATTATTTTTTTACAGTTTTTCCCAGCTAAATACTTCTCAACCTTTTTCCTGACATTTTCCAGCCTTCCAGCCTGAAAACCAACAAAAGAAGCAGCATGTTCCAAATCCAATACCCAAGGCATATCATTTTTTACCAGAATCCCGCTGCATCCATGTATAAGCTCAGCTCCCATCGGATTAACTTTTAATGCATGTGGATTGTTTGTAAACCTCAGGTAAGACCTGAATAGTCCGCGTTTTATATTGTTTACAATTTTATTTTTCGACGGGACAACATAAGGCGGAAAGACATATTCTACACCCTTCGGAGGATATTTTATCAAATCCTCAAAGACAGAATGGTAACCTTTCCTCAAACAAACTTTCATTCTACCCACCCAGCAGACTTTTGTAAATAGCCATCATACCATTTGCATGGTTTTCATATGTAAATACCTTTGCTCTTTCCAAGCTCAGTTTTGAATATTTCTGCCTCATATGCTCATCTTCTATCAGTGGCCTTAATCCAGCAGCCATAGATTCTATATTCGGCTCTACTATAACCCCATACTTTTGTATTAACTCAGGAGACGTTGAAGCATTGCAAGCAACAACAGGCAATCCGCAGTGCATAGCTTCTGCTATCATGTTTCCAAAACCCTCACTCAGAGACGGAAATACAAATATATCAAGAGAGTTGTAAAATTTTGTAACATCTTTATTGTCTACAAATCCGTAGAAATGCGTACCATCAACTCCTAATTTTCTGAAAGCCTCCAGATTTTTACCCCCGCCACCAACATGAAGCTCTACTTTGTTTCCATATTCCTTTCTTAATTTTTCAAAGGCCTGTACGAGAAGTATAACATTCTTCCTCCCATCCAACCCACCAAGATACCCTATTTTCACGATGTCACTTTTTGTTTTTGGCAAAGGATGAAATATGCTAGTATCGCATCCATGATAAACGACCTTCAATTTTTCCCTTTCTATACCCAGTTTCACGGCTTCTTCTTTTGCAGAATTTGAAAAAACTAAAAGTGCATCAGCTTTTCTTATTGTCCTAAAACAATACCTATACCATGCTGTTATTACCAAGTCCCTTAACTTCATATTTTTTAGAGCATAGTGAAACGGTATAACATCGTGTATAGCCACAACAGAAGGCGTTTTATCGTTCCATATAAACGGTGCGCCAGTAGTTACATAATCCGAATGGTAAACATCAGCTTCAAGATTCTTTATCTTTTTCGAGAGATAAAGCGGATATGGTATCCAGCTGAATTTTGGTGCATGCACAGTTTCTATCCAAGGTTCAGATGGTGAGAAGTCATCTCTTATAAGCAGCTTCACATCATTATTGAGCTCCTTCAAGCTCTTCCCTAGATTGTATATATATCTGGAGAATCCTATGCTCATACCCCACACACCACTTTGCGGTACAGTGTGACCTGCAAGCAGTATTCTCATAACATCACAAAAAGCTTGAAGTGAAAGGCTTTTATGCCTTTAGTAACCTATGAACCACATCTGCTATACACTCTTTTCTCTGCCCGTAATTGAAAATTTCCTTTATCCTTTCCCTTCCTATATTTCCAAGTCTTTCAACTAGTTCCCCATTTTTAAGTACCTTTAGTATCGCTTCCGCCAGCTTCTTTGGATTTTTTACAGGCACATACAATCCAGCCCCGCCAGCTACCTCTGGAGTAGCCCCCTTTCTGCTAACAATAACTGGCAATCCACATGCCATTGCCTCTGCCATAGCTAATCCAAACCCCTCGTGCATTGAAGGCTGAACAAAAGCTACAGATTTGTTTACTAACCTTATTTTCTCCTTCTCTTTCATCTCCCTAGATTCATGGAACTCTACATTTCTTTCCAATCCAAGATTTTTTACCCTTTCCTTTACAGCCGGAAACCCGTCTATAAGCGTCCCAATAAGTACAAACTTCGCATCTGGAATATCATTAACTACGATTTTCATAGCATCCAATATGTCCATTATCCTTTTTCTCTCCACATTGTGTTTTGATACATGACTAACTAAAACCACACTTTTTTCCTTCTTAATTTTCAGTGGCTTATACTTTTCCGTATCTATTCCAAAATAACAAAGTTTAAGGTTTTTCCCTCCCAGCATTCTAGCCTGTTGTAAAACATGTTTTGAATCTACAAGAACAGCATTACTGTTTTTTAACGTCCATTTTATAATCTTTTTCTGCCAATACGGTCTCGCATCAAATCCAGTTGAAGTTTTATCACTCTTACACACATCACTGCCTGCAGCTACTAGTATGTTAGGCTTACCTATCATTTTGCTGTACATTATTGCTTTGGCTCCTGAAGAGGCCCAGTAGGCAAAATAAAGGTCAGCATTTTTTTCTATATTGCTAAAAGAATTAGAAACCTTAACTTCGAATCCCAGCTCTTCCAAAATCCTTATATCGGTTTTGTAGAACTCTACAACCTTTATCAAGTCAAATGGAGCATTTGCAAAAAAACAAACTTTCATTTTTCAAGCCCCCGCACAACTTCTATCGCTTTTTTCGTAAGATCAGGCTTAAATTCGATACTAACAGTCTTTATTTTCATCTTTTCTATCTTTTCTGCAGCTTCTAACATTCTATCACCATCTACACCAGTAACAAATACCAACCCCTTATTTAAAAGCTCTCTGAACGGTGTAAATTTGTTTGTAACTATACATGGCTTTCCAAGAACATTACACTCCTCAACAACTCCATTGCTGTCTGTTACAACTATATCAGCTGCTGCAATGAGTTTCAAATATTTCTCATAAATGACAGGTTCCACAACCATGACTTTTTCCTTATCCAAACCCAAAAAGAAGCCATACTTTTCCAGCATATTTCTTATGATAGGATTGGCAGAGAATATAACTCTTCCACTAACAGCAACGCAAAACTTTTTCATTTCTTCCACATCATTTCTGTTTTTTATGGATCTCACGCTATTTACCAGTACAAATCTCCCAGTAACAGTCTTCTTATTTCCCAATCCCAAAACATACGAAACTACATCTGTCATTAAATTACCTACAAAAAAAATCCTGTTTTTTGATATACTTTCCTTTTTTAAATTTTCTTCAAAATCCCTATATTGTACAAACAAGTAGTTGCTCAAGTGGTCTGCTATCCAATACATTAAGTCCAGTGTATAGGAGCCAAAGGCTTTAGAGCGGAATCCGGATTCAAAATGTAAAACCTTTTTCCCCGTAAGTTTTCCTGCAAATACAGCAGCCAGTGATGACATTGTGTTACCATGCGAAATCACGATTCCTTTATTGTTTATAAAAACTTTTGCAAGCTTTATTGTTGTAAGAACAAACCAAAATATACCAAGAGCTGTAGATAAGGGAAACGGCAGCTTAGACCACACACTCCTATACGACCTGCCAAAATGAATATCCGGAGCAGGAATTTTCAATGCTTTCTGTAGTTCAGAATTATCATGTTGTCCTGTGTCTATTATAACATTATCTTCGTTTTCAGACTTAAGCAGCTTTATGAATACTGATAATTTTATCAGTTCAGCCCTTGTCCCGTATACAACAATAACCATATCAAACCCAATATTAAACTTTTAAATTAACTCTCATTCTCTCTTCCCACCATTTTAACATATCATTTAGCGTCTGGTCCATAGGAATTACAGGTTTCCAGCCAGTTTTTGATACAAATTTTAAATTGTCACCTGCAATAACCCTTTCATCAGCCGGTCTCAGGAGAGTTTTATCTTGAATCAGATCTGCCTTTACACCGCTTAATTCCATCATCCTTTTAACAATATCACCTATTTTATGAAGCTTGCCTGAACATAAGTTATATGATTCTCCCCACTCACCAGAATCACCGGCAAGCCATATGGCTGCTGCCATATCCCTCCCGTCTGTAACATCCCTATAATTCTCCAAATTCCCACACAATATTTTATTTCTTACTCCAAGTTTAACTTCTATTATACGTTTTGCATATGCAGAGCATGCATCCTTTGTTTTGCCTGGCCCAGTAGTATTAAAAATCCTGCAAACAACAGTTTTTATACCATAATTTTTAAAGTACTGATAGGACAGTAAATCCTGTGCAACTTTACTCACCCCATATGGATGCAATGGCTTCAGCTGGTGGGTTTCTTTTGTTGGCAGATCTTTCTCCTCTACTATACCATATTCTGCCGAAGAACCGGCAACAACTACAATAGGATTTATTTTTAGGTCTCTTATAGATTCAAATATATTTATAGTTCCTATGACATTGGTTTGAATTGTTTCCTGTGGATATTGTAAGGAATATGTAGGGGATGCCTCTGCTGCCAAATGGAATATTTTGTCCGGTTTAAATTCTTCAATAAGCCTCCTGACAGCATAAAAATCCGCAACATTGCAATATACAAGCTTCATCTTTGTTTCTATATCATCTATAAGATTTTTGTTCTGTATATCTTCTAGGTTGGCATAATCATCACTCTTCCAGTACACACCAATTACATTTTCTCCTTTATTCAAACAAAGTCTAGAAAGAAAACTACCTATAAACCCAGATGCTCCAGTGATGAGTACTGTCATAGAAAAGGGCTGGTCAGTTACAAATAAAAACCTATTGGTATCATTGCTACATATTATGCAGAGATCCTATACCCATTTAAATCCCAAAACAACCTCTGTAAATAGAAAGATGATATAATGAGAACAATAGATAAGGCAATAAGCAATACATTTTACCTTTTCTTGGACTGGTTGGGAGTTGCAGTTTCAGGTTACTTATACTGGGTTATTATAGGGAAGCTGTTGCAGCCTGCAGATGCTGGTGTTGTATCAGCGTTTATAAACTTCTCGCTTCTAATAAGCGGTCTTTCCACTTTAGGATTATTGACTGCAGTCAGTAAGCTTTTGCCGGAATATGAAATAAAGGGACAGAAAGAAAAACTCGTTGGAACAATATGGTGGACATTCAAAATAATAATGTTACTGAATATTATAATCGGTATTTTGATTGTTGCCGCAAATCATATTTTTGGCTGGTTTGTCTATAGTACACAATACGATGCGATAGCACTTTCCCTCTTTTTAATAACTATGACAAGCTCTACACTGCTTTCAACTTATTTACAGAGTATGCAGCAAATGAAAAGGATTTTTACTTCCAATCTTGTTTTAGCCATATCAAAAATAATTGCAACTCTGGCTTTTATGACGGTTTCTTTCAATTACATAGGTCCTTTAGCAGGTTTTATAGCAGCTTCCGCTTTAGTGACAGTTATAAGGTTTTTCTGGATGCCAAAGGGAAAGGGTGATATAGATACAAAGGGAATACGGGATCTTGCTATACCTTCTTTCATGACAATACCAGGAACTCTTTTAGTAAGCAATGGCAGTGTTATTGCCTTAACTGCAATAGCTACAGCCAGTGATGTAGGCTTATTTGGTTTTGCGCTCATTATAGCTTCTGTTATCCATATAATGCCCAATGTCTTATCCCGCTCTATTTTTCCAATTTCTTCCCAGCAATGGGCAATGAAAACCACAGAAAGCCTTCGTCGCCTTCTTTCCCTCAGCCTAAAATATTCTATTTTAATAGCTCTTCCAATGGTAGCCTTTTCATTTATTTTCTCCAACGAAATAATACTTTTGCTTTCAAAACAGAGCTATATAGAAGCAAAAAATATCGTGGGAATTTTAGCTGCATCATTCATGTTTTATGGAATATCAAGTATTTTCACAAATACTCTCTATTCGATGGGTGAAGCAAAAAGAAACAGGGATATATGGAGTGCTGCAGGTGCAATCAATATAGGGCTGACAATTTTACTTTATTCACTATACGGCATATCCGGTGCTGCATTCGCTCTTTTAATATCTACAATATTTATAGCAAGTTTAACAATATATTTTTCCATAAAGAAGACCGGAAACTTCATACATCCAAAGCCAATAATAAAAATTATAGTTTCCACATGCATTTCATTTATTATAACAATTATTTTAAAACAGTTTTTTCCAGGATACATTTATGCTATTCCAATAGCATTAGCATTTCTTTTCATCTATTGCGTATCACTTCTTTTGACAAGGATTTTTGAAAAAGATGACAGCCTTCTTATAGAAAGACTTGAAACTAAGATACCCTCCTATATTAAACCGATTTTTAACAAATTAGCCTCTTTTATACCCAAATAATTCACAGTAATTTCATAAAGAAGAGTGCAAAACCCAGCATACATAATATAATTTGTAGACCAACCAATCTATAGACAATTCCGCGTTCAGTATTCCTACCGTTCATGAAAACATGAGTTAGAGAATATATTTTATCATACTTCGATTTCAAAGAGCCATCCTTCTGCAAAATACCAAAGCTCTGCGCTTTAAATCTAGATCTGGCTTTCAATGCAAATTCTATAAACCATGGGAGGAAAAGGAATGCTACAAATCTTTCCATATTCCCTATTATTGCTGCAGTTGCTATAACAGCTCCTATGGCATATGTAAGGCTGTCTCCAGGCATTATTTTTGCAGGATATTTATTATATAAAAAAAATGCAAACAAGCCAGCTGCAAATATCAATGCTATAGAAGCTGCCGGAATTTCACCTATTATAAGAGCAAAAATTCCTATAGATCCAAGAGTTACTGCTCCAAGACCAGCTTCCAGTCCGTTCAACCCAGCCAACATGTTTGTTGCATTTGAAGCTCCAACTATAGCTATAGGTACTATCAATAGCGGGTAGAGTATACCCAGATCTACAGGTCCAAGAACCGGCAAATATAGGACTGTATTACCTGCTAATATTGCCATTAATGGTATTGCTGCAGGAAGAGTGAAAAGTGGTTTTTGCCACTGTTTCAGACCTATACGTTTTATGTTTCCAAAAACATCTTTTTTCATTTTTTTCTTTATCAATCTACCAAGGTCATCAAACATTCCTATCAAAACAACTATCAGTATAGTAGAAATTGAAATCAATATTTTTACCATTACAATATCCGCCTTCAAATCATAGAGGAAAACACGTGCTCCAATGAAAGCAAATATTCCTATTAAAAATCCTACAACAACAGCCGGTCCACCCATTTCAGCTATTTTCGGTTTTTCTATTTTCTGAACATCTATTCCAACCATACCGCTTAATTTCAGGAATTCTATCAATCTGGGTAAAACAAGATAGGCTACTGCAAAGGCTATGAACATAGCTGTTGCGATTGTAACTGACAACTTATACACCTTCTGAATTTATTTTGTATATTATAGTACCATCATTCTCAAAAACTTTTGTGAAGTTCTTTGAGCCCTCCAAATATACAACAAACTTAATTGGGTAAGCCTGTGAATAGTCCTGTAATTGTATGGAAAATTTCGCTACAAGAATATAATCTATTCCATGTTTTTTCAAAATTGGCAGAACAGTATCATCTTTTCCTGACAACAATATATCATTCAATTCAGGCATACTCCATATAGCTTTCCTTCCAGAAAGATAAACAGTATGAGCTGTCCAGAGTGATAGTATTGTAGAATCTATTGGAGTGTTTTGTCTTATCCAGTCGTTTGACTTTTCAAAATCAGGTGAAAAGGTTTTTACACCCTGCATAACGAAAACTTTTCCTGGCATGTTTACACCAGGTCCCGGAGGCCATATTGCTTGCGGTATTAGGAAGACAACGAAAATAGCTATGATAAAAAGAATTCCTACTTTATAGGCTATATTTTCCTTACCTTCTAATTTGTACGCTAAAAATGCAGGAAGTATTGAAAGAGGAATAGCAACAGGCAACACATATCTTGCAACGTCCTCTGACCTACCTGTAGAATACTGATAAAGTGTTAGAGTAACAAGGAAAAATAACGCTATAATCCACGGTCCTTTATCTTTCCTATAAAATAAGGCAGCTAAGAATCCTGATATAGCAAGGAAAACTATAAAGAAATTTCCATATGCAAATTCCATAAAAGCAGGCACTCCAATATTAAGTACATTATTCTCTGATCCTACATTTGCTGTTCTTCCTGCAAATTCCAAACCAGTAGATGATTGTGTTGTTCCAACATTGCAGCCTGAGTTGTTGAAAAACCTGCCCAAGAACGGATAGTTATCGCATATTGGACTTCCATATAACAGAGAATTCCTTACCAGCCACGGAGAAGCTATTAAAATCATACAGATAAACAAAATACCGGCTTTTTTCAACCCTTCTTTTTTCAGACCATCTAAAGCAAAATATACTATAAAAAACAGAGGCATTATAATACCGCTAATCTTTGTTATTATTGCAAGTCCGCTGAATATACCTGAAAATATAAGGAAAGCTGTTCTGCCTGTTTTTACATGTTTATAGAAAGCATACAAGGCTATTGTTAGAATCATTATAAACAGCGAGTCACTGTACGCCAAAACACTATGTGTTATTACAGTTGGCAGCAACAAGAAAATCAGCATCGATAATATTCCTGCTAATCCTGATACAAGATTCCTTACAAGTAGGTATATTGTAAACGCTGTTATAAGCGAGAATATAGGCAACAGAATTTTTAACAAAGATTCATTCCATCCAAATATATTGAGTCCTGCAAATAAAGTGTGATGTAACGGAGGCCTAAGGTAGCCCATTTTGCTGTATTCAGTTTCATAAAATAACGGAGTCCATTTCGGCAATATTTTATTTTCTGATATCCACTTAGACATTTCAGCATGATATCCTTCATCCCCAAACAGTATATTTCCACCTACAGAAGCTATAGAATAAACAAACAACCAAAAAACGAAAACTATTATTATAGCAGCAACGTCAGTTCCAAGCAAAACCTTATTTTCTCTCATCTACCCACCTTAAATAATCTTCTAATTATTTCCCCCTTATACTTAAAAGCGAAGTTCATATACCCACTTGCCAACCTTACAAAATTTGGTTTTCTGCCAGTTTCATAGCTGCAAGAAACAGGAACTGTGGCAATCCTGTAGTTATTATCTACACAAAGCCTCAAAATCTCAGGTTCTATCCCAAAATCCACCACATTCAATTTTTTTCCAACAGATTTTATAACATCCCTTGAATAGGCTCTATATCCGGAAGATACATCAGCAAAGAACTGCCCTGTGACAAGAAGCACAACTATATTTACAATAACATTAAAAAATACCCTTATAGGAGGGAATTTATCCACACCCCTTCTGCTGTACCTAGATCCTATAACAACATCAGAAGCTCCACTTTCAACCAATTCTGACAGGGACTCTATCTGCGTCGGATCATGCTGCCCGTCAGCATCCAACGTTATTAAAACATCGCCAGAACCATTCAAAAATTCCTCTAATCCGACTTTTGTCGCATACCCCTTCCCTCTGTTTGGCTGGTAACTTATAACTGTAATGTCCTTTCCCTTTAGTTTTTTTAGTTTATCATAGGTTTTATCTCTGCTGCCATCATCCACGACTATAACTCTTTCTACCTCTTTCTTCGTTTCTTTCACAACTCTTACTATGTTTTTTTCTTCGTTGTATGCGCAAATCAGTGCAACCCTTCTCATGAAATCACACAGCTTTATATTGAAAGCAACCATTTATATACAGATGCGGCCGAAAGTCTCCATACTCATAATAGCAAGGAATGAAGAGCATAACATCCCTAAACTTTTTAAATCTTTAAAAAGGCTTCGGTATCCGCGGGACAGCTATGAAATAGTTCTTATAGATGATAAATCTACAGATAATACAGGAAAGGTTGCAAAATCATTTGGTGCAAGAGTTGTAAGGAATGAAAATTGGGCAGGGCGCGGCAGAGCCCGCAATATAGCCCTGAAAAACGCAAAATATGATCATGTAGCCTGGATAGATGCTGATTGTGAGATTGTAAATGAAAACTGGCTTAATGACATGATTCCATACCTCAAGGGCAAGGTTGTTGGTGTTGCAGGTACACATGTATTTCCTTCACATGGAAATTCTGTACAAAAAGCAATATGGTTCCTGCCAGGCATGCACATGGAAACAGATAAGCCAAAAGAATTTTCCCGTGCACCAACAACAAGCAGCTTATTCCTGAAAAAACCACTAATTGATGTCGGAATGTTCAATGAAAAACTTGTTACAGGAGAGGATCTTGAAATTTGCATGCGATTAAGGAAAAACGGATATAAATTTATGTTAATACCATCTGCAAAAATTATAATAGGATACAGGAAAACAGCTTTCAGGTATATGGAGCAACAAATTGAATATGGCAGCGAAGGTGCAAAGATTCTTGCAAAGTATCATGGACGGGGAAAAATATTGCTTTCTATTCCAGTCTTAATTTTACTTTTTGCAGCGGCCTACCTTTTCCCACTTCTAATACCCGTGTATTTAGCTTCTTTATTTCTTCTCCACTTCACTCTATTGGGTCCTGAGATTGCTGTTCGTACATGGATTAGGTCATTGAAAGCCGGAGGTGCAAACGTATGTCTTGCCAATTTCTGCCTAACATTCCTTAGAAACATTTCCATTATTTGCGGTTTTTTGCGCGGTATTCTCAGAACTTAACTTCGTATATCTTTACTTGAGAATTTCTGAAAACAAGCTTAAACTTTTCTAATCCAAATCCATCCAAAAAGAACATTCTCGTGAACATGCTATCTTCCAATATATCCGGAATCATGACTAAATAACCATAATTGTCTTCTGCCCAAATGGCTCTCGGAATAGTCTGATTTACAATATTTATACCAAGCTGCGAAGTTATAGGACTGACAACCGGTATAAGATTTTTCAATTCCTCATCTTTTATAGAGAAATCTGTTAGTCCGGTATCATTCCTGTATATTACATGACTAAAGAAAACAGCATTATTTCCTTCACGATAAAGAACCAAAGGCACAGAGCCATGAAGCACAATAATCTCTTTATTCGGAGTACCTGATGGTTCTGGTAAATCATATATTCTCATTCCCATCTTACCATCTGCCGTATATTTCGCAGAAGTCTGTGGCACATACATATACATTTCGCACTTAGGATCACCAGTCCTACCATCACATCCTGTTCCAAAGTATTGCAGCCACTGAAACTTTTGTATTAAGTCATCTGATGCTATCCAATATGCTGTGTCAGATGTACCCTTATATTTTTTCAGTATATCTATAGCTTTGTTTTCATCTGTTTCAAGGAAAACCTTTCCAAGATCAGATATCCTCTGATTAATACCATACAAACAGCTTTCATTTCCACAGTGTGCACCATCAGCAATAACCCTTCTTTCACCCAATCCAGTAATCATATGCCCAGGATCCCACCAAGTTCCAACCAATGCATTTTCAGGTGTTTTTTCTTTAAGAAACTTCCAAGCTGCATCCCAGTTACCACTGTGATCTGGTCCAAGTCCAATAGAAAGTTGCAATCCTATAAACATTGTTGTAGCAGCTAAAAATAAAACAAGACCACTGCATAAAACTGCCATTAAAGTCCTTCCGGCATTTTCACTTCCTTTCTGCCTAGACCAAAAATAGTCTATTAAATATCCTGTACCTGCTGCTACAGTAATTAAAATGAAAATAGATGAAAATTCTGTAAATCTTGCACCACGTGTTGTAGTGTAAATACCAACTGAAACCAATGTTATAAGGAAAGCAGAATTTACAAATTCTTTTCTTTTTATTGACATAACAAAAGAACCAGCAATAAAAATCAGCATAAGAATAAAAATAGTTATATCTATAATACCATCTCCAGTCACAACTCTACCAAATGCTACCAGCCAGTTTCCGATTTCCATAAGATTGACATTCTGCAATTCTGCTATGGATATGTTTACTATGAGTGCTTCTGGTTTTTGTGCCCAGCCCAAGAGGCTGACAAAAGCCCCAATTATATCAACTTTGCTAATTATACCAAATATCAAAATAGAAGCAATTATAACAAGAATCGAAACTATGAGCATTGTAGTTTCTTTAACAGATCCTTGGATAGATTTGCCAAAAACACCGGAAATAAGTGAAATTATAAAGAAAACCGGTATAGCAATCGCTGCTATAAAAATAACGTAGAAGAATGTGGTCCACATTAGCATGAATCCTACGAATGATGCAGCAGCGAAACAATAGCTAAAAATTGTCTTCCTTTTCATCGCATAAATTACTGAAAATAATGTCAAAAGAATAAAGAAAACCACAAGTTGATCTGTATCATAGCTGCCTCCAAATGTTCTTATAAGTATTTGCGGTGCTGAACCTATCAAAGCCGCAGATATTAATCCTCCATATTTGTTTGAAAGTTCTCTCCCAAGAAAGAAAGCAGGTATTACAATCGCAGCTCCATACAAAGCCGAAAGCAAACTTGCTGTTGATAAGAGCGTAAATCCAAAGTTTTTCAAAATCCAGTAAATCAGAGCAGAAAGATAGAACATTATCGGAGGTGCGCTGTTTATGGTTATTTCCCTTCCAGGAGTATAAGTCAATTCATCCCACTTAGGCAGTTCCCCATAGTCTGCAACATATTTCGTATATCTATATTCAAATACCGGATCAAATGACAGCAATTTATTTGGGTCTAAGTTTGCAGCTCTTATAGAGTAAGAAAAGCAAATTATGAATAAAAGAGCTAAAATCCACCAATGTTGTTTGGCTAAATCAGCTAATCTATAAGCTACTTTAAGATAGTTTGAAACGGGTACTTCCGTGCCTTCCATAAAACCAACAATTGTACCTCAGGCTTATAAGCCTACCAGTCATCCTCATCTTCGTCCTCATCCTCTTCCTCAGTGTCCAGATCCTTGGATGAGGAGCTAGTATCTATTTCCTGCTCTTCGTGCCCTTCTGCGTTTTCTTCTAGTAACTTTTTTACTGGACGTTTTTGCATAAATTCACCCCCGAATTCATTTCTTAGGCATACAATTAGTAAGTATTTAAACTTTTCCTTCCTCCGCATTTAAGGCACTATAATTATATTTCTCCAATATCCCCGTTTTTTGGTGCTGCAGAATCAAATCCCATGCCATTTAGCTCTGCTGCAAAATTTTCACACTGATCTCCGTGCATAACAAAAATCTTTTCAGGTGTTACCTTTTTTATGAATTCTAACAACTCTCCTCTGTCAGCATGCGCTGAAAAATCCAAAAATTCTGTTTTCATTTTCACTTTCTGATCAAATCCATTCTGCACAAACCTTCCAGTATCCTGCAAAACCTTACCTGCGGTCTCCGGTATCTGAAAACCAACAAAAATCAATGAGCATTCCGGTCTGTTATAGAGTTTTTTAATGTAGCTGGCAGAAGGCCCCCCATCCACACATCCTCCAGTTGTTATTATGGCGCATGGTTTTTTCAATGCTTCAGCTCTTTCTTCTTCTGTATACAAAGGATAAACATCTTCCAGAGCTTTCTTCAGTGCAGCAGGATCTCTTAAGAATTCAGGATATCTCAAAGCTATATCAGTTGCTTCCCTAGCCATACCATCCAAATAAACAGGTATACTTCCAGCTATTCTGTCTAAAATCATTGCAACTTCAGCAGCTCTTCCAACAGCAAATGATGGAATTATAGCTATTCCCCCATTGCCTATGGTATCTTCCACAGCTTCTATCAGCTTTCTTTCTGTTTCAGCCCTATCTGGATGCAGTCTGTTAGAATATGTTGATTCTGTAAAAAGCACATCCACCTTTTCCAAATTTTCTATCCTTGCTCCAGCCAGTAGTTGTGTTGGTTTAAGTTTTAGATCTCCAGTGTATAATATATTCTTTTTAAACAACTTTACTAAAAACATGCAAGATCCAGGTATATGTCCTGCATCTATAACATCCACAAGAGCCTTTCCAACTTCAAACTGCTGTCCATAAGTTACTCTATGCTGGTTCATTTTCATCAGTTCAAGCTGTTTATCCCCAAAAAGCGGGCTTTTCCCATTGGCTTTTGCAACTTTTATGCTATCCTTTAAAATCAATTCCCCCAAATCAAATGTGGAAACAGTTGAAAATATGCTTGGAGTTCCAGAGAAAAAGAGTGATGGAACAGAACCTATATGGTCCAAGTGTGCATGTGAAACAAACACTGATTTTGGCTGTACTTTTATAGGTGGTGTCCCCTCTTCCACATTTAGTCCATAATCAAAAACTATTTCCTCTCCATTAGGGTCAATCAAAACTCCATTTCTTCCAACTTCCCCAAAACCACCCAAAGCCTTGAATTTCATACCTTTCAGTTCTATTTCCTTCAATAAATACTCTATACAGACCTGACTGGAAGGCTTTTTAACTTAAAAACAGAATCTGTTTCGTGATGAAATGGACATAGAAAGGAGAATAGAGCTTATAACAAGAGCTCCAGTAGAGGAGGTTGTAACAATAGAAGAGCTGCGCGAGCTTTTACAGACCAAGGAACATCCATCTGCTTATGACGGATTCGAGCCCTCAGGTATAGCTCACTTGGGCTCAGGATTATTGAGGGCAATAAAGATAGCCGACCTGCTCGAGGCAGGCGTAAAGTTCAAACTTTTTGTTGCTGATTGGCATGCTTGGTGCAACAATAAATTAGGAGGTTCTCTGGAAAATATACAAACAGCCGGAAAATACCTTATAGAAGCCTGGAGAGCTTGTGGTGTAGATACAAAGAAAGTTGAAGTTGTTTGGGCAAGCGATGTTGTAAAAGATCCCGAATACTGGAAGACTGTACTAGCTTTTTCCAAGGCTTCTACAGTGGACAGGATAAAAAGATGCAGCACTATAATAGGAAGACGGGAGGGTGAGATGCAGTACATGTCCATGTTTATTTACCCGTTAATGCAGGCTGTGGATCCATTTTTCCTTAAAACAGAGATATGCCAGCTTGGTATGGACCAAAGAAGAGTATACATGTTGTCAAGAGAACTGGGTCCAAAGCTTGGTTACAATAAACCCATAGTAATAAGCCATCATTTAATGATAGGATTACAGGGACCCTCAAAAATGGGCGGTTTTGATACAAACAAAGCTGTTGACGAGGAAATAGCAAGCAAAATGAGCAAATCTATTCCAAATACAGCAATTTTTATCCATGACTCTCCGGAAGAAATAAAGAAAAAAATATCAGAAGCTTTCTGCCCTGCAAAACAAACAGAAGAAAATCCCATCCTTGAAATATGCAAGTACATTGTTTTCAGGAAACAGAAGTCCCTAAATATAGACAGACCAGCAAAGTTTGGAGGTCCACTTGAATTTAGCGGTTATGAGGAGCTTGAAAAAGCCTTCCGTGAAGGTTTACATCCTGCAGACTTGAAAACTGCAGTTTCCGATTCTATAATAAAAATACTTGAACCTGTAAGAAAACACTTTGAAAAGGATAAAACAGCTAAAAAACTGCTGGAACAGGTAAAAGGATTCTCAGTAACGCGCTAAGCCTTTCCAACCTTTAAAATAAACTGGTATGCAAGCAGGCTTGGCCAGATTTTTGTTATAAAATAAATAGCAGGTTTCCATGGTGTATAATCTTCTTTCAGTACTTTGAAACCAGAGTTCTCCAGTAGTTTCCTTGCGGTTTTCAATGTAAAAAACCTCAGGTGACCAGAATCCATTATTCCAGTTTCAGTATAGTCCCACTTTCCAAAAAGGTGCTTTAATCTCATAGTCCAATACCCGATATTAGGCAGGCTTACAACAATATATCCCTCAGGCTTCAAAAACCCAGAAAGCTTTTTCAAAGTTATATCAGGTTCTTTCATATGCTCAAGCACATCAGCCAGAACAATAACATCAAACGATGCCTTCCCCATAGGCAGCTTTTCCATATCTTCTATATCCCCTCCAATAACCTCTATCCCAGCTTTCCTAGCAACTTCAGCTGCTTCATTTTCAATTTCAATTCCTACAACAGAGCATCCATGTTCTTTCATTTTAGAAGAAAGATAGCCTGTTGCACAGCCAATTTCCAGCACCTTTTTATTGTTTCCGACAAGTTCTAGGACTTTTTCATGTGCTCCATGCTTTGTGCCGCTATATTTTGTATACTTTAAAACCATTGAAACCAATTAATAAGAGATACGAAAGCCTTTAAATACTATGCCTATATTATATCCATCCGAGCATTCTAAGCGGTGAAATTGTGAGTACAATAATAATATGCGAAAAACCAGATGCAGCTGATCATATAGCCCATGCACTTGCGGAAAAAGATTTGAAGAAAAAGAAGAGTGAATTTGGGGTTGACTACTGGGAATTTACACGTGGTAACAAAAAATACCTTGCAGTTGCAGCTGTTGGTCACCTATTTAATCTAAAGCAGAAGGGCGGGAAAGGCTGGACATACCCGATTTTTGATGTTGAATGGGCACCTTCCTTTGAAATACGGAAAAAGGCAGAATTTTCTGCCAAATACTTCAAAACCCTCCAGTCCCTCTCTAAGGATGGTTCTGATTTTGTGATAGCCTGCGATTTTGACAATGAGGGAACTGTTATAGGGTACAATATACTGCATTTTATTTTCGGGAAGAATGATGCAAAGAGAATGAAATTCTCAACTTTAACAAAGCAAGACCTTCAAAAATCTTTTGCTGAAATGAACTCACATTTAGATTTTCAAAACCTTGAAACAGGCCTTGCCCGCCATATGATAGATTTTTACTATGGAATAAACAGTTCCCGTGCCCTAACATTAGCAATAAAAAAATCTTCTACCCGTTTTACTCTTCTTTCAGCAGGTCGTGTTCAGGGACCAGTACTTTACATGCTTGCAGAGCGCGAGGCAGAAATAAAATCCTTTAAGCCTGTTCCATACTGGCATTTGCAGGCTATAGTCTTGTTAGATGGAAAGGAAATGATAGCCGAACATTTGACAGATAAATACTGGAAGAAGGATGAGGCTGATGCAGCCCTGAAAAATTCAAAATCAGAAGTTGCAGTTGTTGATTCTGTTGAGAAAAAAGAACATAAAGAATC
This sequence comes from Candidatus Aenigmatarchaeota archaeon, assembly GCA_016198755.1. GTDB lineage: Archaea > Aenigmatarchaeota > Aenigmatarchaeia > Aenigmatarchaeales > JACQIB01 > JACQIB01. The sequence goes on from JACQIB010000002.1 coordinate 57,653, forward strand.
TCCTCCAGTTCCTTTTAACATAACAAGTCTTCAGACAGAAGCCTACAAACTCTTTGGTTATAGCCCCCAGCAAACCTTGTCTATAGCTCAGGATCTTTACACTAAAGCTTACACAAGCTATCCGCGCACAAGCAGCGAAAAACTTCCTCCACAGATAAATTACAGAGAAATATTGGAAGCTGTTTCTAAAATTAGAAAGTACGAAAAACTCGCCAAAAAACTGCTTAGTTTGCAGGAACTAAAACCAACAGAAGGAAAAAGAGATGATCCTGCACACGAAGCATTGCACCCAACAGTTGAGCCGCCAGATTATGAAAAGCTAAAAAGCATGCACAAGAATATTTACGACCTTATAGTTCGCAGATTCTTTTCAGTTTTCGGCGAGCCAGCCATAAGAGAAGGTATGAAAATACTTTTCAATATAGGAAAGGAAAAATACAAAGTCAGCGGCAGGAGGACAATAAAACCCGGTTGGATAGAATTCTATGGACCACTTGCAAAGTTTGATGAAATAACTCTGCCGGATTTAAAGAACGGCGACAAAACAAAGGTTAAAGGGCTGAATATGCTTTCTAAAGAAACCCAGCCACCTGACCGTTATTCCCAAGCTTCTGTAATAAAAGAAATGGAAACGCGTGGTTTGGGCACGCGTGCAACCCGTTCCGCAATACTTCAAACACTGTATGACAGAAGTTACATTACAGACAAAAGCGTAAAGGTAACTGAACTGGGGATTAAGGTTGCAGGAGTTTTGAAAAAGTATGTCCCTGATTTTGTTGATGAAAAGTTTACAAAGGAAATGGAAGAAGATTTGGAAAGAATTACAGAAGGCAAAGTAAAGAAGGAGAAGGTTCTGGAGGAAGCTAAAAAAGCCCTGATAAAGATATGCAAAGACTTCAAGGAAAACGAGGAAAAGATAGGGAAGGACATTGGAAAAGCTGTCATGAATACACAGGAGGACAAAAATACTGTTGGCACATGCCCGAATTGCGGGGGAACACTGAAAGTTTTATTCAGTATTTTCACAAAGAAATCTTTCGTTGGCTGCTCAAGCTACAACCGCTGTTCAAAGTGTGAAATGACAAAGAAAGCCTGCAAATGCGAGTGTCCTATATGTAAGCAACCGAAGGGGAAGTGTGCAGACAGCTGGAAAGACAAAGTTTATTCTCCAAAATGTTCTACAGGTTATCCATTGCCTGCAGCTGCAACCATACAGAGGCTGGACAAGGTTTGTGAAAAGTGCAAAACCCCGCTGATAATGGTTTATAGAAAGGGGAAAAGACCATTCAAGATGTGCCTTTCTCCGGAATGTCCAACAAAAGCTGAATGGGGCAAGCCTAAGTCAGGAGCCCAGAAACAAAAGAAAACACTCCCTTCAAAAAAGGTGCAAGCCAAAAAAGCGGAAAAGAAAATCCAGCCAAAAGCATAATACCAGCAGCCAAATCTATTCCCCCAAGAATATCAAAGAAAAACCCTGACATAACACTTCCTCCCACCGAAAACAATCCTTTTACAAGCATTAACACAGCCACCCAAAAAACAATTTCCTGCCCGAAAAAATCAGGAAACAAAAATGATAGCCCAGCTAAAATATCCAATATACTTACAATAGGCAGGAAAATTCCCATTGTTATCCCTTATAATCTCTTATTCCTTTTGAATAAATCTCAAATTCCACTCCCCTTTCCTCTGGCAGGCTTCTGGCCTTTTTTATAACTGCAAGCCTTCTTCCAGGTTTTCCAACATGAAACAGTTCTATAATATTCTTGCTCCACCATTTTACAATTGAGCTCCCGCTCATTTCCAGCCTGCCAGTCTTCGGGTTCTCATACACCTGATTTGTTATAATAACAGGTATTTTGTTTGTTCGCGCTATTTTTGAGAGTACAGATAACTGAGTTGCCAGCTCCCTTATGGCTGTTTTTGCATTCTTTTCCTCTATATGAACTCTCCATAAAGCTGCTATGCTATCCACTATAATAAGTCCTATATCCCTTTTCCTTGAAATAACTTCAGCCTTTTTCACGGCTTCCATTTGTTCCTCCCATGTTTTTGGTTCAAGTAAAATTATCTTTTTTCCAACTTTCCCTCCATCTGCTATCTGATTTAATCTTTCCACTGAAAATCCCCCCTCAGTATCTATAAACAGTACTTTTTTCCCTCTTCCAACAGCAGAAACAGCACTAAGCATTGAAATCTGGCTCTTCCCAACAGCCGGAGGCCCGAAAAAGTTTGTAACACATCCATCTTCTACCCCACCCCCCAAAAGCCTGTCTATCGGAGTGCATACAGAAAGCCGCATACTGCGGATTAGGTTTCAAGAATTTAAATAGACCGTGCAATCTATACCTATGGAAAGAGTAACTTATCGTCTTGTTGCAACAGGCATTATAAAGAAAGGAAATAAAGTTCTAATCAGTCTGAAGGGCTCAGAACCACGCCCAATACGCAATCAGTGGTACTTTCCAGGAGGCAACGTGGAAGCCGGTGAAAATCCTTTCTATTCTGTGTTGAGAGAAATAAAGGAGGAGACAGGCCTACGCGTAAAAGTTCTGCGTGTTATAGACTTCTTTCCAGAGTTCCGCGACTTCAATCCCTGGAAGTTCAAAGGCTGGATGATGCATATTGTTTTCGAATGTGAATATACTTCAGGCAAGCCATTTGCAAAGGACGATATAGTGCAGGTAAAATGGGCTTCTAAAAAAGAAATTTTAGAATATACAAGAAAAAATTCACATACAAGACTTGCAAAGTTTCTCAAAAACAGCAAAAACCTTAAGTCATTCTTCCAGCGGATTTAATCCATAACAGAAAGCTTTAAATACTTAGTATGTATAATAACACAAATAGTTAGTATGTATAAGGATACCAAAAGTGAGGAAAATGCAGATTGAAATAAGAAAGAAAGGACCGGAAACTGCCATTCTGATTAGTTTTGACACGAATACTGAAAGCTTCAAGTCTCCGTATGAAAGGAACAAGTTCTTTTCCGAGCTTCATGGGAGAAAGCAAATTGTTATAAACCAGTCAGGTAGATATGTTTACCATAGACCAGGGCTTATGGATGAAATACCGCATATAGACGTGGACAGGTCCGTTTTCATAGTTGCGATGGAACATATGAAAAGAATGGAAGAGTTTTTCCATGACTGGCAGAAGAATGTAATGTTCAAAACATTCCCCGTTTTACTTAGCAGGGAAGAAGCAGAAGAACTAAAGGAGGAAGAATAATATGTTAAAAGAACCGCAGCCAGAGGGAGTGAAGCTAAAGGTAGGAGAATTGACAGGAAGGGAGGATTTTGGAAGGGGTATTGCTAGATTGGATGCTAATACAATGAAAGCCATAAGTGTAAAAGAAGGGGATGTTATTGAGATTAGAGGAAAGAGAACAACAGCAGCAATAGCTGTGCGTTCTTATCCGGCGGATGTGGGTCTGAATATTGTAAGGATTGACGGGCTTGTAAGGAAGAATTGCGGAACTTCTATCGGGGAAGGTGTTATTGTTGTCAAGGCAAATGCAAAGGAAGCAAAGAAAATTGTTTTGGCTCCGGCTGAAAAAGGGTATATACTCAGGGTTTCCCCCAACCTTTTGAAGCAAAATCTTTTCATGAGACCAATGGTAAAGGGAGATCTTATAATTGCAAATCCAGTTTTCCGCAGCCGCAGGGGAGGAGGAGATGTTTTTGAACAGTTTTTTGGCGTTCCAATGGAGGAAGTTTTCCTTCCTTTAGGAACAGAAACAAGGTTGGCTGTTGTTAAAACAGTTCCTGAAGGAGCAGTGCAAATAACTGAAATGACAGAGCTTGAGCTTTTGCCGGAAGCAACAGAACTTGAGGAGGGGAAAGTCCAGACAGTAACATATGAGGATATTGGAGGACTAGGAGAGATTGTGCCAAAAATCCGCGAGATGATAGAAGTTCCATTGCGTCACCCTGAAGTTTTTGAGCGTTTAGGAGTAGAACCTCCAAAGGGGGTTTTGCTGCATGGTCCGCCTGGTTCAGGAAAAACTTTGCTTGCAAAAGCAGTTGCAAATGAATCCGGTGCCTATTTTATTTCAGTTGCAGGCCCAGAACTGGTGAGCAAATGGTATGGTGGTTCTGAGGAGAATCTTAGGAAAGTATTTGAAGAGGCTGAAAAGAATGCACCCACAATTATTTTCTTTGACGAGATTGATGCTATAGCCCCAAAGAGGGAGGAGGTTTCAGGGGAGGTTGAAAGGAGAATGGTTTCTCAGTTACTAACTTTAATGGACGGTCTAAAAAGCAGGGGAAGAACAATAGTAATTGCAGCTACTAACAGGCCAAATAGCTTGGATCCAGCTCTGAGAAGGGGAGGGAGGTTTGACAGGGAACTGGAGATACCAGTGCCTGATAAAAAGGGCAGGAAAGAGATTTTGCAGATTCACACACGCCATATGCCTATGGATGGAGTGGATCTTGATAAATTAGCTGAGATAACATATGGTTATGTGGGGGCTGACGTTTCAGCTCTTGTAAAGGAAGCTGCAATGCATGCTTTGCGAAGGGTTTTACCAGAGGTTTCTGCCTTAAAGGAGGATGAAGCACTTCCAAAAGAATTGCTGGAAAAACTAAAAGTTACAAGTGAGGACTTTGAATTTGCAATGCGCATGGTTCAGCCTTCTGCGATGAGGGAAGTTCTAATAGAGATACCTAAAGTTAAATGGGCTGATGTTGGAGGATTGGAAAATGTAAAGGAACTTCTGAAGGAAGCTGTTGACTGGCCGCTTAAAAATGCGGATGCTTTCAAACGCATTGGGATAAAGCCGCCAAAGGGAATAATGCTTTATGGTCCGCCCGGATGCGGGAAAACATTTATTGTGAAAGCTCTTGCAAACGAAGCTGGTGCAAACTTTATTTCAGTAAAGGGTCCTGAATTGCTTTCCAAATGGGTTGGGGAAAGTGAACAGCATTTAAGGGATGTTTTCCGCAGAGCAAAACAAGTCGCTCCATGTATAATTTTCTTTGATGAAATAGATTCTCTAGCTCCAAGAAGGGGGTCTGATGCAGGGAATAGAGTAACAGAACAGGTTGTTTCCCAGCTGCTTACAGAAATGAATGGAATAGAGAACATGGAAGGTGTAATGGTTATAGCAGCCACAAACAGGCCGGATATTATTGATCCAGCACTCCTAAGGCCAGGGAGGTTTGACAGGTTAATTTATGTCCCTGCACCAGATGAAAAAACAAGGCTGGAAATTTTAAAGGTTCATACAAAATCAATGCCGCTTTCGAAAGATTTATCTATGGAGAAACTGGCAAAACAGACAGACGGATACTCAGGAGCGGATTTGGAGGCTGTTGTGAGAGAAGCCGGATTAAATGCTTTGAGGGAAAATATGAAAGCAAAGGAAATAACGAAAAAACACTTTGACGAATCTCTGAAGGAAATAAAACCATCAATAACAGAAGATATATTCATGAAATACCAGAAAATAGTTGAAGATGTAAAGAAAACAAAGCTGGAAGAACATGAAAAATCAAGCAGATATATAGGGTGATAAAAATGGTAGAAAAAAGAATTAACGTAAGTATAGACCACACAGATCCAACATTTTTTTGTGACAGGGTAGTTGTTTCCCATAGTCCCACAAAATTTATACTGGATTTTACTCAAACAAGCCCAAGGTTCGATTTCAACGGTGAAAACCTTCAGGAAGCACTGGTTGTAAAACACAGGACCATAATGCTGGATCCCATGGTTGCTAAAGATTTTCTAAATGCTTTACATGAAAATGTAGCAAAATTCGAGAAAGCTTTTAAGAAAATAGAAGTTCCAAAACAAAAGAAACATTCACATCCAATAAAGGAATTTCAGAGGCCAACAGAACCCAGCAAATATATAGGATAAAAATCAGGCAGCTTTTCTTGCGAGGAGCACATCCTCGCGTTTAATTGTTTTCCTACCGGCGTGCATTGCATACTTTAAGGAATCTTTTGCAACTTCCAGCCCCCTTTCCATTAGAATCTCTGAAAGGGCGCGTGCTGCACTATCAGAAACTCTCTGTGCTCCGGCCTGCTTGAAAATATCAACCATTGGAGCTGCTGCAATAATACTCCTCTTCCTTGGCATAACAAATAGTTTCTCAGGCTTGTATATAAACATTTGCTGCGCTCGTTAGTCAGAGCAAAGTTGTAACAAAAGGTTTCTCACCCACAATTATAGTGTGTTCAAACTGAGCAACCATTCCATTTCCTGTTTCTTTCAGTATCTTGTACGGATAAACTGAAACAATAGATGAGAGCTCTTTCAGTGCAAGCTCTGTTTTAACAGAGCCAAATAGCTTCTGAAGCCAGCGTTTTGCAAACGGTAACCTTGCAAAGTCTGTTTTTCCAAGTTCCATTATTTTTCTGGCTTCCATTGTTCTGACAGGCCTGTCCATTATCCAGCGGAATATTGTTGCAGGATCCACTTCCTTAACCATACCAGCCCCATTTGTGCAAAAAGGCTCACAAGCATAAACTTTTCCATCATCTATAACACCAGCAGAATTAGTCTTAACATTCTGTATCATAACACCAGCGTGCAGATTATACCTTTCAACACCATGCCCAGTCAGGTTTCTAATTGATTTGAACCCAAATTCTTTTGCAACCCCTTCTATTGTCTCTCCAATATCAGCTATCTGAGTTCCCGGTGTAAACATAGGCAGAGCTGAGGAAAGCATCTTTTTTGCACATACTATTAGTTCATCCTCCCCAGCAGGTCTGACCGTAATGGCAGCATCAGCTATAAACCCGTCTACATGAGCACCTATATCCAGCTTTACATAATCCGTTTCTTTAACAAAAATCCCATCTCCAACTAATGGACTGTAGTGAGCTGCAATTTCATTTATGGAAATATTTGCCGGAAAAGCAGGCTTCCCACCCATTTCCACCATTTTTTTCTCCACAGCTTCAGCAATATCAAAAATCATAGCACCTTCCTTTATCATACCCTTTCCCAATTTCAGAGCTTCAGCAGTTATTCTTCCGGCTTTCTTTAATTTTTCTATCTCTTCAGGCAGCAACACCATAAGCAGAGAATACAAGAGAGCGGCTATAAATAGGATTATTAACAGAATGAATTCATGGAAAAAGCAAAAACAGACAAATACCCAAGAATAATACTTGATCCCGTTCACGGATTCATAGAACTCTCTCCTCTACAAGATGAGCTTTTAGCCCAGCCAGAACTGCAGAGAATGAGATGGGTAAAACAGCTGGGCCTTATAGATCTTATTTTTCCAGGTGCTCATCATTCAAGAATAGAGCATTGTTTAGGATCCTCTTTCGTTGCCACTAAAATAGCAGAACATCTAAAACTGCCTGAAAAAGAAAGGGAGCTTGTGCAGGCAGCGGGTATTTTACATGATATAGGGCATACACCCTTCTCCCATGTTCTGGAGCCAGTTCTCCCTAAAGACAGCATGGAGACTACAAGAGACATGATAGAAGGAAGAACAGAAATCCCCCTGCCAAATGCAGGACATATACCAGAGATATTGAAAAGGCATGGTATAAACCCGAAAGATGTTTCAGACCTTATCTGCCATGCCTATAAAGGCAAAAAATATCTGCAGCAGATAATTTTCAGTGAAATAGACTGCGATCAAATAGACTATCTTGCCCGCGATTCTTACTATACTGGCTCAACTCATGGCCAGATACATGTGCAAAGATTACTCTCTATAATGAGGCTGGTTGATAATGAAATCTGCTTTGTGGAAAAGGGGCTGACAGAAATTGAAGAATTCCTCGTTGGAAGGGAGCATATGTACACTTCTATCTACCTGCACCATACAGGCAATGCAGCAGCAAAAATGTTGCTCCGTGCTTTTGAAAGCCTGAAAGACAAAATACCCAACTTCCTTTATATGACAGATGCAGAGGTCATAGCTTCTCTGCTCAACGGAACAAAATACACACGTGACATTATGCAGAGGATCCTTTATAGGAGGCTGTTTAAACGGGCATTCGAGATAAGCTCAAGAAAGTTTACAAAAGCAGATATAGAACTTGTTAAAAAGGCTTCAAAAATAGGGGAAAAGAAGCTAGAAGCTGAGCTTACAAAGAAAGCAGGCATACCAGAAGGCTATTTGTTTGTACATTTGCCTGCAAATGCACTCTCCCTATCAGAGCCAAGAATGAAGAATTTTAATATAAAATTTGTCAGAAAAGACAATTCATCCATAAATGTTACAGAGATATCCACACTTGTGCAGGCATTAGCAAACCGTGTTACTCCAAAAGAACTTTTTGCTGTCTATACACCTTTAGAATACAGGGAAAAAGCAGCTTCATCAGCACGTGCATTTTTCGCCTAAGAAATCTTTAAAATAGTTAAACTTTTCGTGCCTTCAATCCCCTCTATTCCCCTAATCTTTTCTATAATATTGTTGAAGCTTTCAGCACTGTCAGTTGAAATTTCTGTGACCACATCAGTTTCTCCAGCTGTCTCAAAAACCCTCTTTACTCCAGCAATTCCTAAAATCTTTTTAACAACCCCGTCTGTCTGAACTTTTGGCACCGTATTAATCAAAACCAGTGCAGAAAAGCCAGCTGAAGTGGATAGTTCAACGGTAAATCTCTTTATTACCCCAATCTTCCTCAGCTTTTCAATTCTCTGCCTGACAGTAGCTTCAGAAACCTCCAGTTTCTTTCCAATATCAGAATTGGTCTGCCAAGCATCCTTCTCCAGTTCCCTAAGTATTTTCTGATTAAGTTTCTCTACCATATTCGTATTTAGTATACCTTTTTATTTATAAACTTAACTATTTTCTTTTATTTTACACCAAAAATCAACTGAAAACTTATGCTTAAATAAGTTACTCCACACTTCTTGAAAGGTGATTTAAAAATGGATTGTGGTAGCATAGGTCCGGATTCTTCTTCTAGCAGCGATTTTCCTACTTTAGTGGCAACTTCTGGAAGAGAAACGAGGATCCCTCGATATAATGGCAAGCCAAAAGGACCAGTAATTTATGGAGAAGAAGTAGGAAAAGAACCTTTCAATAGAGATGCTTTCTATGGTATCCGCGGCAGGGGAGGTTATGGTGTGGTTGTAGTGGCAGGTGGATTCATAGAGGCGATGGCTGAAGGATGCGGTTTAAGTCCCGATGATACTATGCAGAGAATTATGAGAGACGTAGGAAAGGTTAATCTGGGTGTTGTAGAATATTCACCAGTTGGAACTCCTATGCTAAATGGGAGGCGAACCAGAGAGAGAATAACACTCAAACTTCATGGTATGGATAGAAAAATGGTTGTAGCAAGAGTTGTACCGGACTATCTGCCTATGTCTGGAGACGGCGGAGTAATGTAATTCTAAACTGGTGCGGGGGGAGAGATTCGAACTCTCGTACGGACTAACCGACCAGATGCCTATATCATCTTAGTTATCAAAACTCAAGAGATTCTTGAGTCTGGCGCCTTTGACCTGGCTGGGCTACCCCCGCATCCAAGAATTGTAAGGAGAGAGTTAAAAACCTTCTTTTAGCAAAGAAAAAAGTTAGGGGCACGGGCCCCAAACCACTTAAATATCAGCTGGTCTTATTGTAGCGCGTCCATTGGCTTTTGCCCTTGAACCCGCATCTTTAACTATTTCTGTAACTTTCTTGTCCAGTGCAGCAAAGAAGTCGCCAGAAAATCTCCAGCCTTTGCCAACTTGTTTTACCTTTGACCTTACTACTAAAGAGCCCATCTAATCACCTCATTTTTTACAGTGCATTTGTTTATTTTGGAACCGCTTTTTGATTTGGAATATCAAAGTGCGAATTCCTTCGTATTTTAACGTTTACAGCCTATTTAAAGGCTTCTATACTATGGTTCTATTTGGCTTTAAACCCAGAAAAAGAGAGGAATTAGGCTTTTGCAAGTTCAGCATCAATTGCAGCCTTGAATGCTGCATATGGCTGTGCACCAACTATTGGCTTTCCATTTACGAAAATTGTAGGTGTTCCTGTAACACCAGCAGTGTCCCCATCTGAGGCATCTTTCTCAACCTGATTCTTTTTTGTTCCAGAATCCAGGCAAGAGTTGAATGTTGCAGTATTCAATCCCATATCAGCAGCATATTTCTTCAGGTCATCTACACCAAGTTTATCCTGATTTTTAAACAAGACATCATGATATTCCCAGAACTTTCCCTGATCCTGTGCACATGCTGCAGCTTCAGAAGCTTTCTGTGCATATGGATGTATCTGTGTTAATGGGAAGTGCTTGAAAAATAGTTTTACTTTCCCTGTATCAACATAATCCTTTTCTATTTTCACTAAAGCATCTGATGTAAATCTCTCACAGAATGGGCACTGGAAATCCTCGAAAATAACCAATGAAACTTTTGCGTTCTGGTCTCCTTTCAAAGCTGCCCCTGAAGTATCTAGCTGAACTGGACCCAGTGTTGTAGTTGGATATTGAGGCAGTGTACCTCCAGTATTCCCCAAAACATTGCCAGTTGCACCAGCAGCAGCGCTTGAACCTGAAAAATAGGATCCTGAGAAGAATCCCATAACAAATACAACAGCAAGAGCAGCTACAACAACAAGATGCTGCTTTTTTACTGTGAAAGTAACCATATCATCTTCCATTAAATTCACATCCTTTACTTAATTAGTAACCTATTTAAACCTGCTGGTTTTTCTTTGTAAGGTTAATAAATCGCCAACTCCACTAGTAATATGGTAAAAAAACAGGAAAATTCATTTTCAAAAGATAAAATAATGAATATAGCGCTTCCAATATTGCTGTGGGGAGTTGTTACAGCAGCCTATGCTTTCAGAAGGCCTCTGGAAATGCTTCTCTTTTCAATTGATCCGTATGTCCTGCTTCTTGTTTGTATTCCAGTAGCACTTCTCTTGCTCAAAAAAGTCAGTTTTTCTGAAATCGGACTTAAACTTGGAAAACCAATATACGGTATTCCACTTGCCCTTTTCCTGCCTGCCATATTGTTCATAAGATTCTTTTTTATGGGAAAATCTTTTGTTTTAACAGGTGATATTTTGCCGCTTATAATAAGTTCAGTAGCAGAAGAGGTTTTTTTCAGGGGTTATTTACAAAGCCAGTTTGATAAATCCTTTAATGGCAACATTGGACTAAGTTTTGTTCTGACAAACTTGCTATTTGCCTTTGTACATTTAATAAAGGGTTACAATATTTTGGGAGTATTATCAGTAGGAGCAGTTGGGCTTTATTTTAGCTTTGTAAAAGACAAGAAAGGCGGGGATTCACTTGGATATTCAGCAGCAGCTCATAGCCTCTATAACATAGTGAATATTTCGCTTAGGTAGATAACGATCAAAGTTTCATAAGGTTTTTAAGCTTTAGGTGGGTAAATTTTTACAGGAAAAGGGTGATAAAAATCAGCGGGAATCAATCGATATTGGGGCAGATTTTTGGCAAAAAATGGATAGTTACTATACTATGTTCTCTGAAAGCAGGGGAAAAAAGGTTCAACCAACTGTTTTCTGAAATAAACGGAGTCAGCACAAAAACTCTTTCAGAACGCTTATCAGAGCTTGTAAGAATGGGTATTGTTGAAAGGAAGAGTTTTAGGGAAACACCTCCGCATGTTGAGTATTCTTTAACAGAAAAAGGAAAGGAACTTGTAACCAGTTTTAGTATAATAGAAGATATTGTATCAAAATGGAATTCCTAGAGCTCAACAAAAACCTGTTCCCCCTCAACCTTTACTTTATGCGTTGTCAATGAACGAGTAGCCGGCGGTGTTAAAACAGCTCCAGTTTCTATATCAAACTGCGCTCCATGCAAAGGGCACATTATACACTTCTCTTCCAAATATCCTTCTTCCAAAGGTCCGCCAGCATGTGTGCATATAGAATCGCAGGAAAAGAATTTCCCGCCAGATTTTGCAATAAAAATTCTCTTTCCCTTCAGCGTAAACCCTTTTATTTCCCCTTCCTGGCAATCATTCTCTTTACAAACCTGAACGAATTCTCCCATTAAATCACAACACGTATAACAGTGTTATACTTATAAAAAGCTTTCAGAACTGGTGCCCCCAATGGGATTTGAACCCATGTCCGAAGCTTTCCTCTCACAGCTTTTGGCTCGATTCCTTCGCAGCGAGCGAAGGGCTTCTATCCTTTTCCGTGTGCGCTTGCGCGCTGACCGGACTAGACGATGGGGGCAGGAATTGTTTGCAAGCAGGTAATTTAAGCCTATCCCTGCGGAAACCTTAAAAACTTTAGATACTGTAACTTCGTTATGTTGTTAAAGAAGAAAAAATGCACAGAGTGCCTCTCCACAATAGAAAATGACTGGGATTTTTGCCCGCGCTGCGGCGAACCTTTGAATGCAGAAAATTCGTTTGAAAATATCTTTGAGGATATGGAAAAGCTATTTACTTTTCCAGAAGTTAAGTTTTCCGACTACGGAGATTCAGGTGGTATTTCTATTTCCATTGTTTCAGGCACTGGACTTGAGCCAAAAGTAAGCATTAAAACTTCAGGAAAATTCAAAGAAATGGAACCTGAATTAAGGAAACAACTCGCTGGCTCTGTACCAACACTTAAATCAAAGGAAACAAAACGAAGAGCAGTAAAATTTGAAAAAACAGAAGAACCTAAAATGGAAGTTAAAAAAAGTAAAAACGAGCTTACTTACAGGATAAAACTCCCAGGAATAGTTTCCCTGCGTTCAGTTGATGTGAAAAAGCTGCCAAATTCAATTGAGATAAGGGCAGCTGCAGGCAACAAGCTCTACTTTAAGCTTTTCGAAGTTCCAGAAGGTTTTGAAATAATAGAAAAAAACTTCAAATATGGTATACTTTTCTTGTCGTTGAAGAGGCAATAGAGGCAATTTTATAAACAGGCCAAATACAATAAATCCATGAAATATGTGGTTTTTGCCCTTGCTATAGTTGTTCTGGCAGCAGGCTGCACAGGTCAGGCTTTTCCAAATTTTGGGAACTTCACATCAAATGATGCTAAAAACCTTCAAGAAATACAAAAATTCATGGCAGATCATCCAAATGCAGAAATTAAAACATCTGTATACGACAGCGATAGCATAAAGGCAGTTCTTCCAGAATTCAAGGATGACTGCCCAACTCTTGGAAAAGAAGATAAAACCTATTCAAAAATAACAGCCCGTGATCCTGATACCAATCGTGGAATGATTGTCTGGGTGGATGATATGAATAAAGTTATCTGTTCTGTCAGCAAACCTATTATTATAGTCCAAACTACCACAACAGCCCCAATTAAAAAGTCAGACGGGAGCGCGTGTGAAATCCATGATGAGTGTGTAAGCGGATTATGCTTAAACAAAGTTTGTTCCACTCCAGGTTCTGTATTACAGACTACAACATCCATAGCATCTACAACTACAACAACAGTTCCACCTACAACAACAACTTCAAATGATACAAACGCAGCCGTAACTTCCAGCACAACAACTACACTCGGGCCGATGCCTGATTTATTTGTTTCTGATATAACCATAACAAAGCCAGTTTACTATCTAGACACTTGGAATTCAAATCAATTTTCCCATAATATTTCATTCCGCGTAACAAACATTGGATCTGCACAATCAAACGCAACTTTAGCCCGAATAAAAATTTTAAATGAAAGTGCCGGAAATGTAACTATAACTACAAATTTGAGTTCTGTGAAATCCCTAGCTCCCGGAGAATCCGTTCTTGTGGATTTCAATGGTCCATACAAGTTAACGCGATCAACAAGAGCACAAGCTATGTATTATCTCTCAGCTGCAGTAGATTTATCTGACCAGTTTTCATTTTACAACAATACTGAATCAAGCGAGACTAATAATGAAAAAACAGTCTCATTTCCAGTTCCATATATTTTCCCAACACAGGCAAATTTTGTGATTAATTACATATCTATTTTATATGGAAATGTAACTTATCAGGTGAAAAATATAGGCAGTGAAACATCTGGTGCCTTTTCCATTAGCATCAATATGTATAACAGCCTCAATCAATCTGCAGGAGGATGCGGTGGTAGTGGTCCTGCTCTAGCTCCTGGCATGAAAACAAATCTAACTTGGTGCTGGGTTTCTGGGGCTGCAAAAGCCAATGCTACAGTAGATGCTTACAACATGACAATTGAAACAAATGAAAACGACAATGTTAATTCAACATTCGCATAAAATTTAAGCACTTATTTTTTTGTGACAATATATACCCCCCATCCTCGGGTTTTAAATATTGGAAACTCAAATTCTTATCAATGTTCTGGAAAAAGGAAAAGTGCAAAGCCTGTTCTTCCGATGTTAAAGAGAACTGGAACTACTGCCCAACATGCGGACAGGCTACAAAGGAAAGAAATGTTGTAGGCAATGGTAACAGTGTTTCCCTATCCGGACCATTTGGGGTTAAAATCAGCTTCCGCTCTGTTGGCGAGGATAATACTTCAGGCGTGGGTTTAGCAGAGTTAAAGGTACGCGAACAGTTAGTTGAACAGGCAAAGTTGCATGGTTTGGTTGAAAGTCCAAAAGTAACAGAAGAACCCTCTGCTGAAATAAAGAAAGATTCTCTTGGTATAGTTTTCAAAATCAGCCTCCCAGGTGTGCAGGAAAATTCAATCGAACTCCGCAGGCTCCCAAACAGCCTTGAGCTCAAAGCAATAGCAGGAAACAAGCTCTATTTCAAAGTTTTCGAGGTTCCGCAGAATTTGGTTGTTGTAGAAAGAAAGTTCGAGCCGCCGCTTTTGATTGTTAGAATGGGATAATAACTGAAACTAAATTTTTCCACCATGAACAGCTAGACTTATCAAGTAATATATAACAATCATTGTTATTAATAATATAATAGATACTATAAGCCATCCATAATAGTATGTGCGCCTGCGGAAGCCAGTTCCAAGGAATTCTGGTTCTTCTTTCTTGTGTACAAAATATCCAATTATTTGAATTAACCAATATAGCAGACCCAATACACCAAGATAACCTAAGTAGTAGACGATTCTGCGCCAGCCCACTTTAAACCATTCCTTCTGTATCTTTTGGATTCTTCTCTTCCTTTGTTTTGGCATAAATCATATTGTAGTTTTTTTTATATATATGGAAATTTTTTTGAATTGAAAACTTAGTGGTGGGCCCACCAGGAATTGAACCTGGCCCTTTACCGATTTCAGCAAATGCATGTGAGGGTAATGTCCTACCGATAGACCATGGGCCCGAATTCTAATTTGAATAATTCACTTAAATAGGTAGCCAGTTTCTTCTCCCCAGAACAAGAGGTCTAAATGGCTCATTGGAATTCCAGAAAGTTCTGAAAAATCTTTCATTTTTTCTTCTATTTCCAAGTAAAGCTTTGGAGTCAGTGATTTAGGCTCCTCATCTATAACTCCGCACTTTACCAAGTTTTTTAGTATATGCCTGTCCAAAATAGCAATATTCTCCCCGAATCCAATATTCCTCAGGAAATGGTTTACCTCCTTCCATC
The DNA here is from genome assembly GCA_016198755.1 of Candidatus Aenigmatarchaeota archaeon. GTDB lineage: Archaea > Aenigmatarchaeota > Aenigmatarchaeia > Aenigmatarchaeales > JACQIB01 > JACQIB01. The sequence continues at coordinate 73,085 of JACQIB010000002.1, forward strand.
CAATACCCTTCACATTTTCCACAATCCACTCCCTTGTTTTTAGTATGTTTTTGGGGTCTATATGCTTTTTTATGGAAATTTTTCCATTCTCTATAAAAAGTTTCCTTGCCTCCACAATATACCTTGATTTATTTTCATTAAACCTGACTTCCCTTAAGTATGGAAGTATCTGTTGGGATGAACCAGTAAACAAAAGATTGTTTTCCAGCAGTTTCTTTATTGCTGCATCGCATACAACAGCTTTTGACTGCGGTGTACACAGACAGAAACAAAGCTCAGCAAAAATCCTTTCTTCAGGCAGTTCCCAGACTTTCCTGTATTCAGAAAGCCTTTTTAGAATAATTTTGTGCCTTTTCTCGTAAGACTCCAAAACCTTCTGGAAATCCAGCATTCTGTCTATCCCTTTGTCCATCGTTGGGTTTAGGAATTCGTTTAAGTTTTCCGGCATGAACTGAATTGGATAACAGAAGATTTAAGCTTTCGCCAGTCTGATAAACTCCTCTATCTGCCTATAGAAGGGCTCAAGCTCTTCCTTGCACTGGGGCAGCGACAAGATTTCCCATTTCTCATCTGCCTTTTCTTCTACATAAACAATGGAATCATTAAAGCTCATTTTCCTGTTCCCCAGAGAATGTAAAAAGCTTAGAAAGCCCCTTGGAGAGAGGAACCTGTAGCAGTCTGCATTTGCACATATCTCAGACTCTATACATGAAAAGCTCTGTAAGTGGTGCTCCTTTATACATGCTAAAACTTTTCCAAGTTTTTCAGAATCCAGCAAACCATGAAGAAGCTTTTCTGCAGCAGCAACGCTAAGTTCAGCATGTTCCTCCTTCTTTCTAAGTGAGGTTGCTTCTCCAAGCTTGAAGTCCATTAGAATTGTCCCCAGTTCTACAACAAGCCTGTCAGCTCCCAGCTCTTCAGCCAACTCTATAGCCTTTGAAAGGGAAAGATCCAAGTGGAGCTGGGATGGTAATCCATGCTTTTTAATCTCAGCAATGGCTGCTGCTTTTGCTATTTCCACCGGATCCATTTAATCACAATTGGCGCTGGGGGAGGGATTTTCTCTGCTCTACCTGAGGGGGTAGGGCTGTAGGGGGAAACTTCCCCCTGAGCTTCGAACCCTCGCTGGCATTGCTGCCAACCAACTTAGCAGGCTGGCGCCGTAACCGCTTGGCTACCCCAGCACTATCTATTAGTTGTGAGTAAGTTTTAAAACCCACTATCAGCTTTATATTCTTTACATCCCCTTATACTGGTAAGAAAATGAGGGTGATTTGCATGGGAATAACAGTAAAAAACGTTTCAGAAATGTTTGGAAAAGATGTATTTACAAACAGGGGAGTTTACTGCGGAAGGGTTTCTGATATAAAGGTAAACATGCAGAAGTTCAGGATAAATTCTATTGTTTTGGATGTTGTTAAGGGAAGCTTCCTATCCGGGGTTATTGGAAATAAGAGAGGAATTATAGTTCCATACCAGTATGTTGATTCTGTTGGAGATGTAATTATAATCAAGCACATACAGACTCCACAAGTTCCAGATGAAAGAGCAGTTGGAACAGAGCCAGAAGAGATAACACCAGTGCCATTCTAAACAGGCTTATTTTTTGGCAAATTTCTTTATAGCCAAAGCTGCCTCTACAGCAACTCCCCATGCAGTATATCCTTTAAGTCCAATCACTTTAGCTCCAAATCCCCTAACAGCATCTTCCATTGCTGTCCTGTCTTTTGGTTCTTCCTTAAACTCAAACTGCATTTTTTCCCCATGCTCACCGAAAACAAAAGACTTAATTTTATCAGGATTCTTTTTCAGTTCCTTTCCAAGCAGGTAACGTAGTCTTGCTGTATCTGTTTCAGTGCCTAAAACAAAAACCCTTTCTTTTGGAAAGCCTGAAGCTTTCCTGAACACTTCTGCAATCTTGCTGCTCGGGTTTGTTGCAACAAAAACATAAGCTTTAGGAGAAATATCCGGAACAACCTTTGCAATACCCTCTATAATTGATTTGTTCTTCTCAAACAGCTGTTCCCTTGTCATTGTTGAAGAGCGGGCTAACCCAGCTGTAACAACAATAAAATCACTACTTTCTATAATTTCAAGTTTATCTGAGCCTGAAATAACTGTACTCGGAGAAACCTGTACAGCAGCTCCAGCCAAATCCAAAGCCTCACCTTCAGCAACTCCAGGCACAATATCCTGCAAAACAAGCTCTTCCGGCTTTACAATATTCAGCACAGCAAATCCAACAGCAGCTCCAACCCTCCCAGAACCAACTATACTTATCTTCATTTTCTCACCTTTACTATTTCAGCTATTGCCCCATAAACAGCTTTTCCAGCAATACTTGAATAGAGTTCATCCAATCCCGCGACTCCAATCGGAGTAAACTCAACAAAATCAATTGCACAAAGCTTTCCTGCCAGTGATTTTACAATTGAAATAAGCTCATTAAATCCCAGCCCTTCAGGCTCAGGATTTCCAACAGCAGGAAGCACAGAAGGATCAAGGCAATCAAAATCAATGCTCAAGTAAATAGGGCCAGGCAGATTTTTAACTGCAGAGGCAGAAAGTATTTTTATTTTATTATTTTTAATAAAATTCCCCTCTTTTTTCGAAATAGTTCTTACCCCATGCAGAAAACAGTTCTTTGCCCCAAGAAATTCTGTCACCTTTCTAAAAACAGCATTATGTCCTTCTCCATCCTCACAGTCAGGATGCGCATCCAGACTAAGGAATGTTCTGGGTTTTACAGCTTTAACACAGGGAAATGTTATTGAATGTTCCCCACCCAAAATTATTGGAAATTTCTTTGTTTCTGAGAGTTTATTTTGCACAATAGCTGAAAGTTCTATGCTATCCTTAGGATAGAAAACACCGAGATCATGAAAAAAAGCCTTTTCGTTCAGATCAACACCGGAAATATTTGTTTCCAGTTTTCCAAAAGCAGTTTTAATCATTTCAGGTCCTAAAATACTACCTCTTCTAAATGTCTGAGTTTTATCATAACCAAGCCCTAATAATGAAAAATCCATTGTATCACAAGCGTTTTAAATATAGGCTGCAGTATTTAATAGGTTTGTTATGGCAATAATGAAAAGGTTGTTTGGTATAAAGAAATCTAAAATAGCTAGTAAACCTACTCCGAAGCCAAAATCTAAACCAAAGGCTAAAATAACGCACAAAACAGCCCCAAAAGCCAAAATAGTACATAAAAAGCCTTCTATACCCAGTGTAAAAGTTGAAGTAAAGCAAGCAGCTCCTATATTAGAAGGTATTCCAGATGACAAGGCATTTGAAATGCTAAAAACATCCCATGTGCCAGTTGTTCCTTTCTTTTCAATTAAAAAAGAGTCTGATATAAAGGAAGCTTTGAAAAAGGTTGGAACTCCAGCCATACTAAAGGTTTATGGTGCGAAAATAGCCAACAGGACAGAAGTTGGAGGAGTTGTTTCCGTTTCATCCGAAGCTGAGGCAACAGAAGCTTTTAAAAAACTAATGAAAATAAAGGGTGCAGAAAAAGTTATTGCACAGAAAGTTCTTACAGGAATAGAAATGATTCTCGGCACAAAATCTGACCAGCAGTTTGGAACAATTGTTTCAGTTGGGTTGGGTGGTGCCTATAAGGAAATAATAAAGGATGTTGCATTCCGCGTTGTACCTTTTTCAGATTCTGATGCAGAAGCAATGCTAAAAGAATTAAAAGGTTTTGAAGTTATTGCTAGTGCAGGCAACAAGATCAATGTTCAAAGCTTAAAGGACAATTTAGTTAAGCTCGGAAAGTTTGCAGTGGAAAACAAGCAGATAAAAAGCTCTACAATATTGTTTTTCTGCAATTCTGATGGGTGCTGGGCTTCTGACGTAGTACTTTCAAAATAAATTTACTGGAAATCCCAGAACTTTTTTTCAAATCCATCAGGCACTATACCCAATTCTTCAGAATCTTCCTGCATTTCCCCCTCGCAATTTTGGCAGATTTCATCTGTAACAAGATTTATCCTGAATTTTCCCATATAGGATGCAAAAACAATTGTTGTTTCTTTCAAAAGAAGCGGATTGTAGAATTGTTGCAGCGGAAAAAGTTCTTTTTGCATAAAGGTATTGTGCTGAAAAAGCATTTATAACAGCAAAAACAGGATAAAGTAATTTCTGTGCAGTAGGAAATCGCGCATTTTTATTCTACCGCACCGAAAAGCTTCACATGAAAGCAGAATTATTTCTGGAATTGCGCAGGCAGGCTGTACATGCCTTTGGAATAGTTGTTGCAATCGGTGTTATGTTCCTTCCACAGGAGGTGTATATAGGAGGGCTTGAATCTGTTCTGATATTTTTTGTTTTGCTGTCCGTTTACAAGGCAGGCAAGTTTGTATTCATAGGCAGAATTGGAAAATTATTTCTATTGTTTGCAAAAAAGTTTGAGCGCCCAGGAGAACTGTTGCTGAGAGGTCCAATAATGTTCTTTGCTGGCGCAACAATAACAGCAATAATTTTTCCGAGTGCTGTTGCAGCAGCCGGAATAGCTGTTTTAGCACTGGGTGATTCAGCTTCCACTATTATTGGAAAAACTTATGGAAAGCATAAAATTCCATGGGAAGGAAACAGAAGCTGGGAAGGCAGCATAGCTTTCTTCATTTTTGCATTAGCAGCCTGTTTACTCTTCCAAATTCCAGTGCAAAAAGCATTTGCAGCAGCTGTGCTCTCAGCAATTATTGAGACAATCCCAATATTAGATGATAACCTAACAGTTCCAATAGCTGCTGCTGCAGCAATCCAACTCTTCTAAAGGCAAAAATATATAACACTTAAATAGAAGACCCGCCCATAGATTTCTCATGCATGAGCTTGAGAACTTTTTCAATCCAACTTCAGTGGCTGTTATAGGTGCCAGCCATACACCAGGCAAGGTAGGCTATGTTATAGTTGATAGCCTTAAAAGCTCTTTTCATGGTAAAATATACCCTATAAACCCTTCTGTTACAGAAATATTGGGTTTACCGGCGTATACATCTGTAAATAACGTTACAGAGCCAATAGACCTAGCTATAATAGCTGTGCCGGCAGAAACTGTAAATTCTGTTTTAGAAGAGGTTATACAGCACAAAATTAAGTCTGTAATTATAGTTTCAAGCGGTTTTACAGGCGTTGAAGATAAAGAAAGGTATAAAACACTTGAAAATCTTATTAAGAAGTCAAAAATCCGAGTTATAGGACCTAGCTCCTTGGGGACCTTTACAAGTAAGCTAGATATGTTCTTTCTGCCAAGAGAAAGGTTCAAAAGACCTCCTGAAGGTTATATAAGCTTTATAAGCCAGTCCGGATCCGTAGGAGCAATGCTTTTAGACCTTATTTCTTCAGAAGGTGTTGGTATAAGCAAATTTGCTTCTTTTGGAAGCAGAAGTGATGTGTCTGAAATAGAGCTTTTAGACTATTTAGGAAAGGATTTGCAGACCCGTTGTATAGCTCTGTATATAGAATCCCTGAAAGATGGAAAAGCTTTTATTGAAGTTGCAAAGAAAGTTGTAAAGACAAAGCCTATTGTTGCACTCAAAGGAGGAAAGGACAGTGCAGAAATATATTCTGCTGCTTTCAAACAAGCCGGAATTATTGAAGCAAAAACAACTGAGGAATTATTTGATTTTGCAAAGGTTCTTGCAAATCAGCCGCTTCCAGCCTCAAAGAAAATAGCTATTGTAACAGAAGGGAGTGGATTGGGTGTTATTGCTGCAAATTCTCTTGTTTCCCTTGGGCTTGAGATTGCAGAATTTTCAAAAGAAACAGTAAAACCATTTAAAAATTTAGGATTTACAACACTTCCAAATCCTGTGGATTTGGGTGGAGAAAGCAATGTTGAGCGCTACCAGAAGGCGTTAGATGCGGTTTTCAAAGACAAGGCTGTCGCAGGAGTTATTTGCATACCTCTTTTCCAAACACCTTCAATTGAAGATAGTATTGTTGATATTTTAAGAGACTGTAAAATATATGGAAAGCCTCTTATTGTTTGTGCAGCAGGCGGGGAGCACACACAGAAACTCTCAAGAAAACTGGAAGCTGTTGGTATTCCTGTTTATCAGACTCCTGAAAGGGCAGCAAAAGCAATGTCCATCCTTTCTAAACAGCCTGTACAGGTTCCAGCTAAAGCCAAAAAGTAAGTTCTGCAAAAAGCGAACCCTTAAGTGAAAGAGTTATATACCAGTTTTTTTGAAAGAGAACGAATGCTCCGCTCCACATTTTTTGTTTTATTCTCCTCTTTGCTTCTTTTCCCAGCAGTTGTGCAGGCTGTTGTTATAAGTGAAATAATGTATGCTCCCTCAGGTGATTATGGCCCGTTTTACAATGAATGGGTAGAACTTTACAATCCCTCTGATTCTGAGGAACAGTTAGGAAACTGGATACTTAACGGAACAATAAGCTCTACTTTTATTTTTCCTAACAATACAAACCTCCCAGCAAAAGGATTTATTATTATATCAAAGAACCTTACCCGCTTTAATGAAGTTTACAGTGCAAGCTGCGAAAAGCTTATAGATAATTTTTCTCTGGGAAACAACGGAGACTGGATAGATATATACAGTTTTTCAAACAACTCTTACAAATCCGAGGCTTCAGTAAACTATAAACCTGAATGGGGAGGCAACAGGACAAACCGTTCTTTGGAAAAGAACAGCACAGGCTATTTTGAAAGCTCTGTTTTAGGCGGAACTCCCTGCTACCAGAACAGCATTATTCTAACCACAACAACATCTACTACAAACACGGGTTTAACCACAACAACTATTCCCAGCCAAACAACTACTTCCATAAGAGAAACAACAACTACAACTCTTTCTATACAGGATCAGCAGGATTTTTCAGGCCAGCAGCAAACCTTTGGCAGATGGAAATTTTCCTCTTCTGAGTTTGATAAAGCAGTATTCGGGGATAACAAAACAATAAGCGGGAGCTTTTACTCTGGTGACGGAAGGTTTGTAAAGCTCTCTTTCGTTTCCTATATTTTCAAGCCAGACTGGATTTCTATTGATAGTAAAGGCAAAATACTCAGGAGCAACCTTGCAGAAGCTGATACAGCCCAAGTTTTTGAAATGGTTGGCAGAAATGAAACTCTTAATTTTTCTATCCCACTTTTCCTGTATGAAAACTGCAACTACATATACCCTCCAGGTGAGTATACAGCAAGAGTAAGAGCTTACGAGTATAACAGAACAAGAGATTGGAACCCTGTTGCATGGAAGGATTTTCCTGTTCTAATAGGAGACAATCCATCCTGCTCAGAGGAGAGGGGCAATATAACAGGAACACCCTTTGCTAAAGAGCAAAATAGAGCCAGTGGAGCAACAGGATTCTCAATTTTTCCAATAAAAGACTATAATGTGGTAATAGCAGGTGCTGTTATTCTGGTTTCAGCTCTTTTGCTAAAATATAGGAAAAAATTCACACAGCAACAGTATCGTTCAGGAACTTCTGAAGCAAAATTTCCGCAAGCCCAGAATATTCTCCCCACAACTTTTTAGCTTCTTCCTTTCCAGATTTGTTATCAGCCCTAACTTTATAGTGTTCCCTTAAAATCCTTTCAGTTAGAGTATCCCAATAAAATCCTGAAAAGTCCCTTCTCTGAAAAATGTTAAACAATGCAGCACTATACTTTCCAACACCCTTTATTTTTGTCAGCTCTCGTGGTATAGCTCCAGACAGGAAAATTTTTGCCAGCCCGACAATAAAAGGAGCCTTATACCCGAGTTTTAGTTTCCTGAGTTTTTCCTGATCCAGATAGTTTTCAGGCACAAAATTCAGTTCTGCGCAAAGCTTTTGCATTGTTTGCAAATAGTTCCTGAAAGAGTTATTCTGGGAAACAATAGCCCCTACAAGAGCCTCAAAATCAGAGAAAGCTGAAACCATTCTAGTTCCCTTTATCCTTGGCAGCAATTTATTAAGAACTATATCCTGCCTGCAAAGTTCATAGAACCTTCCCATGTTTTCATTTACTCCAAGACAGAATGCAACCCTTTCCTTAACAATTTTTTCCTCTTCCTTTGAAAGTTTTCTATCCACATTAACAGTTAATTTTCCATCTTTTTGTGAAAACCCCAGTTTCGCAGGCTTTCCATTTATAAAAACAACTCTGCTGGGTTCAGGAGAGTAGAAAAAGTAAAACGGCTTTCCCTGCAGTATTTTTAGAAAATCAAAATCTTCCTGAACATTAAACTCTAATTTCATACCATATGCTTTGCAAACTAAATGTTTAAAAGGGTTGGGTTTGCAGTCTGATACAGAAGTGTTGGAAGTGGTTAGTGTATTCACCTTACTTAATAATAGGGTAAAAGAGCTAGCCGTATCTAGATTTTCTGCACCCACTGAAATACAAAAAAATGCTATTCCGCTTGTTTTAGAGGGTAAAAACGTGCTTGTTATAGCCCAGACAGGCTCTGGCAAAACAGAAAGCCTTATGCTACCTGTTTTCAGCAAAATGCTTGAGCTTGAGAAAATGCCAATAACAACCCTTTACATAACACCTCTCAGAGCACTGAACAGGAACATGTTCGAAAGGCTTATTTGGTGGTGCAATTCTTTGGGTTTTGAAGCTTCTGTTCGTCACGGAGATACAACCCAGTCAGAAAGAAAGCTCCAGACAGAATACCCCCCAGACCTTCTGATAACAACTCCGGAGCAGCTAAATTCAATGATTTTAGGAAAAAGGCTCAGGGAATTCATGAAAAACATAAAGTTTATTGTTGTGGATGAAGTACATGAGTTAATAGACAGCAAGCGCGGAGTTCAACTGGCTGTTGTTCTTGAAAGAATAAAAGAACTCTGCGGAAAACCCCAGATTTTAGCTCTCTCAGCTACAGTTGGAAGTCCTGAAGAAGCTGCAAAGTTTATTGGCTGCAGCTCCGTTGTTTCCTCAACTGAAGCAAAATTACTTAATATAAAAGTTGAAGCTCCGACTCCTGGAGCTGAGGACAAAATACTTGCTGAAAAAGTGTTTATAGGGGATAGTATTGCAGCAAGACTGAGAAGAATAGCAGAGCTGACAAAAACCCATCACTCAGTCTTAACTTTTACAAATACAAGGGAAGCTGCTGAAGTCCTCTCTTCCAGATTAAGGTTATTTGAAACAGGACAGAAGCATGAAGTTCACCATTCCTCCCTCTCGAAAGAAGTAAGAGTTAAGGTAGAAAAAGATTTCAAAGAAGAGGTTTTGAAAAGCATTATATGCACAAGCAGCCTCCAGCTTGGGATAGATATAGGCAGCATAGACCTTGTTATACAATATCAAAGCCCAAGAGAAGTAACACAGCTAACACAGAGGATTGGCAGGGCAGGGCATTCCATTGAAAAGGTTTCTGAGGGCATTATAATATCAGGTGAAGGAGACGATCTCTTTGAATCCACTGTTATAGCAAGGAAGGCTCTGGCAGGCGAACTGGAACCAATAAGGTTTTATGAAAATTGTTTTGATGTTTTAACACACCAACTTGTGGGTATAGCTTCTGAAACCTATGGAATTGACATAAAAAAGGCATTATCAATTATACAGAGAGCCTATCCATACAGGAACCTTTCAGAAAAAGATTTTTCAGAGCTGATAAAGTTTCTTGAAACAATACATATTCTCTGGAGCAGCAGTGGTTTGCATAGAGGAAGAAAAGCCCTGCAATATTATTTTGAAAATCTTTCAGTTATACCAGACAACAAATCCTACAAAGTTATAGATATGGCTGCCAACAGCCCTGTAGGTAGTTTGGACGAGGCATTTGTTGCAGAGCACTGTTTACCCGGAGCAACTTTTATCTTCAAAGGCAGGCCATGGGCTGTTATTTCAGTTGAAAAGGATAAAGTTTTTGCCCAAGCTTCAGCAGATATAGAATCTTCTGTTCCAGCATGGCAGGGAGAGCTTATTCCAGTTCCTTATTCAATTGCGCAGGAAGTTGCAGCTCTCAGAAAATTAATAGCAGACAATATTGAAAAGAAGAACTTGACAGAGCTTTTAAAGGAAAAATATCCTATCTCCAGTTCTGTAGCAGAGAAAATGACTTCTATTATAAAAAAGCAGGTAAAATTCTTTATACCAGATGAGAAAACCCTTGTTTTTGAAACCTATGGGGACTTTACTGTTCTCCACTCACCATTTGGCTCTCTCGTTAATGAAACACTGAGCAGGTTTATTTCAGCCCTTATAGCAGCTGAAACAGGCTCTTCAGTTAATACAAAATCAGACCCTTATAGGATAGTTTTTTCCCAGATTCTACCGGAAGCTATAAAACGTGTTCTTCTCCAATACAAACCAGAGGATATTGGTATTATTCTGGAAAAATCCCTTGTAAACAGCAGTTTGTTCAAGCACAGGTTCCTGCATGTTGCAAAAAGGTTCGGTGCAGTCAGAAGAGATGCTTCCCTTGAAAAGATAAGTATGGACAGGATTATACGTGCTTTCGAAGGAACACCTGTAATAAAGGAAACTTTGCGTGAGCTTTTTATTGAAAAGCTTGATTTGTCAGGTGCAGAGTCTGTTCTGCGGGAGCTGCAGAAGGGAAAGCTAGAAATAAAAGAGTTTGCAGGATTGAGCCCGCTTGGGGAAGAGGGATTAAAATACGAGCTGCATGATATTGCAAAACCTGACAGGCCAGAAGCTGAGATAATGAGAATATTCAAGCAGCGTCTGCTTGGAACCAAACTCCGGTTGGTTTGTGTAAACTGCGGCAAATATTCTATTACAAAATTTGTAAAGGATATAGATGAAGAGCCGCGCTGTTCCAAGTGCAAAAGCAAGCTGCTTGCAGCACTCAGCCCATATGAAACAGAAATGCAGAATATTGTGAAGAAGAGGCTTTCAGGAAAATCTTTAGTTGCAGATGAGCATAAAAGACTTGAGAGAGCCAAGAGATCTGCAGACATGGTAATTGTCTACGGAAAGAAAGCCTGCATTGCTTTAGCAGGGAGGGGAGTAGGTCCCCAAACAGCTTCGCGTATCCTTGCCAGAATGCACCGCACTGATCAGGAGTTTTACAAGGATATTTTAAAGGCTGAAAAGCAGTTCATAGAAACCAAAAAATTCTGGAGCACATGACAAATCTATATAAATTATAGTCTTGCGTATTATACACGGAGATTAAGAATGAATTATCGTAGACTAGGCAGAACTGGATTTGAAGTCAGTGAAATTGGGCACGGTCTATGGGGAATGGGATTGTGGAGCGGTTCTGATGATAAGGAATCAAAAACAGCACTTCAGCTTTCTTTGGATAGCGGCTGCAACTTCTTTGATTCTGCATGGGCATATGGCGACGGCAGAAGTGATAGCCTACTAGGTGAATTAATAAGGAACAATCCAGACAAGAGAATTCTCACGTCCTCTAAGATACCTCCAAAGAACATGAAGTGGCCAGCTTCTTCAACTGACAAGTATGAAGACGTATACCCACTGGATCATGTGCTTAAGTATACAGAACTTATCAAGAAAGCTCTGGGTGTAGAATCCATAGATGTATTGCATCTCCATGTATGGGATGATAGCTGGGCAGATAACAGTGTTTTTTTGAAGACTGCCCAGAAACTCAAAGATGAGGGGCTTATACGGACTTTTGCCATAAGTCTTAACAGATGGGAGCCGGAAAATGGAATAGAAGCCATTAAAACTGGTCTCATTGATGTTGTTCAGGTTATATATAACATTTTTGACCAAGCACCCGAAGATAAACTCTTTCCTCTATGCAAAAAGATGGATGTTGGTATAATAGCCCGTGTTCCATTGGATGAAGGAAGCTTGGGTGGTAAGCTTACTATAAATACAAAATTTCCCCCTAGTGATTGGAGAGCTAAATATTTTGGTCCTGAAAATTTATCTAAAACAATAGAGCGCGTTGAAAACCTAAAATCTATTGTACCGAATGGTATGACATTGCCTGAAATGGCCTTACGGTTTATACTTACAAACAAACAGGTTGGCACAACTATAATAGGAATGAGGAAACTCGAACACATAAAATCAAATTTTTCTGCCAGCGATAAGGGCCCGCTAGATGCGAATCTAATTGAAATACTGCACAACCATAGATGGGACAGGAAAGTTAAATCGTGGTCCAACTAGGGCCAATTATCCTCTTCCCAGTTCCTTTTTTTGTTATAAAGCAAAGCCATACCAAACAGAAGGGAAGATAGCCTGTTAAGGAATTTTTGGATAAGAGTATTACACTTTACTTTCCATGTTTCAATCTCAGCTTTTCTTGCCAGAGCACGTGCATACTGTAAATGGGAAGCTGGACCTGCAGGCAGTACAAAGTTCTTCAGTTCTTGAGTTTTAGCTCCAATTTTATCTGTTTCTGTCTGCAGCCATGACATGTCTGTTTCAGTAAGTTTTACATTCCCTCCAGCTAAATCAGAGCCAATAACAAACAGCTTCCTCTGAACTTCTTTCAAAATTGAATCCACTTCATTATCTTTACAATTTTCCCTGCAAACTCCAATATAGCTGTTAAGTTCATCCACAGTTCCTATAGCTCCTATCAACGGTTCTGTTTTCTTTATTCTACAGCCGAAAACAGAAGTATCTCCCTTATCCCCAGTTCCAGTATAGAGTTTCATGTGTAAAATTTGCAGTGCCAGCTTAAATCTATAATCCCCGTCCCAACTCAATAATCCTTGCCCCTTCCAAAGCTTTCTCAACAAGTTTTTCCATATCTATAGAGCTTTCAGCCTGTTTCATGTTTTCAGGCTTTGCGCTTGTTGCAGGGTGAGGGTCCATTATTGAAATGCAGCAATCTCTATACTTTTCCAGAGATATTTTATAGGTACCAACTTTTTCAGCAAGCTGTATTATCTCCCGTTTATCAAATCCAACCAAAGGCCTGAATACAGGCAAATTTATCCCCTCTTCCACAACTCGCATGTTGCTCAATGTTTGTGAGGCAACCTGTCCAACGCTCTCCCCAGTAACAATTCCCAGCGCCTTTTCTCTATCAGCTATTTTCTCAGCACAGCGCAGCATAAACCTGCGAAAGGAAAGCAAAGCAAACCTTGAGGGTATTTTCAGGGAACCAAGCTGGAAAGGATAGAAAGGTACAAGATAAACCTTTAATTGAGAAGGGAAATATTCTTTCAGCTTTCCAATAAGTTTTTCTATCTTCCCAAAATCTGCCTTATCTTTTGGACCGAAAGGATGGAAATGTACAAATATTGGAGTGCAGCCGCGTTTCATCATTAGCCAGCTTGAAACCGGAGAGTCTATACCTCCGGAAAGCAGGGAAACAACCTTCCCAGCGCTTCCAGCAGGCAACCCTCCCAATCCCCTGAATTTTCCAAGAAAAACTAAACTCTCCTTTTTATCAGCTTCAATATACAAAACCTGCTCAGGTTCCATTGAAACCTTATATTTTTTGTTAAAGAAAACCTCACCAATTTTTGCAGCCAGTTCCTGAGAAGTATAAGGAAGAGTTTTGTCCACTCTTTTTGCTTCCACTTTAAAGGTTTTTTTCTTATCCATCTTTAGCTTGAGTGCTGTTGACTTTATTGACTTAAAATCACTCTTAGATTTCAAAGGAAACGAGAACCATTCTATACCAAAAATCTTTTCCATAGCTTCCTTAACTCTTTTTTCAGTTCCAGTAAACTTTATAATTATTTTTCCATGTTCTCTTTTAACCTTTGCTTTAGGCAGCGCAGCCTTTATGCTCCTTTCCAATAAGCTTTCAAAGTAGGGCCTGTTCCCGCCCTTAAGCGCTATTTCTCCATAATGAACTAAAGCCAGTGTCATGAGAAGAGTTGGATAATAGAGGATATAAATAGAAAGCCCATGTCTCTGCAAAACTTACAATTTTTACTGCTATCTTTATATATGTTATATAAACATAAGTAATTTTATGCGCAATCCGGAGTTAATCAGGTTTCTGCCTATTATTGTCATTGTTATAATAGCTCTCATAGCAGGCTGCACAGGACAAAAAAGTAACGATCCCGTAACAATTGCAAAAGAAACAACTGCAGTGAAAGCTTATCTTTCTGGCGGCGAAGAAGCTGATATTTCGGTGGTTACGGTTTCAAAAGATGATATTATAAAGCAAAAGGCAACTCTAGATCAGATTTGCAGCATGCAGTTTGAGGAAAAAAAGTATAAAAAGGTAATATTTACAGGTGGTAATGGTGATGTTGCCGTATGGATAGATACGGATACAAATACTGCTGTTTGTGTTATTGGAACAGATGCTTCTGGGCAAGTTACAGTTGAAAAGCCATCTACAACGCTCCCACCTACAACAACTAGCGGAGCGGCCTCAACTACCATCTCAACAACTACTTTAGGCGATTCTAGCAGCAAGAAAGCAGATGGTTCTGCATGCAGCATACACGATGATTGTCAGAGCGGATATTGTTTGAACAGTGTATGTGCAACCCCAGGCGGGGCAACAACCACAACAATTGCAGCCGGGATAACAACTACCACTGTTGTTGGGGCAACAACCACAACAGTTGGCCAGACAACAACCACAGGGAACACAACAACCACTTTGGGTGGAACAACCACAACCTCAGGCGGAACTACTACAACTTCCGGCGGAACAACCACTTCTACTACAGCCGCTGGAACAACCACAACATCTACAACTACCGCCACTACTACCACTTCTACTACTACAACAACCAGCACAACAACTACCACATCCACTACAACAACCACAACAGCGCCAGGGCAGCCTGATATTACTATAGCTTTTGTTTCTGCTGCTGGTACTGATGCAAATCCAGGAATAGGTCTTGGGGAGTCAATTCTTGTTACTTTTAATGTGAACAATGTTGGTAATGGAAGTGCAGGTCAGTTTACTTCACGGGCATCCTTCCCTGATGGAGATGGCGGAGGAACAAATTGTCAGGTAGTTATAAATTCTCTAGCAGCTGGTGCGACAACACAACGCAGCTGCACTTTCGGAGGCACAAACATTCCAGGGAATCACAACATACAGCTTATGGCTGATACACCGGGCGTAATAACAGAATCCAATGAAGGCAACAATAATGACAACAGCGGTACTGCAAACGTAATGTAATTACAATAGAACATTACTAAAGCTTCTTCCTTGTGGCAACCTTTACAACATAGCCGGCAACCTTATTCCTTATATTCTTGCTTTCTATGAGCTTCAGGCTAGTAATAAAGACCTTATTTCCATCAAAACTGGCGCTTAATTTATCAGGGTACTTTACAAACAGCTCTTCAGCTATGCTCTTTACCCACGTGGATCTTATCCTTCCCATAGGAGAGCTTTATCTATCCACAGGCTTAAAAAGCTTGCGTAGGAGGTATGTTTATGGCAATTTATCTAGCAGCAAATCCTTTGGGAGTATTTGCTGTCTCAGAAGGCAAAATAGTCTGGAAGCTCCTTTTTGGAAAGGACTCATTGCAGGCAGCCAAAAAGCTGAACAGCTGGAAAACGCTCCCTGAGGTTATTGAGACTATAAAAAGATTTTCGGCCTTAACTGATCAGCCAAATCCGGCTTCAGAATATTTATCCACACATTTGAGGGAAATTGCTCCGGAAGCAGGATTCAACCCAGGAGAGCTAGGATTATTTTTATCTGCAACTGGTGCAGAGTTATCAAAACTTTCAATAACCTCTACAGAAAGGAGAGATAAAATTATTGTTCAGGCTGTTTCAGCACTGAATGATTTAGATAAAATACTAAACCTAAAAACAGAGAGGCTCAGGGAATGGTTTGGCTTGCATTATCCGGAATTTAGCATGAGGGACCATGAGAAATTTGTAACTGAAATAATGGCTAAAGGTTCTAGGGAGAAATTTGATAATTATCATGGTTCCCATGGAATAAGTTTTAAAGCTGAGGATATTTCAACAGTGCAACTCTATGCCACAGCACTTCGCACAGACTATGAATTAAGGAAAAAGCTCGAAGCATATCTGGCTGTTATGGTAAAAGAAGAGATGCCAAATACAACAGCACTTTTAGGAACTTTATTGGCTGCGCGTTTACTTGCTCAGGCAGGAGCATTGGAGAAATTGGCAAAGATGAGTTCCAGCACTATCCAGCTTTTGGGTGCTGAGAAAGCTTTATTCAGGTTTATGAAAGCGCGGGGGCGCGAGAAGGTAAAAGCTCCGAAATTTGGAATTTTATTTACTCATCCAGATGTTTCTGGAGCTCCAAGGGATAAACAGGGTAAAATAGCAAGGCTTTTGTCAAGCAAGCTTACAATAGCTGCCCGCGCAGATTTTTATAGTAAGGAAAATAAAGGGGAAGCTTTGCTGAAAGAGTACAAAGAAAAGGTAGCAGAAGCACTGAGGGAGTGAAATGGGAGCGCAAGAGAAGTTCCCAGGGGTTTCTATAGTAAACGGTAGACTGGCTGTTAATGCAAATCACAGTTTTTTCGGGGAGATTGTTGAAAAAGGTTATAGATTCTGGGATCCTAACAGGAGCAAGCTAGGAGCTGCTCTTATGAAAGGTCTGAAAGAGCTTCCAATAAAGTTTGGCAGTTCTGTTCTCTATCTTGGAGCAGCGCACGGTTTTACAACAAGCTTTATTTCTGATATTGTTGGTTCTGCCGGAATAATTTATGCGGTTGAGTTTTCAGAACGCTGCTTTAAAGAATTACTACCAATAGCAGAAAAGCTGAAGAATGTGGTTCCAATAAAGGGCGATGCGCGCATGCCAGAAACTTATTCATGGATAGAAAAGATGGATGTTGTATACTGTGATATAGCAGACCCTCAGCAGACTGAAGTTGCTATCAGAAACTGCTCTGCTTTCCTTAAACCCAAAGGCTATTTGATGATAGCAATAAAAACCCAGAGCATAGATGTGACTGCACAGCCTGCGACAGTTGCACAAGCAGAAGCAGATAAACTTAGGAAAGCAGGCTTTGACGTTCTTGAGGTTTTGAATTTAGAGCCTTTTGAAGAGAAGCACTATTTTATTGTGGCACGCTCCCGTGCCTGAGAAAACTTTTTACAGTTTTCTGCTCCTTCAAAATCCTGAACAGTTTGCTTTCCATTTTCCATTTGTCCTTTGTTAAACACTTTTGTGTAATGCTGCTGAAAGCTTTCTCCAGTGTTTCAAATTTCTCTGCAGGCTTTTCAAAAGCCCCCCTTACAATCTCTCTTACTTTCCAAACCCCAACAGGGGCATAATATTCCGGAGTTATCTCCCGCACAATTATTATTGAGGCAGATTTCTTGATTTTTTCCAAATATTCCAGCACAGGAAGGCGCGAAGCATAGAACCCGCCTCCTGTAGAGGATGCATAGGTTTTCCTTCCCCAATAAGGTTCATAGTCTTTTGAAACCGAGATTTTTGTCTTGTCCAAATCATACAGTTCAATAAGTTCAAACTGGTAAGTTCCAGGAACCAATAAAATCTGGAACTTGTTCCCAATATACTCGTTCCTGAAAAGCAAAACCTCTTCCAAAGGTTCGTATTGCCTTACATTAGCTAACATTATCTTCCCAAGAATATCATCCACACCCGTAATAGACCAGCGGGTTGGAACAAGCTTCCTCTCTAGTTTAGAGCCAAGTAGACCAACAGAAAAAATCTTTTGAATAGAACTTATTGGTATGCTCTTGTAAAGCTCTGAAACAGCCTGCACGGTTTTTAGGTCTGTGTCAGAAACAATATAGTCCACTTTCTTTTCCACAGACGGATTGCTGGCAAGCCTGACATTTTCCAATGGAGCAGGATTGCCAACAGGTGCAAAATATTCATTGAAAGTAAACTTGAACTCAGGCTTACTTTTTAGTTCCACCTCAATATCCACCTGTTTCCTGCTCATTGCAACTTCTTTTACAACATCCATTAGCTTTGTTTCAACCCTTACTGTAGGAACTTTAAATCTGGAATAAATCATCTGCCCACGAAAATTCAGTATCTGTTCTATACTAACATTCTGTTTATACCAGCTTTCAGGCGAGTCCAGAATATTTGCATCCTGAAGCTGCTGTGGTGGAGACAGGAGACCAACAAAAACCTTTGGATAGAACGCTTTCCCAACAAAAACACTCGGTGGGCTCGTGCCTGTAAAGTCTTTTACACTTTCAATAGTCTTCTGCCAGAACCTTATCTTATCCATGTACTTAGAATAGTCAACTTGCATACCAGAGCTTTGCTTCCAAACAGCTTTAAGCTTTTTCGTGCTTCACAAGATGTTTCCTGACCCTTTTCAGGAACAGTTCAATATCTGAAACTTTTGCACCGGCTGCAACAGGATGACCACCCCCTTTGCCTATACCGCGTGCAGCTGACTTGAAAACTTTCCCAAGATCAATATTTTTATTTGGAGCCCGTCCGCTAACCCTATATCCATCCCTGCTTTTGCTGTATAAAATAATAGCCCTTTTCGGGTACAAATCAGATAGTTTTGTTGAGAGAATAGAAGTTATATGGACTCTGCTCTTTACCTGAAACAGACTTAATTTTGATTCAGGCAGCTGGGAAAATACAGCTATCTGTTTTTCTATCTCAGCTGAAACCTTCTTTTTCATTTCCATATAGTCTGGATTTTCTATAACATCTTTTGTACCAGAAGCATTAGAAAGGAAAACGCAAAGATTTATCATTAGTTCAGGATTGTCCATTGCTTTCACAGCATTTATTGTATCCACAGCTTCTATCTCCAACTTCGTTCCTTCAATCTCATGATCGCCTATTGCTCCAAGCTTCATCAGCCATTCAAATCCTTCAAAACCTGTAGCTTTTGTAATGTCGTAAATGTTATGTGAAGTGGAAATATAGGCTTTCTTGTCAAAAAGGCGCGGGTTCCAGAAAACAAATCCCTTTTTGTTAAAATCAATTGCAGGCGGATGATGATCCACAACCAAACATTTCCCCACGAAAGGCTTAAGGAATTTTAATTCATCAAATGCATAATCCAAGAAAATTGCAAAATCCACCTTCTCCTTCCCATAAGCTTCAAAAACATAGTCATCCTTATTTCCAGTATTAAGTGAAAAGTATACTCCTTTCAGTTTTTTAAGGAAAGCAAGTGTTATTGCACCAGAGCAAACGCCATCACAATCCATATCAAAGAAAATTCCAACTTTACCCTTTGCATTTTTCAGGAAATTCACAGAATTCTTGAAAATAACGTCTTTATTCATCCTTTGCCTCCTCCTTTGCTTTCATTAACAGTACTTGGAGAGGGTTAGGAGTTCCATGAACATGGCTCTCTACAGCAGAGTCTATAACATCAGCATAGTAAACCAGCATACCCTCTATTGTTCTTGGATTTGCAGCACTAGATCCCTGATCTCCTCCATGCGCAGCAACTATATGTATAACTTCTTCAGGAAACCCGCGTGCATACAGCTCAGCAGCAGAGAAAAAGCCATGGTCAAGATTTGTTCCAGTAAATCCCCATCCCTTTGCCTCTTTCTTTATAATAAAACACTTCATTATGTCATGCAGCAAAGCTCCTGAAATTAAATGATCCTTATTTACCTTTATTCCATACGTCTTTTCAAAGTGCTCAGCCAAACCCAGAGCAATCCTTACAATACTAACTGTATGATCCAGCTCCCCTCCTGTATACGAATGGTGAGAACCTACAGCCCATGCTGGTATTTCATCAAACCTTGCTGCAGGATATGTTATTTCAGGGTTTGAAACCGCAGGTTTTTTTAATAGTTCAGTTGTTTTCTCCCTCAAATTCTTATCCTTTATTTTTCCAGCCAGCTCAAATAGTTCTTTCATACTCATTTTCTTACACCAAACCTGTATTTTTTCTCTTCAAATTCCAGTTCAAATTCCTTTCCTTCCAGCTTTCCAAACCTAAGTTTACTTCCTGTTGCCTCTTCCAATCTTTTTTCCTGCCCCTTAAATTCCTTCCCCTCTATGCTCAGGAAAACTTTATCCCCTATTTTCATTCCCATCTCTTTCCTCGCAGCCTGTACAGCTCTTATGAACTCTCTTATCAGCCACTCTTCCTTTAGCTTTTCTGAAACTTTTGTTTCAAGGAATATCTTTCCTCCTGGGAAAGAAAAGCCCTCTTCAGAAACTTCCCTGAAAATAACATCTCCCTTATCTACTTCCAATCCAGAAACCTTTACCCTTCCTTTTTCCAGTTCTTTCTTTAGTTTTTCGCCATCAATATTCAACAAACCCTCTGCCAGCCTTTTAACATTAGACCCAAACTTTTTACCTGCAACAGAATAATTCGGCTTAATATCATAAGTTACAGAAGCAGTTCCATACCCTACTTTTTCAACATTAACAAGGCTTTCTATAAATTTCTCAACAGTTTTTAGTTTCTTTACAACTGCTGGCTGGGCAGCAATCTTTAGCTCAGGAAGCAGATACTTTAATTTAATTCCCTGAGCTGCTCTTGCTTCATTTGCAGTCTCTACAACATGTAAAGCAAGTTCTATACTCTCCTCAAGTTCTTTGTTTACCTTTCCTGTTTTTGGCCAACCCTCGAAGTGTATACTTCCTTTTTTTCTGTTTTCCATATAGTAATGTTCTGATATGTGGGGCAGAGCAGGAGCTAAAAGTGTTATAAGAGAATTGTATACAGTATTTAAGACAGCTGAAACAGAATCTTTTTCCCTCCCTTTAATTCTGTCTCTTACAAGTTTTATGTAAACTCTGCTAAGATCCTCCAGTGCAAACTTTCTAATTTCCTGCAAAGCTTGAAATCCTCTGTAATTTTCCATTATATCAGATGTTCTCAAAATCAGACTATTCAATCTCGAAATAATCCACTCATCCTCAATTTTTAGTCCTTTAAGCTTTTTGTTCCCAGAGCAATAGGTTTTAATGAATGTGTATAGGTTTTGTATGCTTAGGAAAAAATCCATGGATTTTTCAACTTCTGCCCAGTCAAATTTTATATCTTCTGCAGGGTCTTTTGAGAGCAGGTAAAATCTTAACACATCCCTTCCATACCTTTCTATAACATCTGCAGGCGAAACAATGTTCCCCAGAGATTTACTCATCTTTATTCCCTTAGCATCTAAAACCATACCATGATATACAACAGTTTTGAACGGAATATAGCCCAAAGTCATTATTCCAGTGATTGATTCTGCATTCCACCAGCCTCTAAATTGGTCTGCTCCCTCCAGCTCAAACTCTACCTTTTTTCCAAGCTTTTCAAAAAGTTTCTTATCATTTGGATAATTCAAGCTGGCCCATGGAGCAACCCCAGCATCAAACCATACATCCAGAACATCCAGAACCCTGTTCATTGTAGAGCCGCATTTACACCTTAATTTTACCTTGTCTATAAACGGTCTGTGCAAGTCTTTTAGTTTAACAGGCAACTCCTTTGATGAACCTATAATCTTTACTTCAGAACAAACGTTACATGTCCATATTGGCAAAGGTATACCCCAATATCTCTGCCTTGAAACAGGCCAGTCTCCCAATCCATGCAGCCAGTCATCAAACCTTTTTCCTGCCCAGTCAGGCACCCAAGTCACTTCTTTATTCTGTTCAATTAACTTGTCCCTTATTGCAGAAACCTTAAAAAACCACTGCGGAACTGAAATCAAAATCAACGGGTTTTTGCACCTCCAGCATATTGGATAGCTATGTTTTATCTTTCCCTGCATAACCAGTGCTCCAGCTCCTTTCAAATCAGCCAGAATCTCATCATCAGCATCTTTAACATATTTTCCCGCATATTTTCCAGAATTCTGAACAAACTTTCCATCCAGTCCAACAGGGCATAAAACAGATAATTTATTTTCCTGAGCAACCTTAAAGTCTTCCTTTCCATGCCCAGGAGCTGAATGAACCAGTCCTGTTCCCTCATCCAATGAAACATATTGCGCAGAGCAAACCACTCTCCTGTCCACACCTTTTTGCTGCGGCACAAATTCTATTAAAGGGCTCTCGTATCTTAACCCTTCCAATTCCTTTCCTTTAACAGTTTTCAAAACCTTAAAATCAATACTAAACAGCTCTGTTAGTTTTGGAACAAGCTTTTCAGCAACAATCCAAACCTCATTGCCAGCTTTTACTTTTGCATAAGAAAACTCTGGGTTAACCATTATACCTGTGTTTGAAGGCAAAGTCCATGGAGTTGTCGTGTAAATAACCAAATATTCATTCTGTCCCCTAACCCTGAACTTTACATAAACAACAGGGTCCTCCAAATCCGTATATTCTATTTCATTATAGGCAACAGCCGTGGCACAATGAGAACAGGCATGCACAGGATAAATTCCCTTGTATAATAACCCCTTTTCAAATCCTTTCTTGAAAGTAAACCAAGCACCTTCAATATAACTATTATTCAAAGTAAGGTAAGGCTTATTCCAGTCCATCCAAATCCCTAAATTATGGAAATCTTTGTTCATTTTTTCTATATGTTCTGTTACAAAATTTCTGCATTCAAAATTGAACTTTTCTATACCAAATTTTTCAATATCCTCCTTTGACTTGAATCCCAATTTCTTTTCAACCTTATTTTCTATTGGAAGACCATGCGTGTCATACCCAGGCTGGCTCCAAACTGAAAATCCCTGCATTCTCCAGAATCGTATATAGAAATCCTTGAGTACTTTGTTAATTGCTGTACCCATATGTATGGCTCCTGAAGCATACGGAGGTCCATCAAGAAAATAGAAAGGTTTTCCTTTAGCTTCCAGCGCTTTCTTTTCTATACCTTCTTTTTTCCAGTATTCCCTGACCTTTTCTTCCATCTCCCTTATATCCATACCTTTCACTTCCATAAACTTTCTATTTTCAGCTTAAAAACCTTCTATACAACAGCTTTGGTGCAAAAGCCTTAAATTCAAGCTAATACCAAAGATTTTGAAGAAAATGAAGTATGTGATGGTTTCAGACTTGAAAACAAAGGGAAAGTTCAAGCTATTCCCAGCTACAGCCTATTCTATATCGCCCTTTGATCATGGTGTTTTGTATGGGGACGGAATTTTTGAAGGTATAAGGATTTACAACGGGAGAATTTTTAAACTAAAGGAACACCTAAACAGGCTCTGGAAATCATCTGCCTATATTGGAATGAAAGTACCTTTTTCCAAAGAACAGCTCTCAAAAGCCGTAGCAAGTTTAGCAAGAAAAAATAAAATCTTGAATGGCTATTGCAGGCTTGTGGTTACAAGAGGAATAGGGGATTTGGGAATAAACCCCAAAAAATGTTCTATACCAACAACCTTTATTGTGGTAGACCAAATAGCTCTCTACCCGAAGGAGTTTTATGAACAGGGTTTGCCAGTATCCATATCTAGCATACCAAAGATACCTAGGGAGTGTTTAAATCCAAATGCAAAGATTTGTCATTATGAAAACAATATATTATCAATGGCAGAAGCGCTAAAGAAGGGGGCGAGAGAGGCTATAATGCTGGATCTCAATGGCAATGTAACAGAGTGCACAGGAGACAATATTTTCCTTGTTTTCGGAAATACTTTGTACACACCAACAACAAGAAATATATTGGCTGGAATAACAAGGGAGACTGTTATTGGAATGACAAGGAAAATGGGGCTCAAGGTAAAGGAAAGGGATATTAAGCCCGCGGAGCTTTTCAGGGCAGATGAAGTGTTTTTAACAGGAACTGGAGCTGAGATTGTTCCTGTAAACAAGATAGACGGCAGGAAAATTGGAAGAGGGAATGCAGGTCCAATAACACTGAAAATACTCCGCAGGTTCAGGGCAGAAACCTTAAATCCTAAAAACAGCTATCCTATCCAGTGATTTATGTGGAATGCGAACTATGCGGGAGGGCAGGTGCTGATAAAAGGGCTGAAGTTGAAGGTGCTGTTCTGAATGTTTGTGAGCGTTGTTCATCCCTTGGAAAAGACCTTACTCCGGTTCAAATAACACAAGTCAATAAAAAGCCTGTTCCAAAACTACCTGACGAGTTAGAAGTTTCTGTTATTCCGAATTTTTCTGATATTATAAGGAAAACAAGGGAAAAGAAAAATCTTACACAGCAGCAGCTTGCAGCCAATATAAAGGAAACAATGTCTTCCTTAAGAAGAATAGAAGAAGGCTGGGAACCTCCTTTAACTGTTTTACAAAAGATTGAAAGGGAACTGAGCATAAGGTTGTTGGAGCGGGTTTCAGCAGGCAAATCAACGGCTTTAGCTAAGAAACCCAAGCTAACAATTGGCGATATGATAGAAGTGAAAGTATGACAACAGTCCATGTTCTTGTTTATGGCAGGGTGCAGGGAGTGGGATTCCGCAATTTTGTTGAGGGAAAAGCAAAAGACTTTAAAATACAGGGTTGGGTGCGCAACCTTTCCAATGGTTCAGTGGAAGCTGTTTTACAGGGTTCAGATTCTGCTGTAAACAGGCTTATTGCTGAATGCAAGAAGGGACCTTTCCTTGCTTTAGTAGACAAGATTGTTGCAAGAACAATTCCTGAAAAGGAACAGTTTTCTAATTTTCAGGTTCTTTCCACAAAGTAAGTTGGGGGTTCAATAACTTTAAAAGCTTGCTGACTAAAGCCTTTTCCATGGCAATGCACACGGTTGTAGAAGCAATGTTATCAGCACTGCCGCGCGAGCTGCGAGAAGGAATACTCATAACAACAGGCACAATGCACCAGATGTTTCTACATAATTCCACTTTAAACAGGCAAAACAATGGAAGATATGCTGATGGTTCTGTTTCAAAGCCAAATTATGACACACCAAACGGTGGCTATACTCCGCATGCAGCACCGCAAGAAGTAAGAGATTATGCAATCCGCGGCTTAGGTATGGGTCCCCCCAATTCCAGAATACACAGAGTTCGCTCAAATTCAGCGTTTCACTGATAAGTTTTTTCCTGTGCAAACGCGTCCCACATAGCTTTAAATAACTTGTTTTGCAAAGTAGGTTTAGGTGTAAAAGGTGAACCAGATGGAAGATGGTCTACTTCATTGCAGGGGAATTACTTCACTTCGGGCAGCTTCAGCTCTAAGATTGACAGGAAAGGCAGGGCAATAATAACAGCTGAGATAAGGAAATTGTTAAGTTTGCGTTTCTCTTCAGAAGTTTTGATTACTATAGAAAGAAATAGCTTTCCAGTAAGGCTGGATGAGAGGGGAAGGTTTTCAATACCATCTGAAATAAGAAAGAATTTTAACGGGGAAATAGAAGGAAAAATAAGGTGTATTATGAGGCAGGGTGTACAGCCACCCCCTCGCTGGTTAAGGCTAAACCAGCTTTCTGCTCCAAATTTAGAGGTGAAAAGATATGGGTGAATTACTTCACTGTGGGCAACAATGAACTGATAGATGCACTTTTTCAATACTGTAATAATATTGGAACAAACCCATCAGATGTATTAAATCTTGCAAAAAAATTTGGGAGATTGGATTATTGGTCTGTAGACGATGATAAAGAACTTTTTCTCAAAACAAATTTCTATGATATCACACTATACAGAAACGGGAAAATATCTAATATGAGGTCTTTAGAGGATATAGAAAGAGTAGCCAGACCAGAGACTCCATTCGAGTTCCTATCAAAAGCATCTTATATTATGGAAAATAAAGATATGGTAAGAGAACGTGTTTTGAAAGGCCAGTTTTTCCAACCGTTTGGAATATCGACTGATGGCGTTTTTAACAGCAGATGCAGGGCAGCAGTAAGACTAACAAAAAATATTCTAAGATATCTGAAAAGATACGGTATTGACGCAGAGCTTCTCATAATGCCTGCTGATTCTTATGCAATGGAAGTTAATGGATACTCAAAGGATATTGTAGACAGATTTATCTGCGATATGGAAGGTTTTTGTTCAGGTGGATCAAATCCAAGAACAAACATCGTAAGATGGTCCAAGATAAGGGAAGATAACAGGGGTAGATACGAGGAATTATCTAGAGGATTTTCCGTTCCCATAGATATTTTACAAAGACTTCAGGAAAGAGCTCAGCGGTTTTCTTTACTTTCGCCAGTAGCATCTGCTGCAAGGTATGCTTCAGAAAGGTATGCAGAGGCAAGAATCATAAATGAAGTACTAGAACCAATAAAAATTAGTGCGGCAGATACAGATGTGGATGTATTGGATGGAACTCTTCCAAGGATATACCCTTTTAAAATGTCGAAATTTCCTTGGAAATCTTCTAAATGGGGAGATTAGCATGAATATTAAAAATATTTTAAAACAATCCATAGACCTGCACGTGCACATAGGTCCAGAGATAATACCAAGGAAGTTTACAGCTGCAACTCTAGCTAAGGAAGAAGAGGGAAAACTAAAGGGAGTTGGTATAAAATCTCACTTTTTCCCTACAGTACCTTTTGTAAGGGAAGCAGGAAAAACAAAGCTGGAGATGATAGGGTCTGTTACCCTAAACAACTATCTTGGGGGCCTTAATCCAGATGTTGTGAAAGCATCGGCAGAGCTCTCAAAAACTCCAATAATAGTCTGGTTTCCTACAATAAGCTCTGAGAATTTCCTGAGCAAAAGTGAATACGAAATAAGACCTGAGTGGGCTGATAGAAACCTGAAAGCAAGACCTTCCAGTATAGTGAAAGGAATATCTGTAATGGAAAATGGAAAACTTAGCGAAGATGCTATACAAGTGCTGAAAATAATAAAGGAATATGGTTGCATACTTGCAACAGGCCATATATCTCCCGAGGAGTCAGAAGCACTTGTAAAAGAGGCTGGAAAACTTAGTATAGATAAAATAATAGTAACGCACCCAATATACCAGTTGATAAACATGAGCAAAGAAAAGCAAAAAGAACTCGCAGAATTAGGGGCATTTATAGAAGTCTCAGCCTCCATGTATTATATAGACAAAATAAGCATGGAAAAAATAGTACAGCAGATAAAATTTGTTGGTCCTGAAAATTGCATACTAACTTCAGATTCTGGACAAGAGTTCAGCCAATCCCCCAGCAAAGTATTAGAAGGGTTTATGAATAGGCTCGTAGATAACGGCATTATAGAAAAGGAGCTGATGCAAATGTTAATATACAACCCAGCTAAACTGCTTTCATAAAAATGGTGTTAACATGACATTACAACCACCCAAAGGTACAAGAGACTTCCTGCCAGGGCAGCAGAAAGTGCGCAGAACACTTTTTGAGAACATGCGTTCTGTTCTCGAGAGGTATGGATATGGGGAGGTTGTAACTCCGGCAATAGAGGATTTTGAGGTTCTGGCTAAGAAAGCAGGGCAAGAGATTGAGAATGAGATTTATGTTTTCACAGACAAGGGTGGGAGGAAAATCGGGCTGCGCTTTGATTTAACGGTTCCAATAGCAAGGATTGTTTCTTCCGATTCTTCCCTGCCAAAGCCTATTAAGTTCTATGTTATAGGTCCAATGTGGAGATATGATAATCCTTCTGCAGGCCGCTGGAGGGAGTTTTATCAGGTTAGTTTTGAGCTTATAGGATCCGGGTCAGCTAAAGCAGATGCTGAAGTTTTGGGTGTTGTTTCTGAATGTCTGAAAGCTGCAGGTGTAAAGAAATTTTCCTTTTCAGTAAACAGCAGGGGACTTGTGGAGGAATTAGTGAAAGAAGCTGGCGTTCCTGAGAAAAAGAAAACAGAAGCTTTCAGGGCGATTGATAAGCTGGGAAAAATAGGTGAGGATGGGGTTTTGAAGGAGTTTATTAGATATGATATACCAGCTGAAGCCGGAAAGAAACTCTTAAAGCTGTTAAAGAAAAGCAGAACAAACAAGGAACTGGATGAGCTGCTGAAAATTGCAAAGAAAATGGGAGTGGACAATATAGAAGTTGATAACAGCATTGTCAGGGGAATAGATTACTATACAGGATTTGTTTTTGAAACCTTTATTGAGGGAAAGGAAAGTTTAGGTTCTGTGGCAAGCGGTGGAAGGTATGATACCTTAATTGGATTGTATGGGGGGCAAAACTTGCCTGCTGTTGGGTGTGGGATTGGGTTTGATAGAATGCTGGAGTGTTTGGATATACCAGAAGACAAACAGCAGATAAAGGTTTTTGTTGCAAATGTAAACGAGTGGGTTTGGGACGATGGGCTGAAAATTGTTATTGATTTGAGAGCTAAAGGAATAGCTACAGAGCTGGATTTAATGGGTAGGGACTTGAGGAAGCAGATTGATTATGCGGTTGCAAAGGGAGCTGAGTTTTTGGTTATTGTGGGACCGAAAGAATTGAAGGAAGGAAAGATTGTTCTCCGCAACCTAGAAACAGGAAAGGAAAGTGCAGTGAAAATTGCAGAGTTGGGAAAGAAAATTGCATAAAATTATACAGCAAGGTCTCTAAAAAAGTTAAGTCTATTTTGTTTTTATGTCCTAACTTCCTTGGAAGAGAGCTTCCTCCATAACAAATCCGCAGCTTTTGCAAAATCTTTCGCTGAGCTTTGCGGAAATTTTCGGAGAGCCGCACTCTGGACACATTTTTTTATCCATACTTGCGTGCAACATAATTATTTTTTGTTTTTACCTGTATATAAGCATTATGCAACTCCAATACAACTATTGCAATTGTCGAGTACTCGCTCAAGCGAGTAAAATTCCCCTGCTTTTTTCTTTAACACGTTAAAAATTTTTATTATCAGTTAGTTTATGTCCATTTACAGCCAATTCCATTCTCCATTGCCTTTTTTTCAGCCCTGATTATCTCTTCTTTATATTTTATATCTTCAGGAGAAAAACGTGCAATTGCAAAACCTTCCTGTACTAATTTCAGGTTTATATTTTTCCCGTCCAGAGTCAAATAGCCCAGATACCTTTTATACTGGTCTTCTTTATCTGCTTCCAAATAGACCTTTTTATTTAAAACCAGTTCTTCCAGTCTTTTTTTTGCAGGAGAATAACAAGGATATCCCTTTTCATCGGCATCTATACCAAGCAATCTTACAGACCGTCCACCTTCTATAATAACAGTATCGCCGTCAATAACTTTAGTAATCATTTTTTCGCCGTTTATTCCATTTATTGCGTAGCCTGTTGTAGAAGGATTATTGTTGAGAGAAAATGAAAGAAAAATATAAAATAGTATTGTTGCAGCAAATATTATTGCAAAGAATAATTTATTTTCACTTAAATTCAGCATTATAATTATTGTTTTTGTAAGTAAATAAATATTAAAACTGGGCAGAAAACATAGCTTTATAAAGTTTGCTTTACCATTGTTTTTTGGAAGCTTCTTCTGACTTGAGTAAAGTTTAATGGAAGTTTAAAGAAAAAATAAAAGGTGATAAAATGAGAAGGAAACTTAATAAACCAAAAGAGATAGAGCACTCTCTCTCAAAAGTAGTGCCTGACACTTCTGCGCTTATAGCAGGGAATGTCACAAGAATGGTACAGGAAGGAAAGCTTGACGGATCTGAAATTATAATCCCAAAGATTGTGATGGGCGAACTGCAGGCACAGGCTGCCAGAGGAAAGGAGTCTGGGTTCCTGGGACTAGAAGAAATAAAAAAGATAAGGGAGCTTTCAGAGAGCAAGAAAATAATCCTCAAGCTAATAGGCGAATTGCCAAGCTATGATGATATTATGCTTGCAAAATCCGGAAGGATTGATGCCCTTATACAGGATATAGCAAGAAAAGAGAAAGGAGTTCTTATAACTTCTGACCTGCCGCAGGCTTTAGTGGCAGAAGCTGAAGGAATACCAGTAAAGTATTTTGAAAGCTACAAGAAGGTAAAAATAAGGATAGAAGATTTTCTAACCCCAGATACAATGAGTTTACACTTAAAAGAAGGTGTTGTACCTTTAGCAAAGAGAGGAAAGCCAGGGGCTTTCAAGCTAACAGAAATAAGAAAAGAGCTTCTTACAGGAGAAGAGATGGAAGCTATATCAAAGGAGATATTCGAGGCTGCAAGGCACGAAGAGAATTCCTTTATAGAGTATGGGGAAGTTGGGGCCAGTGTTATACAATTAGGAAACTTAAGAGTTGCTATAGCAAGGCCTCCTTTCGCGGATGGGGTTGAGATAACTGTTGTACGTCCAATAATAAAGCTAAAACTAGAGGATTATACCCTATCAGATAAGCTAAAAAACAGACTTGAAGAGAGGGCTGAGGGTATAATAATCGCTGGACCTCCAGGTTCAGGTAAAAGTACTTTAGCAGCTGGAATGGCAGAATTTTATGCTGGAAAAGGAAAAATAGTAAAAACCATGGAAAGTCCAAGGGATTTACAGGTTCCAGCAGGAATTACACAATATGCTCCGCTGGATGGAAGCTTTGCAAAGACAGCAGATATACTTCTGCTTGTCCGCCCAGACTATACAGTCTTTGATGAAGTCAGAAAAACAAGGGATTTCGAAGTTTTTGCTGACATGAGAATGGCTGGTATAGGAATGATTGGAGTTGTACATGCTTCAGATCCTGTGGATGCTGTACAGAGGTTCTTAGGCAGAGTTGACCTTGGAATTATACCGCATATACTGGACACGATTATTTTCGTGAAAGCAGGGGAAGTGAAGAAAGTTTATTCACTAGAATTGGTTGTAAGAACACCAACAGGAATGACTGAAGATGATTTAGCAAGGCCTTTGGTTGAAGTGAAAGACTTTGAAACAAACAAACTTGAGTATGAGATATATAGCTATGGAGACCAGAAAGTTGTTGTTCCAGTGCAGGCTTCTTCAGGAAAGCAAACGGGTGCAAAAAAACTGGCTGCAGAGAAAATAAGGGAAGAGCTGAGAAAGTTTGACAGAGATATTCAGGTAGAAGTTGTTTCAGATAACAAAGCAATAGTCAGGGTTAGAAATGATGTGATTCCAAGGATTATTGGGAAAGAAGGGAGCACAGTAAAAGAACTCGAAGAAAGATTAGGAATAGGCATAGATGTGGAGCCTGTTGCAAGAAGTCTAGGAAAAACAGTAAGTTTTGATATAGGAGAGACGGGAGCCTATTTTGTCCTGAACTTTGGGAAAAAGCTGCATGGAAAGAATGCCAATATCCATATAGAGGGGGAGTATTTGTTCACTGCTACTGTAGGGAGGGCAGGAGAAATAAAGGTTAACAAAAATTCAGATATAGGGAAAGCTTTGCTTCGTGCAGTTACATCTGACAGGAGAGTAGAGGCGTTTGTTTAAGGACAAGCCTTTATAATACTGTGTAGGGAATTGTAAATGGGCCCGTAGCATAGCTTCCTGCGGATCCTGAGTCTATCCGCCAGCTAGAATGGATAGTGCGTCAGTTTCCTAAACTGGTGACCAGGGTTCAAAGGAGGAGAAACTACGTATCTCCTTCCAACCTCTCCCTTGAGGGGTGGACTGAAAATCCCTGCGGGCTCACCACTTTTAATACTATTTATATTCCATAAAATAGATTTTATTATGATAGTTTTCACAAAAGAGGAACAGAGAATAATTGAACATGCAAAGAAAGCAGTAGTAGCTTATAACAAAAGAAGGAAAGCAAAAGGAGGAATAGATACTATCTATGCTTTTGTCATGTCTGATATTGGAAATATATATGATGGAGCTTGTCTTGAAACGGGCATTGGCAGTGGCAGCGTATGTGCAGAAAGGCATGCAATAGCAAACATGGTTCTGGAAGAAACATACAAAGCCAAATTAAAAATTGTTGTTGTAGATCCAGTGCCCAAAATACAGAAAGTTAGTACAACTCCCTGCGGAACATGCAGGCATGTTATCTGGGAACGTGGAACTCAGAATACAGCTATTATTTGCATTCAGTATATAAGACAAAAAACAGGATGGATATTTCCTAAAATAGAAAAACATACTATAAAGGAACTTTATCCACATCCCTATACACCAGTTAAATGGGATTAAACTTCATTTTTATTCTAAGAATTACAATAAGGAAGAATGAAACCTGCGGTTATTGTAGTGGATATGCAGAAAGATATTGTGCTTGGAGGGCCTTACCACAGCAAAATGGCGCTGGGTATTGTGCCGAAAATAAAAGAATTGCTTGAGTTTGCAAGGGAAAGGAAAATACCGGTTGTTTTTCTTAGGTATGTTATAAAGGCAGACAGGAGCAATGCTGAAAGGTTCGAGCCGAAAACTGTTAGGGCTTGCTCAGAAGGGACTGAGGGAGCAGAGATTATAGAGGAGCTTAAACCTGAAAGGGGGGAGTTTGTGGTTGACAGGAACAGGCATAATGGGTTTCTTAATTCAAATCTTGGGAAAATTCTGGAAAAGCTAAAGGCCGATTGTCTGGTTTTTGCAGGTGTTAATACAAACATTTGTGTCAGAGCCACAGCAATGGAAGGGTATTATAGGGATTATGAGACTGTTATTGTAAAAGACTGCACAGGGACTTCAAACAAAAAAACACATGAATTTACTTTAAAAGATATGGAAAACATTACTTATGGCATGAAGGTTTTTACGGAAAAGGAGTTTGAGAGGTGGTATAATGGAAAAATCTGAGATTTTTCTTGTTGCAGCAGGTGTTCTAATAATGATTGGGATAGTTGTGGTTGCGCAGTATTACAATGTAGATGCTTACATAAAGGCAGATAAAATAGAGGTTCAGGGGCAGACCGTTACAGTTGGGGCAAACTGCAAGGGAATAGTTGCAGATACTTCAGAGGAGAGGGCACAGTCTATAAAAGATGGGATAGACGGGAAAATAAGCGACAGGCCAAATTCACACGATATTTATGTTGAAACTCTAAAGAGCTTTAACATTACAATAGAAAACCTTTTGTTCGAGGATTTTGACGGAACAACCTATAAATCTTTCATAACCGTAAAAAACAATGAAAAAGTTCTAAAAATAGACAGCAGGCCTTCTGATGGGATAGCAATAGCATTAAGGGCAAAAGCACCTATTTTGGTGAAAAAACAACTGCTGGAAAAGTACGGGAAGGATATATGCTAGCTATAATATGTGTAAGTGAGCAGAATGGAAAACGTATATAAGAGGGTAAAGGAAAGGTTTGAGGCAGCCAAAAAAGACAAATCTTTCATGGGAGATATAGGAAGCCTTCTTAAGGGACTGGAAAGGGTTTTTCAGGTTAGAATAACAGATCAGGGGAGCTTTTATTTTGTTGTTAAAAACAAAAATATAGAGCTGGAAAAGGGAGAAGCCAAAAATCCAAACGCGACAATAGAACTTAGCTCAGAAACATTCGAGGCTCTGGAAAAGAATGAGGCAGATCCAATGGGAGCTTTTCTGGCAGGAAACATTGCTGTGCAGGGGGATATAGGAGAGTTGTTAAGGTTTGTTCCTTTGATAGAAAAACTAAAAGGTTAGGTTAATCGAACTTTGCCCTTACTGTTTCGCGTGTTTCGCCCTCGGCTTTGAAGAATTCCATCTCTGGAGGGAAGCCAAGTACTCTAGCGAAAAGTGTATTCGGGAAGCTCTGGGCTGTTACATTGTAAATCAGAACAGCATCGTTGTAAAATTGCCTTGTGAATGAAACCCTGTTTTCAGTATCATTCAAATCCTCTCTCAAAGTCTGGAAAGATTCTATAGCCCTTAGCTGAGGATACTGTTCAGCAACAGCAAATAAAGTTTTCAAAGCTCCTGATAGCATATTGTCTGCAGCAGCTTTCTGTCCCGGTGTTTGGGCGCGCATGAAAGCTGTTCTGGCTTCTATTACTTCCTTCAAAGTTCCCTTTTCATGTTTCATGTAACCTTTTACAACTTCAATCAAGTTAGGTATAAGATCATACCTCCTTCTCAATTGTACATCTATCTGTGCCCATGCGTTGTTTACATTATTCTTGAGCCTGATAAGTTTGTTAAACAGGAATACTATATAGGCAACAATTATAAGGACAAGGACTATTGCCCCTATTTCCATGAGTGATAAAAAGGCTGTAACCATGTACTCACTATATAATAGCCGATTTAAAAGGTTAACCCCCTCTTTGGATAAGCTTTTATATCTATCTTAACAGAGTTTTGATAGGTAAGTATGAGGGCATTGTTAACAGTTTTGGCAGGGCTTTTTGTTGTATCTGGTGTAGCATTCGCTTCGGTATTTTCAGCATTTTTATTAAATACACAGCAGACAGCTGAACAGGGATTAACAGCAACCTATACAATAATATTTGAAAACACAGGGTCTGATGTAATAGCACCAAACAACAACTTTATTTCAGTAAGCGGAATACCAGTTGACTGGCTTGCATGGTCTAGCAAAATAAAAATCCTCCCTGGGGAGAGCACAGAAATAAAGGCAGTAATAAACGTGCCATCAGATGCAAGGCCTGATGTTTATCATTTTAAATTCATTGTTTCAACTGATATGCAGGATCAGGAGCTTGGTGCAGAACTTACTGTTACACCGGCTTCTAAAACAACTCAATCCACTTCTGACAAGCTGAAGTCACTTGAGCAGGAGTATAATAGTATAACAGGGAGAGTTATACGTGCAGGAGAGTCTGGAGCTGACACTGCTTTGGTTTCAAATATTCTTGGAAAGGCAGGAACTTTGATAGAAAAGGCTAAAGCAGCCTTTACAATAGATCATTGGCTGGAAGCATACCAGATAACAGAACAGATAGAGCCTGTTCTGAATGTTGCAGAAAATGAACTGGAACAGAAAGTTCTGGAAGCTGACCAAAAAAGGAACCAGACAGCACTTTCAGTTGGAGTTGCTGTCTCACTTATAGTTGTTTTGGCTGGTTTGGTTTATTCAGTTCTTCCAAGAAGGCATGGTTATCATGGTGGCCAGTATAAAACAGGCGGAGAAACCCCCCTTAGAAAGTTGCACAGGAAAATAAAAGAAAGAATAGGAAAGAAATATTAGGATTTCTCAAAAACAGTGCAGAGTTCAGTGCTGGCACCAATTTCCTTATATATCGTTTTCAGTGTATCCCTCTTTCTCATACCATCGCATATTCCACAAATTTCCGAAGAAAATCCAGTTCCAGCAGAGCCTGATGCCAGCTTTTTTGCAAGTTCTTCCAGTTTTTCCATTGATTTTTCATCCTTCTGTAGCAGCTTTACTTTATACCCTCTCAATTCCCTTAAGTACTGGGAAACAGCAGCCTGTGTGCACCCCATTTTTTCTGCAGCCTGTTTCTGTGTTAACCCATATTTATGAGTTAATTCCTTTGCAAGCAAAGCTTTCATTGCTGGAAGAACATCCTGCACTATAACCTCGCATAAAAATTTCATTCTAAACCCCACCAAGTATAACACTGTTATACTTTACACCCTTATAAACCTGAGCCCTGTTGTTCACGTCCCAATATTTTATAGAATTCAGATTCTTTATCTAAAGTTAGTGCAGGATCGCACTGACTGAATCCATGTTTATTTACAAGAAAGCTCCTCATGGATTCTGAGGGACCACGGGCATATATGGTTCTGGCACCTCTTTTAACAGAGTCTTTTCTCAACCTCTCTAAAATATTTGTACCAACACCTAAACGCATATGACTTGTACTGGTTTCATGATTATAGTGCGGATAGAAATAGGTAATTTGAGCTATTACATGATCCTGTTCCAAACCTTCTGCATCAATTAATCTGCCATAGATTCTATTCCTAGGATCTCTATAATGTCTTAAAGGATTAAACTCAACTCTAGCATTTCCAGCTCCCCAGTCACTGCCGGGAAAAAGTACACAGTACCAGATCCAATTATCCCCCCTCTCAGCACTTATGTCCATTCTAGGAACTTTTATTTCCATTACAAAACCAAATCAGCAAAACCTTAAGAAGCCTATCCTCCCTTATCATCCGGAGGGAAGTTTGTATACAGAACCGGAGTTGGGTATGGTGGACCATAAGCAACAGTAATAGACTGCTTCGTGTGAAGAACAATTCCTCTCGGGTCTCCTGTAAACTCTTTACTATCAACCCATACTTTTACGGTTTTGTTCTGTTCTATAATTTTGTTCATAAAGTGTGTTGAATTGAAACCCTTCTCCCAAATATCAAAAAAGCTCCCAAGCTTAAAGTCTCTTACAGTTGGGCTTTCAACATGTATTATTCCTGACTGGTCATGTGTATGAACCCAGTACATACAGTATCCTTTATTCCCAACATCCGCAGGCAAAATTTGCGGCACTCCATCTATAAACAAGTCCAAATGCGGATGGAAATGTTGTGCAGTTCCTTCCATGGTCTGGCATTCTATCCCGTCTATAACAGCAGGTCCCTGATTTTTTGGAATCATGGAAAATACTGCCCAGGTCCCACCTATAAGCCCAACAAGAACAACAGCAAAAACAGCATACATCAAGTATTGCTTCCTTTGCATTTTTCCAATCTTATCCTCTTCAGTCTTTTTCTTCTGTTCTTCCCACTCTTTCCTTCTCTGTTCCCTTCTCTCATCCCTGCTGAGTTCATCCTTCTTTTCAGCGGGTTGTTCCCCTTCCATACTAAAACAAAAGCCAACACAGCTATATAAAACTCTACCACCTGTTGCAGTGGTGTTTAAATCTTTTACTTTTCCTTTTGTTTTTGAGGAAAATGGTTGTATTTGAGGCAAGGCTTAACGGTAGAAGAGTTGCAGAACTTACCAGTGGGCACGCTAATGTGAGAAGTAGGATGGGAGCATATGCTGAAAAGGAGATGGTTGTAACAGTGTTGCCAAGGGAAGAATGGGCTGCAGGGGAGCGGGATAAGTTTCCAGGCCCAATATATCTCACGCTCTTCGAAACTCAAACAAGATATTCACCGGAGTTTTCCGGTGTACAGGCACAGGCCTCAAAGATGTGGAACAGAAGGTCTAAAACTCACATTGGAGGACTGCCGCATTTAGTTTCTTATGGCCAACGAAGGCTATCGATACCATTAAAGTCAGGCCATTTCTATGATGTTTTTGGTATAGGTGAAGACAATGAAGAGAGAGGTGTTGTTGCAGGTATTATGAGAGTTGGTTCTGTTAGGTCCGAGGATTATTGCCTGACATTAGAACAGGCAAAGTTCCTTGCCGGTGTGGATATTCTTCTTACTCCAAAAGAAATGCTGGGGATTGAAGCTGATGTAAATGTTGCAGCTTTCAACTATAATGACGGCCTAACTGCGCCAGGAATGGTTTTTGATTTCGGTTCTTTAGAGCCTGCAAATCCAGCATCTAACAACCTTCAAATTGGAGTTTGCCTGAACCTGGGGTCATTTTCTTCAGGTCAATCCGTAAGGGACCTCATGATACGCCAGCCAGATCTGCCAACAGGAATTATAAGGGAGCATGTGAATAGGCCATATAATCAACCAGCTAGAAAGCACATTCTTGTAGAAAGATAATTTATTCGGTATATATTAGGTAACAGTTAAAGTCCCTTTCATACCCAAAGCTTTGTGGCTGCCAACAGAACAGTAATACTCAAAAGTTCCAGCCTTATCTGCTGTAAATTCAATTGTTTCTGCAGCAGCTCCGCTGCTGATAACTTTTGTCTGCCCATATCCGGTTATCATTAAATTGTGTCCAACATCAGCTGAAACAAACCTTATTTTTACCCTATCCCCCTTCTTTACTGAAATTGTTGAAGGCTCAAACTTGAATGAGCTTCCAGTAACACTCTTTTCAATAACAGTAACTTCCTTTGTTGTGCTTGTTGTTCCACCAGTTAAAGAAGTTGTTGTTGCTCCCGTAGTTGCAGTAAGGGTTGTAGTGGTCTCTTTCAGAGTTGTGGTTGTTGTGTCAGTGCTCTGTCCAGTGCAGCCAGCAACAGCAACCAAACCGATAATTGCAGCCAAAATCATTATTTTCATTTTGTATCACACTTTAGCGGGCAGTGTACGTTTGTATACTCGCACAATATACAACCGTGTTTTGAGCTTATAAGCTTTTTGCATCCTTTGCACTTGTAAAAAGCAAGGCAACTCTTATCAGGTATTGTTATTTTGTCTATTTTTCCACACTCCGGACATGTAAATATAGCCATTTTCCTCACTTCAATTTTAACGCTTTCTTCAGCGCAGGCTGGTCAAATCCAACAATAATTTTCCCTCCAATCTCAATAACCGGTACTCCAGTCTGCCCAGACTTTTTAATCATATCTTCTGCAGATTTAGTATCCTTATCCACTCTGATTTCCCTATACACAATTTTATTTTCCTTAAAGAAAGCTTTCGCAGCCTTACAGAATCCGCACCACTCTGTTGTGTAAATCTTAACTGCAACCATTGGAAACTTTTGTTTTATTAGCTTAAAAATCCCCCATTCCACTTGGTTTAAATCCTTTTCCTTCCAATTGTTTTCAGTGATTTAAATGGGTAGAGCAAAAACACAACCTGCAGATCAAAAGCCCGTTTTTTATCTGATAGTCGGGGCTCCAGGCAGCAGTCCGTTTTCTTTAGCAGATGCTGACAGAGGTCTGCATGCGAGATATGGCCCAGCTACTCTGGGATGCGCTGCCATGAAAGCCAGGGCCGCCGCATTTGTGATGGGTCCATCCACCACCTCCGTTACCTATCACCCAGCTACCATGGAACTGGAAGGTTTTGGAGGTCTTTCAGAGCCTAGGCCAGATAAGGGTTCTGTCAGAAAACCTTTACAGGTTCTTGGTGCAGGTTATGGCAGTAGTGATCTTGTATACTCTTTTCCACAACCTATTGTTCCACTTCCTGTTAAGGGGAACTTTTTTGTAGTAGGGAGTCGAGGAAGACTTTTTGTAGATTATAATGATAAGCTGGCAGATTATGTTGGTGGTGTGGCTGCTTTATTCACTGGAGCAGTAAGGTATGTGGATAGAGGTATTCCAGTTCCTGTAAGGCATGTAGATAGAGATAATCCACCCGTAACAGTTTTCCACGCCACCGAAGTTCCTGCAGAGCTGGAAGCAATAGGAGACTTTTCACCACCGTCACATAAATTGGATTCTAAAGGCAAAAAATCCAGATTCAAGATAGCTGCAGTTGGTTTCACTTAATAAACTTTCTACAAAACATCTTCTGCGCAAACGATATGTTTAAATAACATTCATGCAAGTTATTTTATTGATAAGGGGAGAAGCAGTAGCTTCTTTTCGGCGAACATTTCCGCCGGAGGGAAAAGTGTGCTGTGTTTCCCTCAGGAGAGTCAAAGACTAAATTGGCACAAAAAGAACACAATAAAAAAGAGATTGACCCAGCGGATGCGCTGGATCCGTTTGCTTCTGACAGACCAGACCAGAGAGAACTAAAATGGGACGATGATATTTGCAGGGATTATAGTTTTACAGACTATGTTCAGGAATTTGGAATGAGATCCCTTTATTCTGATCAAGCTGCTGAAGTAGAAATGTTCCTTCCTGTGGACGAGGCAGAAACAAGAACTGTTGCCTATTCTGTCTTAACAGCAGCTCTCGGTCTGGCAAAGTACGAGGGACTGATACCTAAAGGATTAGTAATGAGCGAGGAACATTCTAATGCAGAATACAAGAGTTCTATACAGATAGTGGAACAAACACTACCTCCAGATGTTCCAACAACTGAGGAAATGGAACCTCCACTATTACCTCTTTCAATGGGAACACCACTATCTTTTGATAACTCACAGATTGAGCAGCCATTTTTCTAAAGCTTTTATAACTGTATAAAGTAAGCTTTATTGCCGCGATGGCAGATAGGCTATGCGACCGCCTGCAGAGCGGTTCAGGGGAGTTCGATTCTCTCTCGCGGCTCCAATTGGCGATAAAATGGTTCACATACCCCTAAAACTGT
Organism: Candidatus Aenigmatarchaeota archaeon; assembly: GCA_016198755.1. Taxonomy (GTDB): domain Archaea; phylum Aenigmatarchaeota; class Aenigmatarchaeia; order Aenigmatarchaeales; family JACQIB01; genus JACQIB01. The sequence goes on from JACQIB010000002.1 coordinate 112,510, forward strand.
TCAATACAATGGTAAGGAAAAAGCAGAGCCTCAAAACTATAGAAGACAAGCTAATCAAACTCTATACCTGCGGCCCAACAGTTTATGATTATGCGCACATAGGCAACCTGAGAGCTTTTGTTTTCTATGATATACTGAAAAGAGCTTTGCTATACAACGACTTCAAAGTTTTCCATGTAATGAACATTACAGATGTGGGGCATTTGGTTTCTGATGCTGATATGGGAGAAGACAAAATGGAAAAGGGAGCTGAAAGGGAGAAAAAAACAGTCTGGGAGATTGCAGAGTTCTATACAAAAGCCTTTATGGAAGATACAGAAAAACTAAGCATAATATCAGCTGATATAGTCTGCAAAGCCACAGACCATATAAAGGAACAGATAGAGCTAATAGAAAAACTTGAAGAAAAAGGATTTACCTACATTATTGAAGATGGGGTTTATTTTGACACTTCAAAATTGAAAGATTATGGGAAATTAGCTGGAGTAAAATCAAAAGAAGGGTTAATACCGGGTGCGAGAGTTGAGGTTGCAGAAGGAAAGAAAAATCCAACAGATTTTGCTCTCTGGAAGTTCTCCCCGAAAGACAAGAAAAGGCAAATGGAATGGCCATCAAAATGGGGAGTTGGATTCCCTGGATGGCATATAGAGTGCTCAGCAATGGCTATGAAATATTTGGGAGAGCATTTCGATATACACTGCGGAGGAGTAGACCATATACCAATTCACCATACAAACGAGATAGCCCAGTCAGAGGCTGCAACAGGAAAACCTTTTGCAAATTACTGGTTGCACTGTGAATTTCTCCAAGTAGATGGGCAAAAAATGTCTAAATCTCTGGGAAATTTTTATACTCTGCGCGGTCTTTTGGAAAAAGGCTTTTCACAAAGAGCAATACGCTATTTCCTTTTGTCTGCCCATTACAGAACCCAGCAGAACCTGACTATGGAAGGGCTGAAAAAAGCTGAAGAAACTTTATCTGGACTGACAGATTTCCTTGACAGGATAACTGGACTTGAGGTGAAAGGAGAGTACAATAAAAAGCTTGGAAAAACAACAAAAAAAGCAAAAGAAGGCTTCCTGAAAGCCCTGAACGATGACCTAAACATACCCTCTGTCCTATCTGTTATTTTCAATATTGTAAAAGAAACAAATAAGGCAATTGAACAGAACAAAATAGGCAAAAAAAATGTGGAAGAAGTTCTGAAAACTATGAAAGATTTTGACAGGGTGTTGGGTGTTCTGGAACATGAAAAAACAGAGGTTCCGCAGTGGGTAAGGACTTTGGTTGAGGAAAGGGAAAGTGCAAGAAAAGGGAAAAACTTTGCTGAAGCAGACAATATAAGGAAGAAAATACTTGAAGCAGGCTGGATTGTAGAGGATACACCGCGCGGACCTAGGCTGAGAAAGGATTGACAAAAATGTTCAGAAAACCAGATTGTATAATAATAAGGATAGATTACGGGGCAAATTACAGATCTGTCAGAAACAGAGTAAGGGAAAAATTAGAGGAAAATAACATTAAATTTAGTATAGAAACCAACCCAAACAGGGTTTTTGTTTTCACAGAGGATATTGAAAATGTAATATCAATTCTAAAAGAGACTGATGGAATTTCCTCATTTTCTCCTGCATGGTCCTGTTTTTCAGGATTGAATGAAATAAAGCTTTTGGCAACAGATATAGCTGAAAAAATCCTTGATTTAGGAGAGAAAAAAACTTTTGCTCTGCGTGTAAGGCGTGCAGGTCGCCATAAATTTACCTCAAAAATAATTGCAGAAGAGGTTGGGGGCGCTGTAAAGAGGGTTACAGGTGCTTCTGTAAGGCTTAAAAACCCTGATAGAGAGTTGTTTATAGAATGCAGGAGCAGAAAAACTTACATTTTCACTGAAAAATTTACCCGCAACAACGAGTAAATGAAGCAAAAACCTTGTTACCCCCCAGTAGTAAAGCTTTATATACTTGTTCTTACTATCTATTGTTAGCAAAAAGAGCTCTTGAGAACCACAAGAGAGTGGCAAAAGCTTTAAATACGCATTTACCAATAATTGGTATGTGTTTGCGGAACGAAAATCCCGCTGCACGCATTAATTATTGGTTGGTGAGAGTGGATGATAGTGACACAACAAGTATTGGATTCGTTAAAACAGATAGGATTAAACCTATATGAAAGAAGGCTTTGGGTAGCTTTGCTGTCCAGAGGTACTTCAACAGCTGGTGAGCTATCTTCTCTTGCAAAAGTACCGCACAGCAGGACTTATGATGTTCTTGAATCATTGGCTGAAAAGGGTTTTGTAATGATACAGAATGCAAAGCCTCTTAGATACGTTTCAATTACTCCATCTGAAGCTTTGGAAAGGGCAAAGAAAAAGCTTGTGGAGGATACAAACATTGCAACAGAGCGCATTTCTGCTTTGCAGGTTTCATCTACAATAAAAGAACTGGATAAAATGCACAAGGAAGGTGTTCAGCTTGTAGAACCTGGGGAACTCATAGGTTCTTTGAAAGGAAAACACGCAATGCACCAGCAGCTTGATACAATTTTTAAGGGTGCCCGCAAGAAAATATCTATTGTTACAACTTCAGATGGATTTTCTGATTTGCAGTCAAAACACGGGGAACTTCTGAAAAAAGCTGCAGGGAAAGGAGTAAAAATAAGGATTGCAGCTCCAGTAGGAAAAGACCATGCTGCTCTGTCTTCTGTAAAGAGTTATGCTGAAGTCAGGAAGCTTGATAAAAATTCCGGCAGGTTCTGCCTTGTGGATGATAACCATTTGGTTATGAGCCTGACTGATGAAAAGAACACACACCCAACACAGGAACTGAGCTTATGGACGCAATCTGATCATGTTGCAGGCGCTGTTTTGGGTCCAATGTTCGATTCTGTCTGGTCACGCTTGTCTACAGCATGATTCTGAAAGCTTTTTAACCCTTTGTTAACAGCCTTTAGCTATGGTGCTGGAGTTTATTGTAAACTGGGCCTTAGAATCTATAGCTGCTTCTGGTTATATGGGAGTCTTTCTTTTGATGGTTCTAGAATCTGCGTTGATGCCTGTTCCAAGCGAGGTTGTAATGCCTTTTGCAGGTTTTGCAGCTTATCAAGGAAAGCTTGACTTCTGGACTGTTGTACTTGCTGGTGGACTGGGAAATTTAATTGGTTCATGGATAGCTTATTGGGCTGGTTTGCATGGCGGCCGCAGGTTCCTTGGAAAATATGGCCATTATTTCCTTATCAAAATGGATCATTTAGACCTTGCTGAAAACTGGTTCACAAAATATGGAAAAAGCACAGCTTTCTTTTCAAGGCTAATGCCAGTTGTGCGCACTTTCATTTCTTTGCCCGCAGGTATAGGGAAAATGAATTTTACACAGTTTTCCTTTTATACAGTAACAGGTTCCATGATTTGGTCAGCTCTGTTAACCTATATAGGCTTTTATCTCGGTCCTTCATGGGAGAGCATACTTTCAATTTTCCATGAGCTGGATATTGTTGTAGCTGTTGGCGCAGCTGCTGTAATCTCCTATATAATATACAGACATTACAGAAAACGCCAGCACAAACAGCTTAGCCTAATAGGTTAGAGTGAAACCACAATATTCTCTATTGCAGTTTTTCTCCCTTTCAAAATTCCAACAACTCCTGCTATTAGGAAAACGGCACTCAATCCCAGAAGAACAGGAACCAAATAGTCGGGAGCAATATTTATTGCAGAACTTATTTTTGTTGTTGTGGCTGTAACATTTTCCACAGCCTTTTCAGCAGCAGCTTGCAGCGTTGTAGTTGTTGTTTGAATAACAGTTGTAGTTACATTAACCGGTCCTCCAGCTGCAGTAACCACACCAGATTGTGTATTAACCTCATGTGCAGGAGATGTGGTTGTTACAATTTTTGCCAAAGTTGTTGTAGTGCTTTCAACATCAACTCCTTCCAATGCTTTGGCTTTTTCAGCAAACGGTGCTGAAAGTGAAGATAATGAGGAAAAGAACCTTGCAGCCCCCCCGAATGCAAAAACAACCCCTAATGCAAGAACAATAACAAACTGCGTTGGAAACCTTGGTTTTATCAATGACTGCCCCTTCTCCGTTAATTCATAATATACCCACTTATGCCCTGTCTCAACCCTTTTAACAAGGCTGTTCTTTTCAAGTATATTCAAATGCTCTATTATTGTTGATCCTGATAGTCCCAAAGACTTTTGAAGTTCAGCAGGCATTTTCCTTCTCTCACTCAGATTTTTCAGTATATTCAGCCTGCTCTCAGAAGCAAGGGCCTTTATTGTTTCCCTGTCTATCTCCATGAAGATTTTATTCGGCCGCAGGCTTATAAAAGGTACCAGAATTGTTCGGGCAAAACCGATTAAAATACAGCCCTTATAAATGGCTTTTCAGAACAATGAAAAGTATGGAAGAAAAAATCGCAGCTTTATTTGGAATCGTGATTGTAGTATCTGCAATTTTTGTTGCTGCAATCCAGTTAAAGCCGGTTTCAGAGCCCTCCATAGAGGAGAAGCTCGCAACCTCTTACAATAACCTAATTTCCTTTATTAAAAACGCAGCCAACAAAACAGCAGAGCCTGAAATAAAGGAAGTTACATTCGAATCCTACTCAGCACTTGCAACTTTCCTAAAAGACAGAAGGTCAAACTACGGAGGCGGATTTTATCCATTCGCCGGATCCCCATTTGCCAGTGCTATGGGTGCTTCAAAGATGGCAATAACTCAAACTTCATCTGTTACAGAATCTTCTGCAGACTACTCCAGAACAAACATACAGGTTGAGGGTGTGGATGAGCCAGATATTGTAAAGACTGATGGAAAGTACATATACAAAATTTCAGACAACTCAGTCTATATACTGAATTCAAACCCCCTTTCTATTGTTTCAAAAATAGCTGTTAATGGAAACCCAAACAACATTTTTATAAGTGAAGGAAAGATTTTTGTTTTTGGCAGCAGATCACAGACTAAACCAATGGAAAAGAGAATTGCAGGTGCTGGGGCAATGATAACCGACTATTGGGTGCCTCAAATATACGAGACTTTCCTGTCAATATACGATGTTTCAAACCCATCAGAGCCAAAACTCCTGAAAGATATATCCCTTCCCGGAAATTATTTTGATGCAAGGATGGCGAAAGGCTACATTTACGCTGTTGTAAACCAACAGGTCCCCTATTCTGATAATCCTAACCTACCTGTTATAAGTTCTAACAATGGAAACGAAACAATACAGCCAGATAAGATAGCCTACTTCCCTGAGGATTCCCCCTCTTACAACTATCAATATACTTTCATAATTTCCCTAAACACAAATACTCTCGAAGAACAAAAGAGAGTCTTTTTGTTGGGCACAGGCCAAACTCTCTATTCCTCTGAGGAAAACATGTATATTGTTTCCACAAAGTACATTACAGAGCTTGAAAGGACAAAAGTTATTTTTGAAAAGGCAATATTTCCCACAATACCCTCTCTAAAAGAAAAACTGGAGGAAATTGACAATAACAAGAATATATCTGCCTCAGGCAGGTTGGCATCCTACCAGAAGGTTTTCACAGATTACTTATCCAGCCTACTGCCTGAGGATAAAAAAACCATTGAAAACCTTATACAAGAGAAAACAAAGGATGTTTTCAATGAGCTGGAAAAACAGAGAGAAAGAACTCTTATAAGGAAAATCTCCCTTGAGAGTGGAGCTGTAAAACTTGCAGCTGAAGGTGAAGTATCAGGAATAGTACTGAACCAGTTTTCAATGGACGAGTTTGAAGGCAACTTCAGGATAGCAACCACAACAGGGGATGCGAGATCTGGCAGTTCTGAGAATCACCTATATGTTTTGGACAGCAAATTAAACATTGTTGGAAAGATTGAAGGGTTAGCACAGGGGGAAAAGATTTACTCTACCCGTTTTATGGGAAAGAAAGCCTATCTGGTAACATTCAAGAAAGTGGACCCGCTATTTGTGCTTGACTTAAGCAATCCAACAGATCCAAAGGTTCTGGGAAAGCTGAAAATCCCAGGCTATTCAGACTACTTACATCCGTATGACGAGAACCATTTGATTGGAATAGGAAAGGATGCTGTTGATTCAGGACAAGGAAATTTTGCCTGGTACCAAGGACTTAAACTATCTTTGTTTGATGTTTCAGATTTGGAAAATCCAAAGGAGGTTGCAAACTTCAAGATAGGCGACCGCGGCTCTGAATCAGAGGCTTTGCACGACCATAAAGCCTTCCTTTTTGACAGGCAGAAGAATCTTTTAGTCTTGCCAGTATCAGTTGCCAAAATAAACCCAGAGGATTATCCAAACTCAGTCCAAGCAAATACATACGGCCACACAGTTTTCACAGGAGCTTATGTTTTCAATCTTACTCCAGAATCTGGTTTTGTTTTGCGCGGCAGCATATCCCACTTACAAGACCAGATACACCGCTCCCTGTATATTGGAAACACTCTTTACACAGTTTCCAATGACATGGTAAAAGCTAACTCCCTGCTAGATCTGAAAGAAACCGGCAGCCAAAGGCTTGCAGCAGAAGTATATAATTTACCATACGAAAAATAACAAATTATTTATTTGCATTTAATTTCAGGGGTGGAAGCTGAATAACTAGTGCCTGGCCTCTTGACACTTACAGTTCGTCCCGACCAACTATGATCTGCATCCTGAAACATTGACCACTGAGTAGTTTCAGGGTCGCCCGGCCTTCTTTTACAGTAAGTTGTCGTGTCTGTGTTAGATTTAGATTCTAATGTTCCCCAAGAATCGCATTTTATTGAAGTTATCCAATATTCTGTTATAGTATCACCTACTGGCCCGCTTGCAGTACCAGTTGCAGTTAACTCATAGTTTGTGTATTGGCCGGTTGAGGTCTTGAAAGTTTTTGGAGTGCAAGTTTTGCTTGTTAGGCTAATTTTTTCTACAACAGGTGGTAGTGTTGTAGTTGTAGTGGTTGTTGTCGCATCGAATTTGGCGTGTACTGTCTCATCCTTTGTCATGTTACGTATCAAGCACGCTATATCTGTTGGTTTATAGTTTACAAAATCACATGGTCCTGACCAGCGGTCAAACGTTGAGCCATAATCAGGCTTGGCAACAAGACTCACTAAATTGGCACCTATACTTTTATCATTGTCATCAAAGGATAATTCAGCTGAACAATCATCGCCGCAGCTTATTTCAAACTTTGGCGGGTTGGTTACATAGCCTGTACCAGCACCATCCTTTACTACAGTAAGAGTATATTTTCGCAGTTTTCCGAAAGTTGCTGTAACTTGTATGTCCGAGTCCATTGTTACTTTACATGCACTGCCAGTTGTAACACATCCGCCTGCCCAATCTGAAAATACAGATCCCTCATCTGCCTTCGAACCCAATCCTACAATTTGACTTTCATTATAGGTAAAGACACACGGCGCAGGTCCAGGACATATTTCCGCATTCTCGGCACCGCTTTCTGCAGTCACAAGCGCTACACCTCCAGTTCCGGTGCCAGCAAAGTTAATTGTCAGAGTACGGGTTTTGATTTTAGCTACTCGATTGGTAGTTGCAGGCCCCTGTCCTGTAGTTGTTGGTTGATCTTTCTGTGTTATAATTAATCTAGCAAGTTTGCAATCTGATTCTCCAACAGAATCCACAACACATACTTCAAACACGTAAGTTCCAGCTGTTGTGGATTCACCAATAACTGAACCATCAAAACTTAGACCCATTCCAAATGGAGGAGTGCTGCTTCTAAAAGATCCAAATCTAAAATAGTATGGTTTTGTCCCACCAGTAGCACTTGCTATATTGGCATTACATTTTTCATTTTCCACGCAAGTAACAGTTGAAGTTGTTATGACCGGAGCCTGTCCTCTAATGATTATACGAATCTCAATCTCATGGATTTCTCCTGTAGAATCTGTGACTACGACAGTAAATGGAGGTGTTATTTTTGATGTAGTTCCACGATCCAAAGCCGGAGCTGTTCCAGAAAGAACGCCGCTTTCACCAAGTGTAAATCCATTGGGAATTGCTGAGCCTTCTTTTACAGTCCATGTGTAAGGAGGTTTTCCACCCTTAGAAAATAGATGATAAGAATTAAAACTGTTAGCCACCCATACATAAGATGATGGTGCATCAATATAGAATTTTGGATCAGCTGAAACAGGTTTTGTAGCAATTGAAAAATCTTTCAGATTTGTTGCATCATTATCAGATTTTATGAATTTATCTACTCCATCTTGCAATCTTTCAAGACCAGTTGAAGCAGAAACATCGACCTTCTTGCCCGTAGAATCTTTCATTTCAATATCCTTATCATTTTCCTTCCCATCTAACGTTCCATCTGACCAGTCATTTACGAGTGCATTTTCCAGATCAAGAGGATTGACATCAAGATCATTTGCCTGTTGTGATAAACCTGCAAGCAGAACACCGTACTCTCTTTGTTCGCGGCTCCCAAGTAATACACTGTCAGGATCATTAGCAGCCACAGGTGGTGTGTTTACTATATCAATACGATACTGTTGGGAAACAATTCTGTTTGCAAAATTAACAGCATCCACTGTTTTTGTACCCTTTTTTATCTTGTTTATTGCAAGCTTTGTTGCCATATTTGTAAATGGTGTAACAGAAGCCTGCGTTAAATTAGAAGTCATAACCGTACTCATCACATCAGTGTCAGATAATTGAACAGTTGAGTTTGTGGCTTCATCTCTATAAAATCCTCCTACAGATTCTATCAGTATTATAGGTGGAGAATTCTGTGGCAAAGACATGTAAACATTTCCGTTTGGAGATGAACCGATAGGCCCGGCAATCAAGCTACCTTTGGTCCCATCATCATTTAACGTATAGGCACTGACAGTTGCATCAAAAATTAGGCCTTTGGCAACTGTAACTATGAGAGATGTTTGACCAGTGGCAGATGTGGATGTGCTTTGGTTCGTGCAACCAGCAATCAGAACAAGAGAAACTATTGCAGCACCAATGAAAAATTGTGTTGCACCAATTTTCATAAGTATTGATATGATGGTGGCAATATAAAGGTTTATTCTGTGTGTTAGATTTTCCTATTTATTTCATCTTTCAATTGTGATATAAACTCTTCTACCTGCACCCCAAACTTAACCTTCCCATCTCTCCCACGCACAGCTATAGAGTTCTTCTCAACTTCCTTATCTCCAACAGTTACAGTATAAGGAACTTTCTGCATCTGGCTATCCCTGACCTTATACTCAACAGTTGTGTTAGAATAGTCAGAGTCGACCCTTATCCCAGCTTCCAGCAGCTTTTGCTCTATTCCTTTAGCAAATTCCATATGTTTATCAGAAACAGACAAAATTCTTACCTGTATCGGGGAAATCCAGAGCGGGAAAGCTCCAGCATAGTGTTCTATCAGTATCCCAATAAACCTTTCCAGAGATCCGTAAATAGCTCTATGTACAACAACCGGAGTCTTTTCCTTCCCGTCCTTATCAGTATACTTTAAACCAAACCTTTTTGGCTGCTGGAAATCCAACTGTACTGTTCCTGTCTGCCATTCCCTACCTAGAACATCTGTCATGAGTATGTCTATTTTGGGTCCATAGAAAGCTCCATCCCCTTCTGCTAATATATAGTTCCCTTTTCCAACTCTCTTTTCCAGTATTCTTTTAATGGAAGCTTCAGCTTTGTTCCAGCTTTCAATATCTCCCATAAACTTTTCAGGCCTTGTTCCAAGCCTGTATTTGTATTTCAATCCAAAAACTCCATAAAACAGCTCTGCAATCTCGAAAATCCTATCATATTCCTCTTCTATCTGCTCTTCTGTTACAAAATTATGAGAGTCATCCTGCCTGAAACCCCTGACCCTAAACAATCCACCAAGAGTTCCAGAGAGTTCATATCTGTGTATTACATCAATATCTGAAAATCTCAATGGCAGATCTCTGTAACTTCTTGTCTGAGAGGAGAAAATAATCATTGCATTAGGGCAGCCCATAGCTTTCAGCCCATAAACCTCATTCTTTCCCATATCAGCAATGAACATATCATTCTTGTAGTGTTCCCAATGTCCAGAGGTTTCCCAGAGCTCTTTCTTGTTTACAATAGGAGCTGAAATTTCCTTATAACCCCTCTTTGCATGATCTGTGCGCCAGAATTCCATTAATTGATTGTACAGAATCATTCCATTTGGCAGCCAGTATGGTATACCAGGAGCAGTCTCATGGAAGAGAAACAATCCAAGCTTTGGACCGATATTGCGGTGGTCTCTTGCTTCAGCCATCTCCCTTATTTTCAAAAATCCATCCAGCTCTTTCTGTGTTCTAAAACTAATACCATAAATCCTCTGCAACTGTTGCTTTGAGGAATCTCCCTTCCAATAGGCTGCAGCCAGTTTCAACAGTTTCACAGCCCCCACTCTCCCAGAGCTTGGAGAGTGCGGCCCTTCACACAAATCATAAAACTCTTTCCCAAGCCAGTAAACAGAAATCTGTCCTTTAATTTCCTTTATCAACTCCAGCTTGTATG